>DAOUCY010000034.1:0-68046 GCA_034431625.1 Anaerolineae bacterium | reverse complement strand
TATCCTGGTTCTCGTTCATGGTCGTGTCCTTTCCTCGTTCCTCTATTCTCTACCTGACACGCCATTTACACCAATTAGTTTACAGTCTCCGAATTCCGGGTTATCTTTGAAGGAAATCAGCAACCACAGACGTGACAATCGACTGCGTCATCGTCTGTGAGCAGGATGAAAAATGCCGGAAAACGCTGACTTGATCATCCACCACGCGCGACAAGTGGTGACGTGCGCAGGGCGGGAAGCAAAACGCGGCTTGGAGATGCTGGACGTTGGGCTGATCGAAAACGGTGCAGCAGCCATCCAGGGTGAGCGTATTGCGGCTGTTGGGACAAGCGAGGACATTCTCAGGGCGTTCCGCGCAGATCGCCAGATTGACGCCACGGGAAAAGTCGTGTGTCCCGGATTTGTAGATGCCCATACCCATGCGGTCTACAGCGGAGACCGGGTTAGCGAGTTTGAACTGCGCATCGGCGGGGCAAGCTATATGGATATCCTAACCGCGGGCGGTGGGATCCTCAGCACGATGCGGGCAACCCGCCAAGCTTCGTTGGAGCAGCTCGCGCACGAAGCTCAGTCCAGGCTCCAGACAATGCTGCGGCTTGGCACCACAACATTTGAGATTAAAACAGGTTATGGGCTGGATACTGAAACTGAACTCAAACTCCTGGCGGTGATAGGAATCTTGGCGACTCATTTCGAGGTTGTGCCGACATTCTTAGGAGCACACGCCGTGCCGCCAGAGTATGCTAGACGGGCGGATGACTACGTCGATCTGGTGGTCAGCGAGATGCTGCCAAGAGCCGCGGCGTGGTTCCAACAATCGGTCTTTCTCCACGAAGGCAAGCCTTTCTATGTCGATATCTTCTGTGAGGACGGGGTATTCACCGTGGAACAGTCCCGGCGGGTGCTGGAAGCTGGTCGCCGATTGGGAATGCGAGCCAAACTACATGCTGATGAATTCAAGAGTCTCGGAGGCGTGACCCTGGGGGTCGAGATCGGAGCAACCACAGTTGACCATCTCGACGTGACCAATGCTGATGAGATCAAGAAATTGGCTGAGTCGGAGACCATCGGCGTGGTACTGCCAGCCGTGAACTTCCATCTGGGGAGTGTGCACTACGCGAATATCCGAGGGATGATCGATGCAGGTGCGGCGGTCGCGCTGGCGACAGACCTCAATCCAGGTTCAGCGCCGTGCTTCTCGATGCCGCTGGTCATGGCACTGGCCTGCCGATACCAGAAGCTCCGACCGGCTGAGGCATTGAATGCCTGTACACTGAATGCCGCCTATGCGCTGGGCATGGGTGACAGAATTGGTTCGATTGAAGCAGGCAAACAGGCCGATTTACTCATCCTCAACGCGCCTGATTACCGCCATTTGATGTACCAAATGGGTCACAATTTGGTGGAGACCGTCATCAAGCGCGGGATGGTTCAAAATTTCGATAAAGTATCGCCAGGCAGGAGCAACATATCAAACAATACAAAGCAGCCTTGTGGAGAATAGAACTGCACCGAAAAAGGATTTTGGCGTGGAAGTGATCCCATTAGATGGCGAGCATCTGACGATGGAACAGGTCGTCGCGGCTGCATATGGTCAGCCAGGCAGCCCTGAGATCCGCTTGAGTCAGGAAGCACAAGAACGGATCGAGCGCAGTGCCGAAGCCGTACAGACACTCCTGGAACGTGGGGAAATTGCCTACGGCATCACAACAGGCTTTGGGGCGTTCAAAGACCGGTTGATCTCCCGCGCGGACGTAGAAAAGCTACAGCGGAATATTCTGATGAGCCATGCCGTCGGAGTCGGCGCACCGTATGACACTCCTACTACACGAGCAATCATGCTCATCCGCGCCAACACGCTCGCGCGGGGGTACTCTGGCATCCGGCTGGGCACACTTCAGCGCTTACTGGACATGCTCAACCTCGGTTTGCATCCGGTCATCCCAGAAAAGGGGTCGCTGGGTGCAAGCGGCGATTTGGCCCCTCTAGCACATATGGCGCTGCCGATCATCGGTGAGGGTGAAGTTATCTACCAGGGACAGCAGATGACGAGTGCCGAAGCACTCCAGCGAACTGGACTGAAGCCGATCACACTCGCAGCCAAGGAAGGTCTGGCACTCACCAACGGCACGGCGGTCATGTGCGCACTAGGTGTACTAGAAACAGTCCGCGCTGAGCGAGTCAGTCACACCGCTGATATCGCGGGCTGCTTGAGCCTGGAAGCGCTGCACGGAACGGCGCTGGCTTTCGATGCTCGCATCCATGCACTGCGCCCCTTCCCTAGACAAATCGACTGCGCGACCTACCTCCGCCATTTGCTGGAGGGGAGCGAGTTCACACGCGAACCTTCAGCAACCGACATTCAGGATGCTTATACCCTGCGGTGTATCCCACAGGTGCATGGTGCGGCACGGGATGCGATAGCCTACGCACGATGGGCGTTCGAGATCGAACTCAACGCAGTGACGGACAATCCTTTAATCTTTGTCGACGGGGATCAGATCAGTGTACTGTCCGGCGGCAACTTTCACGGTGAGCCGCTGGCTATCGCACTGGACTACCTGGCGCTGGCAGTCGCGGAGATCGGCAATATTGCTGAACGGCGCATCATGCGGCTGACTGACGAGGCGTCCAATACGCAAACGCTACCAGCGTTTCTCACCCAGCAAGGCGGCCTGAACAGCGGCTTCATGATCTTGCAATACACGGCGGCAGCGCTGGCCTCCGAAAACAAGGTGCTGGCTCATCCGGCCAGCGTCGATACGATTCCTACGTCGGCCAATGTTGAAGATCACGTCAGCATGGGCGTAACTGCTGGGCTAAAACTGCGGCAAGTTCTCGACAACGTAGAGCGCATCTTAGCAATTGAATTGATGGCAGCGGCTCAAGGGGTTGATTTTCGAAAGCAGCGTACCAGCCCGGAGGCGCGATTAGGTCGGGGGACTGAGCCTGTTTACCGGCTGATCCGGCAGCACGTTCCCTTCATTGAGGCAGACCAAGTGCTGTATCCGTATATGAATGCCACCAACGCATTGGTGAAAAGCGGCGCGGTCGTGCAGGCAGCGGGAGAGTAGGCTATGCTCAGCCTTGACGATCTCTTCCGCTTGACCCAGCGGCCTGATACTGCGCTGTTCTACCATCGCAACGATGTGAACGACATTCGGCTAGGTGAGATCGTCCAGACGGACCCAGCGGCCTATGAAAATGCTCAGGTTGTGATCTTGGGCTGCCCGCAAGATGAGGGTGTGCGGCGAAACGGGGGACGGGTCGGAGCGGCGCTGGCGCCAACCGAAATCCGGCGATGCTTCTATAAACTGACCACCAATGGAGTGGAAAATGTCGAGCTGTTCGATTTGGGCAACACTGTTATTCAAGCCACACTGGAAGAGACCCATCACCTCCACCAGGCAGTAGTGGCGCGGGTGATCGCCGACGGCAAGACACTGATTGTAATGGGAGGGGGCAATGACTGTTCCTACCCGGATTGCAGCGGATTGGCCCAAGCCGCGGGACAGATGTTGGCCTTCAACATCGATGCACACTACGATGTTCGCACTGATGCAATCTGCAACAGCGGAACCCCTTACCGGCAGCTCCTCGAAGGTGGTCTGATAGAACCCAGCGACTTCTATGAAGTCGGCAGCCAACCCTTCGCCAACTCCCCTGTCTACGAGCAGTACTTGCTGGACAAAGGCGCTCATGTCATTCCTCTGAAGGCACTGCGAGCAGGTGGCAGCATTCAAGAGCAGTTGGAGGCGATTCTAAACCCACATCCTGCGGCGGCTGTTTTCTGGGGACTGGATATGGATGTGGTGCGGGCAGCCGACGCACCGGGGGTCAGCGCACCTAATCCAACCGGCATGACTGGCGAAGAACTCTGCGAAATCGCGGCTGTCGCAGGCGGGACGTTTCGCTCACGCCTGTTGGAAATTACCGAAGTAAATCCCGCTTACGACATCGACCAGCGCACCTGCCGGCTGGCCGCTGTCGTGATCCACACTTTTCTTTCAGGGAGGCAAGGCTCATGACACGGAAAATCACCGCGCCGCGCGGCACAACCCTCACGTGCAAAAATTGGCTGATCGAAGCCGCTTACCGGATGCTGCAAAATAATCTCGACCCGATGGTGGCATTCGATCCAGACCACCTAATTGTGTATGGGGGGCGCGGCAAGGCTGCGCGCAACTGGGAGTCTTTTGAGGCGATCCTGGAAACACTGCGGCGGCTGGAGCCAGATGAAACGCTGTTGATTCAATCGGGGAAGCCAGTGGCTGTGTTCCGCACGCATACCGATGCACCGCGTGTGCTGCTCGCCAACAGCAACATCGTACCGGCTTGGGCCACACAAGAGAACTTTGACCGATGGGAGCGCGATGGGCTGCTGATGTACGGCCAGATGACAGCAGGGTCGTGGATTTACATCGGCACACAGGGCATCTTGCAAGGGACATATGAAACATTCGGGGCATTGGCACGCCAGCATGGGTGGGGCACACTGCGAGGAAAATTCGTGTTAAGCGCTGGGTTGGGTGAAATGGGAGGCGCTCAACCGCTGGCGGTGACGCTCAATGAGGGAGTGGCGCTGTTGGTCGAGGTAGACCGCTGGCGCGTGGAACGGCGCTTAGCTCTGCGTCAGGTGGACGCGATGAGCGACAACATTGAAGAAGCAATGACTTGGGTTGAAGAGGCGGTACGCAGCGGAACACCGAAATCGGTTGCATTAGTAGGCAACGCTGCAGAGGTGTTCCCTGAACTGCTGATCCGTGGGGTGATTCCTGATGTGGTTACCGACCAGACTTCGGCGCATGATGTGCTTTATGGTTATATCCCTGCAGGGCTATCGCTTGAGGAGGCGAAAAGACTGCGGGAACAGGATGCTGAGACCTACAAACAGCGGGCGATGGAGTCGATGGCGCGGCAGGTAGAAGTGATGCTGGCTTGGCAGAGTAAGGGCAGCGTGGTGTTTGACTATGGGAACAACTTGCGCCAACGCGCATTTGATTTTGGGGTCAAGCGCGCTTTTGATTATCCAGGATTCGTACCTGCCTATATTCGTCCCCTGTTCTGCGAAGGCAAAGGACCATTCCGTTGGGTCGCGCTGTCGGGCGATCCGGAAGATATTTATGCGACGGATCGGGCAGTGATGGAATTATTCCCGAACGATGCGCATTTGAACCGCTGGCTGCAAATGGCACGGGAAAAGATAGAATTTCAGGGTTTGCCCGCCCGAATCTGCTGGTTGGGATACGGCGACCGGGCCAAAGCCGGACTGCGCCTCAACGAGATGGTAGCGCGGGGCGAAGTTCGAGCGCCGATTGTAATTGGGCGAGACCATCTGGACAGCGGCTCAGTCGCCAGCCCGAACCGGGAAACAGAAGCGATGCGCGATGGCTCAGATGCAATTGCCGACTGGCCGCTACTGAATGCGCTGGTGAACGCGGTAGGCGGCGCGACGTGGGTTAGCATCCATCATGGAGGCGGAGTCGGCATTGGCTACAGCATCCATGCCGGGCAGGTGATTGTAGCTGATGGAACACCGGAAGCCGCGCGGCGGTTGGAGCGCGTGCTGACGACCGACCCCGGCATGGGTGTCGTCAGGCACGCTGATGCTGGCTACCCTGAAGCCATCGATTTTGCACGCCGGCATGGGATTCAAATGCCGATGCTGGCTAGTTCTCACACTCGCAACCCATAGCCAGCGCCGGCATGGTCGCATCCGGCCAGGATCAATCGCCCCCGGCCAACTGAAGGTGCAGTTTTTCGCGGGTGACAACCCCTCGGTTGACATGCCGGACGTGATGGTGCTGATCCAGTATCACAGTTGTGGGCAGGCTGAAGACCCCCCAACGCGCAGATGCCTCTTCATCTTGGCTGGCATCAACATGAATGACTTGCAAAGCCTCACCGAGTTCCTGCTGAAGCCGTTCGATGGCTGGCTTTTGGATCGTCCGGCAGGGGGCACAGAACGGCGCTGTAAAGTACACAATCACAGGCGTCCCATGCCGAACACCTGCCAGCAGCGGGTCACGCGGCGCGGTCTGTTGAAGGCGTCCCAAAGACCAACGGTGGAGAAGCCGCCAGACCAGAAGAGCCGCTCCGACCAACGCAAATACGATGAGAACTCGCTCGATCATGATGCCCGCTCCTTACCTGACAGAGGGGCATGAACGAAACCCGGCACTCCCAAACGATTGAACTGGTAGTACATCAGGCAGCCGACGCAAATACCCGCGAACAGGTTGAGCGCAGCCAATGCCACAACCACACCGCTCAGCAGCCAACCCATATTTGCCGATCCAGATGAGAACAACGCAGTTGCGACCAACAGGGCACCACCACCGACTCCTTGAGCAAAAAGATGCGGTTCAGGGTTATCAAGCTTGACATCGCTGTGTACCAGTCCCAACGGCTTCAATATGTGTTGGTAGATACGCTTAAACAACCCGGCTGATGGAAACAGTGTGCCAACCAGCATGACTGCTGCAACAAACACGACCAATACCGGGACATCTAGGACAAAACCCAAAATGAGCAGTCCGATAATGAACGCCTGATTCGTCCGCAGCGCACTGTGATCGACCTGACGATCCCGATTCGCCTGCCCCATTTCCTCATCTCCCTCCAAATAAAAAGCCGGCCTCCCTAGTGGGAAGCCGGCTGATTGACCGGTTGCAGCGAGCTATCGCGCGAGTCGCTAGGCTACCCCACTCCAGGAAGAATCCAAACGGCAACACATACAACAACATGCGTTGGAAATGGAGTCGGGTCGAGAAGCAATGAGCGCGAACATGAAAAAAAGAATAGCATCCTGTTTAGAGCTTGTCAACGCATTGGCTGGTGTTCCAAAGATCAGCTTGCGAATCGTACCTATTTAGGTCGTTTGGCGATGGTCCGATCATCGGGCAAGGCTGCGCGCAGCACTTCAATGCGCTGGAAGTCACCAGTGATAATCTCCAGTACGCCACCGTCATAGAACCACACTGGCGCTCCCTGACGATCAACTCGAACGGATTCAGGCTCATAATCCAGGCCGATGACTTCTACGCGGTCGAGGCTGCGGGTTGGAGCATAGCGGCCTGCTAAGCGGCGGTTCACAATGAGGCGAGCACCATCCCATCCGCAACCGACGAACACCCACCGATATTCCCCATCCAGGTAGGCGTCACTTTCGCCATCGTCTTCATAAATAAGATTCTCCCCCTCACCAGGATAAACCCGATATACAAGGGTTGATGAGTCTGTGCTGCCGTCTTCCCGAAGCAGCGGCAGGGCTGCCCCAGAACGGACAAACAGGGGAAGCCGTTCTAAAGAAGCTGCCACGGTGACCATCCGGCCACCGGTGAATGGTTCGTTGGTCCAATAGTCGTACCAGAGACCCGAGGGTAGAAAAAGACGACGCTGAACCTGCTGAGCAGTCATCACCGGCGCCACAAGAACAGATTCGCCCAAAAGAAAGCTGTCGCTGACTTGCTGATCAAGCTGATCCGGCATGACCGGACGTATTGGCGGCGAGCCATATTCGCGGCAGACTGCCAAAAGTGAATAGAGATAGGGAATGAACTGGTGTCGCAGTTGAAGCATCATCCGAACAACTGCATCATAGGGCTGACCAAGATCGGCCAGCGGCCACTTTTCCAGCAATACGTAAGGAAGCAAACAGAAGGTCTGCAGCCAACGTACCGCGAGTTCTTTATCATCAGACTTTCCCCAGTCTACAAACCTGAAGTGGTAATCGGCATGATGGGAGAGGCTGGCGTGTATCGCAGCCCCAATGCCGGTTTGGATTGACTGCCAGGCTGGCCGGAGCACAAGTGTATCACTCGCTGCAATGTTCTGGCGGCGTGAACTGATCGCTGGTTGGGGATGCGCATTACCCGATAATTTCAAGAGTGAAGGCAGTTCAGGCTTTGCCGCTGTTTTGGGATAACCTGCAAACATCGAAACCAGGTCTGGTCCCGCAAACAAATAGTATTCTGCCCGGCCGGAAGCACCTTCAAAAACGAGGTCTTCGGGGTGTGTCATGCCCACATCGACCCAGGCATCTCCTGGCGTTTTCCAGAGAATCCCATAAGCTCCTACAGGATGAATACCAACGTAGAGATGTCCCGGTGAACCAGGTGGTGAGGTTTGTTGGCCGGCTCCCAACACAATCCGCTGACCATTCAGAGGAGCACTGCCATGAAACCGAAGGCCATACCCCTTTTCAAACGGGAACAAATTCATTGACAGGCGCACACGGCCACTGGCACTGAAGAACAGCCCCCCCGATCCATACAAAGAATGCGGTTATCAAGATTTTCTAGATCGAGGCGAAACGGGTGCTTCCCAACCCGGCAGAGAAGCATCGACGTGCGGAGTTCAAGAGCTTGTGGCCCCTCTACCATCTCAAAGGCTGGGGAAACTGCTGATTGAGAAGCATGGTGCGAGTCAGGGGGCAAATCCGGTTCAGATTGAGGCTGAAAGCGAAGCCGTAGGCAGGACAAACTCACCCAAGTGAGATCAACATGACCATTTTCACAGGTCAGCGCGACACCCGTTTCACGCGGACGAACATGCAAGATACGTCCAATAGGTGTCCAGGTGGGGGCATGGCGTTTACGGCGACCAAAGAGCATATTGAGTAGAATTCGTCAGAAGAAGGATTGCTTGACCCACTGCATGGGATTGACCGGCACACCATTGACCCAGACTTCCCAATGCAGATGCGGGCCGGTCACGCGCCCGGTTGCGCCAATTGTGCCGATAACCTGCCCAACCGTGACAGTGTCACCGACTGATACGAGTTGTTCCGTTTGATGCCAGTAGCCTGTATATACCCCCCACCCATGATCGATGATGGTTGCCTTGCCACGGACATTCAGGCTGCCGGCAAACACAACTACTCCGGGAGCCGCTGCCATCACGGGTGTCCCTGGCGCGCCGGCAAAGTCGGTTCCACTATGGAAGAAAGTTCGCGGCCCACCATTATAAGAGCGTTTTCGGCCAAATGGTGAGGTAATGCTGGCCGCAGCAGGCAGCCCCATCGGCCCATCAAAGTAGCGAACCGGTGTAAAACCACTCATAATCCCTTCAATGAAGGCTTTCTCGTCAGCATCGAGGCTAGGATCGAGCAAATTATCGCGACCGGCCAGAAGGGTGATGTTCTCATTGCCGTAGCCACCCGCCAGCACTTGGACACTGACATCCAACGGAATCTGCTGGCTGGAAGAATCGACCAGCACAATTTGGAAAGGATAGGTGCCGGCCTCAGTAAACACAGGCACACCCACGAGGATGATATGAGTCAGGCCGCCGTCGGGAGTAGCATCTCGAACGTCGCGCCCAAGAAATTGACCGGTGATGGTCATAGGTACAACCGTCGTCAGCCGGAATTTGCCTGTTTCGCCTTCGACCAGGATAAGCGGTGACATGGTGAAACTGGTCACCTTGGGGGGTAAATCGACCGCAATCTGGGGCGGTTCCACACCAGGTATCAGCAGCTTCTGTCCAGCATAGATGACGGTTGGATCGCTGATCTCATTGGCCGTGGCAAGATCGTTCACTGTCAGCCCGAAGCGGGTCGCAATCTTGAAAAGGGTATCCCCTGGCTCAACCACGTAGATAAGTGCCTGCGACTCAGGCGGCATTACAGGTGATGTTTCAATTGGAACGGCTGCTGGAGCAGCGGCAAGCTGCACCGGAACCAGATTGAGCACCTGTCCGACATAGATTTTATCCGCATTGGTAATGGTATTCAGCGCCACCAACTGCTCTACGGTCAAGCCATAGAGTTCCGCGATGCTGCGGAGAGTCTCTCCGGGCTGCACGACGTGAGTGGTGGGCAGCGGAGGCGCAGCATGATTCGCCAACGGAATCAGCAGCCGCTGGCCGACCTGGATATTGGTGGGGTCTACAATGCCGTTGTATTGGGCGATTTCAGCAACCGTCAAACCGTATCGCAGAGCGATTCTATACAGGTTTTCACCACGCTGGACCACATGCACGGTCACGCCGGACGAAACATCCTGACTCATAACAGAGGCGGGTGTCGAAAAACCACCCGCCCCCACCACAACCAGCAGCATAAAAAACAAAACACGATGGATCAAGTCACCACCTCATCGAACCGCAGCACATCCCCGATCTGCACGCGGTCGAGGATGTCCGTATTGGCTTCAATGTAGTACTGGGCAGGCTGGCGCGGCCCGTAAGCCAGACGCCAGGGTTTTGCCAGCACTTTATCGACTACACGGCCAGACTTATCCAGCCACACAACACCGATACTGATCCGCATGAAAAGCATGTGGATGGTGCTGTTGGCGCGGCTCTCGCTGCCCGTGACGAAGAGCAAGCCTTCGTCACGGGGCAAGTCGCTCACAAACATCAATCCACGGAGGTGGCATAGAAAGCTACTACACCAACGCACACGCGGCAGCACAATCTTGCCGGATTCCGCATTCCGCAGCACACGCCACTGTCCACTCACGGGATAACCAACACCTGTCCAACAAAGACTCGATTCGGATCAGTAATGCCGTTTGCCTGGATCAGCCGATTGAGCGGGACACCGAAACGCAGCGCAATCCTGAACAGGGTGTCACCGGGGCGCACGACATAGGTTTGCTGAGGCGCAGCAGTCGGCGGCTGCGGCGGAGACGGTTCTGACGGCACGACCACTCCACCTCCTACCGGAATAATCAGCCGCTGCCCATAGCGGATAACATTCGGATTGGTGATTCCATTCAACTGAGAAATCGCCGCGATTGTCGTATTGAAGCGCAGCGCGATCCGCAGCAGTGTATCTCCCGGCTGAACGATATAGGTCGTCGTCGTCGGAGTCTGCGTAGGCACAGTGGGGATCGGTGTCGCCACGCTCGAAGTCGCGGTTGCAGCAGGCGGCGGCAGAGTCGCGGTCGGTGTTGAAGTGGCTGGCGGAGCCAGACGCACCGGGATAATCAACGCCTGTCCGACACGAATAAAAGCACTGGAAGACAAGCCGTTAGCCGTAATGATCGCCTCAACAGTACTGCCGTAGAGTGTCGCCAACTGCCCTACTGTATCACCATCGCGCACCACATGAACCACCTGGCCGGGGAACTCACTGCTCAGCGGCGGGCGGGTCGGTGTGATCGTGGGCGTAGAAGAAGCCGTCGGTGTCGCACTGGGGGTAAAAGTCGCACTCGGCGTGAACGTCAACGTAGGCGTCGCGGACGGCCCAGCGGGCTGCGTCGTCGAAGTTGCCGTGAAAGTCGCGCTCGGCACAACAGGTGCAGTCGTGAGCGTAAATGTTGCTGTGGGAACTTGAGTCTGGGTTAAGGTGGCGGTGGCGGTCGGTGTCGCCGTGGGAGGGCGGACGGTTGCAGTAAAAGTCGCGGTGGGACCAACCGACCCTACAACCACTAACGAGGCATCATCAACGTAGATGTTGTTGTTCTTGACCGGTGTCGTGACGGTTGAACGAACAAATACGGTGACAGCCGTATCGGCAGACGTTGCCGTCACGCTGTATTCGTTGTAAGAGTCGTACTGGATTGCAGGAGCAGACCAAACAATCGAAGCGCTCTCAGGATTTGTACCGCCAGTCGGATCTAAGCCAACCTGGACAACTACTCCACCGGGGTCTTCGCTCTTGTTGGGATCGTCAAAGGTGCTCGACCAAACATAGACGAAAGCCGAGAAACGGAGCTGCGCACCGCGTGTCAGGCCAGTCACCCGCTGGAAGAGTCCAGCATCGTGTGTGGCAAAGAAAGTGTGGTACTGCTGCGCCTCTGTGCCATTGCGAATACGCGGAACGCCTAAGCCGTTGGTCACATCTGACGCCGGGTAGTATTCCGGCTGTACGTTCTCAGAGGCTGACTGACCGCCTCCAATGAACCAGGGAGACCATCCCTGCGCAACTTGAACCAATGCACTGCCACCTACATTGGTAAAAGGCGCTTCCAAACCGGGGTTCGTCAGCAGATTTTGTCCCTGAGCGGCTGCCGGCGCAGCCAACAGCAAAGTGAACAACAATAACCAGATCGTCACTGCGCCTGGGACAGCAAAACGGTTCTTCATGGCGGCTCCCAACGAGGTAGTGTCAGGTTTATAGTTCGTTTGCACGCTTAAACGCTTATCTTATCACAATCGACAAAAGGCCACAAAAAAGCTATACCGGGTTGGAGAGAACACGGTTCACACTGGCAAGAAGCTCACCAGGGCCGAAAGGTTTAGTGATATAGTCATCCACCTTGGCAATATGCAGACCTAATACTTTGTCGATACTTTGCGCCCGCGCGGTAATCACAATCACCGGGATGTGGCTGGTGTGTGGATTGGATTTAAGCCGCTGGTAAACTTCCCAACCATCCAAGTCAGGCATCATCAAGTCAAGCAGAACGAGCTGCGGCTGCTCGTCTTCGACCATCTGCAAGCCCATGAGTCCCCCCGCTGCGCCGATGACCTCAAAGCCTTCTCGCGAGAGGATCATGCGGATAAGGTCGATCATTTCCGGTTCATCTTCAATGCACACAATACGGGTGACAGACATGAAGCCTTACTCGCTTGACGTGAAGCTTATAGAGCAGTCCGTGTTCACTGAGATGAAGTCTACCATAGCCAATTCAACCGTGTCTATAAATCTGATGGCAGTGTATACTCTGCGGCAGTCACTTTTGCCGAAGCGAAGCCGGAGGTCCATCTGTGAATCTTCACGAGTATCAGACCAAATTCCGTTTTGCCGAGTTTGGTATTCCTATCAAGCGCGGCAAAATTGCCACCACTGGACAGCAAGCCTATGACATTGCCCGTGAACTGGGCGGCCATGTCGTCATCAAAGCGCAGGTACTCGCAGGTGGACGCGGAAAAGCGGGCGGCGTGAAAGTCGTTAACAGCCCAGAACAAGCCGAAGAAATGGCTTCAAAGATCCTTGGAATGAAGATCAAGGGATTGACTGTCCGAAAGGTATTGGTTGATCCTGCTGTTGACATTGCTTCGGAGATCTACCTGGGGATCGTCAATGACCGCAGCATCGGCAAGCCTGTCATTATGGCCTCGTCGGAGGGTGGTATCGAGATCGAGATCGTCGCCAGAGAGAAACCCGACGCCATCATAACCGAGGCCATTGATCCGTTCCTCGGCTTGCTGGATTTCCAAGCACGCACCCTCGCGAGCGGCATCAACCTGCCTCACGAACACTGGCGAGCATTCTCAAAGATCGCTATCGATCTGTATCGCTGCTATGTAGCCAGTGATGCGGTACTTGCTGAGATTAATCCGCTGGTCATTACCAAAGAGAATGAGCTTCTGGCCCTAGATGGCAAGATGGTCATTGATGACAATGCGCTCTTCCGGCTGCCACTTCTGGCCGAAATGCGCGACACTGACGCTGAGCCTGTGGAAGAAACCCAAGCGCGCGCAGCGGGTATCAGCTACGTGAAGCTTGATGGGCAGATCGGCTGCATGGTCAATGGCGCGGGACTAGCGATGACTACGATGGACATGACCAAACTTTACGGCGGTGACGAGATTGGTCCGGCGAATTTCCTCGACATTGGAGGTGGTGCTCAAGCCGCCAAAGTCGCTGCTGCGCTGCGGATCATCTTGGCTGACCCGAATGTCAAATCAGTCCTGTTGAACATCTTTGGCGGTATTACCCGGTGCGACGAAGTCGCCCGCGGCATTCTCCAGGCGCTGGATGAAGTCAAAACGGATATTCCCATGATTATTCGATTGGCAGGTACAAACGCAGAAGAAGGATTGAAAATCATCGACTCGGCTCGCCTCAGCAACCTCAGCAGCGCAGCTACATTGACTGAAGCGGCCAAGAAAGCCGTCGAAGCCGCACAAGGAGCGAAATAATGGCAATTCTGGCCGACAAGAATACTCGCCTGATCGTACAGGGAATTACCGGGCGTGAAGGCAGCTTCCACACTAAGCAGATGATTGACTATGGCACGCAGGTTGTCGGTGGCGTTACGCCCGGAAAAGGCGGCGAGTGGATCCACGGCAAACCCGTCTTCGACACTGTTCGCAAAGCGGTAGATGCAACCGGAGCAGATGCCAGCATCATCTACGCGCCCGCTTCTGTTGCCCCTGACGCGATTTACGAAGCAGTCGATGCCGGCATCCGTTTGATTGTGTGCATTACCGAAGGTATTCCAATTCAAGACATGCTGAAGGTCTATGCGCGGGTTCAAGCCAGTGAGAGCCGGTTGGTTGGCCCGAACTGCCCTGGCCTGCTGACGCCCGGCCAATGCAAGATCGGCATCATGCCTGGCTATATCGCCAAGCCAGGCAATATTGGCGTTGTTTCCAAAAGTGGAACACTCACGTACGAAGTAGTATACGCCCTTACCCAGGCGGGCATGGGTCAAACGACCTGCCTCGGTATCGGCGGAGACCCAGTGATCGGCACCAACTTCGTGGATGCACTGCAGATGTTCGAGGATGACCCTGATACTGAGAAAGTTGTCTTGATCGGTGAAATTGGGGGACGGGCGGAAATTGACGCGGCTGAATTCATCCAGACTCATATGACTAAGCCGGTCGCAGCTTTTATCGCCGGCAAGAGTGCCCCACCCGGCACACGCATGGGTCATGCTGGAGCGATCATCGAGGGCGGTGAAGGAACCGCCGCCGAAAAGATCGAGGCGCTCCAGAAGGCAGGTGTCAAGGTTGCTGATAACCCCGAACAGATCCCTGATCTGCTGCGCTAGACCTGAGATATTGTTCTAGGGCATCCTGCTCTAATTGAGCGGATGCCCTATTTCCTCCTTTAGCTTTCCGAATAATCTTTGAAATAATCTGCTACCTGGCAACCGAATCGGGTTATGCTCTATCGAGACGACCGTAAGGTACGCTATAATGAAATTTCGGAAGATGGTCTATTGTTAGCTGCGGCAATTGAATTCCCAGATGAAAGAACCTGATCGACCAACCCTTTGTGAATTCCCAGAGGTACGCCATGAATAATTCACGTACCCGAAATTTCGTTGTTTATGCGGTAATTGGATTCATCCTGTTGATTGTCCTATTTGCGGCAAACAGCGGTACAGGACAGCAGAGAGAAATCCAGTTCAGCGACTTGGTTCGGCGCATTAAGAGCAGCGAGGTCGCTGAAATCGCGGTTGAAGGCGACGAGCTAAATATCACGTTTGTGGATCGCAGCACAGCAGCAACAACCAAAGCCCCAGAGTCCACTGCACAGGAACAACTTTTGCAATTTGGGGTCACATCAGATCAAATCAACAAAATTAACTGGCGGTTCGATACGCCCAGCAATTGGCCGCTGATAGGTTTCAATGCACTGATCACTATACTTCCGATCATCCTGATTGGCGGTTTGATTTTTTTCATGCTGCGACAGGCCCAGGGTACGAACAATCAGGCGATGGCCTTCGGGAAAAGCCGCGCCCGGATGTTCAGCGGCGATAAGCCTAGTGTGACTTTCGATGACGTAGCCGGGGCAGAAGAGGCTAAGCAGGAACTGACCGAAGTAGTCGAGTTTCTCAAAGAACCAGAGAAATTCATCCAGCTTGGAGCCCGTATTCCTAAAGGCGTTCTGCTGGTCGGCAGTCCAGGCACAGGCAAGACACTTCTGGCAAAAGCTGTTGCCGGGGAAGCTGGAGTACCCTTCTTCAGTATTTCTGGTTCTGAGTTTGTGGAAATGTTCGTCGGCGTTGGCGCCAGCCGTGTTCGTGACCTGTTCAGCCAAGCCAAGCGCCACAGTCCGTGCATCGTCTTCATCGATGAGATCGATGCCGTTGGCCGGCAGCGCGGTGCTGGTCTGGGAGGCAGCCACGATGAGCGCGAGCAAACACTCAACCAAATCCTGGTGGAAATGGATGGATTCGATACTGATACCAATGTGATTGTTATGGCGGCAACCAACCGGCCTGACATCCTTGACCCTGCCCTACTGCGACCGGGTCGCTTTGACCGGCGGGTGATCCTTGACCGCCCCGATGTGAAAGGGCGCGAAGCCATCATGCGGGTGCACGTGCGCGGTAAACCGCTGGCCTCTGATGTCGATCTGGGTGTTCTGGCGCGGGTGACGCCAGGTTTCGCCGGCGCAGACATCGAAAATATGGTCAACGAGGCAGCCATTCTGGCCGCACGCAAGAACCAGAAAACCATTCATGACCGTGATTTCCAGGAAGCGATTGAACGCATCCTCCTCGGCCCCGAGCGCAAAAGCCGTGTCATCAGCGCACAGGAGCAGCGCATTACGGCTTATCATGAAGCTGGACATGCGGTAGTTGGCTATCTGCTGCCGAACAGCGATCCGATCCGCAAAGTGACGATTATCCCGCGTGGGATGAGCGGAGGCTCCACCTTGTTCGTACCGGAACAGGATATGAACTTCGTCTCGCGGTCACGTCTGAAAGACCAGATCGTGGTCGCCCTCGCCGGACGGGCCGCTGAAGAAATCATCTTCAACGAGATCACGACTGGCGCAACCAGTGACCTTGAACACGTCACCAAACTGGCACGCGCCATGGTGACCCGCTTCGGCATGAGCGACAAGCTCGGTCCGATGATGTTCGGTCAGAAAGAGGAGATGGTCTTCCTCGGTCGTGATATCGCCGAACAGCGCGACTACAGCGAGGCGGTAGCCGAACAGATCGACAGCGAGGTGCGCGGCATTGTCAATTGGGCCTACAGCGAAGCGCGGCGTCTGATCGTGGAGAATCGGGCGCTGGTGGACAGACTAGCTGAGCGACTGCTCGAAGTTGAGACCATCGACGCGGATGAATTCCTGTCGATCATGAAAGCTGAGACATCTCCGACGCACCGTCATCCCAACCAGTCATCAGCGACATCTGTCAACTCCGCAGAGGATCCTGCCCAGCACGAAACGGGTACCGACCGCCGTTCGATGGGAACAGCCCCCAGCCCAGCCTGACACAACGCGGGGTTAGCGGGGAATCAGTGTACAAAAGTTCATCGCGTTCGGGTCGGAGTTGCAGGTCACAATAACCAGCGCTCCACCCACAAGAACAGCGCAAATAAACAGCAGCACAAGACAACCGCACCAAGCCACAGGTCCGCCGCTGAGAACGCTTTCGAAGACCTGGAACAAGCCCACGAAAGTGTGCAGCGTTGTGCCGATGAGCTGTAAACCGAACATGAGCACTAACCCAACCACACAGAGCAGAACGCAACCTACGCTGATGAGCAGCAGCGTTCCAAGGTCTACATTTTGCAGTAATGGCATCTCACACTCTCCGCTTTGTCATGGTCGGCAAACTCCAGCGGTTCCAGACAAATATTCCCACACTTCTCCCTGACGGGCATAGCATTCGCAGATTGTCGTGGGTTCGCCCTGCCCCATCCATAAGATGAAGCGGCTGTGAACCTCCACGCAGGCTCTACCCGATGCAGGATCACCGACCACTAGCGGCGTCGAAATACCAATACCGCGTTCACTGACTTCCTCGATCAGCCAGACACGGAGCGCCTGTCCAGGAATATCGCCCAAGGGTATAGTGATGTCACGCTGCGTAGCGATCAAAATGAAAGCGCACGGGGATAGAATCAGAACTGCCCAGATCACCAATCCCAGCCCACACCCTATCCGCCGAAGTAAACTTCTAGGCTGCGCCAATTGATGGGATTCAAGTGGGAAAGGAGGTGACTCAGTGGGTTTCATTAAGCGACCAATCATACTTGCTAAACTGCACCCGCAGCGAACTGAAATTATCGACCAACCACTGCTTGCGCGATTCGGGCTGTACATGCTGTATGATCGATCTGATGAGCGCAGACCGATCCCCTAAACCAAAGTGAGGCGCACCAAAATCGGATGCGTACCACATGAAAATCCGCGAGATATAGATCGTCTTGGCTAGCTCAGCGATAACCAAGCCGCCATGATTGACAAAATTGGCCGCGGCCAGATCAAGCTGGCGATTAAGCTGCTCGGAAGTATACCAACGAATCGATGGGCAGGAGCGGGCAGCGCAGTTCAATGCAAAATGGATACGAGGATCGAAGTCGCGGATAACAAACAACCGGCGTGGGTCGTTAGAGCTAAACTGCGGTCCGGGAATCAAGGGATGGCCGCGATTCGCTCGCAAAATACCATGCTCGATATCATTGGGGCTGAAAAGATGCTCTCCAACTCGGTATACAGCCCGATCAAAAGCGCCGCGCAGGCGTCGAATGCTCTTCTGCACGCGATACGCAGCAACAATATGTACAATCAGGGCATTGTATAGGTTGATCCAGAACGCCCTGCGCTCATCATCCGACACTAGCGAGTTAAGATCAACATTTGCTAAGCGCACGATGCTCTGTCGGAAAGCAGCAAAAACGGGACCGTCCACTAGTTCCCTATAGTTCACTTGTAATCTAGAGTTATCCAAAGCAGCCGCGCGAAATCGGGATAGGCTCTGTTCGATGTCCAACAGCAGTTCAGTTTGGGTGCTGCCCGATTCAGGCACACCGGCATTTAGAATGTCGATATTAGAAATCCCCTGAAGCCGCAAATAGAACCGCTGGGGCCAGGTCTTGTGTTCGAACGCATTCATGCTATTCAATCAACAGATGCGAAGCGCATCTGGATACAGTCATCACGATCATAACCCACATGCACAAAAAGCGGTGGATCAGCAGGCTCCATTTCTAGAATACGAGGCAGTATGAAGGGCAAGTCCTCGACTAGATCAAACTGAAGGATTGACTGGCGCGGGATCCAATGCAGCGTTCCCTCTTCGTTGGCTCGAACGGCACGAGTCGTACTCTTGGCGGTGAAAATAAACAGGGTAATCCCCGTGGATTCGTTGGTATCCACGTTGTAGACCGCTCGCAGTTGGAGTGAATGGACTTGGAGGCCTGTCTCCTCTTCGATCTCTCTGCGGGCGCTGGTCAACGGGTCTTCGTGGCGTTCGACATGTCCGCCGACGCCGTTGTATCGATTTGGGAAGATGCGCTTATGGGGGGCGCGTTTCATCAGCAGCACATCCTGACCGTTAGTCACAAAACACAGTGTGCGGACTACGGTCAGCCATCGTCCCTCGGTCGCTGCGGCTCCCTGCTCGGCAACGCCCATGTAACCCCCTCGGTGAAGTCCAATAATTGTCGCTGAACAGTGTTCGTGATAAGCTACTGGGGCGCGGTTTCAACAGGTTGTGACACCATGCTATCGGCAAAACTGGACGCTCCACCTCCAGATCTACGAATTGTCCTGACGGAGACGCTGCATCCGCATGAAGACCATGACTCGCAGCGGGCGCTGCCGCTGATCGAGCGGTTGTCCCAGGAAAGCGTGGTCATTAACCCCCCTATCGTCAGTCCGATGGGTTCAACGCAGTATGTCGTCCTAGACGGAGCGAACCGATTCTACGCTTTCTCACACCTGCATTATCCTCACATCCTGGTTCAAGTTGTATCATATGACAGCGGTTACGTCGAGTTATCGACCTGGCGGCATGTGGTCTGCAATTGGGACGAAACCACCTTCCTGGATCATCTCCGCCAGATTCCTTCGGTGCAGATCAGCGAAGGCACCCGCGCTGGGTCGCTGGCGCATCTGATGCTGCGATCTGGACGCACTGTGGCCGTGCATACCCCTGTCCAGAACACATCCGAGCGCAATGCTGCGCTGCGCCAAGTGGTACAGCTTTACCAGCGCAACGCAGCGCTGCATCGCACGGCCCTTTCAGAACCAGAAGACATCTGGCTGCTGCACCCTGACGGCATCGCCATTGTCGAGTTTCCGGCCTACCAGCCTGCCGACATCATCGCTGCCGCGCGGCATCAAGCCTACATCCCACCCGGAATCAGCCGTCACATCATCCATGGCCGCGCTTTACGCTTGAACTACCCGCTTGACCGCCTGCGGGATATGCAGACTTCGCTGCGCGAAAAGAACGAACAGCTTCAAGAGTGGATACAAGCTCGAATGGCGAACCGCCAGGCGCGCTACTACGCCGAAGCAACCTACCAGTTTGATGAATGACCCACAGGCTCAACATGTCACAAACCGCCGAACAGGCTCTCAAGCAAGCTGTGTTATATACCGATGAGGTGGATTACGCCCTCATCAAGCTGCCGCCAAAGGCAATCACTGCTGCGGCCAGCATCATCGCCGAAATCGGCGAGGCCTTCTGCGCCTTGATCGCCGACAAGGATGAGGTCAGCCTGGTCATCCCCCATGAGGCTGTCGAAGAGTTCGAGCGGCGACTTCCGGGAAAATCCGTCAGTTCCACACCCTACCGGCTGATTACCTTCGATCTAGAACTGGATGCTGCGCTAGTCGGATTCATGGCAAAAATCAGCACCACACTGGCACAGGCCAACGTCTCAATCATCCCGTTTGGTGCGTTCAGCCGCGATCACCTTCTCGTGCCGCGAGATCAAATCGAGGTTGCGCTGGCCACGCTGCGCCGTTTACAATCCGATTTATAGTTGAAAATATCCGGTTCAGCACCTCATGGACATTCCTATTTTCCCTTCGGCGCAAGCGCCGCGCCCGCGCGAAGAAGTCCGAATCCAGGCCATCACCATTCGTCTGTATCCCGACCGTTTTCGCGTACATGTTCGCATTCAGGTGACACCGTTCCTCGAACGCCCCAACTTGCTCATCGTCGCTCATGATGAACAGGATCGCGTTGTCAGTGAACTGAACGTGATCGAGACCATGCACCATGACATGGAATTCACGATCCATATCCGCAATGTCAGCGATCCCGCCGGAGTCTATACCCTCACAACTGACCTTTTTTACGAAACCCGCAACCCGCCGCAGGATCGACGCATCGAAACCTTCACGATTCCAGCAGCAGCCCCGCAGTAGAATAGGACTGGAATCGAGTCATGCCCCTTCGACTAAGTATGACGCAGATTCAAGACCTTCAGCGTCATGCCCTGAAAGTCTGGCCGGATGAAGCTTGCGGAGTGCTTGCTGGGCGTGGAGATGTGGTGACAACCATCATCCCGCTGCCTAATGCTGCTGCTGATCCGAAACGCGGCTACCGGATCAACGACCAAGTGCTGGTTGAAACGCTGCGCGACATTGAACAGAAGAGCCAATCACTGATCGCCTTTTACCATTCTCACCCAAAAGGCAGCCATATCCCTTCACAGGCAGATATTCGTCAGGCCTATTATCCTGACGCACTCTATGTGATCATTGGGCTGCGTAACCGAGAATCGCCTGACATTGGCGCATGGTCAATTCGCGCAGGTGAGGTCAAACCAGTCGAGATTCAGACTAGCAGCATACCTAAACGACTGGATCAAGATCAAGATGAGGGTGAAGACCTCACGCCAGCGCAAGCCCACGCGGTGATCCTGGCAATCGTTCTTTCGGTCGTTTTTGTCCTGGTGATTGCGTTATCACTGCTGCCGCCTGCACCGGTTATTCCACCGGTAGGACGGTAACAGGAATTGGACTGTGGATGATTCTGGAAATTGTCTTCATCACATTAGTCGGATTGGCTGCTGGCGGGGTTGTGAACGCGCTGGCAGATGACCTGCCACATCACCGCTGGCCCCGCTTACCGCGCTATCCGGATGGCTCGCCCCGACCGGCTGCCGCATGGCTAGGAGCCAGCGCATTCTTGAGTGGCAAGCGAATTTCGCCCGGTGGTTCGCGCTTGGGGTGGCGGTATCCTCTGACAGAAATCATCACAGCCAGCCTAATGCTGCTCACTTACGCAGTCAAGAGAGGCGAAGCAGACGTCAGTAGTCTCCAACTGGTGTTTTGGTTAGCCTACATGCCGGTCTTCGTCCTCATTACGGTTATCGACCTGGAACACAAGTTGATCCTATTTTCGGTGATCATTCCGGCCTCACTGCTAGCGATTCTGGACGCGATCCTCACGCCGACTCAGAAAGAACCCAACCTAGAAAGAGCGCTGCTCGGTGGAGCGGTGGGATTTGGTACCTTCTTCATCCTTTATCTCGGCGGCATCCTCTATGTCTATCTGGTGAATCGCCTTCAGGGGCGTAACATCAATACGGTGGCTTTTGGCTACGGGGATGTGATGATGGCGCTGTTCAGCGGCCTGGTGTTGGGACTGGAAGCGGTCATCTTTGCGCTCTTCATCACTGTGTTTCTTGGTGCCATTGGATCGATTCTCTATCTGATTGCCCAGAAACTCCTCGGCAAGGGCTATACCATGTTCACCGCGCTCCCCTATGGCCCTTATATCGTTACGGGAACGATCATCATGCTGTTGTTCAGCGCGCAGGTTCGCTTCCTGATCGCGGGTTATTGAGGGCGCTCAATTACGCCGCCGCCCAGCACCCGATCCCCATCATAGACCACCACGCCCTGCCCCGGCGTGATATCGCGCAGCGGAACATCAAATCTGACTGCCATGCGATTATCCGGCAGCGGTTCGATCCAGGCTGGAACCGGAACCGCTTTGTAGCGAATCTTCACCTCCGCCCGAAACGGCTGGAACGGAGTCTTTCCACTGACCCAGTTGACTCGCCGAGCAGTGAGCGTCGTGCGGCCCAGTTCATCAGCAGTCCCAACCACCAGCGTGTTGGTTTCCGGTTTCATATCGATCACATACAGCGGTTCGAGACTGTTTACGTATAACCCTTTGCGCTGCCCGATTGTGTAATTCACCAAACCGGTATGTTCCCCAACGACTCGCCCATCGCGCCGAACGATGCGACCAGCCAGCATGACATCGGGAGCATGATCGTTCAAGAAGCGGCGGTAGTTGTTGTCACCAATAAAGCACAAATCCTGACTGTCTTTCTTGCTGGCGGTCGGCAGCCCAAAACGCTCCGCAATCTGCCGCACTTCTGACTTGGTGAACTCGCCTACAGGGAACAGAGCATGGCGAAGCTGCTCCTGCCCCAATACGCTAAGGACATAACTTTGATCTTTGTGGCCGTCCACCCCAGCGCGCAAGATGAACTCGCCCGACTCGTCCTGTGATACCCGCGCGTAGTGGCCTGTTGCAAGGTAATCAGCGTCCAGCGCCAAGGCATTCTGGAGCAGATAGGTAAAGCGAATCTGGCGGTTGCACTCTAAGCAGGGATTAGGTGTCACACCTTCCCGGTGCTGGTCAATGAAGAACTGCACAATTGTGCTGCGGAATACTTCTTTCGTGTCCAGCACATAAAAAGGGATACCCAGCCGTGCTGCGATGCGCCGTGCATCCGCCATCTGGTCTGGTGTACAGCAGCGATTGTGCGTCCCACCTGCCATCGTTTCTTCTGACCAGAGGCGCATCATCATTCCAGTGACATCATAGCCCTGCTCCACCAATAGAGCAGCCGCCACCGAACTATCCACACCGCCGCTCATGGCGACGACAACACGCTTGCCCTTGCTGCTCACAGCACCCGCTCTCGACTTAACTTCCGAATTCGATCCACCGACTCGGCCAGGGCATCAACAGCACAGTCCACATCGTCCTCAGTCGTCTGCCGTCCAACAGTGAGGCGCAAATTGCCGCTGGCTTCCTCTGCAGAATAACCCATCGCCATCAACACGCCAGAGGGTTCCGGGTTGCCAGTCTTGCAGGCTGAAGCACTGCTAGCAGCCACACCGCGCATATCCAGGTGCATGAGCAGTGTGTTGCTCTCCACGCCCTCAATCACAAAACTCGCGTGCCCTGGCAGCCGCTCGGTAGGATGCCCGGTCAATTGAACGCCGCCAATCCGGTCGAGGATGCGCTCAACAAGCATATCCCGATATTTCCGGTAGTGTGCAACATGGATATCGAATTCTTCATAGGCCAGCCGCAGCGCCTCGGCTGCACCGACGATCAGCGGCGTAGCCTGCGTCCCTGCACGGAGTCCGCGTTCATGCTCGCCACCGGTCTGCGCCGGGACGAGTTCGATACCAGAGCGAACATAGAGGATGCCGACACCTTTTGGCCCATAGAACTTGTGCGCTGACAGACTCAGCAGATCAACACCCAGCGCCTGCACATCCAACGGGAGCTGCCCCGCCCCCTGCACGGCGTCAGTATGGAAGCGCGTACCGTGCTGCCGCGCTGCTGCGGCCAGTTCAGCAATGGGTTCAACCGTTCCGACCTCGTTGTTAACCAACATAATGCTGACCAAACTGGTGTCAGAGCGGCACGCAGTAGCCATATTTTCCGCCGACACCTGCCCAAAGCGATCAACAGGTAAAGCTGACACTTCTAGTCCAATCTCATCCTGAAGCTGAGCGATGGTCTTACTCACCGCACTGTGTTCAACCGGCGACGTGACCAGATGCCCTCCCCGGCTGCGCCGACGATCATCCCAAACAACTCCGCGGATCGCCAGATTGTCACTCTCTGAGCCACCACTGGTGAAGATGATTTCGTCAGGAGAACAGTTCAAGACATGAGCGATCGTCACGCGGGCATTCTCAATGGCTGCTTCAGCATCCCGCCCAAATCGATGCGATGAAGAGGCATTGCCATAAACTTCCGTGAAATATGGCATCATTGCGGCAACAACACGGGGATCGGCCGGTGTTGTTGCTGAATGGTCAAGATACACAAGCCGCCTGGAGTTCATCACGCATTCGCTTCTCGGATCAAACAATCGATATAGGCATTTTAAGGAAATCAGCCGTTTTTTCATAGATTTGACATGACGAGACGGCGAATCCGATATATCATTGGGAGCGCAACTCGCATAACAGCTTACCACAGCCGTACCAAATGCCTGGCGCGACTGCTATTGTTTCATCAGACAGGAGAACAATCGATGTCTGTCATTGAACACATTCATGGGCGAGAAATCTTGGACTCGCGTGGCAATCCAACAATCGAGGTCGAAGTCCGCCTGGCCGACGGTTCTGTAGGCCGCGCGGCCGTTCCGAGCGGCGCGTCCACGGGCGATCATGAAGCTCTGGAACTGCGCGACGGTGACAAGAAGCGTTACGACGGCAAAGGCGTCCTCCGTGCCGTCCAGACGGTCAATACCACTATCGCCGATGCGCTGCGCGGCCAATTCGTCTCGCAGAAAGCCATCGACGACATCATGTTGGAATTGGACGGCACGCACAACAAGTCCAAATTGGGGGCGAATGCCATCTTGGGCGTCTCACTGGCAGTTGCGCACGCAGGCGCGGCCAGTGCTGGTCTACCCCTCTATGCTTACCTCGGCGGCGTCCATGCTCACATCCTGCCAGTTCCGATGATGAATATCATGAACGGCGGCAAACACGCTACCAACAGCACCGACTTCCAGGAATTCATGATCATGCCGGTCGGCGCCGACTCATTTCGTGAAGCTCTGCGCTGGTGCGCCGAAATCTACCAAACCTTGAAGAAAGTCCTGCATAAGAAAGGGCACAGCACCACTGTCGGCGATGAGGGGGGCTTCGCGCCCAGCCTTGGCTCGAATGTCGCCGCGCTCGATGTCATCATGGAAGCTATCGAAAAGGCCGGATACGTTCCAGGCGAACAGATTCGCATCGCGCTCGACCCTGCGGCCTCAGAACTGTACCAAGATGGCAAGTATCATCTAGAAATTGAAGGCCGCACCCTGACAGGCGAGGAAATGGTCGAATTCTATGCGGGCTGGGTCGAGAAGTATCCGATCATCTCTCTCGAGGATGGCCTAGCGCAAGATGACTGGGAAAACTGGTCTAAGCTCGTCGCCGCCATTGGTGACCGCATTCAGATCGTCGGCGACGATATTCTCGTCACCAACGTCGAGCGCATCGAACGCGCCATCCGCCAGAAATCGGCGAATTCTTTGCTGTGCAAGGTCAACCAGATTGGCACGCTCACCGAAGCGATGGCTGCCAGTCAGTTGAGCCAGCGCCACGGTTGGACCGTCGTTGTCAGCCATCGCAGCGGCGAAACCGAAGATACCACTATCGCTGATCTTGCGGTGGCGATGAACGCCGGACAGATTAAAACCGGCGCACCCTGCCGCTCTGACCGCGTAGCGAAGTTCAACCAACTGCTCCGCATCGAGGAAGACCTGGGCAGTGCTGCCGTGTATCCGGGGCTGAAGACGTTTACCAATCTCAAGATGTAGCGCGTGCGGCGCGCTAGCATAGAAAGGACACGTCAGCTTGGTGAAGAATGGAATCAACGGCAAACGCACCAAAATCGTTGCCACAATCGGCCCTGCATCGCAAGATGAAGAGACGATCCGTGAGATGATCCGCAACGGCATGAACGTTGCTCGGATCAACTTCTCGCACGGCGACCATGCGGCCCACGGGGAAAACATTGACCGGGTGCGTCGCGTCGCCGAACAGGAACGCGCAGTCGTCGCCATCCTGTGCGACATACAAGGCCCCAAAATCCGTATTGGCAAGGTGGCAAACGAGCCGCTTATCCTCAAACAGGGTGATAAAGTCACCTTCACCTTAGATAACGTCCCTGGTGAAAACGGCATCATTTCCCTACCTCATCCAGAGTTTGTTCGAGACCTTAAGGTTGGAACACAGCTCTTGCTGGATGATGGCAATCTGGAAATGGTCGTCGTTCAGACAACGGCCCGTGGGGTGGTTTGTGAAGCGGTAGTCAGCGGCCTGTTGAGTTCGCGAAAAGGTGTTAGCGCGCCTAAAGCCAAGCTGTCGCTGTCCGCCATCACCGAAAAAGACCGCGACGACATCGAGTTTGCGCTCAAAAAGCAGACAGACTATCTGGCGATGTCCTTTGTCCGCACGCAGGAAGACATCCGTGAGCTGCGCTGGTTGATGCGCCATTTGGGCGGTGATGTCGCTGTCATCGCCAAGATCGAAAAACACGAGGCGCTGGAAAACATCGAGAGCATCATCGAAATCTCTGATGGCATCATGGTGGCTCGCGGCGATCTAGGCGTCGAAACCCCTGCCGAAGAAGTCCCTTTCCATCAGAAGCGGATCATCAAGCTGTGCAACGATGCCGGTAAACCGGTCATCACTGCGACCCAGATGTTGAATTCCATGGTCGATAATCCTCGTCCCACCCGTGCCGAGGCCAGCGATGTCTATAATGCGATTCTTGATGGCACAGACGCAGTCATGCTCAGCAACGAGACCGCCGCTGGGAGTTATCCAGTCAATGCCGTGGAAACAATGGCGCGCATTGCCATTATTGCCGAGCAGAGCATCTGGAATCGCCGCAAGGATATTCGGCAAATCTACACCCCGAATGCAGAGGGGCGTGAGGCTATTTCGGACGCGATCAGCCAATCGACCTGCCAGGTTGCCGAGGCGCTTAACTCAAAGGCGATTGTCACTTCAACACTCACCGGCTACACCACCCGCCGAGTCGCTAAAGAGCGTCCCCGCACACCTATTCTGTGCGTCACCCCCAACGAAGTGACTTACCGGAGAATGGCACTGGTCTGGGGTGTTATTCCACTGCTCATCCCGATGTTCAAGACCATCGATGAAATGATTGAGACCGTTGTCAAAGCAGCAGAAGACGCCAATTTGGTGCAGCGTGGTGACAGCCTGGTTCTAATCGCCGGCGTTCCATTTGGAATTGGCGGCCAGACTAACTTCCTAAAGATTCACACGGTTGGAGAAGCTGTCGAGTTTTGAGGCTCTATTCAGAGGATCGAACATTTGGGCGGGGCATGTATCATCCTTGGCATGCCCCGTTTGCATCAATATGGATCGCCGTCGATAAATTCAAGGGATTCGCCAGCGCGGGGATTCGACGAACCGCCGCGGGGCGCCGTGGCCACATAGCGGCTCTGCTCTGGCATCGTATTCGGGCGAACATGCTGGAGAGTTCCAGCCATTTGTTCCGATGCTGCCTGAGATTGGGGAGCTGTACAGTATGGGCAAATCTGCCAGGACAGTTCGAGCATACGGCGGCACTGGACACAGGGTTTCTTTAGACGGGTGAAGCAGTGCGGGCATGCCTGCCAATCTTCCTGGATACGCTGACCACAAGCTGGGCAGGTGGCCTTGCCTTCGATCTCTTGGAGTAGGGCTTCTTCTTCCAGCGAGCGCTCATAGGACTCGCTGAGCGTTTCACGCGGGCGCAGCAGCAGGTAGATCAGCAGGCCGGGCACATTAAGCAAGGCAACCAGAACAGAAACGGCAAGCTGGAGAACCCGATCCCTCGAACGCGAGCGCATATCCCGGAATGCCCACACGATCATCGCCAACCAGAAGGATGCCAGAACCAGCACCACATAGATCGCACCAATTGTGACCAGATCGGTCGATATACCAAGACCAGAGAAAAAATCGCCCATTAGATTGTGGCTCCACGAGAATGACTGGTTCTCCTGCGACAGTATATCAGCCAGCCGAGGGCGGCGCAAAACCACTCACTACTGGCAGCGTCATACACCCATTGAGGATGCCACAATAACCAAACGAAACACCACCGCACACCTGCTGGAACACGGCCCGCAGGGACTCTCCGACACCAAACTGCTGGTGAGCCTGTTGGACACGCTGCCAGACCTGCTGAACACAGCCGAGAGAATCCTTCGGTCTGTTCGAGGGCTAAGTGGGCTATACCACCTCAACCCCGATTCTCTTTTGAAAATCGATGGAATAGATGACTTTGCACGAGCACGGCTGCTGGCTGCGGTAGAAATCACCCAACGTATCATGCGAGTAATCCCTGATCCGCCACCCCGCATCAGCAGCGCCGATGACGCCATGGATTACCTGCACGACATGCGCCATCTAACCCAAGAACACGTTCGCGTGCTGCTAGATTCGCAGGATTTGGTCGCAGCAGGCAAACTGCTGGACATCCGCCCAGTCGACCACATCATCATCAGCCCGCTGGGCTGGACTTCACTGCGGCGCTCTGGCTTCGGCTTCGAGAACGCTTGAACTAGCCCGGATTATCCACGCCGGCCAGCAAGCTGACGTCACTGATGAACACATCATACTGGTGTCCCGACGCATAAAACTGTAGGCTGATGATTTCTTGGGGGCGCACTCTGGTGGGTATCAGATTGAAGAGATTGCCACTGTCGTAGGTATACCATGCTTTTTCTTTGATGATTTCATGCTGCTGCGAACAACTGTCACACTGGAGCGGATAGTTCAACTGGGTATCCAGCAAGTAGTAAAAGCCGTGATACCAAATACGGAGGTTCCCCTCGGCATCCTTGTAATCCATTCGCAGCATCAGCGGACATTCGCTAGCGACGAAGCCGCACACGCTCAACGACTGGTAATTCAGATTGAAAACCGCTTTCAGCCCCAGATAATTGTATCCACGCACATCGATCCCATCGGCGCCAAAATACTTACTGCATCCCGTCGCACCGCTGGTGATAGCGTTATCGCCGCGGGTCAAGCGCAAGGCCAAGCGGCCATCTCGATACTCTGTACTCAGATAACTGGGGGGCTGGCTGTCACTCGTCGCACACGCCCAATCCGCAACCAGCGGTGCACCGGCACCTGCCCCCGAACCTGGTTGGAGTAGCGAGTCCTGAAAGCTCCTCGTTCCCAGCAAATTCAAGTAAGCCGTTCCAACACGGATCGCTGAGGCATCTATATCGTAATTGATGCGACCAAAGTTTCCAACTGGGACAGCCCTCCCCACGCTCATACCCGCAGGAACGAGGGAAGCTGAACCCTGATAGTTGGTCACATCGAGCTGCATCGAGGACGCTGTGATAGAGTAGCTGCCTTGATTATCCAGATAGATGGTATCGCCTCGGCCTGTCCTCACCGTCAACCGCACATCCCAACTTGCCCCAGCCGGCACAAACACATCCGCCTTACCTGCAAATTGGCGCAGTTCAATGCCATAGATTCCACTTCCCCACGAAAAGCGTGGGCGGTAAGCCTGCCAAAATGATACTGTCGTATCGCCGTATAGCGTCACCGATGCGATTAGGCGGTTATCGAGCTGCGAGTCCCGAAAGAACAACGTCACTTGAGAGACCGAGTCGGTACTGACAACACCCCCGCTAGAAAATCGGCTTTCAGCACGGACAGCCTGCCCAGAAATGCTGCCAGTGCCCAAGCCCACCTGCATGACCGAATCCAGTGCCACGGTAGATTGGAACAGAAAGTAGCTGGCTCCCACCCCCGTGGTCACACAGATCAAACAGAACAGAGCAAATGACAGCAGCAGGACTCCCCAGGCAAGCCGCTGTGGGTCTAATCGGGGATTAGCAGTGGGAACGCTAATATCGATCACATGACGCCTCATCACGCTCGATTCAAAGTGGTTCACATTATATCACGTGCGGCACCACTGCCTCTCGTCTCGACGCGCTGTTATCCCTCCGATATAATATAATGGGACTGTAGTGTTGCATGCAAAGGTTCGGGAGAGCGACCTATGTCCGGACATAGTAAATGGTCTACCATCAAGCGTAAAAAAGGCGCGGAAGATGCCCGGCGTGGCAAGATATTTACCCGCCTAGCCCGCGACATCATGATCGCCGCTCGTGAAGGTGGCGGCGACGAGAATGCGAATGGCAAATTGAAACTGGCAATCGCCAAAGCAAAAGCCAACAACATGCCTAAAGACAACATTGAACGCGCTATTCAGCGCGGGGTTGGTGGTGGCAGCGACGGCGTTATGCTTGAAGAAATCACCTATGAAGGCTATGGTCCTGATGGTGTCGCCTTCTTAGTGGATGTGCTGACCGACAACAAGAACCGCACTTTGGCCGATGTCAAACGTGTTTTCACTCGCGCCAACGGCAGCCTAGCCTCAGCCGGGTCGGTCGCATGGCAGTTCGAGAAGAAGGGCGTTATCACATTGAGCAGCCAAGGGGTAGATTTTGATACCCTCTTCATGACTGCTGCTGAAGCCGGCGCCGATGATGTGCTCGATGAGGAAGGCACAATTACCATCTACACGCCGAGGGAGATGTTCGCTGCCGTCGAAAACGCCCTCACCGCCGCCGGATACACTATCGATGAGGCCGAACTGCGCTGGGTTGCCAAAAATGAGAGTGAGCTTCCGCTCGAAAAGGCTGTCCAGAACATGAAGCTAATGGAGCAGCTTGAGGAACTGGATGATATTCAGAGCGTTGCTTCAAACCTGTCGATCACCGATGAAGTTATCGCGGCGCTTGAGGCTAATTCATGATTAGCCTCGGCGTCGATCCGGGCACTGCCACAGTCGGCTACGGATTTGTCGAGGAAGATGACGATGGCGCGCTGCGCGCTGTCGCCTATGGCGTGATCACCACCCGCCCACAGACTCCCATGTGGGAACGGCTGAGAATCATTTACGACAGCATCGTACAGTTGGTGCGGGAGCACCAACCAGACCGCGCGGCTGTCGAAGAGATGTTCTTTGCCAAGAATGTGACCACCGCCATCACGGTTGCCCAGGGACGTGGAGCCATCCTCGCCGCGCTGGCATCGACCGGCCTGCCAATCAGCGAATACAAGCCGAACAATGTCAAGCAGTCCCTGGTTGGTTACGGCGGGGCCAAAAAGCCCCAGATCCAAGAAATGGTTCGTATGCTGCTCAATCTCGAAGACATCCCCCGCCCTGACGATGCTGCTGATGCTTTAGCTATTGCGATCACTGATTTGCACAGCACTCGTTACGCCGGATTGATGGAAGACTGAGACCGTGTCATGATCGCCAGCATACAGGGAACCATCAGCGCAACAGGTAAGGACTTCGTTATCGTGGTCACAGGTGGAATTGGCTTCAAAGTATTCGTGCCGCATTCCACGCTGGATCGGATCGACCCCTCAGAAGAAACCTTCTTGCACACGTCGATGATTGTGCGTGAGGATTCGCTCACACTCTACGGTTTTGCCACATCATCCGAACGAGAAGTCTTCGACATTCTTTTGACGGTCAACGGAGTTGGGCCGAAGCTCGCCCTGGCAATCCTCAGCTCGCTGAGCCTCGACAGCCTCCGCAACGCCATCGTCAGCGAACGGGCTGAAATCCTCACCCGCGTGCCTGGCATTGGCAGCAAGACTGCCCAACGCATCCTGATCGAACTCAAGGACAAGCTCAAGTTCGGCCAAGACACTGCTCCGGTTGGTGCATTCGATGACATCAATACCGATGTGATCGATGCCTTGGTCGCGCTCGGCTACAGCATCGTCGAGGCACAGACTGCCGTACAATCCCTGCCAGCCAATGCGCCCCCTAGTGTCGAAGAACGGGTGCGTATGGCGCTGCAATACTTTGCCTGATACATGAACTCGGAGTACACCGATTTGGACACCGAATTATTCGGAAAACAGATCCCAGTTCTCGACAAGGGCTGGATCGAACTCATTGACATGCTCCCGCACCCCAGCACCGGGGTAAGCGGCGACCTCGCCATCGTCAACGCCGCGAGGGTGAGCTTTCTGGGGGAAAGCAAAGGCCCAGAAAAAGACAAAAAGCTCCTTTTCTATCTGCTTCGCAACTATCACACTACGCCATTTGAGATGGTCGAATTCAAGTTCCGGGTACGTGCTCCATTAGTGACCTGGTGGCAGTGGGTGCGTCATCGCACCTGGAGTTTTAACGCCCAATCTGGCCGCTACACTGCCTTCGAGGAAAATGATTTCTATGTTCCCAGTGTCTGGCGCAAACAAGCTGCCAGCAATAAACAGGCTAGTGAGGGTCAGGTCGATCCCGAAACCAACATCGAACTCACCAATCAGCTTGAATCGCTCTATCAGCAAAGCTACGAGCTGTACTCGCGGGCACTTCAAGCTGGTGTTTCCCGCGAACTAGCTCGGTTATTCTTGCCGGGATTCAGCGTCTACTATACCTGGGTCGCGAAGATCGACGCACACAACCTGATGCATTTCTTGCGGTTGAGGATGGCTCCTGACGCGCAGCACGAAATCCGCGTCTACGCCGAAGCCATCTACGAACACTTCTTCAAGCCAGCTCTCCCCTGGACGGCAGAGGCTTTCAGTGAATACATCCTGAACTCTGAAAAGCCGCCTCAATAATCTTTATGGCGAAATGAACAGTTCGGCCCCCTGCTGGAAGCACATCTGCCGGCCAATATTGTCTTCAGGGTAGACTTGCCAGCCATATCGCTTGCCTGCCTTAAACAGCTCTGCCGGGAAGGCGTAGGTCGCATCGATAGCATAATCCATGAAGAGTTCTTGGCCGAATTCATCAATGACACTCACCCGGTACCGCATCGCACCAGTTGCTGGAGACCAATACACTACAGGTTTCTCTCCGAGCTTGAATGTCGACGTGCTGCGTTCAAGATCAACCAAAAAGGTTCCGCAGGCTTCCAGCGTCGCCAACGGGATTCCGGTGGGGAGAACCACGGGAGTCGCCGTTGCCTGACTCTCAGGCTCGGTAGGAGCAGCCGAGGGTGTCCATGTAGGCGGCAGCGTTGGTCGCACAATTGGGGCCTGCGTGGGTGGTGGCTCTGTCGGCAGCTCGGGAGTTGAGGTAGCCGCTTCTACACCGCCAAGAGTAGGAATCAATGTGGGAAGATCAGCCTGTGACTGCGAATCGCACGCCGCCAGCAGCAGTGCCAGGATGAGAACAAACCCGCTCTTCAATGCAAACCTCCTCTGGGCTTTAAGCCGTGAGATCAGCCGTTGCTGTCGAGTAGCCCTGTAAAACCAAAACCACGACCAGAACAATTACAATGACGCCAAAAAGACAGTACACCAACACCAGCGGGTGAACAACCGGAGTCTCGCCGCGCGTTCCGATAATCAGCCGCCACCCAGCGATGTACATCACCGCGCCAAGCCCAGCCGCAACCAGTGAAGGCAGAATGCGCGTCGCTTCGTTGAAGAAAAGATTGATGTAGACGTTATCAACGATTGGGAATGCCAACAAGACCACCCCCAGACTGAACAACGCCACTACCAGAATGCGGGTCAGACGAGGCCGTGTCACAATCCAGGCTGCCAGCGGTTCCAAGCGCAGCGCTGGACGCCGTAGAAGAGGCTTATTGAGTTCAGGGACAGGGGCCATACGCCGCTGCATTGGCGGCGCTTTACGGCGGCTCATGAACGATCTTCCCTCGATGTATTCCAGTGCATCAGGTTTGTGGCGTTCGACTCGGCGTTCATCATCGCCGCCGAGGCCCGCACAAAATAATCTTTCATCAGGCTGCGGCTGGGTTCAGTAATCCCTACGGCATCCACCGCCGCCAGCATGTGCGCCAACCAGTGGTCACGCGCGGCCTGATCGATTGGAAACGGAGCGTGGCGCATTCGCAGTCGTGGATACCCGCGCTGGTTGTTGTAACGCGGAGGCCCGCCAAAAAACTGCGTCAGAAAAAGAAACTGCCATTCCTTCCCTGCTTCCACATCAGCCGGGAACAGCGGGCGCAGCAGGGGGTCCGTTTCAATTCGAGCATAGAAATCATCAACAAGCTGGCGAAACACGGGATCACCGCCAACCAGTTCATACACATTCAATTCGCTGTCAGACATCGTACCTCTCGCTGTTTGCTTAGACTTTGGGCATCTCGTGAACAAAAAGTGTGGCTGGACAATTCAAGTCACGAGAGTACAATCCTTTCCGCAAAATACGGCTGCCCAGAGTCCCGTTTTTAAGGAGCAAATCGTCATGAAATCCATCTGGCGCCAAGTCGGAACACTATTCCTGCTTGCGCTTTTCATCAGTGCAACCTGGGTACAGGCTCAGGACAGCAGCACGGTTACAGTTGTTGGTTCCAACCTGGTTGCGCCACTCTTCGAGAACCTCAAAACCAACAGCGGCACAGCCCTCAATGCGGCAACCGAAATCACCGGCACGCGGGCCGGCTTCGAGCGCTTATGCCTCGGACAGACCGACATTACCCTGGCAACCCGCGCCATCAGCGCCGATGAAGCCCTCAACTGCACCAACAACAACGTCGATTATACCGAATTATTGGTTGCCTACAGCATTGCTGCTTTCATCACCAAATCCGATGCCAGCTATGCCACCTGCTTGACCACCCAGCAGATCGCCTCAATCATGGCTCCCAGCGCCCAGACCACAAGCTGGGAGCTGGTACTGCCTGGTGCTGGCACGATCCCACTGTCTGTGATCCTGCCACAGGCCGGCACGCTGACCTACACGACGCTCGACTCGTTCGTAGAAGGGGATGGCTTCCGGCCAGACGCCACCTTACTTACCAGTGAAGCCGATGTGATCGCAGCCGTCTCCAGTACGGACGGCGCTGTTGGTGTAGTCAATCTCCAAGCTGCGACCGCTGCGGCTGACCGCGTGAAGATCCTTCAGCTCAATGAAAACGAGGCGATTGGCTGCGATGCCCCCTCGGCGGAAAGCGTCGAACAGCGCGCTTACAGCGCCATGGATCCGCTTTTTATCTACTTCAACCGCGCCAGCCTCAGCAAGCCCGGTGTGACCGAAGTCCTCAATTATGCCATCAGCGACGCGGCGTCCACTACCATCTTAGCCGCCGGCCTGACTGTACCAACCGCGCTCATCACAGGCGCGAATAAGACCGCGCTGGAGGGTACAGGCAACACCCGCCCATTTAGCGAACAAACCACATCCTTCAGCATTCCACAGAATGCGTCAGGCCAGGTCATCATCGCGGGTGCGGCCGAAGCCTACGATCTCCTGAACAATTTGGGAACCAACCTCAACGCCCAGTATGCTGGTATTACACTCGATATCAAAACGCTGGGACAGACCGCTGGTGTGCGCCGCCTCTGCAATGGCGAAGTCGATATTGCTGCCATCACCACAGCACTCACCGCCGAACAAACACAGAACTGTACAGCCAACAACATTCAGACTCTGCCTATCGACCTCGGCAGGCAGGCTGTTGTGCTGGTGAGCAACGCAGCCAACAGCTACCTGGCCTGTCTGACGACCCAGCAGGTCAGTTCGGTCTGGAGCTTCAGCGCAGCCAATACCATCAAAACCTGGAATCAGATCGATGCTTCTTTCCCAGCCGACGAGATGACGCTCTTCGCGCCAAATCCTGGCGATAATTCTGGAGACCTCCTCCTAGCTGTCACTGCGGGCAAAGATGTCCCCATCCGGGGTGACAGCCAGCTCAACAACGACCCACTCTTCCGGGCAGCCGCCACCGCCAATGTTCCCGGCGCGCTGACTTACATGGATTGGTCAGAATACCAGCGTGTGCTCCAGAACAACCAGCAGCGCATCCAGTTGGTCAGCATCAACAGCGGCAGCGGCTGCATTACCCCTTCAGCCGAAACGATTGCCGATGGCACCTACCCGCTAAGCCGCGGCGTGACCCTGCTCGTCAACAAAGCCTCACTGACCAAGATTCCCGTGCAGTCATATCTTTGGTATCTGGCAAGCGATGCCAACTACGGGCAGTTTGAACGTGCTGGTTTTATTGGCGTGACTTTCGGCAGCCTCCCCGCCCTCCGCCAGATGCTCCAGAAAGCCTATCTGGATGCGACCCAAGCAGCATCCCAAGCGGCTGAGGCCACGCCGGAAGCGACTGCCGAGGCGACACCCGAAGCAACGCCCGGATCGTAATCCTGCCTCATACCACATTCCTCCACCCCTGCTCGAACGAACAGGGGTACTTTCGTTTGCCTTGTGCTATACTGGCGCGGCGAAATGCTCGCCCACATTGCAGCGCCCCCATCTGGGACTGAAGGGAACATAATGCGCGGAGAACTAGTCGCGCTTGATTTGGAAACCACCGGCCTGAATCCCGACACCGATGCCATCATCGAGGTCGGAGCCGTTCGCTTTCGCGAAGGTCGGGTGATTGATGAGTTTTCTATGCTGGTCAACCCACTCCGCCCCCTGCCTCAGGAAGTCTCCTTCCTAACGGGCATCAGTGAAGCCAGTCTGCAAACCCAACCCACCCTCTCTGAGGTCATCCCGCAGCTTCGGCATTATCTCGGTAATGCCACACTCATCGCCCATAATGCCCAGTTTGACCGCGCCTTCATGGAGAAAGCCGGCTTTCGTGACTATCATTGGCTGGACACGCTGGAATTAGGATCCATCTTGCTTCCACGCGCCCTGCGTTACAGCCTGGCCTATCTCTCTGGCTACTTCCAGATCGATCTCGTCAGCCACCACCGTGCCGCCGACGATGCCCGCGCAACAGCTTATCTCTACTGGGAACTTTGGAAGGTCTGTACGCAGCTTCCTCCTGCGCTCATTCAGGAAATTCTCACCCATTCCAAAGACCTCAAATGGGAAGCCCGCCCTTATTTTGAAGCTGCCCTCGCCGAAAGCAAAACCGCCTACGCGGGAGCCAAGGCGGTTCCCCAATCCATCGAACTAGCAGCCACAAAATCCCCTGCCCGCGCAGATACACACCCCGCCATCAGCGACATCAACACTGTCTTTGGTGAGCAGGGACTGCTGTCCCAAAAATTACCATTTCATGAATACCGCCCTCAGCAGCAGGATATGGCTTTGCAAGTTGATGCGGCCATTCGCGATTCAAAACATATTTTGATCGAAGCTGGAACAGGTGTCGGTAAAACGCTTGCCTATCTCATCCCAGCCGCCATCTGGTCACAGGAACCTGAACGGCGCGTTGTCATCTCGACCTACACAACCAACCTTCAGGATCAACTCATCCAGAATGACATCCCGCTAGTATCAGAAGTGCTCGGCCAGCCAGTGAGTGCAGTCGTTCTCAAAGGCCGAAGTCATTATCTCTGTCCGCGCCGACTCGAAGACATGCGGCGAAGTGGGCCAACAACGCTTGATGAACTCCGCATACTCGCCAAAGTGCTGATCTGGCAGCAAATGCCTAATTCAGGCGACCGCAATGAGATCAACCTGCGTGGGTTCAACGAACTGGCAATTTGGAACCGTTTGAGCGCCGAGGAACACACCTGCACCCTCGATGACTGCGAAACACTGGCCGGTGGTCGCTGCCCGCTGTTCCAGTCAAGGAAAGCCGCACATTCTGCTCAGATCGTCATCATCAATCACGCTCTTCTCTGCGCCGACCCCCTCAGCAAGGATCAAATTCTCCCGCCCTACAACCACTTGATTGTGGATGAAGCGCACAACCTCGAAGACGCAGCCACCAATGCCTATGCGGTCCGCCTGGATGAAGTGGGCATCGCCTACCGGATCACTGAACTCACCAACGTACATCGCGGCTTGCTAGGCGATGTCCTAGTTCAGATGAAAGACTCCTTGTCCGCCGAAGACTATGCACGTCTCTCCACTTTTGGCGATCATATCAGCCAGGGAGCTAGAGCTTTGCGGCGGCACATCGATCTCTACTTCGAGGCAGTTCGTGCCTTCATTGGTGATATGAACGGTGACTCTGACGACGGCCCTACCACGATCACGATCCGGCTCACCCCCAAATCTCGCCAATCCGCTGCTTTCCAACGCCTCCTCCAGACCTGGTTGCCCACTGACGAATTCTTGAATGGCATCATCGAAGCTGTACAGAAACTCGCCAGCGGACTGAGGCGTTGGGCAAAGAAAGGGGTGCGCAGCGCGCCAGGCTTACTGCGTCGTGTTGAAAGCAGTCTAGACAGTTTATCACGCCTTCAGACTACCCTGAGTGATGTCATGCAGCCAGCAGGCTCCAGCATGATCCATTGGTTCAATCAGAGTTACGGGGGAAGCGTCTCAATCCACAGCGCGCCGCTGGCTGTTGGCCCTGCGCTGCGGCAGAATCTCTGGCAGCAAAAACGCTCTGTTGTACTAACCAGCGCTACACTTCGCAGCGATGACGATTTCGCCTATCTTCAGGAACGCCTCCAGGCCGAGTCGATGGCGACCGCCTCGCTCGACTCACCCTTTGATTACCGCCAAAACTGCCTGATCTATCTACCCAACGATCTGCCCGACCCTAACGAGCGTGGGGCCTACCAGCAGGCTATTGAGCGGAGCTTGGTCGAATTAGCGGCTGCTCTTGACGGCCGTACACTGGCGTTGTTCACCAGCTACAACCAGCTTCAGCAGACTGCTCAGGCTGTGCGTGCTCGTTTGGCGCTGGGCAGCATCGCTGTCTACGATCAGGTCGAATCCAGCAATCGAATGGCGACATTGGAAGGATTCAAGAGCGCAGAGAAAGCTGTGCTGATGGGCACACGCGGCTTTTGGGAAGGCATTGATATCCCTGGCGTGGCACTCAGTGCCTTGATGATCACCCGGCTGCCATTCCCAGTCCCGAACGATCCCATCATCGCCGCCCGTTCCGAGACCTTTAACGACTCCTTCCGCGATTATATGCTGCCGGAGGCCATCCTCCGGTTTCGCCAGGGCTTCGGGCGGTTGATCCGCTCCAAGACCGATCGCGGCATCGTCGTCATCCTCGATAAGCGCATCACCGGCAAAGCGTATGGAGCGCAGTTTCTCGCAGCGCTGCCCCCCTGTACCATTCAGCACGGCTCGCTCCAAAATGTTTCGCAGGCCGCCAAGAACTGGCTGTCCCGGCCTGGGCTGGGATCACCTCAACCGTAAAGCGAGTGCCACAGGTCGAACGATGCGTACTCCGGCTGGCAAAGAATGTCCTCACTTCTACCAAGACTTCAATCGCGGTCGCAATCTGCAGGAATGCCGATTAGCCCGTCTCAATCCGGCTTCGCTCCGCTGGAAAGCCTCTGATTGCGAGCGCTGCCCAGTTCCCGCCATCTTGAACGCCAACGCCAGCAAATACCTAGACCTGAAGCTGACCATCCGCCCCCGTATGCTCGGTCTCGGGCGAGTTGTCGATGTTCAGTCAAGCTGCCTGAAACATCAGAAACCAATTGAAGACGCCTATGTTGGCTGCCCGGACTGCAACAAAGAGCGCTCTACGCCCGACATTTTCTGGCAGGCATTGGAGCAGGACAGCGATGATTAAAGCCTTCATGCTCGATCTCGATACCTTCCCCACAATCGTTGGCGGCATGCCGGTCCAGTCAATAGAAGCTGGTATAGTGCAGTCGCTGGAAATCCTCAATGCCTCGCTGGCTGAAACGCAGTTCACCATCTACGACCGCCTGCCACCGGAAATCACGAAACAGCTTCGGCAGCAGCTGTATGAGTCAATCGCTGCGCCAGCCTCAAGCCAGCGTGAACAGTTCCAGACCTTATTTGACTTCATCCGAGCGCACCAGTACGCTTTCATCCTGGCGGTCAATCCACTTGTGCCCGAATCAGCCCTGAGAACCATGCTTCAACAGGCCGCCCTCCCCACTGAGTTTGACTGCTACACCCAAGTCGGGCACGGGGGCAACACAGCCTTTCTGAAGTCCGATCTGGCCTACTACATCGAGCTAGTTGCTAGAGTAGGCGTGGAACCTGATGAAACGCTCTACCTGTTTCGCGGCCCGACAAGCCAACATACGACCCGTGCCAACCAAGCTGGTCTGCCAATCTATGCGCTTGATGCGGCACATCCAACCGCTAATCCTGTCAACACCTTGATTCAGAAAATGCAGCAGTCTGACGGGATCGATCAATTCCCCCCACCTGAACTAACCGCGGATATGGTGCTTGCCGAACTCCGTGGCAACATTGGAGCGCTCTTCGCCACAATCCAGCATATTGAATCCCGCTTCTGGAACCAACACCCAGATGAAAACGAATGGTCGCCTATTCAAGTAATCGGTCATCTCCGCGAAAGCGAACGTAAAGTTCAGCGCCCGCGCTTGCAGCGAATCGCTGCAGAAAACGACCCTTTCTTAATTAGTCCGCCACCGCCGCCCGGCCCGAGGCATGCAGAAGCCTGCGGCTTGGATGGGCTTAAAGTCGCTGTTGATTTTGCCCAGGAACGGGAAATCACCATCAACTGGCTGAAAATGCTGCATTCCGAAGACTGGTATCGTCCTGCTCGGCACAGCATCTTTGGGCGTACCAGTTTGATCGAGATGGCGCACTTCACTGCCCAGCACGATCGTCTGCATATGAATCAGCTTTGCCAGACCATCGGGCGCTGCAAGTAATCTCCGCATCCATGCTATGATGGAGGCTTGCTGTTGGCATTGTCGGAGTCCGCTATGGCTGAAGGCTCAGACCATCCACCATCATTGACTGCTCTAATCTGCGGTACTGCTCCTGGATCAGAAGCGGTCATCCAGAATGCATTCCTCGAGTCAGGTATCTCTGTCGAACGATTTGACAATCTCTCCAATCCCAGCATCTCTGGATTGAATGTCGATCTACTCATCGGGGTCGGCGATTCCCCCGATTCCTACTCCATCTTGTCAAGCATCCGGCAGCAGTTCTCCCCCTCTACTCAATCACCCTACACATTGCTCATCGTTGATAGTGACGCGCCGCTGGATATAGAGGCTGAAAAAGCATTAACGGCCGGTCAGATTGATCTGATCTTGCCTCTCGCACTCATTGATTCGCTGCCGTACATTCTGCACACGCTTCAGCAAACGTGGCAGCTTCGGCATGAACTCAATCACACACGCCAATCCCTAGCTGAACTCCGCCGCTCCGCCGCTCAGCTTGATCTGCTCCGGGAGGCCATCGTCCAAAATGTTACCCATGAACTCCGCACACCCATGCTCCAGGTCAAATCGGCGGTTGCTCTGCTTGCCGAAGAAGTACAGCCAGGCAATCCCATTATCGACCTGGCGCTGACCGCCACACGGCGGCTCGAAACTGGAGTTCGCAACGTCACCCTCCTTCAGGAGCTGATGAACGAGAGCTTTGAGTCGAAAGCTTTTGGCCCAATCCCCGTTTCGGACTTGATCCATGGCGCAGTTCGTAATCTGGGCCGCACTTGGGAACGCAAACCCGATCTCGACCGCATCGTCATTGAACTGCCCGATTCATTGTTCCCTGTGCTCGGAGATAGACAGCGTCTCAGCATCGCCCTTCAGCTCTTGATCGACAATGCCCTCAAGTTCAGCCAGTCTGCCGTCCACATCACTGCCAAGCGCGAAGACACCTCTGTATGTTTCCACATTATCGATCACGGCATTGGCATTCCTGCACACCTAGTCCATCGAGTTGTCGAGCCGTTCTTCCAGATCGACACGCCAGCCTCTAGGAAGCATGGAGGTATGGGCATCGGCTTAACCATCGTAAAGTTCATCCTCGACCAGCATAACGTCGCATTGGAAATCAACAGCGCGGAAGGCCAAGGCTCGACTTTCTCGTTTCGGCTTCCCGCAGCTCTGCTCTGAATTCCTAGTCCCAGTGTGGGTCGTTGCTTGACAAACGAATCCCGAATTCTTATACTTCGCCGCTGGATTCATGGATTATCTGCCCCTCAAAATATGCCCCTGCTCAGGCTTTCTTGAAAGAGAGTCGCTCATGGTTGAACAGGTCAAGAATTTCATCAGCGGCACTTGGAGAGATGCGCTCTCTGGCGAGACCTTTGTCTCCTACAATCCCGCCACCGAGTCCGAACTGGCACATGCACCTAAAAGCTCGTCCCAAGATATCGCGCTGGCAGTGGAAGCCGCCCGCGCTGCCTATCCAGGTTGGCGCTTGACCCCTGCCCCTCGCCGCGGCGAAATCCTATATCGCGTCGCACAGATCCTCACCGAGCGCAAAGACCAGCTTGCCCGCCTCATGACCCAAGAAATGGGCAAAATCCTGGCCGAAACCCGCGGGGATGTCCAGGAAGCCATCGACATGGCCTACTACATGGGTGGCGAAGGTCGGCGTCTCCTCGGTTATACTGCTCCAGTCGAGATGCCCAACAAGTTCGGCATGGCTGTCCGCGATTCAGTCGGCGTCGTTGGATTAATTACGCCCTGGAATTTTCCAGTCGCTGTCCCCAGTTGGAAGATGCTCCCTGCCCTCGTTGCCGGTAACACGGTTATTTTCAAACCCAGCGAAGACACGCCCGCTACCAGCGCGGCCTTTGTAAAAGTCTTTGAGGATGCCGGACTGCCGCCAGGCGTTCTTAATTTGGTTACCGGGGCCGGGGAAGCCGGGGCGGCACTCGTCAACCACCCGGACGTGCGCATCATTTCCTTTACCGGTTCAACCGACACCGGCATCAAGGTCTATACACAAGCCGCCAGCCTCGGCAAGAAAGTCACCCTGGAAATGGGCGGTAAGAACGCCATCATCGTCCTGGATGAAGCTAACCTCGATCTTGCCGTCGAGGCGATCACCTGGAGCGCCTATGGTACAACCGGCCAGCGCTGCACTGCTGCCAGCCGCCTCATCGCCCAGAGCGGGATCAAGCCCAAACTGGTCGAGGCTTTGGTTGCCAAAGCCCGTGCGCTCTCAGTCGGCGATGGCTTGCTTGAAACCACCAGCGTCGGCCCATTGGTGAACGCCAAGGCGCTCGAAAAGGTCGAACGCTATGTCGAAATCGGTCGGCAGGAAGGTGCGCATCTGGCGGTAGGCGGTCAGCGCCCCAGCAGCGAACGCGGTTTCTTCTACGCGCCCACCCTCTTCACTGAGGTCCGCCGCGACATGCGGATCGCCCGCGAAGAAATCTTCGGCCCGGTCTTGAGCCTCATTGAGGTAGCCTCGTTGGATGAAGCCATTGCTGTCAACAATGAAGTCCGTTACGGCCTCTCCAGCAGCATCTTCACCGAAAATGTGAATGCAGCCTTCCGCGCCATTCGCGACCTGACCACAGGCATCGTCTACATCAACCACGGGACGACTGGCGCTGAAATTCAGTTCCCCTTTGGTGGAACGCGCGGGACAGGCAATGGCATGCGTGAGGCGGGTCTCGTCGGTCTCGACTCCTTTACCGAATGGAAGTCCGTCTACATCGATTACAGCGGCCGGTTGCAGCGCGCCCAGATTGACACCGAGGCCGTGCTGCGCCAGACTAGTTCCTGAGCATTTTCAGATTTTACTCATGAACAAATCGTCGTAATTTAAGTCAGGTTGCGGTACTCTTGGGACTATGAATCATTTTTCACAATCGGGAAAATTGTACTGGGACTCAACTTACGAAATTGTCCGAGCCTTGATAGAACACTATCCCGATTTGGATATCGATGTCGTCGGCCTGAGTGAATTGAATGAGTATATCGTAGCGCTCCCGAACTTCGCCGATGATCCCCGGCTGGCAAACGAGGGTATCCTGAGCGAAATCCTGCGGGAATGGTATGAGGAGGTCAATCCGTAAATGGCGCAACTCGACCTGCGTGAGCTGCACAGCACCGAATTTCCGATCCCTGATGAAATGCAGGGGAACGTCGCCATCACCAGTCTCAGCAAGCTCTACAACTGGACCCGGCGTTCCTCGATGTGGCCGCTTCTCTTCGGCTTGGCCTGCTGCGCCATCGAGATGATCGCGACCGCGGCCTCCCGGTACGACCTATCCCGCTTCGGCATGGAAGTCATGCGTGCCAGCCCACGTCAGTCTGATCTGATGATCGTGTCTGGAACCGTCACCAAGAAGATGGTCGTGCCCATCGTTCGACTTTACAACCAGATGCCTGAACCCAAGTATGTCTTGGCAATGGGCGCTTGTGCCAGCGGCGGCGGCCCCTTCAAAGAAGGTTACAACGTCGTCTCCGGCATTGATATGTATATCCCTGTCGATGTCTATGTCCCCGGTTGCCCACCCACCCCACAAGCACTGCTCTACGGATTGATCGCCCTGCAAAAGAAGATCGACGGCCAGTCACTTGCCAACCTGAACGATGTACCCTGGTATGGTGTCGGCCCCTCTGAGCCGACACCAGTTCCTATCCTCGGCCCAGACATCATCGATCCGCGCCAGATGGATCTGATCCGGCGCCAAGCGCAGCTCGCGGCAGAAGGCAAGAGCTTCGGTGTGCGTGAACTGCCCCCCCTCAAGCCAGTGGCAGCCCCCAAGATCGAGGCCAAGGCCAAAGCCGCAGAAGCCGCGGCAGAAGACCCAGCCAAAGCCGAACGTCAGCGCAAACGTGAAGAAGCTCTAGCTGCCAAAGCAGTTGCGGAATCTACGCCTACCGCAGCACCAGCTTCAGAATCCGCTGCCCCCAAAGGTAAATTCGATAAGCAGGCAATGCTCGCCAAAATCCGCGAGAAGAAAGCCAACAAGGGATAATACAACATGACGGATAAGGCGATTGTTGAAAAGACCGACATCCAGTCTGCCATCAGCCATCTGAAAGAGCAGTACCCGGATATCGTGCGCGAAGATACGCGACCCGGCTACAGCGGCATCATCATAGACCGCAACCACCTCGTCGAAGTGGCGACTCTCATCCGCGATGAATTGGGTTTTGACTACCTCTCTAGCGCAACCGCAGTAGACTACTACGGCATCGCTGATGAGATGGAAATGGTCTACCACGCCTATCGTACCAGCGGCGGCCCTGCTTTGGTCTTCAAGGCCCAGACGCCTCGGAACGATCCCGAGATTCCCTCACTGGTCGATGTCTGGCCGGGCGCAGATTTCCAGGAACGTGAAGCCTGGGATTTGTATGGGATCAAGTTCCCTGGGCATCCTAACCTCCGCCGCATCCTCATGTGGGAAGGCTTTAACGGCCATCCTATGCGCAAGGATTGGCGTGAAGCTTACTATGAGGAAGATCACAAGCCGTTTGAAAGCCGCTGGCCGGAAGGCTGGGTGCACCGCGCCGAAGAACGCAATGTCTACGGCAAGAACGTTTCCTACCCCGCTGATTTTGACCTGTCGCGCATGGCTGATACCTCCGAAGAGTCGCTCTACAGTGACCTCGGCCTCGGTGTTAGTGTCCAGCACTTAGACGACATCAGCGGAGCAGCTCTTAAGACCGACCGTCTCGTGGTTAACATGGGGCCGCACCACCCCAGCACCCACGGTGTCTTCCGCATGATCGTCACGCTGAACGGTGAGACAATTGAGTCGCTCGAACCCGTCATGGGTTACCTGCATCGCAATCACGAGAAGATCGGTGAACGCAACACTTTCCTGCACAATATGCCGTTCACTGACCGCCTCGACTACATCTGCAGCATGAGCAACAATCTCGGCTATGCCTTGGCTGTGGAACACCTGCTCAGCCTGGGAGCCAAGTACCAACCACCCACCTATCGCTCGGAAGTCATCCGCGTCCTGATGGTGGAACTGACCCGTATTGTCAACCACTACTGGGCTATCGGCTTCCTCCTCAACGACTTAGGCGCGTTCTTCACCCCAGCGCTGTATGCCATCGCCGAACGCGAGAAAATCCTTGATTTCTTCGAGGCGACTGCCGGTAGCCGCATGATGTGCAATTACATGCGTTTCGGTGGCCTTGCCAAAGACCTCCCCGAACGCATCCGCAGCGTGGCGAATCTTGTCAACGACAAGGTTCGTGACTACAACACGATGGAATACCTGACCGAACTCATCAACGAACGCATTCCGCGCTCCATTGATGAGCTGGATCACTTCCTGACTGACAGTGAGATCATCAAATCCCGTACCATCGGGGTGGGATATTTGCCACCGGAGATGGCGATTGCCTATAGTGCTGCCGGCCCGCTCCTCCGCGCCAGCGGTGTGCCCTATGATATCCGCCGCGCTGACCCCTACAGCATTTATCCTGAACTGGACTTCGATGTGGCGGTGCGCTACAACGGTGACATCTATGACCGCTACCTCATCCGCATCGATGAAATGCGCGAGAGTGTTCGCATACTCAAACAGATTTTGCCGCGGTTAGAGAAGACCAAAGGCGAGTCGGTCATGACCGATGGCAAGCACACACCGCGCATCCCCGTCGGCGAGGCTTATGGACGTGTCGAAAATCCGAAAGGTGAACTCGGCTATTATGTCGTCTCCAATGGCGATCCTAAAGGCCCGCAGAACCCCTGGCGCTATCACGTCCGCGCCCCCAGTTTCATCAACCTCACCGCCTTGGGGCCGATGTGTGTAGGACACAAGGTGGCCGATGTGGTCGCCATTCTCGGCAGCATCGATATCGTATTGGGTGAGACCGATCGTTAGCCAACATACCGGTGGTGCGGGTGAGTACGCGCCGCTGTGACTTGATTTGAAGGAGCAGGTATGTACGGAAAAGGCATTGCCAAAGGCCTTTGGGTCACATTCAAGCATTTCTTCGCCACCTATGTGGACGATCTGCGCTATGCGGGACGCAAATACTTCCGCCAGGAAAACTTTGAAGTCCGCCAGGGTCTCCAGTCTCAGGGCGCGTTTACTGTGCAGTACCCGGATGAGAAGATCGCCGTTCCTGAACGCTTCCGCTTCGTGCCCTTCCTTGTCACTGAGGATCAGGACCCCACTCGCCTTGGTGAGGACTGGTGCACAAGCTGTGGCATCTGTGCCAAAGTCTGCCCACCGCAGTGCATCTGGATTGTCCGCGGAACCGACCCGGCTACTGGCCGCCCCGTGCCGCAGCCAGAAGCTTTCTTCATTGACATCGACATCTGCATGAACTGCGGTTTTTGTGCCGAGTTCTGCCCGTTCGATGCCATCAAAATGGACCACGACTACGAACTCGCCAGCTATGACCGCACCCGGTATCACATTCATGACAAGCAGCGCCTTTCCAAGCCGCTGAGTTATTGGAAGAGCATTGCACCCACCACCGCCCTCGAAGAAGCCATAGCCCGCGGTGGTTGGGAACACCCCGATATCATCAAGGCAATGAAGAAAGCTGGCAAAGAACCGGTCAAGCCCACCCAAGAAAACATGGTTATCTACCGCGATGTTGATGCTCCAGCCGATGACACGTCAGTTGCTGTAGATGTACCTGAACCCGAACCCGTTGCTGCTGCGCCAGCCGCCCCTACCCCGAAAGCAGCACCAGCCCCAGCAGAATCAGGTGGGGCGCCCAAAGCGGCCAAATTCGACAAACAAGCCATGCTTGCCAAGATCCGCGAGAAGAAAGCCCAAAAAGGCTAAACACATCAAGGGTGGCCCGCGCAAGGTCACCCTTTTCATTTCATGGCCGCCCCCTGATCGATCTCTAACCAATCGTGCTGCCGAATTTTTCTAATCTGCGTTATAATTATTCCAGAACTGCAATCCACTGCGAGGAGCTTGCATGAGTGACATTCAAACACAAATTATGGCAGCCTTGGGTACTGTCATTGAACCTGAACTGCACCGGGACATCGTATCATTGAATATGGTGCGCGATCTTGCCGTCGAAGGCACCACCGCCCGCTTCACCCTCGTCTTGACGACGCCTGCCTGTCCGCTCAAGAGTGTCTTTGAGGAGCGCTGCACCGCTGCGATCATCGGCAAGATTCCCGGCATTGATCGCCTCGACATCCGCTGGGATGCCCAGGTTCCCACCGACCGAAAGATTCATGGCCGCCTGGATGTCCCCATGCGGAGCCTCGTCGCGGTTGCCAGCGGCAAAGGTGGCGTCGGCAAGAGCACCGTCTCGACCAATCTCGCCGCAGCTCTGGCCGAAGCAGGAGCGCGCGTCGGTTTGATCGACGGCGACATCCTCAATCCCAATATTCCGCAGATGACCGGTCTTGGCTATGGCCGGCCTCAAGTGGTCAACAATAAGATGATCCCGATGGAAGCCTACGGCTTCAAGCTCATGAGCACAGGATTCCTCACCAGTCCCGACAAGCCCATGATCCTGCGCGGCCCCATGCTTCACAGCGCCATTCGCCAGTTGTTCACCGATGTCGATTGGGGCCAGCTGGACTATATGATCGTTGATCTCCCGCCCGGCACGGGAGACGCGCCGCTCTCCCTAGCTCAGTCTTTCCCCCTGACTGGAGCCATTATCGTCACGCAACCTCAAGAAGTGGCCGTCTCCGACGCCCTGCGAAGCTGCGCCATGTTCGAAACGCTCAATGTGCCGGTGTTGGGCATTGTCGAGAATATGTCGGGGGAATTCTTCGGTGAGGGCGGCGGCGAGCGTTTGGCGAAAGAACGCGGTGTTCCCTTCCTCGGCCGCATCCCACTAGATGCCGAAGTTCGCAAAGGCGGCGACTATGGGCGTCCCATCGTCGTGACCCAGCCCGATAACCCTGCCGGGCAGGCATTTCAGGCCATGGCCCGCGCCGTGGCTGCCCGCATCAGCGTCGTGATGCTCCAAACCGCCGATGTCATTCCTCTGAACGTCATCGGCTGACCATCACTGACCCGTTTCCGGTCAGGCTGGGGCAAGCCGCCTGACCGGAGCCTAATCATCCAGTCCCAATACCCGGATATCATCGCTGGAACCCACCGGGTTGTACCGCCCAATCAGCACCCAAAATAGGAAATTGAGCACCAGCGCGATCACCAGCGCAGCGATCAGTTCTCCCCAGCCATCCCGCCGGCTCGTATACCAGATAATCACCGGGAAAAACAGCAGCATAAACCACGTCACTGCCCGACGCCGCCGCGCTTCTGTCCGCTGAATGATGATGAAAATGGTGCTGATCGCGGCCGTCAGCAGCACAACCAGTCCCCAATTCATGTTCGTGTGTCCTTCATTGAACCAATTCACTGAATGCCCCGATTATAGACGACTAGGCCTTCTAGTGGATTCAGCAGTGAGGCATTTTTAATGTATACTCATGGGAGAGTCAGCCACGAGTCTATGAAATGCAGTCGAGGTTCTCACTGGATGAACATACAGGTTTCCACGCAGCCCAATGTCGCTGTCATTGAGGTCGCGGGGCGGATCGATAGCAACAATGCCAATCAGTTCAGTGACGCCCTGAACAACGTCATCGCTCAGAATCACAATCAACTCGTCCTGGATTTGGCCGGTGTCGATTACATGAGCAGCGCTGGACTGCGTGAGATCGTCGCTGCAGCCAAGAAGCTGCAAGGCAAAGGCGAGCTTCGTTTAGCGCAGCCTTCCGAACGGGTTCGTGAAGTCTTAGAGATGACCGGTCTCGATTCTGTCTTCCAGATTTTTCCATCGCAGGCTGAAGCAGTGAACAGCTTCTAGGATAGATCCGGCTGGGCGACGATGCAAAAGGTCGAGCATCATCTAGTCGTACAAGCCCACATAAGCGAGATTCCTCGCGTGTTAGAGTTCATCACCATCCATGCCCGTAAGGCCGGCATGGATAGTCGCGGCATCTATCACTGCCAACTAGCTGTGGATGAAGTCTGCGCCAACGTGATCGAACACGCCTACCGAGACAACCGTGAGCATCGCCCCATCTACCTCACCACATCAACTCAGATCGGGCTGCTCACCATCATCATCGCCGATGAAGGCCCGCCATTTGATCCGCTGGCACAGCCCCCTCCCGACCCCAGTACAACCTTCACCCGCGATAAGCCGGGTGGTTGGGGCATCCACATGGTGCGTCGGGTCATGGACGAGGTATCCTACCACTATGCCAATGGCCGGAACATCCTCACCCTTTATAAAGAAATTCCGCCAAATTGATGCATCGCGCAGTATCTTAAGGCGTGGTCGGCACAGGAGTAGCCCGCCAGCCGTTGATATTGTTTAGATCGACTGCGGCCGCATTCGGCGGCAGATAATTCCCCGCGCACTCTTGTGCCGCATCCGGCAGATCAGTGCGTGGCGCAATCAACGGATTCTCTGGGCTGAAGTAATTCCATGCCGCGCGCGATATTCCCTCGATCAACGGCCATAAGCGTGTGTAATCTTGGAATTCCGCTTTTTCCCACAGATACACGCTGATGACATAATCGCGTCCATTGGGCGGGAAAACAATCCCAGCATCGCCGCTCATATCAGCCACCCAGCCGTTCTTATGCGAAATGCGCACCCCCGCTGGGATGCCGCCTTGCAGCAGGCGCAGCAGATCGTTCGCGCTCATCAATTCCAGCATCTGGCGGCATTCTGTCTGCGTAAATTCACCACCTGGGTAAGCTGCCATCAACCCTGACCCCAGTGTCGCGCAGTCATAGATCAGGCTGAACAGCGTTCCAATGTCCTCAGCAGTCGTCTGGTTGTATGGATCAGGATTGGTGTTGAAGTTCGGATTTGGCGAAGTCCGTGGAGCCGGGATCGATCCCAACTGCTGGCCCGCTACCCCCAAAACAAATGGCGCGGTGATATACGTATTCCGTATGCCCAGGAATTGCAGATTGTCGGTCACATTCGCGATTCCTGCAAAGATGTCCTGCTGGCCGGAAACCCGCTCGCCGATGATTTGCATCATCAGATTCGATGACGAGTTGTTGCTGCACAGCAGAGAGTTTGCCATCAACCAAGCCTCATCCTGTGGTGGAGTAACCCAAAGCTGCCGGAAGTAATCTACCAGAATCGATACCTTAATGGTACTGGCTGCTGAATAGGCTACGTCGCCATTGATATTGACTTCCTCACCCGTCCGCAAATCCATGATGAATACCGACGCCACTGTCGTCTGGCCGTCGTAAATGAACCCCTGCGAGTCCAAATAATCCTTAATCATGGCTTCCAACGTGCCGATGTTACCCACATTCACGCTGGAATTGACCACAGGCAGATTGACCGTTCGCTGTGTGGGGCTGTTCAGTGCCGCTTCGATTAGCGGCACGGCCGCCTCAACATCCAGCTTGTACCCGGAATCACCGGTTCGCAGCGTCAGCGTAGCCAGATCATAAGTCGGCGGCCCCGATGCCCGGTCATATCGCGCGCTGATATCCCGCACGAATTGGTCAATCAGGTTGCGTTGGTATGTGGCTGCCAGCGGCACATCCGTAGCCTGCGAGTCTTCACGGCCCAGCATATAGTTAAAGAACCGTGTCCAAAAACTTCCCTGCACATCCCCAGTCGCGGCAGCGGCAGCCAGCATAGACTGGCTGTTGAGTTGAAATCCTATAGATACAGGGTCTAGCAGAATCGGACTTTCCCGGTAGTACAGAATAACCGGCCCACGATACACCTGCTCCAGTGCGCTCAGTGCCTCGCGGGAAGACAATCCCCCCACCGGCACACCACCCACCCGGACATCTTGCGGTAGCGACTCCCGCTGCTGGCTAAACTGCACCAGATAAAAGACAAACAAGCCCACTGCAGCCAGCAGCATCATTGTCGAGATCAGTTGAACGACCAGCGGCCAATTGCGACGGCCGCGTCTACGGCCCGCCAGCGTGTTCATCGTCATACGCACTCAATTCATTCCACATCGTCCGGAAGCGTGCCGCCCGTTGGATCGCGCGGTAATGAAAGCTGTGCAGCTTCGGCAGCGCATCCAGTGAATACCAACCATAGCTTAGAAGCTCTTGGCTGAGACGGCCTACATTACCCATGCCATAGGCGATGTAAGCAAAATCCAAATGATCCCCAAAGTCCAAACTGATTAGCACCAGCGCCCCGACCCGAACATCCAGTTGGAGTTCTTCGCGCAGCTCCCGTACTACCGTCTCAGCCGGTGTTTCGTTCCGCCCTACCCATCCCCCCGGCAGTCCCCAAGGAGCATACGGGTGAAACACATGCTCGACCAGCAAAACCCGTCCTTGCGAGTCGAAGACAATTCCGACTACACCGGCAGAAAACTTCGGCTGGAAAAATCGCCAGAGTTTGCGAGCGCTGCCAACAATCCACGGAACCTTCTGGAGAAAAACGCTGATCTGGCGCAAGCGGAGTCGATCTGGTGAGGATTGCACGATCACCTATTTCATGACCTGTCCAACACCCGGTAGTGTATCGAAATCTGCGCCATCCCGTCAACGCTCATGCGGTTTACCACGACTCCTTACCTCATGGCGCGCAACGCAGATTCCACCCTATGCTATACTTTACAGAGCAGGTTGGCTCGAATTGAATTAGAGGGATTTTTCCTTGTCTACCTCCCCTTTTGATTTCCTGAATCTATTCGTGCGCCCCCCTGGTGACGTGATCTATTTCCTTGCCGCTGTAGCCTTGTGCCAAGCTGCTTTCTTCATGGCACTCGGCGAACGCTGGCGGCGCGGCAAGACCAGCATCGCCAATCGCTACACCGTCGGCGCATTCGGTTTGCTTGTTGTCTGGTTGGTGGTGATCGCGGGTGTGGTCTTTGCCCTCATTGCTGAACAGAGCCTTTCCAGCATTCTCCCCCCCCTGGAGCGCGCCGCGGGCCTCGTCATTATCGTGGTCTGCGCTTGGTCGTTCCTCCCTTCTGGCGATCATCCTCTCTCCCGCCGTTCCAACCAGCTTTTGCTGCTGGCCGTTCTGGCAATCAGCATCGGCTACCTGCTCAGCGGCTTCCAATGGACGGGAGCAGACCCACAGATCGGCTTCACGGTCAGCTCTGCTGGGATTGCCTGGACGCTCGCAGGCCTTGCCGCCGCCGTTCTCGGCCTGGTCGTCATTGGGGTCAATTTTGATCAAATCACAGATGCTCCCCTCAAGCTCCTTTTCTTCATCATCCTCATCGCTGGTCACATCATCCACCTCATACAGATTCTTCAGGGAGCCGTATCAGGAGATTACGCCGGCACACTGCGCATCGCATTTCTGGCCGCCCTTTCCATCATCCCCGGCCTCATCTACCGCGCCATCATCGGCGCTTTTGAGAATGAGCTGCGCCTGCGTGAGCGCCCCACCGTTCCTACAGCCGCCCTGGCAGCTCGGCCCGCACAGCCCGTCGAGCAGATAGAATCGCCCCTTGCCCCCAGCATCCAACTCCCTACCCCACCCGTAACCCCGATCCAGCGTGATTCAATCCAGCTTCTCAAGACGCTTGGCCTCATCCTCGAAGCCTCCAGTCCCAGCGAAATTCCGGAGCGCATCGTCAAAGCCGCATTAGAAATACTCAAAGCCGATGTCGGTGCGATCCTGAACGTACAGGACGCCAACTACGCCGATGTCGCTGCTGCCTACGATCTTGCCATGCGCCGCCCGATTTCCGGCATGTCACTTAACCTTGCCAATCAACCAACTCTCGGCAACAGCATCGACCGCCGGATGCAGCGCCCGCTCTATCTCGACCGCAACGGCGAGGAACTGCAAGACCTCTACAACCGCCTCGATGTCGAAGAGACTGGCCCGACCTACTTCCAACCGCTCGTCAGCGGCAAAGAGCTGACCGGCATCCTTCTTATCGGCCAACCCTACTGCAAACGCGAACTCGATGACGCCGAACGCGAACTCCTCAAAGGCATTGGCATCATCGCCGGACACCTCCTGTCGCTCAGTTATGCCGCCCGGGATTCACGCCTCCGCGCCGAAGAACGTGCGATCCAAGCCCTCCTCGAAGGTGTGCCCATCGACGAGATGAGCGACAGCGGTGTGTTCGCTGCCCGCCAGGAAATGCAGGCCAGCCTTCAAGCGTCCCGCGACCAGATCGCTGCTCTCACACAGCAGATCAAGCAGCTTCGGCTGGAACTCGACCAGGAGCGTAGCCGTGTGGCCTTATCACTCGGAGACACCGAGGAAGGCCTCTCCGTCTCCCAGCGCATCCTTGCCCTCACTGATGAGCAGCAGCGGCTTCGCGATGAACGCGAGCAGCTTCGCGCCCGCCTCCAGGAAGCTGAAACCACTCTTGTCACTGCTGGCGCCCGTGGCGATGAATCCATCTTCCGCGGCATGGTCGATGTCCTCCGGCGAGAAAAGGAGGAACTCCTCGCCCAGCGCGAGGCGCTGCAGCGCGAACTTAACCAGATGCGCGCCAACCAGGCTGTCACTGATGGAGGCAAATCCCTTCAGGCCTTCCTCGATCAGTTAGCGCTCGACAAACAGCGCCTGCAGTCCGAGCGTGATGAAATGCAGTTGCGGGTGCAGGCTCTAGTCAGCAAACTGCGTGATATGGGCCTGGACGACACTTCTGGCAGCCTCCCGCAGATGCTCCCACAGATCATCGAGCAGTTGGCCGCTTTACAGTCCCGCATTGATCAGTTGACCCTGGAACGCAATGCCCTGCTGAACGAGCGTACTCAGTTTGCCTCCAGTATCGACCAGGAAAAGCAGCGGGATGCCCGCATCCAGGCCTTGGAACAGGACGTGCGCAATCTCGCCTCTGACCGCGAAGCCCTCACCAAAGAACGCGACCAGCTGCGTGCCGAGCGCAATGACCTGCTGGCGAAGCAGGACGCCATCAAGCAGAATCGTGCCCGTCTCGTTGCGGAAGCCTCTAGTTATCAGCTCGAACTGGCCGAAGCGCATCAGGAACAGGCCAAACTCCGCTTGCAGATTCAACAGCTTGCCAACGAAAAGACCGAATGGCTCCGCCTTCACGATCAGCTTGTTGCCGAAAAGCAAGCCCTTGAAACCGAACGGGACATGCTTCTCAACCGGATCGAAGGCAACCGTGAGCGCCTTCAGGAAATCGGTGAAAGCGGCCTCCATTCGCTGACCCGCATGATTGAAGATGTCTCCGAGCAGCGCAGCCGGCTCGAACGTGAATTGACCGAGACGCGCAACTTGCTCGCCTCCGCCCAGAACAAGATCGACCTGCTTCAGGCCAAGACTGCCGCTGCCGAAAACGAAGACGGTACGCCCGGCTATCAGCTTTACAATCCGGAGGTCACGCTCGGAGCCATCCAAGAACTCCGCACACCCTTGACCTCCATCATGGGTTATGTCGATCTGCTCATGGAAGAATCGGCAGGGATTCTTGGCGAAATGCAGCGCAAGTTCTTGCATCGCGTCGCCGCCAACATCAACCGCATGACCTTCATGCTCGATGACTTAACCCGCATCACCGCCCTCGACACCAGCAAACTGACCCTTGTTCCTCAGAGTGTCGATGTCATCGGCCTGATCGAGGACACCATCAGCAGTTCCATCCACCAGTTCCGGGAAAAGAGTCTGACCGTTCACCTCAATCTTGACGAAAGCGTCCCCCCCGTCAAAGTAGACCGGGATGCCATCTCCCAGGTCATCTCCCAACTGCTCACTAATGCTTATTTAGTATCGCCGCCCGACTCTCAAATTATCGTCACCGCCCATCGTCAGGAAGTTAAACTCAGTAGTGGCCCACACATGACCACCCCCACCGACAGCATCCTTATTTCCATTGAGGATCGCGGTGGTGGCATCCCCCAAGACGAGTTAGCACGGGTCTTTACCCGCAAGTACAAGGCCGCCAACCCGCTTATCCCTGGCTTAGGGGATACCGGCGTCGGCCTCTCCATCGCCAAGACCCTGGTCGAAGCTCATCGCGGCGGCCTGTGGGTCGAATCGCGCCCCGGTACAGGCAGCATCTTCTATGTCGCCCTGCCGGTCGAATCATCATCCGTCGAGGCTCAGAGGTAATTCATGCAGCGAGACATCGCCAACGAAGTCATCGTCGCCATCGTCACCATTGGTGTACTGGCTGTCGCTATTGCTTTCGGCATCATCTTGTCGCTTTCCAGTCGCACCGATGAGACCGCCCTCATTGCCACTGCTCTTGAATCAGCAGCCGAAACCACTGCCACGATTGAGTCTCGTATCGAAACCCCTCAGCCAGCGACTGAACCACCGCCATCAGCTGCTGCTTCCGAGATTCCCAATACGGCTGCGCTGGCGCCAACAATCACTGCATCTCTCACAACAGTTTCTTCGCCCACAGCGCTGCCACCAACATTGGCTGCCAGCCAAACCCCACGGTCCACGGCGACATTCACCAGCACGCCGCAGCCAGCTTCGCCCACTACTATCCCGACAAACACGCCGCTGGCTCCATCCGCCACCTCAACTGCGACTGCGCGTCCCAGCGCCACCCCCACCCCGACCGCGACACAAATGCCAACTCAGAAGCCCAGTTCAACGCCGCGCCCCAGCAGCACACCAACAGCCACCTTCACCCAGGCACCGACAGTGACGCTGACTCGCACCCCTTCGCCTACAGCCACATTCACCGCGACCGCGCGTCCCAGCGCCACCCCCACCCCGACCGCGACCCTGACCTCTAGTCCTACTGCCACGCCTACCCCAACCGTCACGCGGACACCCACTCCAACTGCGACACCGACAGCGACGCTGACCCGCACCCCGCTTCCCACCCGCACGCCCATCCCGCCTACGGCGACCGCGACCTGGACCGCCAGTCCCATCCCAGCCTGTTCTCAGCCACCTGGTTGGGTCGTTTATATAGTTCAACGCGGCGAAACCTTGACCTCAATTGCTGCCGCATCTGGCACAACCGTCCAGAATCTCCAGGAAGTCAACTGCCTAACCAATGCCAACAGCATCGTTGTCGGTCAGACTCTCTTTATTCCAGGGTCTGTGCCAACGGCAGCTTCAAGCCGGCTTGCTCAGGGCTGCACAGATCCCGGCGCAATCATCACCAACCTCATTCCTGGGCAAACCGTCACCGGCATAGTGAGCGTACAGGGAACAGCCTGGTTGGATCGTTTTGGCTACTACAAAATTGAAATTCGCCCAGACTCTATTCAAACCTACACCCTCTATAAACGCTATCTCACGCCGGTTATTCAAGGTGAACTCGCTCAGGTCGATACCAGCATCTTCACGCCGGGCCTATATTGGTTACAATTGACCGTCGTGCAAATCGATGAGCGCTTTGCTGAACCATGCGCCATCCCGCTGATTTTCCAACGCTGAGCCGTCATCTATCATCGACGCGGTACACTCAGCCACTTTGATGAGTTTCGGATACAGGATACTTTCATGTCCCTGAACAAACCTTCGCGCTTCCGCCGGTTGCTTCGCTTTGTCTTTTCACGCCTAATCCCACTGGTTCTGGTCGCATTGGGATTGTGGCAGAGTTCCGGCACAGTTCAAGCGCTGGCACGTTACATCGGGGAAAGCCAGCGCGCAGCCGAGCGTCAGCCGCTCTACCAGCAGATGGCGGTCACACTTGCACCAACCCTAATCACCTTCACCCCGCAGCCGACCAACACAGCCACCCAAACATCTACACCAACAGCGACAGCCACCAACACAGCCACCCCTACTACGACACCGTCATCGACTCCCAGTATCACGCCCTCAAGCACGCCAACCTCGACACCCACCATAAGCCCCAGCGCCACCATGACACCCACTCCAGAACCGGTGTCGGTTGCGCAGTTGTTCGCAACGAACACGCCGCGTCCGCTGGCCGTGACTCTCCCTCCATTGAACACTAACGTTCCTGCCGCATCCCCCACCGCAACCCCAACGCCTCTTCCTTCTCCCACTACCCTGCCGACCAATCTACCGGCTGCCACGGAGACGCCGCGTCCGCTCCCGACGCTGCTCATCCCAGCCGGCCCCGACCCGAATGCCGCTGCCCCAACCGCCATTCCAACCCAGGTCCCAGCCATCGACCGTCAAGGCTATGATCTCATCAACATCCTCCTCCTCGGCGGTGACAGTCAGATTACCGGCGACAACATCGACCGCACCGATACCATGATCGTGGTATCGATCAACCGCACCACCAGCACCGTCTCTATGCTCAGCCTGCCCCGCGATCTGTATGTCTATATCCCCGGCTGGACTATGCAGCGCCTCAATCTAGCCTACACCCGTGGGGAACAGGTTGGCTGGACCGACGGCGGCTTCGGTTTGATGCGGCAGACCATCTTCTATAACTTCGGTATCAACGTGCATTACTACATTCTGGCAGATCTAAGCGGCTTCAAAGAGATCATCGATGCCCTCAGCGGGATCGATGTCGCCGTAGATTGCGCGATCAAAGATCTGCCGCTTGTTAGTGCCCCACCTCCTGCCCAAGCTGTCGGGCCAGACAGCGAAGGGTATTACGTGCTGCCGGTCGGCTACTACCACCTCGATGGAGGCGGTGCGCTCTGGTATGCCCGCAGCCGCCACAATAGCATCGAGTTCGACCGGGGCCGCCGCCAGATGCAGATCCTCCGCGCCATCTGGCGAACAGCCCGCTCATCCGGCCAAATCACCCAGCTTCCCGAACTTTGGAGTCAGCTCACCCAGGTCGTCAAAACCAACCTCACCTTTGAGGACATGCTCGGCCTGCTGCCCTACGCCCTCAACCTCGATCCCAACAAGATCGAACAGTTCTATATGCGCCGCCTCTACCACACCACCCCCTGGCAGCCGCCGGATGGTTCCTTCGTCCAACTTCCCAATTACGAACCGATCCGCCAGTTGCTTCAGGATTTCTACCTGCCGCCAACCGAGAGTCAGGTCAGCATTCAAGCCACCCGTGTCGAAGTCCTGAACGGGACGGCCAACCCCAACTGGGATCGCGTCGCCGCTGACACGCTTGCCTGGAACGGCTTCGATGCCATCGCCGCCGGAACCGCCGACCGCACCGATTATGCGGATACCATCCTCATTGACCGCACCGGCCAAACCAAGGGCAGCCGCACGCTCGAACTCACCACCCGCTTGAACATCCGGCCGGAAAACGTCCGCATCGAACCCGACCCTAACCGTACTGCCGACTATATCGTGATTATTGGTCGCAGTTATTCATCCTGTTCTGCTCAGGTGCAGCCTGTGGAAGGTCAGTAGTAGTATGAAGCTGTCTATCCGCCTCGTGATTAGTCTGCTGGTCGCTTTGCTGCTCGCCGCCTGCGCCATCAACGACGTGCCGCAGCCGACTCCCCTCGCGCCTATCACCATCGAACCGCCGCCGGACGTCAGTCTCGCCGGAACCTGCACCAATACACCTGAGCTGGAAGCCTGGCTGCAAACTTCTGCCCTCATCCTCGCCGATTTCAGAACCCGGCTGGATGATGCCGCGCTCAAGCAGCCTGCTGAACTCAACCAGGACATTCAGGCCCTGTTGGTTCTCCGGGACAACGTCTTCAGCATCCCCGCGCCGGACTGCGCCGTCGAAGCCCACACCGCCCTGACCACCGCGGTCAGTCAGGGAGTTGAACTCTTCACCGGCTATTACAACGGCACTGCCGGAGACATCGCCAGGGCCGTCGACGAGATCAAGACTGAGTTAGATCGCGTCGCCGCCCTCCAGCAAGACCTCATCGTCCGCCTAGAGCAGCAGTATCAGTCCACGCCCATTTCAGGCAGTTGAAGACAGGGGAATAAGACAGAGGATAAGGGCGCAGTCCATTCGGCTGCGCCCATTATTTTGACAGCTTCGCCTTAATCCACCGACGTGGGATCAAACGCATCCCGCAGCCCGTCGCCGATCACATACAGGCACAGCACCGTGATCACGATCAGCAAACCGGGTGCAATCACCAAGTGCACGCCCTTCGTAAAATAGGTCTGCGCGCTCGTCAGCATATTGCCCCAACTAGCATACGGAGCCTGCACGCCCAACCCCAAGAAGCTCAGCGCCGATTCCGTCAAGATCAGACCACCAACGTCCAGTGCCAGCGTGATGATGACAACCGAGAATAAATTCGGCAGGATGTGCACGAACATGATCCGCAGTGGCGAAGCGCCGACTGCCCGTGCGCTGATGATGTACTCCCGTTCGCGGATCGACAAGGTTTCCCCGCGCACCAACCGCGTCGTCCCCGTCCATCCCAGCAGCCCCAGCACCAGCACCAATCCAAACGGCCCGCGCAGCGGCGAGTTCTGCAGTTCAGGGTTGCGGATGATTACTGCCGACACAATCAGCAGGAGGAACAACGTCGGCACCGAGTTTAGCGTCGTGATGACCCAGATGATGAAATCATCTACGATCCCGCCGTAATACCCCGTCAGCACACCCAAGCTGATCCCGATCACCAGCGACAAGATCGCCGCAAAAAACGCGATACCTAATGAAATCTGCCCGGCGTAAATCAACCGTGCCAGATGGTCGCGCCCCAGATCATCTGTCCCCAAGATATGCCCTGGAGTCCCTGCAGGCATAAAGGCCTCGCTGATGTTCGTCCGGGTATAATCCACCTGCAAGATGTACCGCTCGATCAGCGGCGCCCCCAATGACAGCAGCGTCAGCGTGACGATGACGCTCATCGCCAGCAGTGTCAGCCGGTCCCGCCGCAGACGCCGTAGCGCCAGTGTCGTCAGCGACTCGCCAACCGAACGTTCCTTCTGCTTGCCGACATCCAGCTTAACGACCGAAGCATTCGCCGGTTGTGTAGTCATCTCTCAACGCTCCTACGAAAACCGAATGCGCGGGTCGATCAGCGCATACAGAATGTCGGAAAGGATGTACCCAATCACAGTCGCAACTGCCGCCACGATCACCACTGCCATAATCACGGGGTAATCTTGCTGCACAACCGCACTCACCCCCACCCGTCCTAATCCCGGCCACGAGAAAATAGTCTCCGTGATCGGCGCACCGCCCAGCAGCCCAGCAATCGCCGGCCCCAGGAACGTCGCAATCGGGATGAGCGCGTTCCGCGCCCCATGCTTGAACCACACCTGCCGCCCGGAAAGGCCTTTTGCCTTCGCCGTTCGGATGTAATCTTGCCCGATCACATCGAGCATCGACGCCCGCATATACCGTGAAAACACAGCGATGCCGCCGGTCGCCAGCACAAACGTGGGCAGCAGCAGATAGTTCAGCCGCTGGTAGATCGGTGGACATCCCCCCGTCAGCGCCACCTCGCACCGGCCGCCCATCGGCAGCACCTTCAACCACGATCCGAATACCAATATTAGGATAAGTCCCAACCAGAACACCGGGATCGAGTTGAACATCACGGCAATGACCCGTGTCAGATTATCGAACCAACCGCCCTTTCCCACTGCCGCCAGAATGCCAATCGGGACACCCAATGTGACCCCCACCAGCAGCGCCGAAAATCCCAGTTCAAGCGTCGCACCAATGCGGTCGCCAATCACTTGAGTGACCGCGCGTCTCTCAAAAAATGACCGTCCAAAATCACCGCGCAAGAAACCGCGCCGTTCCCCCGGCGGTTCCGCCACGCCGTCTCCATCCGCATCAAGAGGCAGGATGAACGACCGGTCTGCAATGTTGTCACCATCAGTGTCCCATCGCATCCAGTCATCCCCCAACAGCCATCGCAAATACTGGATCGGCAGGGGATCTTCCAGGCCAAGCTGCTTCGCCACCCGTTCAATCTGGGACGGCCGCGTATTAGGTCCGAAAGTCAGTGCCCGCACCGGGCTTCCCGGCGCCAGATCAATCAGCAGATACGACAGGATCGTGATCCCAAACAGCGTAGGAATCGCTTGAATCAGGCGGCGCAGTGTGTATTTAACCATAATCGTTATCCGTAACCGGTTAGCGAGACTGAAGAGGGGCGCTCGTCACGAGCACCCCTCCTGGTCAAAAATGAGGGCTATTCGCTGCGGACAGCCCAGGTGTCGATGTTCCAGAACGGCTGCGACGGATACGGGGCAAAGCCCTCGACATTCTTCCGAGCCGCATACATACCGCCGATCGTAAACAGCGGCACATAAGCCACATCGTCCTGCATGATCTTCTGGATTTCTGCGTAGATGGCTGCGCGCTCAGCCGGGTCGCAGCCGGGCAGCGTCCGCGCCTTCTGCATCAGTTCGGTCACGCGAGGATTGTTGTACGAGGAGCTGTTTGATCCGCTGCCCACAATGTCTGAGGCTGGCGAGAACAACTGCGTCTGGTCAGGATCATCCGGATAGCCGTTGCGCCAACCCAGGATGAAGGCATCAAATTCCTGGCTGTCAATAATGTCCAGCAGGGTGTTGAAGTCAATCGCCTGGAAGTCCACAGCAACGCCGAGCTGCTTCAGCGAATCCTGAACGATTGTCGCAATCGCGCCGCGGCGGGTATTGCCTTCGTTCGTATACAGCGTGAAGCGGAACTCCGTGCCGTCTTCCGCGTACAGAGCGCCCTGCGCGATGCGCGGGGTGTCCGGATTGCCATCATGGTCAACAAAACCGGCCTCGTCCAGCAGTGCCGCCGCCGCTTCCGGATCATACGGGATAAACGGCAGATTCTTGTCATATGCCCACGACGCCGGGATGATTGTCGAAGCCATACGGTCGCCTTCACCAAAGACCGCGCCCTTGATCATCTCATCGACGTTCAGCGCCAGCGCAATCGCCTTGCGGACGCGAACATCACCAAAGAACGGGTGGTGCCCCTGGTCAATCGGGTTGCCCGCTTCGTCGAAAGCGTTCTGCGGATTCTTCGGGTCAGCCCAGTTCAGCGACAGGTAGTCCCAAGCGTTGCCGGGGAACGAGTAGACATTCACATCTTCCGACGCACGCAGATCCGAGCGGCGGTTTACCGCTGGCCCGTCGATGAAGTTAGTCTCGCCAGCCAGGAACTGCTCGATCAGAACGGTCTGGTCTGGCACAACTTTGTAGATGAACCCCGTCGGAATCACGCCGTTCGGATTCGCCGGATAAGCCTGGTTCGCCGTCAGGCTGACCAGCTCGCCCGCGCGGAATTCGCTGAAGTTGAACGGGCCGCTCGTCACAGTCGGATTCAGGTTAAATTCCGCTTCGTTCAACTGTGCGAAATCGCTCGGCAGAATGTGGGATGGAACCACTGGCAGGCTGGCATTCCCCAAGGCCGTGCAGTCCGCTTCCTTAAAGGTCACCACCACGGTATAGTCATCCGGTGTCTCAACTTTTTCGATGATGTCGAGCAAGTAGCTTAGAGGTGTTTCAACCACGCCACTAGTAATCGCATCCCAGGTGTACTGGTAGTCCTTGGAAGTGATCGGCGTACCGTCATTCCAGGTCCAGTCCTGGCGCATCGTGAAGGTATAAACCAACCCGTCATCTGAGATGCTCCAGTCTGTAACCAGCGCATCCGGACGCCCTTTCTCGTAGGTCGCCGTTTCCGGGTTCACGCCTACAAAACCAGGGTAGATCAAATTAATAATACGGAAAGACGAAGTGTCGGTCGCCAGAATCGGGTTCAGATTAGCCGGATCGCCACCGAAGTTACCTTCGATGATGATGCCGCCCGTCCCCGGTTCCTGGGCCAGAGCCGGCACGATGAGCGCTGCGATCAGCGCAATCGCCACACCCAAAATACCAAAACGAACTAAACGCTTCATGCTAGTCTCCTTAACTTTGAACAACAGACTTTGAATGGTTCCCGTAACATGTTCCTGTGAGGAACCGTTTTCAACCTTGCAGTTGTGACGCTTGTTGTCGCACACACTGGCAACAATACTCACAAATCCCAGGCAAGGTTCAAAACCTTACGGCAAATGTACCATGTGGGCAAGTGTAACATGCTGGTCGAAATTCGCAAAAAAAGAGCCTCCCTATTTGGTCACATTACCAGAGGACGGCTCGCGTGCTGATCCACGAAACTGCACAAACACAATCCTAATTACCAATTGTCGGGGCGGCGGGACTCGAACCCACGACCTCTTGCACCCCATGCAAGCGCGCTACCAGGCTGCGCCACGCCCCGTTGGTTCAAGACAGTCAGTATAACGGAGCATCCCCCCGCCCTGCAAGACCGAACCCCCGCCGAAAAATCCTTTCACCCAGCGTTAGATTCTTCTACCCTTCCCCAAACTCAAAGAGTAGACAAAATGTCACCCTAAACGCCCCATTTTGTGCTATCGTAGGCGTACAAGTACAGACCCCCCATCTCCATTGCGATGGAGACGGGGCCGGGGATGAGGGCTTCTCAGCGAACGTTCAGGATAGCGTCGGCGTGAGGGCTTTTCCTTGTCACATCTTCATAACCGAATGTCGTCATCTTCAACATATGAATGTTCACCAGAGCCAATAGGGGAAAGGCCGTATAATTCTCATATCTGCATTATCATTCTTATCACTCTTATCATGTCGCATCGATCACCGCATCTTCACATAAACCATCAATGACAAACTTCTGCCACATCCAACCCTGCCGGCACTGACGCCATTGCCGCCAACTCCGCCATTAAACCGCAGTTCATCACCAACGAACAAAAACACACTCTAGCACTTTCTTTTTAATATTCCAGCTAATAAATTTCTTTACCTACCCTTCACTCCTGCTCCGCGCTATAATGCCCCCACCGTCCGGTTGATCGAGGAGCGCTGCGCGATGGCTTCTACCCCCATCCGCCTCACTTCACTGGCTGCCTGCGCGGGTTGAGCGTCTAAGCTCGGCCCAGCCGACTTGGCGCAAGTTTTGCAGCCGTTGAACGGGATTTTCCCTCCAGCCGAATACCCTGCCCTGCTCGTCGGCCTCTCCGCACCAGACGATGCGGCTGTCTATCGCCTCAATTCCGACCAAGCTGTCATCTCCACAGTGGATTTCTTCCCACCCGTCGTGGACGATGCTTACGACTTCGGAGCTATCGCAGCCGCCAACGCCCTCAGCGATATCTACGCGATGGGCGGAGAACCGATTATGGCGATCAACCTGGTCGCCTATCCCGATGGTTTCGGTCTACCTCTGCTCACCGAAATCCTGCGCGGTGGAGCCGAGAAGGTGCGCGAAGCCGGTGCGGTCATCGCAGGCGGTCACACCGTCACCGATAAGGAACCTAAGTATGGCCTCGCCGTTACGGGCACAGTTCATCCCGACCAGATCATCGCCAAAGGCGGTGCTCGCCCCGGAGACCAGCTCATCCTCACCAAGCCGCTCGGCTCCGGCGTCATCACTACCGCCCTCAAGCAGGGTCTTGCCCATCCCGAACACGTCGCGGCTGCTGTGAAGGTCATGAGCCGGCTAAACCGCACTGCCTCCCGATTAGCCGTTGCCTCTCAGGTTCACTCCATGACCGATGTCACTGGCTACAGCTTGCTTGGTCACGCGCACGAAATGGCTCATCTCAGCGGCGTGGATTTCGTCTTCCACTTCAACGCCCTTCCCTGGATGGACGGTGCTCTGGATTACGCTGAGCGAGATATGTTCCCTGGTGGCATGGGCCGCAACCGTGATTACTTCTCCACCTGGGTCACATTCGATAGCACCATTTCTGAAGCCGAACAGAACCTTCTCTTCGACCCACAGACTTCAGGCGGCCTACTTATGGCTGTCCCTTCAGAAAAAAGCTCCATCCTCCTGGAACATCTCCTTCAACAGGGTGAACAAGCCAGTCTGGTCGGTTCGGTACAACCGGGTAACGGCCATCTCCACGTGCTGCGCTGACCCATGGCTGGAACCAGGACTTTTGCGCTCCTTCAATTTCTGGTTTAGTATGTCTTCGCTTCGAATAGGTCAGCCACCCATCACAGGAGGCTCCAATGAGTTCCTTTCCTTCCCCTGTACCAAAACCAGCCGCCGCAGGCCAAGGGCAGCTTGCTATCGCTCGAACCCGCTCCGCCTACATCAACGTCCGAAACGGCCCAGGAACTAACTACCGTGATGTCAGCGATGTGCGGAATAACACCGTCATCGTCTACTTCCCTGCCTCACAGACTGCTGATGGTTGGCTTTGGATCGAGCAAGGAACTGTGGGCGGTTGGGTCTCCAATACAGTAATTTCCTTCGAAAACATCAGCGGCCCGCTCCCCAGCAACACCCGTCCGGCCACACCCTACGATGGCAAAATCGGCATCTGGCACTGGAAAGGAGACGTTCTCCCGGAAAACACCATTGATGATGTTGCCCGTAACATCAAGAGTGCAGCCCCGCATGTCAGCCAGTTGTGGGTTAAAATCAGTGATGCGACCAACCGGGATGGAGCACAATGGCAGGGCTATTGGGACACCAAACGCGCGCTAGCAATTGATGGCCCTCAAAGCATCGACCGTTGGGTGCAAACCTTGGCGAAGTACGGTATAGAATTCCACGCTTGGTGTGTGCCGAAAGGAACCCACGTCGATGCTGAAACCAATATCATCATCCAGGCTTGCAAACGTCCTGGAGTTCGCTCCCTCATCTTGGATGTAGAACCCTATGCCGGCTTTTGGCAGGGCGGTGCATCCGGTGTGCGGCCATTCATGACCCGAATCCGGCGTGCATTACCCGGATCGTTCCATATCGGAATGGCTGTAGACCCCCGCAAAAATCACTTTGAATCAATCTTTCCACGCGAATGGTTCCCATTCATCAACAGCATCCACCCAATGGCCTACTGGGCTACTTTCCGCCGCACACCAGAAGCCGTACTCCGCGAAACGTATGAAATCTGGGGTAGCTACGGCCGTCCCATCATCCCCATCTTAGATAGCGACGCTGACCCGGACGACATGGCTGCGGCCATCACCCTGGCAACTCAACGCCATCGCGCTGCGGGTCTGAGTTGGTGGCGCCTCGGAACAATCACACCAGCTGGGTGGCGAGCGATCAATCAGCCCATTTCGGTAGGAAACCCGCCAAATACGCCCCCACCCCCATCAGGGTCTATCGGCCAGGAAATCATCGTCCGGCTTGGTCAGCCTGGCTTTGCTAGTGGCAGTTACACCCCTGAACCAGGTTTTGAGCAGTTCCAAAATGCTTGGGGCTGGCAGGTCCCCTATCGAACAACATCCGCTCAAACCAGCACGGTATGGGTGCGCTACAGCCCCGGAATTAGCGTATCGGGACGCTATGAGATTGCCGCCTTTATCCCCGGCCGTCACTCCACCACTCAAAATGCCCGCTATAAGATTGCTGGCGTCAAAGGGTCCACAACTGAATTGATCGTAAACGTCGATCAGTCTCGGTATAGCAATGACTGGGTTCCGCTAGGAGTCTTCGAACTTCAAAGTACCACGGTGGGTGCAGGAACAGTTTCGCTCAACGACCTCACTGGCGAATCGGGTCGTGAGATTGCCTTCGATGCGATCCGCTTCCGCCAGCTAGTCGCGCCTCCGCCAGCCAGTGGCGGAGGCTCTACAGGTCAAAATCTTGCAGATGGCTTCGACAGCCCAGTAGGCACAGATCAGGAGCGTCAATCTGGAACAGTCTGGCCGGGTGAGTGGTTGGATGCCAGCCCATTTGCGCGGCTCTACTTCGTTGGAACTCCTCAGGAAGCTTATCATACCGGCGCTGATCTAAACTTACCGAGAGACGCGGATGCGCGCAGTCCGGTATATGCTGCCGCAAGCGGGATTGTCACCTTCGCTGCCCGTTTGCCGGTCTGGGGCAACGTGATCATCATCCGGCATGATCCGCTAGGGACAACCGGACGGGTCTTCTACAGCCGTTATGGACATGTCCAGGACATGACTGTTGAAGTAGGTAACCGTGTAAGGAGAGGTCAAAACATCGCGCGGGTCGGTAACGCTTTCGGCCGTTACGCCTTCCACCTACACTTCGACATCAGCCCAACACGAATCTTGGAGACGAACCCCGAACACTGGCCCGGCAAAAACCTGAATGATCTCCTGGCAAACTACGTAGATCCACGTGATTTCATCCTGAAAAACAGACCACGCCGCTAAAACCGAAAAACGAAGCGCGGGTCGTTTGTCCCGCGCTTCCTTGTCTTTGTGATCGCGGACTCAACTAGAACAGACCCCAGTCATCAGCGGCGCCCTCTTCCATCATGCTAGGATCCCACATTTCAAGTCCCATCTCGATAGTAGTCGGCCGCCGAACATAATTCTGGGCGGTTCGGCGCGTTTGCTCCAATAATTGGGGCGCATATGGGCAAAACGGGGTAGTCATAATCATAGTGAGGTGAGCACGATCATCGAGAATCTCGATGTGTCGGATCAACCCCAACTCAATGATATTCATACCAATTTCAGGATCAACGACTTCACGCAGCGCTTCTCGAAGACCCTCTTCCGTGACCTGAGTTTGATCTGTCATAAAAGCATCCTGGTTCCTTGTCCTTTGATATCATGGCGGATCGTATCATAAGCCAAACATCAAAGTCAATTTGCTCTGAATGGCTTATAGGGCAATTGCATATTCAGAACGGGCAAAGGACTTTGAGCAAATAAGGCGCATCCCAACCCGCTCGAAGACGCTTGGCTTTGATCCCCAC
>DAOUCY010000033.1:0-5608 GCA_034431625.1 Anaerolineae bacterium | reverse complement strand
AAGAACCCACGCGCAGCGAAGATATATTGTGGCAAGCCATTCGCGGCAGACAATTGGATGGGCGCAAATTCCGCAGGCAGCAGCCGATTGGTCCGTTCGTCGTGGATTTCTTCTGTCCATCTGAGCAATTGGTTGTAGAAGTCGACGGAGAGATTCACGCGACACAGCAGGCAGCCGATGCCGAGCGTCAAGCACTTATCGAATCCGCTGGTTATCGCTTTGTGCGCCTAAGTGCGGACCTTGTGGAGTCGAACGTGAATGAAGCCTTGCAGGTTATCCGTGCCGCCTTTCTCCCCTCTCCCCAAGCGCAGCGCGAGGGAGAGGGGCAGGGGGTGAGGGTCATCCCCCGTCTGACCATTGACGGCGAGCCGCCGACGGGTGCGCTGACCGAAATCCTCATCCCCGACGACCCCGACGAACGCATGACGCTGGCGCTGCGCCTTGTGGCGGATCGCTGCCTGTACGGGGTGGACAAGAACCCGCTGGCGGTGGAGATGGCGAAGCTCTCCCTGTGGCTGACGACACTGGCGAAAGGGCGACCGTTCACCTTCCTCGATCATGCGCTGAAGTGCGGCGACTCGCTGCTGGGCGTATCGCTCCGGCAGCTTCGCCTGTGGAATCTCGACACCGATGCCGACGATGTGCCGCTCTTCCGCATCCGGCTGAGCGAGCGCATTGATGAGATCGTCGGGCTGCGCTTACAGCTCGAAGGCTTCACCGTCAACAGCCTGCGCGACCAGCAGGAAAAAGAGCGCCTGCACCGCGAAGCCGAGATGCGCCTTAACGATCTGCGCGCTGCCGCCGACCTGCTCGCTGGCTCATATCTGGTTGACGGACTGAAGGACAAGCAGCGCAGCGATCTGCGCCTGCGGCTGCTGAACGTGGCGATGGGCGGGCATGACCTGACCGACGCTGACCGCGAAAAACTCTCGCCCGTGTTCGAGCGCCATCGTCCCTTCCACTGGGAACTGGAATTCCCGGAGGTCTTCCTGCGTCCCCTCATCCCCGGCCCTTCATCCCCCCTCACCCTAAATCCCTCTCCCTCTGTTCGTTCCTCACGGGGAGAGGGACTTCAAGGCTCCCCTCTCCACGAAGATGGAGAGGGGCGGGGGGGTGAGGAGGAAGATCGAGAGGGGCTGGGGGCGAGATCTGGCTTCGATGCCTTCATCGGCAACCCGCCGTTTCAGGGCGGGCAGCACCTCACCGGGGCGCACGGCACGCCGTACCGCGATTACCTGGTGAACCACATCGCCGGCGGGCAAAAAGGCAGCGCCGACCTGTGCGCCTATTTCTTCCTGCGGGCCTATCGCTTCCTGCGGCGCGGCGGCGCGCTCGGCCTGATCGCCACCAACACCATCGCCCAGGGCGACACGCGCGACGTGGGTCTGGTGCAGCTGGCGCGGGCGGGCGCGACGATCTACCGCGCCCGGAACGACCTCAAATGGCCCGGCGCGGCGGCGGTGGTGGTGGATGTCGTCCATCTCTACAAAGGCGACTACCGCGGCACGCGCTGCCTCGACGAGCAGCCCGTCGCCTTCATCACCCCGCTGCTGGATGACATCGCCGTGGACGGGCGCTACCTGCCGCACCGGCTGCGCGCCAACGCGGACAAGAGCTTTCAGGGCAGTATCGTGCTGGGCATGGGCTTCGTGCTGACGCCGGACGAAGCGCAGGCGCTGATCGCCAAAGACCCGCGCAATGCTGATGTGCTTTTCCCCTACCTGAACGGCGAAGACCTGAACGACCAGCCCGACCAGACGCCGACGCGCTGGGTGATCAACTTCTTCGACTGGACGGAAGAACAGGCGATGCAGTACCCCGATTGCTACGCCATTGTGCGGGAGAGGGTCAGACTGGAGAGAGCACATCTTATGGGAAGGAACTCTATCGGCACTAAGCGTGCCACCTTCTGGTGGTTGTATGGGAGTGACTCAAAAAATCTCTACCGCACCATCGCCCCCCTGCGGCGGGTGCTGGTGGTGGCACGTACAAGTAGAACTGCTGCGTTTACATTTATGTCGAAGGAACAAATATTTGCAGAGGCGATTGTGGTTATTGCCAGTGAATCAGCAGCAGTATTAGCTGTTCTACAATCCACGCTTCACAATCAGTGGGCTTGGAAATACGCTTCATCGCTAAAAGAAGATCTTCGGTATTCACCCTCCGACTGCTTTGAAACCTTCCCCTTCCCGCCCGCCGACGCGCTCGCGGCGCTGGAAGCCATCGGCGAGACCTACCACGAGACGCGCCGCCAGATCATGCTCCACCGCTGGGAGGGGCTGACCGCCACCTACAACCGCTTCCACGACCCGGACGAACGCAGCGACGATATTCAGCATCTGCGCGCGCTGCACCGCCAGATGGATGAGGCCGTCGCCGCCGCCTACGGCTGGGACGATCTGGCGCTGGAACACGCCTTCCACGAAACGGCGCAGGGCGTGCGCTACACGATCAGCGAAGCCGCCCGCCGCGAAGTCCTCAGGCGGCTGCTGGCGCTCAACTTTGAGCGCTACGAAGATGAGCAGCGTCTGGGCGTGGGGGTGGGTGGCAGGAAGGGGAAGAAGGCCCCCTCATCCCCCAACCCCTTCTCCCTCGCAAGCGGGGAGAAGGGGAGCGAAGCAGCAGGGGGAGAGGGACTTCAAAGCTCCCCTCTCCACGAAGATGGAGAGGGGCGGGGGGGTGAGGACGATGACGAGCCGAAGCAGATACGGCTGTTTTAGGGTGAGATTGGCGGCCTGGGTGGCTTGTAGCCGACACAGTAGGCGATGATCGTGGCAAGCTCGTCCAACTGTTGTTGAGTCAGCACGCCACGCTGCTTGATGAAGCGTTCAACCGCCACCGATTTCACCTGAAACGCATCGGCAAACGAGTCGTGGTCTAATCCGCTGCGGGGATTGGCAGCAATCGGCAGCATCCACGGAAATTGGTTGAAGCTGGGTCTGCCGGTTGTGATCGGCACGACAATATGGAGCGGCAGTCGCCCGACCCCGGCAATACTCATCACAACCGCCGGGCGTACCTTGCCAATCTCCGCGCCAACCTGCGGATCAAACTTCACATCCCAGACTTGTCCACGCTGAATGGATGAGGGCTTGGGTGATGTCATCTAGCTGCCGCCCTCAGTTTCTTCCAGAAACTCATTGGCCTCGAAGACTTCAAATTCCTCATCGGCGGCGGCAGCAAACGCGGCTTCCATCACCCTCTGCTGTTCATCCTCCGGCAGTGCAAGCAGGTCGTAGATGGTCGAACGCCCAGTCGAAGAAGATGCCAGTTCGCGCTCCGACCAGTCCGGGTAAACACGGCGAATCCGATCCGGGCTGATCAAACCTTCAGCCACCGCGCGATGCGCCATCTGTTCCAGTTTCAGCGGCTCTTCATCAGCAATGTAATCAACTGGCTCATGCTTGCGCCAGCCGCGTTCACCCATTTCCCGGTACAGATTTGCCGCATAATGTTCAGTGATGATCCCCAGGTCTTTTGCCCGGTAGATCCATGCCGCCATGCTCACGCCGTACTTCCGTTTGAGGATGCCCAATTCCTCCCAGTCCAGCCGCGTTCGGCGCGTTCCCAGTTCGCGGATCACACGTTCAGCCGGAAGCAGCAGCGCCGCCGCAAAACGGTGGGCGAGTTTCTCCGCCTCCTTTTCGGTAGCAGCGCTCGTATCCATCACCAGATGTCCCAGCTCGTGCGCGAGCGTGAAGCGTCTCCGATCTGTATCAACGGCAGTGCTGATGACGGTGACCGGGTGCTGGTTACACCAGCCTGACAATCCATCAAACTCGCCGCCGTGCTGACGCCAGCCGACGACGATCACCTGGTGGTCTTCAGCCGTTTGTACCAGGCTGTCTATGGGATTTTCTTCGAGTTCCCAGCGCTCACGCAGCCGCATTGCTGCCTGTTCAGCCTCCTCCGTGGAGGTAACCGTCATGATCTCCGGCAGGTCTGCTCCACTAGCAGGATGAAGCAGAGACAGCAGCTCAATTTGAAGCTCGGCAACATCCGCTGCGTAGGCTTTGACGGCTTCCTGCTCCCGTACTGGCAGCGTACTGTGTCGCCGAAACGCCAGCCAGTTCACTTCCAGGGTTGGCTGATGGGTGAAGTAAGACGGCGGCACATCCAGAATGCTGGCAGCCAGCAGCAGGAACTGGGCAGAGGGGGTGCTCTTATTCTTTTCGTACTTGGAAATCACAGCTTTTGTGGCTGGATGTCCCGCATCCGTAAGTGCGTCAGCGAGCGCTTCCTGCGTGAATCCAGCGAGCAATCGCGCCTGGCGTATCCGCTCACCTATCATGGTTCATCTCCCTTGTTCTGTTGACAAGTTTAACATACAATAGAAAAAAGTCAACAATAATCAGCATTTATGTTCTATCTTTGCCGTTGCGGAGCTTACTCTCGCATTGTTTGAATGTCCAAGTGATACTAAACTTATATGCATGTCCAATCTCACACCAGCCGTATTGGGCTAATGACTTCTGGAAGGTGTTTTGCCTTCTTAGACCCTATTGACCGGAGCGACTAAATTCCCGGAAAACGCTGCTTATGCTGATAAAAACGGTTGCTGTTCCATGCATCCTTGACTTACAGCCAGCTTTGACGTTTGCGGCTGAGCTTGCGGCGCTCGATCCCAATGCGACAGTTCTGGGCATTGATTTCAGCGCCTGGGGACAAGTTGAAGCTTATAAACTCCCGCTGCGTCCCTTTGGAATGCTGGTGGTGAGTCAGGCGATCCGGCGGTACAAAACTCGTAATCCGAAGGTGACGATCGCGCCAACGAATCTTCCCGGCAATGATATTGAGAGCTATGCGGCGCATATGGGGTTTTTCCAAGCCTGCAATGTCCCACTCGGCAAAGAACCAGGGCAGGCAAAGGGCAGCCCAACCTATCTGCCTATCACGAAGATTGAGAATCCGAGTTATCTGCACGGCTCTGAAATCGAACACCGCAGTCTGGAGCTGGCGCGAAAGCTCACGCAGCAGCAGGGTGGTGCGCTGGTGAAAACCCTGCAATATTCCTTCACCGAGATTATTCGCAATGTAGCGGAACACGCGCAGTCACCCGATTACTGGTACTGCGCCCAATACTGGCCCTCGCGGGGCGAAGCCGAAATCGCCCTGATCGACAGCGGGCGCGGCTTACGCGCCAGCCTACAGAATAATCCGCTTATCCGTGAGCAGGTGGTGGATGACCGGGCAGCGGTCAAGTTTGCGCTGATGCCGGGGATTTCCGGCGCGATGTGGCAGGGGAAGCCTCAGCTTAATGACGATATATGGCAGAACAGCGGCTTTGGGCTGTACATGAATTACCGTATCTGCGCTGAAGGCGGGAATTTCTTCATCGCCAGTGGGGATACAGGGCTGTTCTGTGAAAAGGATGCAGAACATCAGTATACGTCATACCATTTGCCTGGCGTTGCTCTCCGCCTGCGAATGCGTACCGAAACGCTTGAGCAGTACGAGCAGCGATACCATCACATATTTCTTGCCGATGGAGAACGCGAAGCCAGTAAGATCAAAGGTGGTGTGCTGCCGACAGGTGAACGAATGTCCAGGATGCTCCGCACCAGCTTCAGCGATACGAAGGAATAAGCAATCATGCCAAAAACACCGA
>DAOUCY010000032.1:0-5286 GCA_034431625.1 Anaerolineae bacterium | reverse complement strand
CCTTGCCGCAAAAGTGGTGCTACCGGAACGCTTGTCGAGCGACACGGCGCGACTGGTGCGCTATGTCGGCAGCTACCTGGACGGCGTGCATCTAATCCATGACCGCGACAAACGGTTGAAGCTACAGGCTAAGTTGCTGACCATCCTGACCGATGGTGTGATCGACAACGAGGAAACGCGAACTGTCGTCGGACTGCGTGACCCGGACTTCGGCCAGTATCCCGTGCATGAGGAGACGCTAATTCGGCACGTGCGTGGCTGGCTGAAGCAGCATCGCTTCGTGTTCACCGGCTGCGAAGACGAGGCTGCCGCGAAGATCGTTGATCTGGCGCAGCAGGCGTTTGGGCTGACCCCGGTCAAACTCGATATCTTCGAGAAACTCCAGGAGATGCGCGACGAGGAAGTGCAGGCTCAACTTCTGGCGAACCTCGGTACCGATTCTCAACCAGCAAAGGCCAAGGGAAAGCGCCGGACACGCACGCCAGACTTGCTGGCGGTGCCGGATGATGAACCCGCAGAACGACCCCGCACCATCGCAATGCCGCCGCGCCAATCTGCTGCCGAGGAAGCACCGGTGCAGCTTGCTTTGTTTTGATGAAAGCCTCAACTTTCTCCGGCATCTGTACGGGCAATGCAGTGACTATCGTTGCACGGCCCACCTCACGCTCACCGCCATCCATCCCGACGGGCGACATCGTACCCCCTCACGGCACATCCCGCTGAACCGACCCAACATGCTCTACGATGCTCTACGGCGACTGCTGGATGCCAACCAGCTTGGCTGGGGTGCTTATGTGGCTGTCGGGCTGCGCCGACCAGGACTGACCCGCTACCGGCGTGGCGGTCTTGCCGATATGGTCGCACTCCCGGCATTGTTCGTCGATCTCGACCGGCACACGCTGGATGCGATCAGCGGACTCCGCATCTTCTCACCGCGACCATCGTGCATCGTCGATAGTGGCGGCGGACTTCACGCCTACTGGTGGTTGGAACAACCCACAACTGACTTCGAACATGCGGGGCAGTTGCTTCGCGCTCTGGCACGGTCATTGGATGCCGACCGTAGCAGTGTAGCGCAAAGTCTGCGCTTGCCGGGCAGCTCGAACAGCAAGCCGGGACGTGCCAACACGCCCTGTCGTGTGATTGATTTGACGACCTGGCGTTACACGCTGGCGGACTTCGATCACCTGTTAACGAAACGCTATTGGCAAAGGTCAGAGCGGCAAAAACCGTACAGCACCGTGCAAACCCTACATACCGTACATCGAAAAGGGCGACCATCAGCAAATCGGCAGCTCAATCCCGAGCTGATCCAGGCAGTGACCGACCATCTGTGTGCCAACTATGGTGGATACATCAAGCAGAACGGCTACGTCGCGGCATTATGTCCCTGTGGACACACCCACGATGCGCCCGGCCAGCACTTCAACTTCGATCCATCACGCGGTGTTGGCCTGTGCTTCGGCAGACACGGACGATTGCTGCTGTGCGATCTATGTCAGGCAATGGGTATCCATCCCGCCGATTATGGCGGGATTTTTGTTCAATCAGAAAGGACATAACATGACCAAACAAGCAACCGACAAGAAGAAGGAAACACCCCCGACCGTGATTACGCTGACGCTGCCCACGCCGGAAGACGGCGGAATCGCGCCGGAACGGGCGACCGCGACGCTGCTCATCCAGCGCGGCGATCTGGCGCACGTCAAGCAGTTCCACTACCAGGGCTATCTGCCCGATGTGATGGAAGCCATCCGCGAGGCGACCGAGGCGCTGGGCGTGCTGGCTGACAATCCACCAGTCGTGCCCGACCCACCTGCTGAGAAGCCGAAGTCCAAACCGAAGAAGCGCGAGCAGGCGAAGACAGAAGCCCCGTCTGCTGACGAGGAACCGATCATCGACGTGCCGCTCAAGAAAGGGACGAAGGCGGTGAAGATCAGCCACATCAAGATTGTGGATGGCGAGAGCGACGCAGTGGCTTACCGGCAGGCCATTACCGTCGCCGGACGCTTGATTGACGGTGGGCTGTGGGACGGCGAAAGCCAGATCCGCTTCGACGATGTGTACGCGACGGCGAAAAAGATCAAGGGGCTGAGCGACAAAGAAATCGGCAGCCTCTTCACGCTGGAAGAGTTTGTTCAGACCGGGGAGCCAGCGCAGGCATAGCGTGATGTACACCGTCCACTTTCCCATCTGCCAATCGCGTGTTTCGGGTCAGGCGCTGCCCGATCCGAAACGCCCCAGGGTGTTCGAGACAGCACAGGCAGCGAACGACTACGCCTGTCGGTTGGCCGAATACTACCGTTCTCCGCTCGTGATCCGGGATGCCGAGGGCCGTCAGGTGGCGGTCGCCGGTCTCCAGTGGGATCGCGACGATCGCTAACCCATCCATTTACTTCGATTTGAGAGGAATAGAATTACCATGACCGAACAGACCCCCAACACCCCACCGCGCATTTTCAAGATCGGCACCGTCACGATTGCGGAAGATGGATCACTCGCAGGCAAGCCGCTCGACGAGGTGACAGATATCCTCAAACGGACCTACCCCGAAGTGGCCCACGCCACCGTCCGCGAGACGACCCTCGAAGACGGCACACTGGCCATTCACTACATTCCGCGAGCAGGTCGGAAAGGGTAAACCATGTTCAGCGCAGGTCTGGCCTCTAGCGAGGTCACCAATCACCTGCGCGACTGCCTGCTCAACCTGCCGCCGCTGGAACTGCTCGGCATGACGCTGCTGCAAGACACGACTCATGCCGGGTTCTTCCCACCGGATGTGCCCCGTGAGATGCTCAAGGCGGCGGTGGTCGAGGTCATCGAGTACGGTGATCGCTGTCAGGCTGCCGCCCGCCGTTTGAGTGACCTCACGCCCATCCCGCTGCGGGAAGTTGAGCTATGGGAGTTCGCGCTATGACTGACTTTTTCACCCTGCAAAGTGCCCTCACCGCCGCGATCAACGCTGATCCTGTACTGCGTCTGGCGCACCTGACCGCCTGGCTGGATCCCTTGTGGAGCGATGACGAGGATGACTGGGATATGCCGCAAGACGAAGACGGTACGCTGACAATCGCGCTGCGGATTCTGCGGCGGGCGTTCCCCGGCATCTACTTCGACGCGCTGCTGGCAATTCGCAGCGGCGCGACCTATCAGCGACTGGATCACCTGATCTGTGACGCGGTGCAAGCACAGGGCATCCCGCTGGACAACCTGGAATGGCTGCCGTTCGGCATCCCACTCCCGGCCTATGGTGCCTCCCTGGAAGACCCGGATTTCTATCAAACGCACCCTGATACCATCCCGGTGGTGGCGTGCTTTGGCATCTCCCCGAACCCCAATCCCTACCATATCGACATTCCCGATGTGGCGTACAAAGCCGCTGCCATCATCGCCGATGATCTGGTTCAGCACGAGGATGAAACTTGGAGACAGATGGCATGGCTGCTGCGCTGGTTGTTCAGCCAGACCGGAAATTCCAGCGTTGATTGGGATGACTCCCTCATGTCAGAGGTGCAGCCGCTTTCCTGGGAGGCAGAAGACATTGAATTCGCCCGCGACATCATCGAAGAGGCGGACGGCATCATGGCGAATGTCGCCGCAGCGTTGCAATGGATCAGCCAGCATCCGGCTGTACTTGACAGCCTGATTCACAACATTCGCAAAGTCTATCAAAAGAAAGGCAAAGAAAATGCTCGATACCAGTTTGAATGGCCGTGCCCTGCACAGCATGATGACCGAGCAGCCTAGTCTGTCGCTTAACTTTTACAGCTTCGGCGTTACGATGCGCAAGTATGAAGGCGAACGTGTGACGGAGTATCCGATTGATCCGGCTCAGGCAGCGGTGGCACTGGCCGCGAAGGTCACCTTCAACACTGGCCTGCTCTCCGGTGATACGCTCTACATCCACATGGAAAACATTAGCAAAACCGTCGTGGAGTACCGTAAACCACAGATGACAGGCGTATTTCTGGATAACGCGGAATCGGCGCTGCGTGTCCCGCTGCCGGGACTCGTGATGATCCGCAAAACGACCGATGACCGCACACCGACGTATGCCGTCTATGCAGTTAAGAAGCGTCCGGTCTCACTGGATGTCGAACTGTTCAACGCGCCGCTGCCCAACGTGTTTAACTCCGGCTCCATCTGCTGGGGGACAGTGCAGCGTGTGTCCGACACCTCGCTGAGTGGAGCATCCTTGGCGGAGGATTGGGCGCAACTGCTTGGCTCACCCTTCGGCGACCACGCGTGTTCGGGTAAATCGAAGGCGTTCAAGGATGATGTGCGCAGGAAGCTGATTGAGTTGGAAGCGAAGAAGTCCAAACGCTATCCCACATCCGATCTGATCGCCGCACGCAAGACACTGGCCCAGGCTATCGGAGCAGGATCATGAGTGGCGTATTCAACCCTAATGTGTACATCAAAACGGTGGCGATTGTTGGTGTGGGTGGCACTGGCACAGCGGTGGCCCGTATCGTGGCGCGGATCATCTACGATATGCAGCGCAACCGCCGTCATACGCCGCAGATTGTGCTGATTGACCCCGACATCGTGGAACCGAAAAACATCGGCAGACAGGGTCTGTTCATCCCGGCTGATGAAGGCCAGTACAAGGTTGAGGTCATCGGGCGGCGGCTGAACTTCGCCTTCGGGCTGGACATCGCCTGGATACCAGAACCTGTCGATGCCGTCCGGCACTTTGACCGCTACGGCGGCAACCTGGTGATCTCTTGCGTGGATAATCACGCAGCACGAAAGGAGCTTCACCGGGTATCCGGTGTCCAGATTGCTTCGGGCAACCACGAGAACGCCGGACAGGTCTGCATCGGCTCCACCCATGATCTTGACCTGATGCGGCGCTTCATTGATGGTCGCGACGGCAAGTATCCCTATCTGCCGAAGGAGGGGTTGCTTTTCCCTGGTTTGCTTGAACCGGAACCTGTGCCAGAACGTCCTATGCCTGCGCCATCCTGCGGTGAATTGATCGAAGTAGGGGAGCAGGCACTCTTGGTCAACGATTGGCAGGCTACCGTGATCGGGAGCTACGTCTACAAGCTGCTGCACCGCCAACCGATTACTACATTCCTGACGTTTACCAATGCCGATGACCTGGTGATTCAGAGCAAATCCATCAATCGCCAGGAATTGGAAGCTTACCTGGGAGCAATATAATGCTCACACCTCACCCGGAAAGACCAGTTTCTATTTTGTATGCGGACGAGCAACAGACATAACTCAATCGAGTGTTCCCGGTATTGTAGTTATTTCTTCGGGTCATATTCCAACATG
>DAOUCY010000031.1:0-42291 GCA_034431625.1 Anaerolineae bacterium | reverse complement strand
CCACGGCGCGGTGCCCGCCTTTCAGCAGCCGCCGCACCATGTTTCCCCCCATCCGCCCCAGCCCAATCATCCCGAATTCCATTACGCTCTCCCTTTCCCAGTTCTATTCAGTTGTTCTGCCGCCGCTGGATGTGCTGAATACCGTTGGCGTCTGCGATAATCACATCCGTCGCCAGCCCGATGAACAATCCATGCTCGACGATCCCAGTGCGGCGCTTGATTTTCTCCGCCAGTGCTCGCGTATCTAAGATCGGCCCAAACCGGCAGTCCAGAATCAGATTGTGTTGGTCGGTCTGGAATGGCACACCTTCCTCCTTTTGCCGGACTTGTACCTCTGCCCCCAGGCTTTCTAGGAAGCGAATCTGCGAGCCGTATCCGAAGGGGATTACTTCGACCGGTAATGCCCAATTGGTTCCTAAACGAGGGACCATCTTAGAGGCATCCACGATGATGATCTCGCGCCGGCTGGCCTGTGCCACGATCTTCTCACGCAGCAGCGCGCCGCCCCCACCCTTGATCAGATCAAGCGCGGGATCAACTTCATCCGCGCCGTCAATGGTCAGATCGATCACAGGATGTGTTTCGAGTGTGCCCAGCGGGATACCCAATTCACGTGCTTCGACTTCGGTCTTGAGCGCACACGGGATCCCTACGATGTCCCGCAGTTCACCCATCCGGATTCGTTCGGCGATATGCCGCACGGCCCAGATGGCCGTGCTGCCATAGCCCAGCCCAACTACCATACCTGATTCCACAAATTGAGCGGCGTGTTCCGCGGCTGCCTGCTTTAATTCCGTGACATCCACGAGCTTTCGTCCTTTGATTTGGAACCTTGATGTGTTATGTGAGTGACCGCGCGGCCATAGCTGCGCCGACGATCCCAGCGTCGTTCAGCAGCATCGCCGGGACGATCTGCGCTTGGGTGCGGAGCAGGGGGATAAACTTCTCGTGTTTCTTGCTCACGCCGCCGCCAATGATGAACAGATCAGGCGAAAACAGATACTCCACCCGCTCCAAATATTCGTTTACCCGCTCGGCCCATTTTTCCCAGCTCAGATCTTTCTCCTGCCGCGCCCGGTCAGATGCCCGCAGTTCGGCATCTTTACCGCGGATTTCCAGGTGTCCCAGTTCCGTGTTTGGCAGCAGAATACGGTTGTTGAAGATAGCACTCCCAATCCCTGTCCCAAAGGTCAGCATGATGACCACGCCTTCATGACCCCGTCCTGCTCCGAACTCCATCTCTGCAATCCCGGCTGCATCCGCATCGTTCACTACAATGGTTGGGCAGTTCACCAGCGCCTCGATCAATTCCTGTCCGTTTGTTCCGATCCACCGCTGATCCACGTTGGCTGCGCTCTGCACCGTCCCGTTCTTAACAATTGCCGGGAATGTGCAGCCGACCGGCCCATGCCAGTCGAAGTGCCGGATGATTTCACCGACCACTTCAACGACTGCGTCCGGAGCCGATGGATTCGGGGTAGGGATGCGGAACCGTTCAGCCAGCAGCGTCCCCGTGGTCGTGTCTACTGGAGCGCCTTTGATGCCTGAACCGCCGATGTCGATGCCGAGGGTGTGCATAATAGTCCAACTCCTGATCTGCGCGGATCAAAACTGCTCAGAATATAGCGCAGAGCGAGCATGCTTCAACCCCTCTGCCGGTTAAACAGGATGCTGTTGCAGCAGCTTGGCGATCAATGCAGTCCATCCGGTCTGGTGGCTGGCTCCTAACCCATGCCCGTCATCCCCGTGGAAGTATTCGTAGAATAGGATATAGTCACGCCAGTGTGGGTCTTGCTGGAACAGTGCTGTCTTACCAAATACGGCTCGCGCCCCCGATTCATCCCGCAGAAAGATCCGCTCTAATCGCCGCGTGAGCGCTTGCGCGACTGCATGCAGGTTGTGGATTTCGCTCCCCGTAGCAGGCAGTGCTGTTTTGAGCGTATCCCCATAGTAGTGGTGGTACTTTTGCAGCGATTCGATCATCAGGTAATTCGTCGGGAACCAGATCGGCCCCCGCCAGTTCGAGTTTCCTCCGAACAGCCCGCTTGAAGATTCCCCTGGCTCATAGTTCAGCCGCAGCGTTTCCCCATTCATGTGCCATTGATAGGGGTGCTTAGCGTGATATCGTGATACGGAACGCAGCCCATACTCTGAGAGGAACTCTTCTGGATCAAGCATTCGCTTCAGAATGCGTTCTAACTGCTCCCGGTTCAGAATCGACAGCAGCCGTCTGCCATTCTCCCCTGGCTCTGTCAGCGAACTGATCCGTTTGACCAACTGCGGCCGGTAGCGGATAAACCATGCCATTCGCCGTGCGAAATGCGGCAGCTGCTCAAGCAAATCCGCTTCGAGCGTCTCTACAGCGAACAACGGAATCAACCCCACAAATGAGCGTATTTTGAGAGGGATTCGCCGTCCATCCGGGAACTTCACGCTGTCGTAGAAGAACCCATCGTGTTCGTCCCAAAGCCCCGTCTTTCCACCTAAATCATGCATCGCGTTGGCGATGTAGATAAAATGCTCAAAGAACTTGGTCGCCACATCCTCATACGCTGGCTTGGTTCGGGCCAGTTCCAGCGCAATTGCCAGCATATTGAGACAGTACATCCCCATCCAGGCTGTGCCATCTGCCTGCTGAATCCAGGCTCCTGCTGGCAGCGGGGCGCTCCGGTCGAAGATTCCAATATTGTCTAGCCCCAGAAATCCGCCTTGGAACACATTGTTCCCCTCTGCATCCTTCCGGTTGACCCACCATGTGAAGTTCAGCAGCAGTTTGTGGAACACACGCTCGAGAAAATGCGTATCCGCTTGTCCGGTCACATTGCGCGTGATTTTGTAGACCCGCCACGCTGCCCATGCATGAACTGGCGGATTCACGTCCTCGAACGCCCATTCATACGCAGGGATTTGCCCATTCGGATGCATGTACCATTCCCGAAGCAGCAAAATGATCTGGCGCTTGGCCCACTCCGGATCGATCATTGCAATCGGCAGGCAGTGAAACGCCAGGTCCCAGGCCGCATACCACGGATACTCCCACTTATCTGGCATCGACAGCACATCCAGGTTGTACAGGTGTGTCCATTGGGCATTCCGTTTCTGAAGCCGCGACTTATCTGGAGGGGGTTGTGCTGGATCGCCTTTTAGCCACAACTCCACACTGTAGTGGTAGAACTGCTTGTTCCATAGCAGTCCTGCCCAAGCCTGCCTCTGCACCTGCCGCGCGTCTTCGCCCATGCTCTGCGGCTGAATGCTGCGGTAGAATTCCTCAGCTTCATTGATCCGCTGTGCGAACACGCTGTCCGCATTCGCGAATGGCTCTGTGATAGCCTGGTTCGCGAGTCGTACTACCACCACGAACGACTCGCCCGGCTGCATCATCTTGTAAAAGTGTGCTGCCGCTTTTGTGCCGGTCTTCTGTGGGTTAACACGCCCCGCGCGTCCCAATACAACGGTCTCGTGAATGCCATCTTTTACATACGGACTGGCATTCGGCCATCGGTACAGCCGTTCGGTGTTGGTATCGTTCTCGGTAAACAGCAGCGCAGGAGGTGCGCTGTCGGCATCAACATACCACCAGTATGCGCCGAGATGCCGTTCCTGAACCTCGACACAGTTTAACCCTGCTGCCCGTAGTGAGGGGCGGTCTGTCGAATATCCCCACGACCACGTATTGCGGAACCAGAGATGTGGCAGGATGTGCAGCGGGGCAGGGTCGTTTGCTCGGTTGATGGCTGTGATTCGGCAGAATATATCTTTCTCATCCGCTTTCGCATATTCAATGAACACGTCGAAGTAGCGGTTCTCCGCCCAGGCTTGCGGAATTGCATCGATCAATTCCAGTTCGGGCGCATCTCGGCCCCGCCCGTGATGAACTAGCGCCTCATAAGGGAATGCCACTTGCGGGTACTTGTACAGCATTTTCATGTACGAATGGGTGGGCGTCCCATCCAGATAGAAGTAGTACTCCTTCACATCCTCCCCATGGTTGCCCTCCGCATTTGTCAGTCCGAACAACCGTTCCTTCAGGATCGCGTCGCGTTCGTTCCATAATCCAACTGCCAAGCATAGATTCTGGTGGCGGTTGCAGAAGCCTCCTAGCCCGTCTTCATTCCACCGGTAGGCGCGGCTCCGCGCGTGGTCATGCGGGAAACTGTTCCAAGCATCACCATTCGCGCTGTAGTCTTCGCGTACAGTTCCCCAGGCCCGTTCAGCCAGGTATGGCCCCCACAGTTTCCAATCCGCTTGTCGTGCTTCTGACTCTGCAAGGCGCTGATGTTCAGGTGTCTGGGGCCGCATTCTAGACCCTCCCTGATTATCCGGAGTGAACTGCTGCATCTCCGGAATCGTCCTCAATGTTTTCAGCCTGTTACAGTTTGTCAGTGTAACCCCGTATTGTCTGAACGCGCTATCATTCTTGCCGCTGCGTTAACCTCCTGTTAAGTCCTACTAAATCAGGGCGCTCTGTCCGACTTTTCGTTATGATCGAATCTGTCAGACGGTTAGGCAAGACTCGCACACATTCGAGGGAGAACTTAATCATGGCCGCAGCCAGTGCACACTTCGACAGCATCGATGACGCCGAATACAAACGCCGCATCCGGGCCTGGACTCTCTACGACTGGGCCAATTCGGCTTTTGTGACCACTGTCATGGCTGCCGTTCTGCCAACTTATTACAGCGCTGTTGCTGGTGCCACCCTGCCCAGCCGCGCAGTCGCCACGTCTTACTGGAGCATTGGGCTGAGCATTTCTCTCTTTATCGCGGCCATCCTCTCTCCAATCCTCGGCACAGTTTCGGATATTGTACGTGGCAAGAAACGCTTCCTGGCCATCTTCACCGGTCTTGGCGTTGTCATGACCGCGCTTCTCGTGCTGGTTGGCACGGGCGATTGGCTCTTGGCGTCCATCCTTGCCATCCTGGGACGTATCGGCTTGAACGGCGCGATTTCCTTCTATGACTCCCTCTTGCCGCATGTGGCTCGCCCTGCTGATCAGGACTCTGTATCTGCCCGCGGTTATGCCATGGGTTACCTCGGCGGCGGTCTCCTGCTCGTCATCAACATCATCATGATTCAGGTTATGGGAGGGGAATGGGGGGCGCGCTGGTCGTTCGTCACTGTTGCCATCTGGTGGGCTGTTTTCTCCATCCCGCTTTTCCGCACCGTCCCGGAACCACAGTCCGCCACTGCTGTCCTTAAGAAGGGCGAGACGATTATCGGCGTCAGCTTCCGCCGCCTGTGGGATACACTCCGCGACATTCGGCGCTACCGCGAGCTGTTTAAATTCCTGCTGGCATTTCTCATCTATAACGACGCCATTGGAACCATCATCGGCGTAGCGGCCATCTATGGCGCGGAACTGGGCTTCGGTACGGTTGAACTGCTCTTGGCCCTCATGCTCGTGCAGTTTGTTGGCATTCCCTTCAGTCTGATCTTTGGTCATTTGCCCAGTCAAGAGGAAAAGCGTCGTCCCATCTACCTTGCCTTTATCCTCTTCAATTTGTTTGCTCTGCCGCTTGTCGGGATTGCAGCTTCTAGTGTGCTGCCGAAGTCGATTTCAGGTGCGCCTGGCGAACCCTATCTTTCTACTGCTGCGGCTTCCGGCGAAGGGATATATCTGGTTGGTGGTCCGGAATTCCGAACGACTGGGAACTGGTCTACCGAGGTCATCCCTGCGCGGCAGTTGGATGCTGCCCAGGATGTTACTTACTTCATCACGTCCGAAGCGGGCGCACGCCTGGACTTCCCTTTTAACGGCCAGCAGGTCGAGATTACCTATAGCGTTGGGCCAGATCATGGTATCTGGGCAGTCGAATTGAACGGCCAACCCCTTTTGGACGGCGATGAGCCTGTGCGGCTCGATGCCTATTTCCCGACCTCTCGCTATGGCGAGACTGAAACTTTCCGAGCCGAGGAGCCTGGAGAATACGTCCTATCGCTCGTGAATACGGGGGAGAAGAACGATGCCAGTACCAGTACGGTTCTAGCCATTGCTCAAGCACGTGTCCTTCCACCAATCCGCCAGAGCAGTTTGCCGCTTATCATTGGTGTGTTGTTCGCTGTTCAGATCGTTGGAGCCATTTTTGCCTTTGTGTTCGGTAAACCCCTCTTCAGCCGTCTCGCGGTTGGCCTCAATACCAAACGCGCCATTTTCCTAGCCCTGGTCATCTATAGCGTGATCGCCATCTGGGGCTTTTTCCTGAACAGCACTGTTGAATATTGGTTTCTCGCCTGGATGGTCGCTATTGTCCAGGGGGGCAGCCAGGCGCTCAGCCGCAGCCTTTATGCAGCCATGTCCCCATCGACCAAGAGCGGCGAGTTTTTCGGCCTCTTCGGTGTCATGGAAAAGTTTTCAGCTATTGTCGGCCCGCTGCTCTTCGCTGCTGCCGGAGCACTTCTCGGCAGCAGTCGCCCCGCTATCCTCAGCTTGATTCTATTCTTCATCGTGGGTGGCCTTCTTCTCACCCGCGTCGATGTTCAAGAAGGCATGCGCATCGCAAACGAAGAAGATGCTCAACTGCTTCGCCCAGCATCAACCTGACCTCGTTTTTATGGTAGATGGGTGCAGCACTGCTGCGCTCATCTATTTTACTTCATTAGTAAAATTATGGTATGATACGAAATGGCGTTGCGGACTTGAATCCGCCGGGTTATCCTTCTGGAATACAACTGGATTTGAACCAGCGAGATCAGTCTCGGCGTTGTGCTGGGGCTTTTTCATTGCATCAACAAGGGAAATGACCTATGGCGGACAGGCCTAACCTCAAAAAGATCGTCCTGGCCTACAGCGGAGGACTCGATACATCTGTAATCGTCCCCTGGCTGCGCAATAACTACAAAGGCGTTGAAGTCATCTGTTTCTGTGCCGATCTGGGGCAGGAAGAGGAACTCTACGGTCTCGAATCGAAAGCCATTCAGTCTGGAGCCAGCAAGTTCTATGTTCGTGACCTGCGCGAGGAATTCCTCATCGACTTTGTCTTCCCGACCCTCCGTGCTGGGGCCATCTATGAGCGTGACTATCTGCTGGGCACATCCTTTGCCCGCCCGCTCATTGCCAAGCACTTAGTCGATATAGCCGAAATTGAGGGCGCAGATGCCGTCGCTCACGGAGCTACAGGGAAGGGCAATGACCAAGTGCGCTTCGAGCTAACCGTCATGGCGCTCAACCCCAAGCTCAAGGTCGTGGCCCCCTGGCGTGAATGGGAAATCCGCAGCCGCGAAGATGCCCTGGCTTACGCCGCCGAATTCAACGTTCCTGTAACGGCGACTGAAAAGAAGATCTACAGCCGTGACCGCAACCTCTTCCATCTCAGCCATGAAGGGGGTCTCCTCGAAGACCCCTGGAACGAGCCAGAAGAGGATATGTACCAGCTCAGTGTCAGCCCGCAGGCCGCCCCCGATGAACCCCAGGTTATCGAAGTCGGCTTCGAGCAGGGCACTCCCGTTAGCCTTGACGGTGAACAGCTGCCCCCATTGGAGCTGTTTACCCGCATCAACCAAATTGGGGCGCGTCATGGAATTGGCCGCGTCGATGTAGTCGAAAATCGCCTCGTTGGCATGAAGAGCCACGGTGTCTATGAGACTCCGGGTGGAACTATTCTGCGCCGCGCGCACCAACTGCTCGAAGCGATCTGCCTCGACAAACAGTCGCTTCATTACAAAGACCAGATCGCCATCAAATATGCTGAATTGGTCTATAACGGCCAGTGGTATACGCGCCTTCGCGAAGCCCTCGATGCATTTGTGAGCGTCACACAGCAGCGCGTGACCGGTGTCGTTCGCCTCAAGCTCTACAAAGGCAACATCATTGTAGCTGGCCGCCGCAGTGAATACAGCCTCTATCGCCAGGACTATGCCTCCTTTGGCGAAGAGAACGTCTACAACCAGAAGGATGCTGAAGGCTTTATCCAGTTGTTTGGCCTCCCCATGCGCGTTGAGGCGTCGTTGGAAATTAGCCGGGACGGCCGCAGCCGTTTCCGTAAATGAGCGAGGCATTTTCATGACCTTATGGGGTGGTCGCTTTTCCGAACCAACCGACGATGATCTGCGCGCCCTCAATGACAGCATTGGTTTTGACCGCCGTATGTTTCGTCAAGACATTGCGGGCAGCATCGCTTATGCTCAGGCTATAGCTCGCGCAGGAATCATCACGGCTGCTGAAGCCGATGTTCTAGTCAACGGACTGCGTTCCGTTCTGGCCGAGTTCGCGTCTGGTACGTTTGTTTTTCAACCTGCCGACGAGGACATTCATACTGCTGTTGAACGCCGCCTGACCGAACTAGTCGGTTCGGTCGGTGGCAAGCTGCATACCGGTCGCAGTCGCAACGACCAAGTCGCGACAGATCTCCGCCTCTGGACTCTGGATGCGCTCGCCGAACTAGATGGGCGCATCATGGCTTTACAGTCGGCGCTCATCGCCCAAGCAGAGCAGCACATCTCAACTCTTATGCCCGGCTATACCCACTTGCAGCCTGCACAACCTATTACCGCTGCCCATTGGCTTCTCAGCTTTTTCTGGATGCTGGCTCGTGACCGTGATCGTCTTGCCGATGCTTATGGTCGTGCGGCAGTGTCGCCATTGGGAGCAGGGGCGCTGGCAGGGACACCCTTTGCTGTGGATCGTGAGCGCTTGGCTCAAGATCTCGGCCTGACCAGCGTGACTCAGAACAGCCTTGATGCCGTCAGCGACCGGGACTTTGTGGCCGAGTCGCTTTTCGTGATGGCGCTGCTTGGAACCCATCTCAGCCGCCTTGGTGAGGACATCATCATCTACAGCAGCCCGCATTTTGGCTATATCACGCTGAACGACCGTTACAGCACGGGTTCCAGCCTCATGCCCCAGAAGCGCAATGCCGATCCAATGGAACTCGCCCGTGGCAAAGCCGGTCGCTTGATCGGTAACCTGACTGGTTTGCTGACTACCCTCAAAGGACTGCCCACCGCCTACAACAAGGATTTGCAGGAAGACAAAGAAGCGGTCTTCGACTCCTTCGATACCCTGATGCAGTTACTTCCTGTAGTCACAGCCATCATCCACACGCTGCACCTAAATGTGGATCGGATGCGTGCTGCATTAAGTGAAGATCTCTTGGCGACCGATCTCGCTGACTATCTCGTGCGCCGCGGCCTTCCGTTCCGTCAAGCTCATCATGTCGTCGGCCAGTTAGTGCGCCTTACTGCCGACCAAGGGGTTACCCTGTCGCGCCTCCCGCTCGAAACGCTGCGTTCTCTCTCCGACTTGTTCGAGTCCGATGTGGCTCAAGTTTTCAACTTCGCGTCTTCAGTATCACAGCGTCGCGCAACGGGCGGCACTGCCCCTGATGCCGTCCGTGTCCAGCTTGAAGTCGCTCGTCGATGGATGGATGATCATCCTGGTGTGCATCCCGCACAAACTGTGCTGGTCAACTTGAACGAATCTGCTGAAACTTGAACATTTATGGCTCAAACAGTTGACAACTTGAGGGAAGCTCGTTACCCTATTGGGCGTGTGAATCATGAAAGGCTCTATAGAAGCGCGATGTCCAAGTTGCTGTCCGTCCTGATTAGCCTTATTAGCCTCATCGCACTCGTCCTTAAGAACGAGTTCTAATTGGCTTGGGCGCGAACAGCTAGTCTGCAAGATACCAGAAACACAGAAGCCCCCAAGCCGGGGGCTTTTCGTTTCCGAACAGGATTGAAGGATCATGGTTGGCCGCTTTACACAACCAGTCCCAACAGATGCCTCCCAGCAGGAAAGACCTTGCTGGACGGCCGCTGTGTGCCATCAATCCCGCCGCGCTGCCAGTCAATCCTTTTGGCAGCCATCACGCACCGTGTACCAAACGCTTTCCAGGGAACTCCTATCTCGTAAATCCCGGAAGGCGTTTTTATTTGAAGGGATGGAGGCCAAGAATGCCCGCTGAATTCATCTGGAAGAATGGCGAGTTTGTAGCCTGGGAAAATGCGACCGTCCATGTCACGGCTCATGCTCTGCATTATGGGTCGAGCGTTTTTGAGGGGGTTCGCGCCTATGCAACGCCTCAGGGTCCTGCTGTGTTCCGGCTTCAGCCGCACACGCAGCGCTTGCTGAACTCCGCCAAGATCGCCCGCATCGATGTGCCCTATACTGCTGAGCAGATCAACGAAGCCATTCTTTCTACAGTTCGCAAGAACGGCCATGAAGCTTGCTACATCCGCCCGCTGCTCTATCGTGGCGCAAATAAGTTAGGCGTTGAAGGCCGTCAAAATCCCACCGAACTGGTCATCATTACCATGGAATGGGGGCGCTACCTCGGCGCAGAGGCCATCGAGCAAGGCGTCGATGTGCAGGTGAGTTCCTGGCGGCGCATTGCCCCAGATACCTACGCTTCTCTGGCAAAGATCGGCGGTCAGTACGTCAACAGCCAGTTCATCACCATGGAAGCTCACGACAATGGTTTCAACGAAGGAATCGCCCTGGATGTTTATGGCAACGTCAGCGAAGGCGCGGGCGAGAATATCTTTGTAATCCTCAACGGTGTGGTCTATACACCTGGCGTTGGCTCTTCCATCTTGATGGGCATTACTCGTGATACGGTCATCACCCTGTTGGTTGATCTCGGCTATCCCATCCGCTATGAAACCATTTCGCGCGACATGCTCTATATCGCTGATGAAATCTTCATGACCGGCACGGCCGCTGAAATCACCCCCGTTCGCTCAGTAGATCGTATTAAAGTGGGCGAGGGCAAGCGTGGCCCCATCACCCAGGCTGTGCAGGAGCAGTTCTTCGCCATTACCTCCGGCCAAGCTCCGGATCGTCACAATTGGTTAACCCTTGTGCATCAGGCTCAGCCTGTTTCGGGGGATTGAATCGCCAGCACAGTAGCCAATCATCTCGGCAGAGAACAATCAAGGAGGGGTTTCAATGTTATTGACTGGCGCTGAAATTGTCATGGAGTGCCTTCTGCGCGAAGGCGTGGAAGTAATGTTTGGTTACCCAGGTGGCGCGATCTTGCCGACCTATGATGCCATGACCAAGTATCCACAGCTTCGTCATGTGTTGGTGCGTCATGAGCAGGGCGCAGCCCACATGGCCGACGGCTACGCACGCGCGACTGGTAAGGTCGGTGTCGCTATCGCCACCAGCGGCCCCGGTGCGACCAATCTTGTTACGGGGATTGGCACAGCGATGATGGACTCGTCTCCGATTGTCTGCATCACTGGGCAGGTTCCTCGCGGCGCCATCGGATCGGATGCTTTCCAGGAAATCGACATCACCGGTATCACTATTCCGGTCACCAAGCACAACTACTTGGTCTCGGATGTCCGTGAACTGGCCTATATCATCAAGGAAGCCTTTCACATCGCCCGCACAGGTCGTCCGGGGCCGGTGCTGGTTGATATTCCCAAGGATGTTCAGAACGAAAAGACCGAGTTCGTTTATCCTGAAGGCGAGATCGTTATGCGCGGTTATCGCCCGCCCAACAAGGCATCGGATGAACAGGTTGCCGCGGCGCTAGAACTCATCCATAACGCCAAACGTCCTGTCATCCTGGCCGGCCACGGCATCATGATGTCCGGCGCGTCCCAGGAACTCCGCGAACTGGCTGAGCGCGCCCAAATTCCGGTCACATTGACTCTGCTCGGTAAAGGCGCGCTGCCGGAGAGTCATCCCCTCACTGTCGGTATGATGGGGATGCATGGCGCGGCAGCCTGTAACTACGCCATCCAGGAAGCCGATCTCCTCATCGCCTTGGGGATGCGCTTTGATGATCGGGTCACCGGCAACCTGAAGACGTATTCGCCCAACTCCAAGAAGATTCACATCGACATTGACCCGTCAGAGATCAACAAAAACGTGCGTGTCGATGTGGGCATTGCTGGCGATCTTCGTACTGTCCTTGCCCAGATTCTTCCTAGTGTACAACAGCAGGAACATAAGGAGTGGATCGGGCGCATCCGTGAATGGCAGGAAGATGGTGACGAACGTGATATTCTCCACCATGCTAGTGGAGATAGTCTGTTGGGGGCGCAGGTTATCAACGACCTCTGGAAGTATACCGGCGGCGAAGCCATCACAGTCAGCGATGTCGGTCAGCACCAAATGCTCGAAGCCCAGTATTATCCTCACCAGCGACCTATGACCATGATCACCAGCGGCGGCCTGGGAACAATGGGCTTCGGTCTTCCTGCTGCCATTGGTGCCAAGTTCGGTCGCCCAGACGAAGAAGTTTGGGCAGTTGTTGGTGATGGCGGGTTCCAGATGACGCTCTGTGAACTGGCAACCGCCAAACAGGAGAACGTCAAAGTCAACATTGCCATTCTCAACAACGCTTTCCTCGGTATGGTGCGCCAGTGGCAGGAATTCTTCTATGAAGAACGCTATCAGGCAACACCCATGTTCAACCCGGATTTTGTCAAACTCGCTCAAGCCTATGACATTCCGGCTATGCGTGTAACCCACCGTGACCAGATTGAAGAGTCCGTGAAGTTTGCCCGCAGCCACGAAGGTCCAGTCTTGATCGAATATGTCATCGAGAAGGAAGAGATCGTCTATCCAATGGTTCCCGCGGGCGCAGACTTGCACAACATGCTGCGCCGCCCCAAGCCCGGTGAGGAAAAGTCATGACTCAGGCGAACAAACAAATACTCGTCGCATTAGTGGAGAACAAGCCCGGTGTGCTGAATCGTGTCGTCAGTATGCTGCGCCGCCGCAATTTCAACATCGATAGCTTGACCGTCGGCCGTACCCACAATCCACACATTTCCCGAATGACAATGGTTGTGGATGCCGAAAAAGTGAATGGTCGCCGGATTGCGACCAACTTGCTCAAACTTGTCAATGTGCTAGATGTGAAATTGGTGTCGGAAGAGCCTCATGTCAGCCGGGACCTGGCGCTCATCAAGGTGCGTACCGACGATGTGGAGTCGCGCAACGGCGTCACCCTCATCTGTGATCGCTATCCAGCCCGCATTGTCGATATCGGCCCGAAGGTCGCGATCCTGGAAATCGCTGCTCAGCAAGACATCGTCGAATCGCTTATCCAAGAACTGGAGCCAATTGGTATCTTGGAAATGGTACGAACGGGCATTGTGGCGATGGGGCGTGGCATCCGCATTCTGGACAGCGATTATGAGCCGCCTGTCGCCCTTCAGGAAGCCAGTGCTAATGGCTATCAGGTCTATGGCGTCTAGCAGATCGTAGCATCTCGGAAGGCAAGCTTGTTCTCTACGCAGAGGATAGGCCCGCAGGAACGGTGGGTTTTTCGATGCACACTGTGAAGACTGTGATACAGCAGCGGTTTGGCAGCGTTGCCGAGCAGTACCGCACCAGCGCTGTTCACGCGGCTGGTGAGGATTTGCAGCGCCTTGCTCACGAAGTCCAGCGCATGAATGCCGCCCGCGTTCTTGATGCAGGCTGCGGTGCGGGACATACCGCCGTAGCTGTCGCGCCGTTCGTTCAGGAAGTTGCCGCTTACGACCTAACCGAGCCGATGCTGCGCCAGGTCGAACAGCTTGCCGCAGAACGTGGCTGCACCAATGTGGTGACTCAGCGCGGTGATGTCGAGAACTTGCCTTTCGAGTCAGCTTCCTTCGATGCAGTTGTATCCCGCTATAGCGCCCATCACTGGCCGCGTCCGGTGTTGGCGCTTCGAGAATTCCGTCGTGTGCTGAAGCCTGGTGGGGTTTTCCTTCTGAGCGACATCGTATCGCCTGAAGAACCCGTGCTGGACACCTTTCTCCAAACCATTGAACTCCTGCGTGATCCGTCCCATGTCCGCGATCACACTATTGCTCAATGGGAGGCCATGTTGGTACAGGTAGGGTTCCAGTCAGAAGTGTTGTTCACCTGGAAACTTCCCCTGGACTTTCAATCGTGGGTGGCGCGGATGGCGACTCCTGCAGACAATGTCGCCGTCATCCAATTGCTTTTTGATGGTGCGCCGCTTGAAGTTCGTGCTGAGATGAATATTCAGACGGACTATCGTTTTTCGCTTCAGGGAGCGCTCATCAAGGCGTTTCCTCTTTAGTGTGATCTGGGTCTTTCTGCGGCGTGGACTAAACCGCGCCCTACTTATGGAGTAAACCAACTCAATGGCAACGCTTTACTACGACAAAGATGCGGATCTTTCGCTGCTGAATGGCAAGACCATTGCCGTAATCGGTTATGGGAGCCAGGGGCATGCCCACGCGCTCAATGCCAAAGATAGTGGTATGAAAGTGGTGGTCGGCCTTCATCCCGGTAGCAAGAGTGCCGATAAAGCCCGTGCTGATGGCCTTGAAGTTCTCTCGGTTGCCGATGCCACACGCCAGGCCGATGTTGTCATGGTATTGATCCCGGATACCAAACAGGCTGAAGTCTATGCCCAGGATATCGGCCCCAATCTCAAGCCCGGCAGTATGTTGATGTTTGCCCACGGCTTCAACATTCACTTTGGTGAGATCAAGCCCCCTGCCAGCATTGATGTTGCCATGGTCGCGCCCAAGGCCCCCGGCCATCGCGTCCGCGAAGTCTTCAAAGAAGGCGCCGGCACGCCCGGTCTGCTGGCCGTTCATCAAGATGCTACTGGCCGCGCCAAAGCCCTCGCCCTGGCCTACGCCAAGGCCATCGGCTGCACCCGCGCCGGTGTGATCGAAACAACGTTCAAAGAGGAGACGGAAACGGACTTGTTCGGGGAGCAGGTTATCCTCTGCGGCGGTGTGACCGCGCTGATTCGTTCGGCCTTTGAAATCCTCGTCAAGGCAGGCTATCAACCTGAAGTCGCTTACTTCGAGTGTCTGCACGAACTCAAATTGATCGTCGATCTCCTTTATCAGGGTGGCCTGAGCTATATGTGGTACAGCGTCAGCGACACAGCCGAATATGGCGGGTATGTTGTCGGCGATCAGATCGAAGGTATGGTCAAAGAAGAGCTTCAGGGTGTACTGCATCGTATCCAGGACGGAACCTTCGCCCGTGAGTGGATCCACGAAAACAAGGTTGGCCGTCCCAACTTCATTCCGCGCCGCAAGCAGGAACACAGTTTGTTGATCGAGCAGGTTGGCGAACAACTGCGCGACATGATGCCTTTCTTGAATGCCAAGCGCATCAAGCAGGAATCCTAGGTTGGAATTGGTGTTTTGATGAAACTCGTTCGCCTGGACGATGTGTGCGTTTTCTCCGAGCGTGTTCAGCCTTTTCTGCTGAAGAATGAGGCACTGCACTGCCTGATGCTCGGACTCTGTACCACCTTGATTCGAACGAACGAGTATTCCGAACCGCCGTACTTAGCTTACGTTGAAGACGGCGGCGAGGTGATTGCTGCCGCACTGCGAACGCCGCCTCATCGGTTGGTTGTGTCGGATACAGCTCACGTGGCGGCGCTCAACTTGATTATCGCTGATGCCTATTGGCTCTATGGGGACAGCATCCCCGGCGCTCATGTTCCCAATTGGTTATCAGCCGATTTGGCATGGTGCTGGACGGCAGTATCGGGGAAATCTGCCCACCTCAACATGTCTCAGCGGGTCTATCAGTTGGAAAAGGTTAACCCTTTACACACTGCTGTTGTTGGGGAAATGCGCCGTTTCGAGTCCAGCGACCGAGCGCTCATCACAGATTGGATGGTCGGTTTTCATGCCGATGCGCTCACGCCTATCTCGACCGAGCAGGCCGAGCAGATCACGTACCGTTACTTGACCGCTCATCCCGACGTGCGCGGCCTAGTTTTTTGGATAGCAGGGGATACTCCCGTTTCGATGGCTGGATATGCCGGTCCGACCCCACATGGCATTCGTGTTGGTCCGGTCTATACGCCGCCGCAGCACCGGCGCAAAGGCTATGCGAGCGCGTGTGTTGCGGCACTCAGTCAGGAATTGCTGAACGCAGGGCGTCGTTACTGTTTTTTGTTCACAGACCTCAGCAATCCGACGTCGAATCACATCTATCAACAAATTGGCTACGAACCGGTTGCCGGCATCGACGACTACCGTTTCGGTGACCAGTGAGAGGAAAGGATCATCAGGTTATGTCCACAGGTGTTGATAACACACTGGTTCGAGTTTTCGATACCACCTTGCGGGATGGCGAGCAGAGTCCTGGCGCCACCTTGACCAGTGCCGAAAAGCTTGAGATCGCTCGCCAACTAGCGCATCTTGGTGTGGACATCATCGAAGCAGGTTTCCCTGCCGCCTCGCCAGATGATCTTGCTGCCGTTCAGCGCATTGCCCGTGAAGTCGGAACGCCTGACGGCCCGACCATCTGCGGCCTTGCCCGCGCTGTTGAGAAGGATATTCTCACCTGCTGGGAAGGTGTCAAACATGCTGCTAAACCGCGCATCCATACCTTCCTGGGAATGTCCGATATTCACCTCAAGTACATCTCCAATATCACGCACGAACAGGCCTTGGAAGTGGTCCGCAAAGCAGTCACATTGGCCCGTAGCCTGTGCGCTGATGTCGAATTCAGCCCAATGGATGCAGCGCGCGCCGATCCGCAGTTCCTGGTCGAGGCTTGTGCAGTAGCCATTGAATCCGGCGCGACCACGCTGAATATTCCTGATACCGTGGGGTATGCCACCCCAGTCGAGTGGGGCGAATTCATCGGCAACCTAATCGCCGAAACCCCTGGTGCGGGTCCCAACAGCGGCATTATCTGGTCGGTTCACTGCCATAACGACCTGGGGCTGGCAACGGCCAATACCCTCTCTGGTGTCCTGGCCGGCGCACGCCAGGTCGAAGTGACCATCAACGGAATCGGTGAACGTGCGGGCAATACCAGCCTGGAAGAAGTTGTGATGGCGCTGCACACCCGCTCCAAGTACTACGGCCTACGGACGAACATCAATACCCGCGAGATCATGAAGACCAGCCGTTTGGTCAGTAACTACACCGGCATAAATGTCCAGCCGAATAAAGCCATCGTCGGCGCCAATGCCTTTGCCCATGAAGCGGGCATCCATCAGGATGGAATGCTCAAACATGCCAGCACTTTCGAGATCATGACCCCAGAGACCGTTGGTCTGCATCAGAGCCGTCTGGTCTTGGGCAAACACAGTGGCCGCCATGCTTTGAAAGTGCGTCTGCAAGAGATGGGCTTCAAGCTCGAAGGCGATGCCCTCAACCAGGTCTTCATGCGCTTTAAGGAGTTGGCCGATGCCAAGAAAACTGTCACCGATGCCGACCTGGAAGCTCTGATCGCTGACGAATTCCACGGTCCAGAAGAGTTTTTCAGCCTGGCAGATATTCAGGTCACCTGCGGTACAATGGGTATGCCCACTGCCACCGTCAAAATGCGGAGCATCGCTGGTGAAGAATTCGTCCATGCTGCCGTCGGACGTGGCCCGGTAGATGCCAGCTACAAGGCTATTGACGCCATTGTCAAAGCGCCCAATACGCTCATCGAGTACAGTGTTCACAGTGTCACTGAAGGCATCGACGCCCTTGGCGAGGTAACGGTGCGGATATCGCCTGCCGAAGACGAAAAGCGTTCGTTTGGTGGCTATGGCGCGGACAGTGATATTGTCGTGGCTTCCGTCAAAGCTTACCTCGCTGCCTTGAACCGCATGGTTGCAGTGATGGGGCTGGCGGGGCAGAAACCCGAAGGTGAGGTTTCAACTGTCTCCGTTCAGCATGCGGAGAAGTAGCTGCTCTCTTGGCTGGCCTAGCCGCCTGGCGATCAGCAGATGCGCTGTTTGACTGTTTGTTGTCCTGAGTTCAACTGAGTGTGAGATTGAGTCAGAATGAGTGGAAACAACACGACCCCACGTACTTTGTTCGAGAAGGTCTGGCAGAATCATCTGGTTCGTCCCCAGACCCCAGATACCCCCGCCGTACTCTATATCGACCTGCACTTGGTGCATGAAGTCACCTCGCCGCAGGCCTTCGCCCAGCTTCGCGAACAGGGCTTAAAGGTGCGCCGCCCCGACCGTACCCTCGCGACTATGGACCACAGTACGCCCACCACGCCGCGCAATGCCTTGGGCATCATCCCTGTGACAGATGCAATGGCCGCTGCTCAGCTTGATGTCATGCGGAAGAATTGTGCCGATTTCGGTATTCCGCTCTATGACCTGGGGACTTCTAACCAAGGTATCGTCCATGTCATCGGTCCGGAGCAGGGGTTCACTCAGCCGGGTATGACCATTGTCTGCGGCGACAGTCACACCAGCACGCATGGTGCATTTGGTGCGCTTGCCTTCGGCATCGGCACCAGCGAAGTTGCCCATGTGCTGGCGACCCAATGCCTCTTGCAAAGCCGCCCGAAAACCATGGCGATCAAAGTAAATGGCCGCCTCGGCCCCGGTGTCTCGGCCAAGGACATCATTCTGGCGATCATTGCCAAGATTGGAGTTGGTGGTGGCACGGGCTATGTTGTGGAATACATGGGCGAAGCGATCCGTGCGCTGAGCATGGAAGGGCGCATGACCATTTGCAACATGTCCATCGAAGGCGGCGCGCGCGCAGGTATGGTCGCCCCGGACGATACTACCTTCCAGTATGTCGCGGGTCGCCCCTATGCTCCGAAAGGTGAAGCCTGGGATCGCGCTTTGTCGGAATGGCGGCAGCTTCCTTCAGATGAGGGTGCTCACTTCGATGCCGAAGTGACTCTCAACGCCGATGAACTCGTTCCGATGATTACCTATGGGACCAACCCTGGTATGGGAATGCCCATCACAGGCTATGTTCCTGACCCGGACAAACTCACTGACGCCAGCCAGAAGATGGCGCTTGATAAGGCGCTCAAGTACATGGCTCTGGAGCCGGGACAGAAACTGCTCGGCAAGCCGGTCGATGTCGTCTTCGTAGGGAGCTGCACTAATTCCCGTATTTCCGACTTGCGTGAAGCTGCCCGCCTCATTAAAGGGCACAAAGTCGCGGCGAATGTCCGCATGATGGTTGTGCCTGGTTCTCAGCAGGTAAAAGCTCAGGCCGAAGCCGAAGGGTTGGACAAAGTGTTCCGTGAAGCCGGTGCAGAGTGGCGTGAGGCCGGCTGTTCGATGTGCATCGCCATGAACGGCGACCAGCTTCAGCCTGGCCAGTATGCCGTCAGCACCAGCAATCGTAATTTCGAAGGCCGTCAGGGCAAGGGTGGTCGTACTTTCCTCGCGAGTCCGCTAACAGCCACGGCCACCGCCATCAAAGGCGTCATCACGGATCCGCGCGAATTGACGAACTAAGTAGTAGTAACTGAACGAAGGAATAGGCATCAGATGGAACCGATCCAGAAATTCTCCGGGCGCATGGTCGCTGTACCCATCAATGACATCGACACCGACCAGATCATTCCTGCCCGCTACCTGAAAGTCACCGATAAGAATGGCTTAGGAGCGGCCTGCTTCTCTGACTGGCGCTATGAAGCGGATGGTTCACCGAAGCCGGATTTCCCGCTCAACCAGCCCCAGTATCAGGGTGCGGCTGTGCTCATCGGCGGGCACAATTTTGGCTGTGGCAGCTCGCGTGAACATGCTCCGTGGGCGTTGTTAGGCGCGGGCTTCAAAGCGGTCATCAGTACCTATTTTGCCGATATTTTCCGCAACAATGCGCTCAAGAATGGCCTGCTGCCCGTTGTTGTCGATCCTGATACCCATCGCCAGTTGATCAGCCTGTCACAGGAAGATCCGTCTGCGGAGATTACCGTCGATCTGGAGTCTCAAACGGTCACGCTGCCTGATGGGCGTACTGTATCGTTCCCGGTGGATCCGTTCTCACGTTACTGCCTGTTGAACGGTGTGGATCAACTGGGATTCTTAATGAGTTTGGATGCAGACATCGGGCGCTATGAAGCTGCTCATCCAGGGCGTGTGATGACCACCGCCTGATTTTGAAAGGACTGTCCGCCATGACAATCGCAATCTACGATACCACGCTGCGTGATGGCACCCAGCGCGAAGGAATTTCGTTGTCTGTTGCCGATAAGCTCAAGATCACTCGTCTGCTAGATGCTTTCGGCGTGGCCTATATTGAAGGCGGTTGGCCGGGGTCTAATCCCAAAGATGCCGCCTACTTTGATGAAGTCCGCAGTCTGGAATTGAAGCATGCCCGTATTGCTGCGTTTGGTTCCACCTGTCGTAAGCAGAGTGATCCCGCTGGTGATCCCAATATTGTCGCGCTTGTGGAGGCGCAGACTCCGGTTGTCACGGTCGTCGGCAAAACGTCGATGCTCCATGTCACCGACGTGCTCCAAACTACGCCGGAAGAAAATCTCCGCATGATTCGTGAGAGTCTGGCTTATCTCAAATCGTTGGGCAAAGAAGTCATCTACGACGCTGAACACTTCTTTGATGGTATCAAGCTCGATCTGGAGTACGCCCTGGAAACCATCGAAGCGGCCGTACAGGGAGGCGCGGATGCGGTTGTCCTTTGCGACACCAACGGCGGTTCCATGCCCTGGGAAGTCACCCATTTCGTCGAGCTTGTGCGCCAGACGTTCCCGAATGTCGCTGTGGGCATTCATACCCACAACGACGGGGAACTGGCTGTTGCCAATACCCTCGCGGCGGTTCAGGCCGGCGCGGTGCAGGTTCAGGGGACGATCAATGGCTACGGCGAACGCTGTGGCAACGCCAACTTGTGCAGCATCATCCCTGATTTGGAACTCAAAATGGGGATTCGGTGCTTGCCCGACCCTGCCAACCTTCGCCAATTGGTGAATTTGTCGCGCACCGTGGCCGAGATCGCCAATCTTGCGCCCGATAACCATCTAGCCTATGTCGGCAAGAGTGCCTTCGCTCACAAAGGAGGTATTCATGTCGCTGCTATGCGCCGCAATGTTCACAGCTACCAGCATATCGATCCTGAACAGGTCGGTAATGAGATGCGCGTCTTGGTTTCTGATCTGTCGGGACAGGGCAATCTGCTTAGCAAGGCCGAAGAGTTCGGTCTCAACGTTTCCCGCCAAGAAGCTGTGACCGTCCTCGACGAGATTAAGCACCTCGAAAACGAAGGTTTCGTCTTTGAAGGTGCAGAAGCATCGGTTGCCGTCCGCCTGCATCGTGCCAAACCCGGCTATCGCCCCATCTTCACCCTCGTCGATTTCACCGTCATTGTCGCCGAGCGGGCAGGGCACGCCCTGTCGCAGGCCATGCTCAAGATTGATATTGATGGCGACATCGTCCACACAGCCGCTGATGGCAACGGCCCGGTCAACGCGCTCGACTTGGCGTTGCGTAAAGCCCTGCTGCCGCGCTACCCCCGGTTGGCCGAGTTCCAATTAGCCGACTACAAAGTGCGTATCCCCGACAGCAACAATGGTACGGCGGCATCTACCCGCGTGCTGATCGATACCCAGAACGGCAATCGCCGCTGGAGTACCGTCGGCGCGGGAACCAATATCATCCAAGCCAGTTGGCTCGCCTTAGTCGATAGCGTGGAATACGGTCTGGTTCTAGCCCATGACGAGACCTCTGCCGCGCCTGTTGAGGTTTCTTCTGCGCCAAGTTAGCTCTCTTCTCGAACCATCAGGAGTAGAATCACGCATGAAAGCAACCATCGCGGTGCTGCCGGGTGATGGCATCGGCCCCGAAGTCACCTCGCAAGCCATCATCGTTCTGCAGAAGATCGCCGCGAAGTACGGCCATGAGTTTGTGTTCAATGAAGCCCCGATGGGGGGCATTGCTATCGATCAGTTTGGCGACCCCTGTCCCGACTCGACCATTCGCACCTGCGAATCCGCTGATGCCATCCTGCTCGGAGCCGTCGGCGGCCCCAAATGGTCAGACCCCACTGCTCCAGTGCGCCCCGAACAAGGGTTGCTGAAGGTGCGCAAGCATTTCGATCTGTTCGCCAATTTGCGCCCCGTGAAGGCCTATCCCGCCTTGGCGCAGCACACGCCCCTCCGCCCTGAACTGCTTGAAGGCGTTGATCTCTTGTTCGTCCGTGAACTCACCGGTGGTATTTACTTCGGCCCACGCCAGGAACAGGGAGACGGGGACACTGCCTACGACACTGAACTGTATACAGTCCCTGAAGTCGAGCGCGTTGCTCAGGTCGCTTTTCGCGCTGCCCAGGGCCGTCGCAAGAAGCTGACCTCTGTCGATAAAGCCAACGTAATGGCGTCGATGCGCCTCTGGCGGCGAACGGTGGTCAAAGTGCATGAGGATTATCCCGATGTAGAACTCGATCACGTGTTGGTAGACGCCTGCACGATGTATCTGGTGACTCGTCCAGCCAGCTTCGATGTGCTCGTCGCCAGCAACATGTTTGGGGACATCCTCAGCGATGAAACTTCGGTGCTGGCAGGGTCATTGGGGATGCTGCCTTCAGCCTCGCTCGGTTCAGGAACCTTTGGCCTGTACGAGCCGATCCACGGTTCTGCTCCCGATATCGCCGGGCAGGGTAAAGCCAATCCGATTGGCACGATCCTCAGCGCTGCCCTGCTGCTGCGCTACAGTCTCGGCCTTGAAGCGGAAGCCAAAGCAGTCGAGAGTGCTGTCGATGCGGCCCTCAATTCCGGCGCGCGCACCGCTGATATTGCTGTCCGCGGTGGCAGCTTCATCAGCACGACCGAAATGACTCAGGCCATCATCTCAAATCTGTAACATCATGGTCGAGTAGCTACGACTCCTCGCCTGCTTGCTCGGACCGGCTGACTCGTATGGGCAGCTGGTCCGTAAGGTCAGCCTGATCTGGCGATGGGGTCTCACCGCCGCCAGCCAGATGCCGCGTGATCTCCAGGATCGATAACCCCGAAAGCAGGAACATCAGCCGCCGGCCACCCAGCGTCATCGCCTTCCAGGTCGTTGCTCGCAGCGCGCACAGTGCCAGCGCCACCCAGTATTCCTGCCATTCTCCTGGTGAGGTCAGGCACTCCTGCACGATTTCTCTGATAGCGCCGAGCACCTGAATTGCATCATTGACTCGCGTTTGGCTTCCGTTGGGCATGGGCACATGCCCACCCAGCGCTGCCATCGCCTGGAGGATGAGGCCAGCCTCATCCCATGAATGTCCCAAACTCGGCATGACACCATCACCCAGGATGCTGACTGTCAGAGTGGCCCAGTCACATAGGGTGTGCCCGTCGCGCGTATGCCCGAAGTCGATCAGCCAGACGCTGTCATTTGGCCCCACCAGAATATTCCCCAGGTGGAGATCCCCGTGAATCTTGCTCATAGAACCGTTCACATGCCGGTCGAGCAGATCCTCGTAGTGCGCCAGTGGGTTGGGAATCTCCATTCCCCCTGCTTGAATGGTTGGAGCCTGTGGCGAGAAGTTTCCCTCGAGATTGTTCACGGCCTCTAGCAGGATGTCCTGCCGTGTCTTCCACACCGACCCGACAAATCGATCCAGTACTTCACCCCGGTAGAATGTCCGTGCCAGTCGGTTAACCCCACGCACTTCGACCTTGTACGCTCGTTTGTCTGCCTCGCTGCCGTAACCTGCTGCCAGCTTCAGCAGGCTGTGCTGGCGATCCACCCGCTGGACGGTGAAGTTTTCTAGGATGACCGTATCGCTGAATTCCATCGATTGCATCCGAGCTTTGAGTTTCACCCGGTTGATCGGTGTTTTCAACGTGTGTGCTGTATCCAACGGCTCGTGATCGACCGGTAGGTCTAGAATGAGTAGGGGAGGGAGCAGCCAATCGTATTCTTGCCACGCCTGAAATCGAAACAGTCGCCGCTGTGCCCACCAGGTCTTCCGAAACGGCTCGTACAAATCTTTACGGAGCAGCTTCGTGATGCCCCCAATTCCGTTTGCTTGCACATGCTGTCGCAGGTCTTGCGGGATGCTGCCTGTGTTGGCGACCAGGGTGTACTTCAGCCCCGCTAGCTCGAATGATTCCGGCATTGTGGGCGGTTCCTCGATCCGTGCCGTCTGTAGCGGGAGGGCACTCCGGACATGCGCATCGAACCGCTGCACCTCGTCTTGGATCACATCGGCTTGATCGATCTTCACCACCACTGGCGCATCTTCCCGTCCGTCTGCCTGAATCGGAGTCACCACCAGCACCACTGCGCCGCTGAACCCGGTGAGCTGTTGCTCGATCCGTATCCCGTTGTAATTGGAAAACATCCGTCTCAGCAGGAAAAGATGCTCGCTCTGAATAGCCTGACTGCGCCCGAAATATTCGCTGAATTCAACACGGATGTCGGGCGGATGCGGATTCCGGTTAGGCGTGTACGTTTGTGCAGCTTCGTGCAGCTTTTCCAGATTGACCCCCAACCGGCTTAACACCCGGATCGGCAGGCTGTCCCCTTCAACTAGAATCGCCTCGAAAAGTTCTCGTTCGGTGATTTCTTCTCCGCTGTCCAGTGCCAGATCGTTGGCGATATCCATGACGACATCCACACGCGGTGTGTAAGGGAACCCTGCCCACAGCCGCTGAGCAGTGCCGCGTTCGGTCTTGCGCCGTATCGCGTCGATCACATAATCAGCCGACAGTCCAAAATCTTCTAGAATGCTTGCCGCCAGCCCACCCTGGATTTGCAGCATCGCGATGAACAGGTGCTCAACACCCAGGTAATGATGCCGCATTTGCACCGATTCCTGGCGCGCGTTGATCAGAATGTCCTTTAGGCTGATATATGGCATGACTTATCCACTTGAATCTTCTACGCGCATCCAGGTGTGCCCCACGCGGAAGAGTTGACCACAGGCCAGCGGTATCATTCCACGCACCCGCGCATCTGTGTCCGAGTCTTCCAGAAACGTTCCGTTGGTGCTGTTACAATCTTGCAGCCACCAGCGTCCATTCTCCCAGCAGATATAAGCATGCTGCCGTGAAATGAACGTATCGTTTCTCAGGCAGATGTCGCTGTCTTCGCGCCGTCCAATGCTGATTTTCCACTGCTCATGAGCAGCATCCCACTGCCCATCGCCATTTTCGCTGGTGTAAGTGAGCCGCAGCCCATCTTCCACCCCGCTCATAATCATGATATCCAGTTTCAAAGGATAGTTTGCTCCAACAGGTGCTCTGGCTTGATTACATTATAATACGAACTTCTCTTGCGCTATCCTTGCCGTCGCCGCAAAGCTGTGTTACACTCTCAAAAGTCAACTGAATACCAGTATCAGTCTCATTGAGAGCGGTTGAGGGAACGGCCCTAAGACACCGCGGCAACCCCCACACTTCTGTGGGAAGGTGCCAACTCCGGCAGCATTATGCTGACAGATGAGAGCGACTCCTGAATATCGTGTTCAGGCTCGAACTCAAAGACTTCTCGCCGAAGTCTTTTTTGTTGGCAAATCTAGTCCGGTTCTCAGCATGAGGCCGGACTTTTCTTTTTCGCCCCGTTAGGTATGGGTTACTCAGGAGGTCAGCGATGACACTGCGCGACGCGGACGACAATGTAAGCAGTCTGGTGAATCCCGGCGAAGATACCCCTCCCCACAAAGGCGACAGCACCCGCGCGGTCCATTCGGGAACGAAGCGTCGCAAAGCGTTCAACGCTCTCAATACCCCCATCGTCCAGACCGCGACTTACACCTTCGGTGATACCCAGGAACTCATCGACTACATGGAGCGCAAGACCTGGGGCGATGGCGATGACCGCGAAGAATACGGGCGCTATGGCAACCCAACAGTTTCTGCTGTCGAACGCAAATTGGCTGCCCTGGATTCGGGCGATGACGCCGTGCTCTACGCTTCCGGCATGGCTGCCGTTACCTCCATCCTCTTGACTGTCCTGCCATCCGGCGCGCATATCGTCATGACCGATGATTGTTACCGCCGCACTCGCCAGTTCTGTCTGACTTTTCTGAAGCGCTTCGGCATCGAAACGTCCGTCGTCCCGATGGGCGATTACGCCGCCATGGAAGCCGCCATCATTCCCAAGAAGACCCGTTTCATCATCTCCGAAAGTCCCACCAACCCGTACCTTCGTATTGCCGATCTCGAACGCATCGCTCAATTGGGAAAGCAGTACCGCGTTCTCACGCTCATTGATAGCACCTTCGCCACCCCCATCAACCAGCGTCCGCTCGAATGGGGCATCGATTTCGTCGTTCACAGCGCCACCAAATACCTGTCGGGTCACAATGATCTGTTGGCCGGCGTGGTCGTCGGTCGTGCTGACCGCATCAAAGCCCTGCGTGATGGGCGTGGCGTCCTCGGCGCGGTCGTCGATCCTCAGAATGCCTACCTGTTAGATCGGGGTATCAAGACCCTCGGTGTGCGCGTCCAGCAGCAGAACAAAACTGCCCTAGCTGTTGCTCGCTATCTGGAATCCCACCTGCGCATCGACCGCGTCTGGTATCCCGGTTTGCCCTCGCACCCCGATTACACTACTGCCGCTGCGCAGATGTCCGGTTTCGGCGGCGTCGTGAGCTTTGAAGTCGCCGGGGACTTGGCGACCACCAGCCGCTTCATCGACCGTCTCCGGATTCCTTACATCGCGCCTAGCCTCGGCGGAGTCGAGAGCTTAATCGAGCAGCCTGCCTTGATGAGCTACTATGAGAAAACTACCGAAGAACGTCTTGCGTTGGGAATCAAAGACAACCTGGTTCGTTTCGCCATCGGCATTGAAGATACCGACGACATCCTCAACGATCTCGACCAGGCCCTCTCTGGCCTGTGAGGACAGATGGGGGAGGTGCGTTTCATTGCGCCTCCCCTAAATCTCATTTTGGGGGGCATTGATAGGCAAACCAAAGGGAGTATCTGGTTTTCGTAGGAGAGGCTTAGCGCGAAGCGCGTATGCTCTCCCGCTCGCATTTCTACAGCGCGGCGACCTGTTTGGCTTCAAGGATCGCTCGCAGTCCTTCAACAGTCGCTTCTGATTGGTAGAGCCGGTTCGGATACGTCGAATGGATGTGCTCCAGCGTCCCGCGATGGTAGTCGATCACTGCATCCGCATCTTTGAGGACATGCCCAGTCAGGATACCCACCACCGTCTCACGTGGGCGGATGATGCCCTTGCGGACCAGTTTCTGGACCCCTGCCAGCGAGCAGGCCGACGCCGGCTCGCATCCAATCCCTCGCCGGTCGATCAGCGCCTTCGCGTCCATAATCTCTTGGTCGCTGACTTCTTCGACCACGCCGTCTGTCCAGCGAATCGCGCGTACCGCTTTCGCATAGTTAACCGGGTTGCCGATCTTGATCGCTGTTGCAATGGTCTCAGCATGGACAGGTTCCAGCCCGCTGAATCCCTTCTGGTAGCTCTGATATAACGGATTTGCGCCTTCAGCCTGGATGATCGCAATCCGAGGAATCCGGTCGATCAGCCCAATCTCGCACATCTCGTAAAGTGCCTTCCCAAACGCTGAACTGTTGCCCAGGTTTCCCCCCGGACAGACAATCCAATCTGGAACGTGCCAGCGAAGCTGCTGCATCGTCTCAAACATGATCGTCTTCTGCCCCTCCAGCCGGAAGGGGTTGACCGAATTCAGCACATAAATGCCCAGTTTCCCCGCAACCTCACGAACCAGCTCCAGGTTTCGGTCAAAGTCCGCATTCACCTGAATCGCTGTTGCGCCATACGCAATCGCTTGAGCGAGTTTGCCCATCGCCACTTGCTTGTTCTGGAAGAACACAATCCCTTCAATATCCGCCCAAGCTGCATACGCCGCCAGCGAAGCCGACGTATTTCCTGTTGACGCACAGGCGACGCGCTCCACCCCGAGTGCCCGGGCCTGCGTTACCCCGCCCGTCATGCCGCGATCTTTGAATGACCCGGTCGGATTTTCCCCTTCATGCTTGAGGTACAAACGACTCACGCCCGCCCAGCGGGCCAGGTGAGGGGTTTCGTATAGATTCGTATTGCCTTCTGGCCGGCTGATAATCAGGTCGTTCGGAATATCCGGGTTGACGAGTTCTTTGTAGCGCCAGACTCCGCTGTGATACGGTCGTTCCAGTGTGCCAAGCCGGGCGTCTAACTGGTCGCGTGTCACCGTGCTGCGGAGCTGTTCTAGATCATGCTGAACGTCCAGCAAACCTCCGCACTGCGAACAGTTGTAAATCACCTCATTGATTGGGTATTGTCTACCACAATCCATGCATTGTAGTATGCTCGGCATAGTATTCCCGTGATGAATGAAACGGCTCGCGTCGCAAGGATAACAACTTCTTATGATGAATACCAGTGCTGAGGTATTTGCCCCGGCAACCATGGCGAACCTCGGCGTGGGGTTCGATATTTTAGGTTTGGCGCTCGAAGAACCTGGCGATATCGTCCGCGCTGAAATTAAAGATACACCGGGTGTTGAAATTGCCCACATCGAAGGCGATGACGGCAAACTCACCCGCGACCCCACCAAGAACACGGCTGGTGTTGCTGCGGCCAGTGTTCTCCGCTTGTTGAGCGCAGATCGCGGTGTGCGCCTCACCTTGTTCAAACGTCTCCCCTTGGCAAGCGGACTTGGCAGCAGCGCTGCCAGCGCTGTGGCCGCTGCCGTAGCTGTCAATGCCATACTCGGCTATCCGCTCTCCATCGAGCAGTTGCTCCCCGCTGCGCTCGACGGCGAAGCAGCCGTTAGCGGTTATCACGCCGACAATGTCGGTCCGTGCTTGTTTGGTGGCATCACCCTCGTCAGCGGCATCGAGTCCACACGCATTCGCCGGATGCCTATACCTACCGCCCTCCATCTGGCGATGGTCACCCCCGACGTCGCTGTGCCGACCGCCATAGCTCGCTCTGTGCTTCCCACTTCCGTGCCGCTGCGAGACATGGTGCGCCAGACGGCAGCCGTTGCCCGTCTGATTGACGCTATCTATCGTGACGACGTGGAGACCATGGCTCAAGCGATGGAAAGTGATGGTATCATTGAGCCAGCCCGCGCTCATCTGATTCCCATGCTGGCTGAAGTGCGTGTCGCTGCCAAACGGGCAGGGGCGCTTGCCGTAGTCATCAGTGGGGCAGGGCCAACCCTCTGCGCCATTTGTGACTCCGAGCCGCGCGCGCGTGCCGCTGCCTCGGCCATGCAGTCAGTCTATAACGGCGCTCAGATTCCCTGTATAGCCCGTAGCAGCCGCGTGTCCTCGCGGGGAGCGCGTGTTCTGGCTGCAAACTGAGTGTCTCATGTGTATTCGGCCAGCTTCGTTGACTTGGTCTAGCGGCCAATGTATACTAGATTTAGTTTGTTCTGAATGTAACAAATGGACGACTGGACGGCGAGGTGAACCAGCATGACAGCCAATAATGCGATGCACCTGGTAGAAAACCGGATGTTTGAGGTGGTTCACTCCGACGTCAAGGTGCTCCAGGAGGCCAGCCATCATATTCTCGCGGCAGGTGGCAAACGAGTCCGCCCGCGCATGCTCCTTCTGGCCTATGAAGCTTGTGGGGGAACCCATCTGGAACAGGCGGTTCCACTGGCCGCTGCTGTTGAGCTGGTTCATACGGCCAGTGTCGTGCATGATGACATCAACGATCATGGTGTCGTTCGTCGGGGTCGCCCCTCGGTCAATGCCAAGTGGGGCCGTACCTTTGCCCTTCTAACCGGCGACTTCCTCTTCACCAAAGTCTACGAATTGATGGCTCCCTACAAAGACCTCAACGTCATCCTTGCGGATGCCACCGTTGCTCTCGTCGAAGGCGAAACGCTTCAAGCCGCTGCGGTCAAAGAGAACCACTTTACCCGCGAAGTCTACTATCAGATCATCGCCCGTAAGACGGCCGCCCTGTTCAAAGCGTCGGCTGTTCTTGGTGCCAAGTTCGCTGGTGCTGCTCCCCATCACGTCGATGCGCTTGGCGAATACGGGTTCAACGTAGGTCTGGCTTTCCAAATCATCGACGATGTTCTCGATCTGACCGCCGATGAGACCCAGCTTGGAAAGACCTCCGGGATCGATCTCGCTCAAGGGCGTGGCTATGCCGCTGCCTATAAAACCAATGGCGATGCCTCTCACGGCGTAGCGGTTGCCGAAGCTGTCCTGGCCGAAGAGTCCCCTGCTGATCCGGTCAGCTCCATCAAGCAGAAGCTGCTCCAGGGCGAAGCCATCCACGAGGCACGCCTCAATGCCCGTCGCCTGGTCGATCTTGCTGTCGGAACCCTGTCCGTGCTGCCCGACTCGGCTGCTCGTCAGGGTCTGATCGACTTAGCCAACATGGTCGTAAACCGGGATCACTAAGCATTCCCTGTTTCAGTAAACCATTAGGCCGAATTAGAGCGATTCCGCCTCTCTTTGAATTCTCTCAAACTGGATACTCATCCCTGCCTGCCTTTCCTCTCTTATAAACAAGCCAAGGAGAAAATACCTTAATCTTAAATTTTATAACCTAAGAGTAGACAAAATGTCACCCTAAACGCCCCATTTTGTGCTATCGTAGGTATATGAGTACAGACCTCCCCCTCTCCGTTGCAATGGCTGAGGGGGCCGGGGGTGAGGTTCTCCTAGCGGGCGTTCGGGAGAAGGGTTGAGGATGAGGGCATCAGATTCTCACATTCTCACATTCTCATTCTTATTATTCTTATCACTTCTCGCGTCGATCACCTTATTTTTTGATCAACTATAACTTCTTCAGTCCGGCTAAAAGCTAAAAATGTATTAACCACAAACTGCGAACTAATGACCTCTTCTTCGCGTGCTGCCACAAAATGGCATTAGCGGCGTGTCGGCACTGACGCCATTTCCGCCGATTCCGCCATAAAGGTAATCGGGTTTTCCTCCAGAATGAGTTTTCGGGCGAGGGAACGATCCATGCTCAAAGTGATTTCGGTGGAACGTATGCGTGCTGTAGAAGCCGCTGCCGATGCGTCTGGCCTTTCCTATGACCGCATGATGCAGAACGCTGGTCGTGCCCTTGCGAACCGTGTCATACATCTTCTTGCTGGCCGTTCGGATGCCCGTGTTACCGTTCTAGTAGGGCCGGGCAACAACGGCGGTGATGGGCTGGTCGCTGCCCGAATCATTGCCCAGGAGAGCCGCACTCTTGTGCGTTGTTACCTCCTCAAACCTCGCCCAGATGATGACCACAATTTCTCAGCCGCCCGCGAAGCTGGTGTCTTTTTCGCCTATGCCGAGCACGACCGTGATGCTCGCGTGCTGCGAAACATGGTCGCCAGCTCCGATGTTCTGTTGGACGCCCTCTACGGCATTGGCATTCGCCTTCCGTTGAGGGATGACTCCGCTCGTCTGCTTCGGGCAGTCAATCGAGCACTCAACGATGATCAAGCACCCTACAGCGCTGAAGGCATGACCATCACACCGGATGTTCCCGAACCTGCCCTTCGGGTTCGCCCCTACGTGATCGCTGTCGATTGTCCTAGTGGCCTCGACTGCGATACTGGCGCGCTCGATCCCAACACCATCACCGCTGACGAAACTGTGACTTTCATTGCTGCGAAACCTGGCCTGTTCGAGTTTCCCGGTATGGCCGCAGTCGGTCAGCTTCACGTTGCCACTATTGGAGTTCCTGGCCACTTGCCTGAACTCCAATCAGAAATCCGAACGTTGGCTGGTGCCTCAACCATCCGTAGTTGGCTTCCGTCCCGTGCGGCAAATGCCAACAAAGGAACCTTTGGCAAAGCCTTGATTGTCGCGGGTTCGACACACTATGTTGGGGCTGCCGGCCTTTCGGCTCTGGCTGCCTATCGCAGCGGAGTTGGCCTTGTAACCGTCGCAGCTCCTCCTCCTGTGATTTCTGCTCTGAGTGGGCATCTCTTAGAACCCACCTGGCTGCCGCTTCCCTCTGAAGAGGGCATTCTTCAGTCAGAATCTTTGTCGATCCTAGCTGAACACTTCCCTCGCTTCGATGCGGTTCTCTTGGGACCAGGTTGGGGTGTTCATCCCGGTACGCGCGGATTGCTGGAGCGCTTTCTATCCACCGCACCTGATTTGAATATGCCACTGCATTGGGTTATCGATGCGGATGCTCTGAACATCTTGGCTGGATTGCCCGGTGCGCTCACCTGCTTGCCAGCAAATACGATCCTCACACCGCACCCCGGTGAAATGGCCCGTTTGACCAACCAGACCGTTCCCGAAGTGCTGTCAAATCGTTGGCAGCTAATCCAGAACTGTGCTGCGGTTTGGAACGCCGTTGTAGTGTTAAAAGGCGCTCACACCATTATTGCTGCCCCTGATGGCCGGCAGTCTGTTCTTCCATTCAAGACAGACGCTCTTGCCACTGCTGGAACGGGTGATGTCCTCGCTGGGATGATCGTTGGTTTCTTGGCGCAGGGATTAGAGCCGTTCGAGGCGGCAGTCACCGCTAGCTATCTTCATGGACTGGCCGGGGTCAAAGCGGGAGCAGTACATGGAAGTACTCGGAGTGTGGTGGCCGGAGACGTGCTCGACTCACTTTCAGCCGCGTTGAGCTGCCTGGAATCTGGAGCCGCTGTCAGCCCAACCCCAGCTCCGCGCGGCGCTGGCGAGCAGCGGCCTTACCTTCACTGAGGCTCTGCGTTACGGGGTCGGTTGGAATAACCGAATCGAGCTTGCCCCGGATTTGATCGCTGGATTTGCTAATCTTCTGGAAGAGTTTCTGATTCAGTCGAGGCCCGCGGAACAGCCCAATCAATGCTCCTGCAGCCAATCCGAATAAGAATCCTCCGAGCAGCAGTACGCGATCCAATCCTTCATCACGCGGCTCCATTGGATTCTCCCCCGTTTGATCTCACTGTCCGCCGCACAGCTCGCCGGATGCCACCAACCTCGCGCACAAAGACTCGCATTCCGGCCAGGAAGGATCCTGCGCGAATAATCGGAGCGGCTGCTGTTTCGCTGACGAACCCAACAGTTCCTTTGGCCTGTTGGACGGCCTGACGAGCGTCATGCAGGATCGGCCGGGACTCCTTCTGAAGCAGATTGACCAGCCGAGTCACCTGCACAATCAAGGTGCTGATCGCCCCAATGATGACAATGCCCTCTAGCACCACAATAATGATGAGCATGTTGCGGATGTACGAAAGCCTAGCTCCAGTCGCTTCAATCGGCGTTAGAATAGCAAGAATGACGCCGATTAGGAAAAGGATGAGGATAATAGCTCCCAGCCCACCTGCGCCGAGATACACGTAGCGTTGGATGTTTTTCCCAGCTTCGCCGCGGGGTTGCTCTGGAGTGGGAGAACCAGTGGATGGACGCCGTTCGCTCATGACTGCGCCTCAACGGGAGACCCGTTTAGAACTTTTTCGGTCATAGGTCAGAAAATGTGTGAGGATCAACGTGATGATCGCTCCCAGAACGGCGGAAAATGCCCGCAGAGTTCCAATCCGTAAAAGGTCAACATCTGCGATCACACCGATAAGCTGTCCAATTGCAAATCCGATCCATCCTGCCAGCAGGAACAATGCCAGCCGTCTCACGTCCCCACCCATAATCAGATGGAATACTGCGCCCAGCAGCGTCGCCAGAATGAACCCAAATACCAGTGTGGGGGCTGGCAATCGTCTCGTCCTTGTAACAACCGATTTGGTTGATCTTCATTTAGACTATGGTACAATCGAAACCGGAGACAGTGTAACATAATCCGCCCGTTTGAACTACAGCATTCACTGGATCGTCGGTTTTACTGGATGACCACAATAGATCACCGCATCCTCATTCCGAAATCCGCTGCCTCAGTTTGGGATTTCCTCAGTGACGTGACCAACAATCCGTCCTGGCAAGTTGACTGCAAAAGCTTGTCTATCTTGACCCCAGCGCACCGCAGTGGACAGGGGCTTCGCTGGCGCTATTCATCCGGCTCCGGTCGTGAATATGTTCTCGAAGTAACTGCCTGGTACGATGGTATCGGCTATGAATACGTCTACGTCGATGGGGTGCCCTTCAAAGAAGGCAAGGGCCGCATCCGCCTCCAAGAGATACCGGAAGGCACTATTGTCCAATGGACTCTCACTTATGAAGTGGGTGGTGTTCTTGGTGGGATGCGTGATGCCGTAGGCATCCGTCGCCAGTTTGAATCAGTGATGGTGGACAGCCTTCGCAGCCTGTGGAAAGCCATGCAGAAGTCGGCTGGCGGTGAACTCCGCGAGTCCAAGTCACTCATGCGTGATGCACCTGGGATCGAAGAAAGGTCTCAGTATCGCTCTCGTCATTCCAGTAAAGATGACCAACCAGCGCAGGTTGCGCCTCGTTCAGCCCCGCTCCCGGTTGGGGAGCCACCTGTGTCCGAGGAAGATACCCGGCCGCGTGTTCCTGCTGTCGCTGAAGCGTCCTCTCCGTTGAATGATGATATTTTGATTAGCCCTGATGCTGCGCCAGTGTCTGCGGAGCTTACGGGAACGCAGGCACAGATGTTGGATCCATCAAAGGCGTCGGTTTCAACCGTTGACCCACTCCGCCTTGCGGTCACTGTAACTGAGTCGAAAGCTCCGGTGAATGAGCCTATTTCTTCACTAGCAGAAGTTGTTGCTCACCCAGTATCAGAATTGCCGGAGCCTATCCAATCAAAACTGGTCGAGCATACACCTACTTCAGAACCAGTACGGATCGAAGAATCTCCTCCTTCAACAGTCGATACTTCGAAGGTGAGTGTGTTCGATCTTTTTGGTTTGCCCAAGCCGAGCGAGAGCCAGCAGATACCTGCTGTTTCAATCGAATCCCCAAGACTGCAAACTGGCGATTATCCCTTGGTTGTCAGTGAAGCCGATCCTGTTCCATCTTTGGATGTTCCGGTGCGTTTTGGTTTGCGGCTCAAGTTGCGTCGTCGGTTGGTGACGGTGCGTCGTCCGGTGTAGTCGTGAATCAAAAGCACCCCTGATAGTAGGGGTGCTTCATATGGGGTGGCTAGTGGGACTTGAACCCACGGCCTTCTGGGCCACAACCAGACGCTCTGACCAACTGAGCTATAGCCACCATCGTCTGGGCAAGAGTTTAGCATGATGCCTGCCCGAAATCCAGCCCCATTCTCACTCAGATCAAGTCGTATCTCGTTTTCGTGCCACGATAACCTGATTAATGCTGCGCGGACATCTTTCTGTGAAAGTGTCTGTGGTAAACCCATACGGTCGTAGAAAGTCGCTGACAGATCGTTCGGTCTCGCCCCTCTGCCCGGTGATTTTGTACAGCCATTCCAATCCAGCTTCAATAACTCCGCCCCCGGTCAGAATACCATTAGGAACGATGATGAATTGTCCTCCGGGTTTCAATACACGATATACTTCTTGGAGCGTTTCCGGGGCAATAATGAAGTCCGTAGGAAATGTGCTGATGACCGCATCAAACTGCGCTTCGGAGAATGGAAGCTGTTGTGCCCGCCCTCGAACCAGTTTGACAGGAATGTGCAAGTGTTGAAGTTTCTTCTGGGCGATTCGTCCCATGTAGGGTGATAGATCATATCCGATGCTGTATGGATAATCCGCTGTGTAAAGATCGATTTGGAGATTACCTGTTCCGTGTGCAAGTTCCAGCAGCAGGCCGTCCTTCGGTATCTCTAGATGCCTCAGAGCAGTACGCTGCCAGCATCGCCATGATCCCAGAGAGACCACGTTGCTCACCAAGTCATAGGTGAAAGCCATTTCATTGTAGAGCAGCCTGAACCCAAGACGGATCAGCGCCCACCATGCTCGGCTCAGCCTACCCACGCAGCGCCTCGATTAGGCGATCAGGATAGTCGGTAATGATGGCATCCACACCCAGACCGCATAGCCGCCGTCCTTCCTGTGGGTCATTGACTGTCCAAGTATTCACGCGCCAGTTTCGTTCTCTCGCAGACTTCATATATGCCGCATCGATGACGCTAAAATGGGGGTGTCTAGCCTCATGTGGGATCGTGTCCATAATCTCTGGCCAGAATGTCCAATCGGGGGCATACAAGTAGCCAATTGGTACTTCGGGCAGGATTTGCCGGAAACGTTGTAAAGCGTAAGGATTGAATGATGACACAATGCTGCTGCTTTGTAGACCATGCCGCCGAATGCAATCAGCAACAGCCTGTTCAACACCATCCGTATCCTGGCTTTCAGATTTGATCTCGACGTTGATGAGCAGCTTACCTCCCATGTTTTCAAAAACCTCATCGAGTGTTGGTACACGAGTGCCTCGAAACGAATCATTGAACTTGTAGCCTGCATCGAGTTTCTTGATTTCTGCCAGGGTCATGTCTCGAGCGTAACCACTGCCATCTGTCGTGTGATCGACAGTGAAGTCATGTAGCACAATCAATATCCCGTCTTTAGTCAGGTGAGTATCTAGCTCGATTCCATCTGCACCTTGTGCCAGTGCAAGCTCAAACGCTGGCAGTGTATTCATTGGAGCGCTGCCGCTGGCTCCTCGATGTCCTAGCACTAGAGTGCGTCCCTGATAGATATCTTGCATTGGAAGCATCGGTATTCCCTGTTGAAAGTAAAATGGCCGCAGATTCGCGGCCGTTCAGACTCTGTAACGAACCTAATTCACTGGTGTTAGGCGCGGCCCGCAATCTGAATCTGGTTATCTACGATCCTTACAGTGTAGGTTGGTACATCCACCAGAGCAGGTGCGCTTAGGACTTTGCCCGTTCGGATATCAAACGTAGCGCCATGGCGAGGGCATTCTATTACGCATCCGTCGAGTTTACCTTCAGCCAGCGGACCATCATCGTGTGTGCAGATGTCTTCCACAGCATAGTAGGAACCATCGACATTGAAGATCACCACCCAGCGCCGCCCATATTCGACAACCAACCGCTCTCCTGGTGAGATCTCGTCAGTTGATGCGACCGTGATGAATTCATTGGTTTGAGTTGGATTCATTGTGGATCAATCCTCATCCTGATCTTCTAGAGTTTGCCATTGGGCCAATCCCTGCGTTCCGATGACCAGAGTCTTCAATGCCAAGAGAGCACACTTGATCCGGTTGATGGTTAGTGGGATGCCGATCATCTCGAAAATATCTTCTTTTGTGATTTTGCGGACATCCTCAAGTTTCTTTCCTATTATTTCTTCACTCAGCATCGAAGCAGCCGCTTGGCTGATCGCACAGCCATTTCCATCCCAGGCCAGATCCGTGATGACGCCTTCACTGTTAATCCGCATTGTCAGACGCAGTCGGTCACCACATAGCGGATTATGTTCTTCATGATCGACATCGGCAGGATTGAGTATTCCCGGATAACGGGGATTGCGTGCATGGTCCAAAATGATCTCACGATATAAATCCATGGCCGAAATCCTTTCGTCGCTCACAAAGTGAGTGTGCGCCGCGATTCGTAGAGTGCATCGATCAAAGCATCCACTTCTGCAAAGGTGTTGTAGAGGTAGAAGCTGGCGCGAGCTGTAGCATTCAGTCCAAAGTGGGTATGTAGTGGCATAGCACAGTGATGGCCTGCTCGGATGGCGATCCCATAAGTGTCTAATACTTGAGCGAGATCATGGGGATGAACATCCTGGAAAGTGAAAGCTGTGACTGCACCTTTTTGTGAAGCTTTGGGGCCATAGACGGTCAGTCCAGGAACTTCAGCTAGGCGGTCCAGAGCATACTGAGTAATGATCTGTTCGTAAGCATGTATCTTGTCCAGGCCAATGTTCATGAGGTAATCAACTGCACATCCAAGCCCAACAACCGGTGCAATCGCAGGAGTCCCCGCTTCGAACTTGTAGGGCAAATCGTTCCATGTGCTTCCTTCAAGTGTGACTCTTGCGATCATATCACCACCTCCCATCCAAGGCGGCATGACTTCTAGAACGTTGCGTTTACCGTATAGCACGCCTGCCCCGGTTGGTCCGACCATTTTATGCCCACTAAAGGCAAAAAAGTCTGCGTCGATAGCCTGTACATCGACAGGGAGATGAGGCACGCTCTGGGCGCCGTCGATCAGTACTTTGGCTCCAACATTGTGAGCATGTCGCGTGATTTCTTCAATCGGGTTAATGGTTCCTAAAACATTCGAGACGTGAGCAACTGTGACTAGTTTCACCGGCTCAGTCTGAAGCCATCTATAAAGCGTGTCCAGATCGAGTGTACCATCGGGAAGCACTGGAACATAGCGGATGGTGAACTCTTTTTCAGCAGCAAGTATCTGCCAGGGGACAATGTTGGCATGATGTTCCATCACAGTCGAGATGATGATGTCACCAGGTTTGAGATTGGCTCTGCCCCAGGTTTGTGCAACAAGATTGATGCTCTCTGTGGTTCCCCGTGTGAAGATAATCTCTCGTTTGCTGCCCGCATTAATGAATTTGCGCACTTTCAGCCGTGCGCCTTCATATGCCTCGGTAGCAGCGTCGCTGAGTTTGTGTATCCCCCGGTGTACATTTGCATTTGATTGCCGGTAATAGGCATTGATCGCTTCGATGACTGCAGTAGGTTTTTGGCTTGATGCAGCATTGTCGAGGTAGATTAGGGGTACATCGTCATGATGCATCTGATGCAGGATTGGGAAATCCGCTCGAACGGCATCGACCGAGTAGGGGAGTGTCACAGATTCAAACGACGACATGGCGATCTTCAGCCTCGAATTCTCTAGTCTTCATTGTAACAAAAAGGCGCGCCAACAAGATAGACGCGCCTTTTTAAGCAGTTGGTTGTGCCACCGTGATGTTACTTGACGATTTTTGCTTCCATTGCAGCCTGGAGCCGTTCACGGACGCGCTCAAATGGGATGCGCTGCAGCAGTTCATCAAAGAAACCATCAATGACCATCAATTCAGCAGTTGCCCGCTCAATTCCTCGGCTCATCAAGTAGAAGATCGGTTCTGATTCTAGTGTGCCGAAAGTGGCCGCGTGTGAGCATTTGACATCGTCAGCCTCGATTTCCAGGCCGGGTATGCCGTCCATGCGGGCGTCTTCACTGAGAATCAGATTACGGCTGGCCTGATAGCCATCGATTTTCTGCATCTTTGGAAGGGACTTGATCATTCCTTGCCAGACAGTTCGACTGTTATCGCGGGCTGCTCCCTTGAACAGTAGATCAGAGACGGTCAGAGGAGCATTGTGATTCTGCTGAGTATCATGATCGAAAATCTGCTCATTGTCCGCGAAGAAGAAACCGGACATCCGAGCATTTGCCCCTTTGCCATCCAGCTCGATCTCCATGTAGGCTTTGACCAGGCGCCCCCCCATCGTCCCAGCAATCCAATCCAGGTTGGCATCACTGCCTACACGGGCACGCTGGTGACTGAATTCATAAGTGAGACGATTCCAATCCTGGAGCGCGACATACTGTAGATTTGCCGCATCGCCTACCAATAGTTCTGTCGCGCCGATATAGGCTGACTGCGCCTGACCTTCTGCGGAAGCGTAATCCACCAATACTGTGGCCTGCGAATTTTCTTCCAATACGACCAAGACATGCCCCATGGTCGCACCGTCGTGGGTGTTATACATTACAACATGCAGTGGAATCTCGGCGACTTTTCCTGCGGGGACATAGACGAAAACACCGTGTGTCCACAGCGCAGCATGGAGCGCAGCAAATTTCCCATCACTCGGTAGTACCGCTTTGGTCATCAGGTTCGTGCGTACCAGCGCTTCGTATTCTTTGCAGGCCGTTGTAAGATCGGTGAAGATAATACCTTGCTGGCGGAGTTCATCGGCGAGTTCGTAATGTGCCAGTTTGCCATCTACGAACGCCATCAATCCACCCTGTCGATCTCCGATTAGAGGTTCACGATTCGCTGCTGGAATGTTTTCGAAACGTACCCCATTGGGCTTTATGATACGATCCGCTTCTTCCCAGCGGATGTGCCTGTAGTCGGTACGCCGCCAGTCTTCGTCAGATTGACTGGGCATTGGCATATGTTCATAGAGTTCCCAGGCTGCTAATCGGCTTTCACGCAGCCATTGGGGTTCATCATGTTGTGCACTTAGCGCCTCCACATTTGCTCGTGTGTAGCGCGGCGCAGTCGGCGCATTGGATCTGCGCCGGTGTGTTGTCACAGCAACCACAGTGTCTAGTCTCCTCTGTTGTTTCAGCTTCTGGGGCGATTCAACCAGTCAGCTCCAGAATTACCAGATGATAGCGTGAAGCGGAAAACTCGAATCAGCCGATAGTTCCTTCGAGTTGAATCTGGATCAACCGATTCATCTCGAGGGCATATTCCATCGGAAGTTCTTTGACAAGAGGCTCAATGAAACCATTCACAATCATTGCGTTAGCCTCGTCTTCGCTCAGCCCACGGCTCATCAGGTAGAAGAGTTGGTCTTCACCAATCTTGCTGACAGAAGCTTCATGACCCATCGTCACATTGCGGGCATCGACTTCGATGTATGGATAGGTATCTGAACGGCTCTTGTCATCGAGGAGAAGAGCATCGCAGACAACATTACTCTTGACGTTGTCGGCGCCTTCGACGATCTTGAGCAGGCCTCGATAGCTGGCGCGACCACCATCCTTGCTAATCGACTTGCTGATGATTTGGCTACTGGTGTTCGGAGCTAAGTGGGTAATCTTACCCCCCGCATCCTGATGCTGTCCTTTTCCTGCGAAGGCTATTGAGAGAACCTCACCGTGAGCGCCTTCTCCTGCTAGGATGACTGCTGGATACTTCATAGTGAGTTTGCTACCGAGGTTGCCATCGACCCATTCCATGGTGGCGCGCTTATGAGCAACCGCTCGTTTGGTCACGAGGTTATAAACGTTGTTTGACCAATTTTGGATGGTGGTATAGCGGCAGCGACCACCCTCTTTGATGATGATCTCGACGACCGCGCTGTGCAGGCTGTCGGAACTGTAGATTGGTGCTGTGCAGCCTTCAACATAGTGGACATAGGCACCTTCATCAACAATGATAAGGGTACGCTCAAATTGGCCCATGTTCTGGGTATTAATGCGGAAGTACGCCTGAAGTGGCATTTCCACATGAACACCCTTCGGTACATAAATGAATGAGCCACCAGACCATACGGCGCTGTTCAGTGCTGCGAATTTGTTGTCTGAAGGTGGAATGACCGTTCCGAAGTACTCCTTGACCAGATCCGGATGCTCGCGCAGCCCCGAGTCCATGTCCAAGAAGATGACCCCTTTCTCTTCGAGGTCCTTCCGGATGTTGTGGTAAACTGACTCTGAGTCATATTGGGCGCTGACACCGTGAAGATACTTCTGCTCAGCCTCTGGAATTCCCAGACGATCAAAAGTACGCTTGATCTCCTCAGGAACTTCATCCCAATTGCTTCCGCGCTCGTCGGTCGCACGAACGTAATAGTAGATGTCGTCGTAGTCGATTTCACTGACATCCCCTCCCCAGGTAGGGTTAGGCTTGCTGATGAAAATGTCATACGACTTCAGCCGGAATTCGGTCATCCAGTCCGGCTCACCTTTCATTTTGCTGATCTGATATACGATTTCCCGTGTAAGACCCTTCTGACTTTTGAAGGCATACTTCACATCGTCGTCGTGGAAACCGTAGGTGTCCTCGTAGGAACCGCGCAGGTCCTTGAGAGCTGCCTCTGCGTCGGTTAACTGCTTTTCGCTGGGGATAAGGTCGAAGTCAACCATGATTACTTTCCTCGCAACTGTGATGCTGAAAAGAACGGGTGTGCTTTAGGCAGGACTGTGCTTCTCACGAACCCAGTCATAGCCTTGTTCTTCGAGGTGTAGCGCAAGATCAGCACCACCACTTTCGACAATACGCCCTTCGTACATGACGTGGACGAACTGCGGCTTGATATAGTTCAGGATACGCTGGTAGTGGGTAATGACCAGCACACCAAGGTCGGGCCCCTTGAGTTTATCCACCCCTTCAGCAACGATTCGTAGTGCATCGATATCTAAACCCGAGTCGGTCTCGTCAAGAATGGCGATACGCGGTTCCAGAACAGCCATTTGAAGGACTTCAGCGCGCTTTTTCTCACCGCCGCTGAAGCCCTCATTGAGATAGCGACCAGCAAAGCTGTGATCCATTTTCAGGTAATCCATCTTGCTGCGCAGCAGGCGGCGGAATTCAGGAATAGAGATTCCTTTGCTATCTGGGTCTGCAGCCTTCATACGAGAGTTGATGGCTTGTCGTAGAAAATTGGCGAGTGTGACGCCTGGAATGGAAACCGGATATTGAAATGCAAGGAACAGACCTGCACGACTGCGTTCATCGGGTTCCATTTCCAACAAGTCTTCCCCGTCAAAAATGATTTGGCCACCAGTGACTTGATAGGCAGGATGGCCGAGCAAGACATTGGCAAGTGTACTCTTGCCAGAACCATTCGGTCCCATGAGGGCATGGACTTCACCCTGCTTGATAGTGAGGTTGACACCCCGCAGGATGGGCTTGTCTTCAACAGAAGCATGTAGGTTGCGAATTTCCAGTACGGCGCCCATTCCGGCGAATTCCTCCGCAGTGTTTTATGTTGGTTAAATTTTCTCAGTACCTAGAGGTACGAACTGCCAACCAGTATATCAGCCGAAACGAAGACAAGTCAATATTTACAAAAAAGATTAGCAAAATTCTCACGTTCTCATCATTTTTGGCAACCACTTTCAAGGACTATTCACTGTTAAGCCATTCTAGGGCAATTGCATATTGGGGGGTAGGAGAGGAAAATCGCTGACCAAAAGCGAGGTGAGCGATGTCTACTGCACCCATGTCGAGTATGGAACGGTATTTCGGTGGGCTGCCCGACC
>DAOUCY010000030.1:0-8419 GCA_034431625.1 Anaerolineae bacterium | reverse complement strand
CCACCAGTCCGCAGGGGCGGCAGTTGATTTTCATTCCTGAACCGGAGTTCAGTGCCTTGCAAGCTGCCCGCCAGCGCGAGAACACCGAAGCGTTCAAGGAAACCTACAACAAGCGGGCAGGCATTGAAGGGACGATTTCCCAAGCGACCCATGCGTTGGGAATGCGCCGCGCCCGCTACATCGGCATGACCAAAGTCCATCTTCAGCATCTGTTGACGGCTACTGCCATGAACCTGCTGCGCGTCTTGGATTGGTTGTCGGGTAAAGAACATGCCCCTACTCGCGTTTCTGCCTTTGCTCGCTTAGCTGCGGCTTGATTTCGATTCGCCAGCAGCATCTGTTTCAGAAAAGATTCTGGCTGGCTGCTCGCACGAAGGATAGTGCCGATGCGCATACAGTCTATCCTCTAGAGTGATCCTTGGATAGACTGATGCGCTGGTTGAAGCCGATTGTTCCCAGACCGCTATCTTGAACCGCCGAGAGAAGACGAATTGAACTACAGGGACACCGAGAACATACAGACTAGAACAGAAGTGGGATCAAGGCGAATTCTCCACTGGGTGGATTGGGGATTGGTGGTGACGCTGGTACTGTGCAGTCTGGCGCTGTGGCCGCTGTTTGTACAGCGTGGGCTGCCGAACGGGGATGATGTACTGTACCACGTCTACCGCGCTGCTGAGATGGATCGAAGCTGGACGCACGGCGTCTTTCTGCCGCGCTGGGCAGAGACCTTCTATACCGGCTACGGCTCGCCGCTGTTCAACTACTATGCGAGCCTGACTTACTATCTGACCAGTTTGCTATCGCGGTTGTTCGCTTGGGACGCGGTGGATGCGCTGCGGGCCGTGATCTTCATCAGCCTGCTGGGGGGTGGAGCGGGAATGTACGGCTTCACACGCGGCCTGGCTGGACGGCCGGGTGGAATTCTGGCGGCCGTGATCTATGTCTACAGTCCCTATTTGGTGTACACCGAACCCTACTCGCGCGGCGCTTACCCTGAACTGCTGGCCTTCGGGCTGTTCCCGATAGTGATGTGGGCTTATCGCTGGCTGCGAGACAGTGGACGGGGCGGCGCTTTCGCTGCGGCAGCGTTGGGGAGCGCGGCGCTGATCCTGACACACAACCTGATGGCATTGGTGTTGAGCGGGCTGCTGGTGGCATGGTTGGTTTGGGAGGCGGTACTTGGAAACCGCCAAGACGGACAGAACACAGCGTCTTTGCGCACCCACAATGCTGCTGTTCCATTCGCGGCGCTGGCGGTGGGGGTGGGGGTGGCGGCATTTTTCTGGCTGCCGGTGATGCAGGAAGGTGGCGCGGTCAAGCTGGCGAATCTGACTGGGACGGCCGAACTGAAGTACCAGAACTTCTTCGTCCCGGCGGCGCGTCTGCTGGCGGCTTCGCCCCGACATGATCTGAGCGTGACTAATGCGCTGGAACACCAGCTCAACCTGGGCGTGGCACAGTGGGGGCTGGGTTTGTTGGGGGCGTTGGGCACAGCAGCACTGGGGCTGCGATCCCGGCGCGTTGAATGGACGGCGATCTTCTTCACGCTGGCAGCAACTGGGCTGATTTTCTTGATCGAGCCGGCGGCAGCTCCGGTGTGGAAGACGCTGACACCGATGGCTTTCCTGCAGTTTCCGTGGCGGCTGCTGGGGCCGGCAGTGTTCTGTCTGGCGGTGCTGGGCGGGATGAACGCGATTTTGATCGCGCGGCTGCCACGACAGTGGGGGAAAATTATCCCGGCGGGGATGGTGGTGGTCGTGATCGGGCTGGCCGCGCCGATGCTGGTGATCCCGGAATGGATTTACCCAACGGTAGATACTTCGGCAGCGGCCTATCATGCGGCCGAACTGAAAGGCTTCCAGAGGGCAACGACCTTCTCTAATGAATATCTGCCGCAGACGGTTGCAGTCGAGCCGGACGCAACGCCGCGGCTACTGGCCGACTATGCTGACGGCTACCCGGTCAACAAAGCGCATCTGGAGGCGCTGCCGCCGGGTGTGACGGTCGAGGTTGTCGATCATGGGCCGCAGCACGATGTCTGGCGGGTACGGGCGGATGTGCCGTTCATGATGGAGGTGCTGACCTATTACTTCCCCGGCTGGACGGCTGAAATCGACGGGCAGGCCGTTTCGGTCACAGCCTCAGAGCCGCACGGCTTGATTCAGTTTCCGGTTCCAGCGGGCGAACACACCGTCCGGCTGTGGCTGGGTGGGACGCCCGCGCGCGACTTAGGCACAGCTATCAGCCTGCTGAGCCTGGCTGTGCTGGTGGCGGGCGGAATTTGGTTAGGGCGCGGTAGGCATTCAGCGCCCTCCCGGCAGGATGAGCGCTGGGACGCGATCCCGTTCGTGGTGGGCGGTGCGGCAGCGCTGGTCTTCCTGATCGCGGTGATGCGGCCAGGGGGAGCCTGGGAGCAGTCCGCACCGGGTGAGGCGCGTCTGGCGCAGCAGGCAGCAGACTACCGGTTAGGCAACTGGGTTCGGCTGGTTGGGTATGATTTGAACGGGACAACCTTCCGGGCAGGGGGACGAATGGAACTGCGCGTGTACTGGGCTGTTGAAGCGGCCATTCCCTACGGGTACGCGAGCTTCGTTCACCTGACCCAGGGGGGGGCGCCCGCTGCCCAGGCCGACAAACTCAATCCGGCGGGTCTGCCGACCAAGCTGTGGCCGGTTGGAGGGCTGATCCAGGACGATTACGTGATTGAGCTGCCGGAAACGCTGGCTCCGGGCGACTACACCCTCTACGCTGGGCTGTATACCTGCGACACCCGGCCAGCGGGCGAGTGCGGGAACGGTGAGCGGCTGACGGTGACGGACGCGGCGGGCACGATGCTGGGTGATGCGGTTCCGCTGGCAGCGGTGCGGATCGTGCCCTAGTAGGGGCCGAAGGCACGGCCATCGGCTAGCAGAACGAAAACCTGCCCGCTGATGCCATCGGCGAGGAGCTGGCCGTTTTGGAACTTCTGCGTCGAGAGCGGTGTTGCCTGCTCGGCTGTGCGGGCGTAACCGAGGGCATCCTGGACGCCGGGAATGCCGCGCCAGACTGCGCCGAAGACGGATGCGGGGGGGAGGACGCCTTCCGGCACGGGAATGTCGGCGGGATTGATGGGTGGGGCGGAGGGCACATACCACCACTGCCTGGCGCTGGTTCCGATAGCCCAGACTTCACCACCTGTGCGGAAGTACATCACACCTCGTTCAAAAATCTGGAGCGTGCCGCTGATGGCCGAGACGCCTTCAATAGGGCAGCCGAGCGTACTGCTGAGCAGGCTGTCCTCCGCCCAGCGCGTCCCGAAGACGACATCGGCAGGGGCGGGACAGCTCGGCACAGCGGTGGCTGGAACGACGGCCGTGGGCAGCGCCTCGACCGGCTGAATGCCGAGGAGTGGGCCTTCATCGAGGGTCTCGGCTTCGCCGAGGAAGACGCCGATATAGGCCGTGGGCGTCGGGGTGAGGGTCGCGGGCGGCATGGTGGCGGTTGGCGGGTTGGCGGCGAGCGTGGCCTGGCGGGCGAGGTCATCGGGTGTGGGCGAGATGTAGACGGTGGCGAGGCGTTTGGGCAGGATGGCAGGCGGGGTCAGCGTGGGCGGAACGGATGGCGCGGACGTGCAGGCCGCGAAGACGAAGGCTAGAAGAATTGAACCGCAAAGACGGAAAGGGCACAAAGAGAAAAGTTTAGGCATCGCAGTTCACCGGCATGTCGTACTCGACCTGGTTGACGAAGGTTCCGTCTTCTGCCTGATAGTACAGGCCGTAGCGCAGGCGGGCGGTTCCTGACGCGCGGGCGAGGGGGTAGATGTCCCGAATGGCCTCGCCAGGGAGCCAAGTGGTGGTTGGACGCCAGCCGTAGACCGGCGCAGCCTGGTCCCCCTGACCGATGAGCGCGCCGGAAGAATCAAGCAGGTGAACGAAGACGCTGTAATCCCGCGAGGGGGTGGCGCTTGCCACCCAGATGACCTCCAGCGTGAGTGTTTCCGCGGTGCAGGCCAGGCGCAGGCTGCGGGCTTCGATCCCGCCGGTGGGCGACGGGTTGGCCTGGAGCGGCTGGGCAGCGATCCGGACTAGATGCGGGGCTGCAGCGCTGAGGTAGACGCGGGAGCCGGTCTGGTCCTCCCACCAACTCACAGGACGATTGTAAAACGTAAAGTCGGGCGTGACCAGTTCCCCGGCGATGGCTGCGCGGAAATCGGCTTTGTGTGAGACGAGGCGGACGCCGGGCAGATCGCCGAGGACATCGCGGGCAAAGCCGACAGCGAAGTGGCGCGGCCCCCAGTCGAGCATGAGGGTGGAGCCGGCTGGCGCCCCCTGAGCGAGTGCGATGGTTTCCAGGCCAGTGGGATTAGTGGTCAGGCCGCGGATGAAGGGGAAGTTCTGGGCGGTCAAGAAGAGGATTCCACCACCGAGGCACAGAGAACACAGAAAAGAAAAAGAAATTGAACCGCCAAGACGCCAAGATCGGAAAAGAGAAGGGGAAGGCAAAGAGAGGAGCCAATCGGCGAGGAAGAGCCAGCCGAAGGCCAGCGAGAGGGTGACTGGGAGGATGAGGGCGGAGAGGATGTCGGTGTAGAAGAAGACGTGGAAGGCATAGGCAGCCAGGGCGCTGAGGAGCAGCGTCAAGGCGGGGCGGCGATCCGGGCGGCGCAGGCCGGTGAAGAGGCCGAGCAGTCCGGCGAGCAGTCCGGGGGCGGTTAGGTCGGTGATGAGGACAGCGTTGACTAGGTTGAAATTGGCGATGAGGCCCTCCAGGGTGGGGGGAGCGCCGATGAAACGGGAGGCTTCGCGCCCGAGGAATTGATCCCAGAAGCCGTTCCAGGTTCCGGGGTCACCATAGACCCAGGCAGCACCAGCCGCGGCGCGGAGGGGCAGGTAGAGATAGGGGAGGAAGCCGAGCAGTCCGAGGCCGAGCAGGGTGAAGAGCGTGACAGGGCGCAGGAGGGCGCGGCGGGTTTTCGGGACGGCGGCGACGGCGTAGAGCAAGGCGGGGGCGGCGATGAGCAGGGCGCGGTGGTGGAAGACCCCCAGGCCGCCGATGAAGGCGAGCCAACCGAGACGTCCGGGGAGATGATCCGGCCAGAGGGCGAGGGTGAGCAGCGCGGCCAGGATGAGCAGGCCGAAGCTGTAGATTTCGGCGATGGCGAGGTGAATCCAGACGGTGCGGGTGAGGGCGTAGAGGACGACCACGGCGGCGGGGAGCCACGCGCGGCCAGTAAGCCGCCGCATGAGGGTGTAGACGAGGGCGAGGGCAGCCAGGCCGTAGAGCAGGGAAGGGATGGCCGGGGCGAGGGCCGGGTTGAAGCCGAGGCCTCGCAGGAGGGCGACTCCGGCGCTGGAGAGCATGACGTAGAGGGGGTAGCCGGTGGAATGGAGGGTGCCCCAGGTGTTCAGGACGATCTGGGTTTCGCCCACGTCGATCATGAAGTAGTGTTCAGCGCCATTGGGGATGGCCTGGAGGAGGGGGGCGGTGAGGGCGAGGAGCAGGAGGAAGGCCAGGGCTAGAGGACGTTTGTTGCGCATCGGTTATGGGCAGCTTTTCGCGAGACAGAATCCGTTCACGGTTGGTCGTTTGTTGTTGTATGGGAAAAAAATGCGATCCTTGATGCGAAATATGATAAGAATGATAAGAATGAGAATGTGAGAATATGCGAATCTAGTGCCCTCACCCCAACCCTCTCCCGAACGTGCCTGCGACACTGGGAGAGGGGATAACCTCACCCCCGGCCCCTCACCATGGCCATGGAGGGGGGAGTTTTGTATTCGTATGCTTACGATAGCACAAAATGGGGTGTTTAGGGTGACATTTTGTCTACTCTTTGGCATAAAATCGGAGGAAATAAGATTTAACCGCAAAGGGCGCAGAGGAAAGAAAAATTCCACCGCAATTCCCCAGCGGGGAGGTTTCGCACGGGGGCAGAGGAGTGTGGTGGGGAGAGGCGGAGGATGAGAAGGAAGGGGGCGGACGCCAAGAATGGCGTCCCTACGGAGGTGGATTGACCCTTGAAGAATTAGATCAAATGTTCTAAAATTTAGGGCATCAGCCGTTGAGTTGGGAGAGTGTGCCATGCGCGAGCCGGATGCCCCTCGTTACGAAGAGCTGTACGTCCATTTGTTCCGCCAGCCTCAGCCGCAGCGCATCCAGATCCGTTCGAGCCAGGCGGATATCCTCCAGCCGGCGCGGGGATTTTTGGAAGGCTTTGACCTGACGATGCAGACTCAGGTGGGCTGTCCGGCAGGATGCTTCTTCTGCTATGTCCCGGCAGGGCGAATGCTGACGCCGCCGAATCTGCGCGGCTCACGCGGGGAGCGCTGGGGCTTTGAAGTGCGGCGCAAGCGCGATATTCACAAGAAGCTGCGATACCACCTGGAACGCGGGCATTTGGCCGGCAGGACGGTCTATTGGAGCGGCGTCACCGATCCTTACGCCACACCAGCGCAGGAGACGCGCGGCATCTGGGCCATCCTGAACGCGGTGCCTGCCGAGCAGCGTCCCCGCCGGATCGTGATCCAGACGCGGTTCCGGGCTGACCGCGATGCGGAGGCCCTGGCGCAGTACAGCCGGGCTACCCGTGCAGCCGACGGCGGCCCGGCGGTAGTTGTCAGCGCCAGCATTGGGACGGATCAGGACGATTTCATCCGGGCGTGGGAACGGGCTGCGCCGCGCTTCGGGCAGCGGATGGATGCTATTAAGCGGCTGCGGGAGGCGGGGGTATTCGTCGTGCCGACGCTGAGTCCTTTCGGCTTCTGGGGGGACTTGAGCGGTACGCTGGAGGTGTTCCGGTCGTGGGGTATCCCGTTCATCACGGTGCTGTTCTTCAAGCGGAATACGCCATCTTCGAACACGCCGCCGCGCTTCCTGACGTATCTGGAACGGAACTATCCGACGCTGCTGGATGCGCACTGGCAGGCGGAGCAGCTTCACCGGATGCGGCAGGGGTATGGGCGGAGCCGGGTGCTGCCGGGCAAGGCGGGCTTCAGCGCGCTGACTGCGCCGCATCTGGTGTTGTGATGGCAATACGCGGATATTTTGTTCGATCCATGCGAGCATACAATGGTAGAGTCGTCCAATCCACGGGCGACTCAGATTTCTTATAGGTCAGGATGAAGGGCATTGAGCAAACAACGTGCGTGGGTGGCGTTCTGGATACTGGCTTTGATCTGGGGATCATCATTCCTGTTCATCCGAATCGGCGTCGAACAGCTTGGGCCATTTCAACTGGTGTTCGTCCGAACGGGGATCGCGGCTGCCGGGTTGAATATCATCCTGCTGCTGCGGGGCAAGCGGCTGCCGCTGGACTGGGCGGGCATCCGTCCGCTGGTCGTCCTGGGGGTGGTGAACACGGTTTTTCCGTTTGCGCTGATTACCTGGGGGGAGAAATATATCGAGAGCGGCCTGGCGAGCGTGCTCCAGGGAACTGCGGCGCTGTTCACGCTGCTGATCGCCCATTTTGTGTTCGCGGACGAACGCATCACGACTCGCAAAGTGTTTGGTTTGGCGATGGGGTTCGTGGGGGTGGCTATCTTGGCGAGCCGCAGCACGGGCGAAGAGGGCACGTTCACCGGGGACTCACTGCTGCATCTGCTTGGCCAACTGGCGATTGTGGCGGCGTCGTTCTGCTACGGCATTGGGGGAACGTACAGCCGCAAGGTGATTCAGAACCGCCTGGAGCCGATCGTTGTGGCAGCGGGGGCTATGACCGTGGCGGCGATTGTCACGGGGATCATCACCTACGCCTCGCCGCTGCTGGGTGGGCCGCAGCCGGTCGCGTACACGGCATTAGAACCGCGGGTGCTGATGGCTGTGCTGACGCTGGGTTTCTTCAATACGCTGATTGCTTATACTATGTTCTATTCGATTGTGCAGGCGTTGGGGGCAGCGCGGACTTCGATGGTGACATATGTCATCCCGGTGTGCGGGCTGGCGCTGGGGGCGATCTTCCTGAACGAAGTGGTGGACTTCCGGCTGCTGCTGGGGGCTGCGCTGATTATTGGCGGGATTGGGGTGGTGAACCTGCGGCTGAACACGCTGTGGGAACGTCTGCAGGCGCAGGTGAAGCCAATCTAAGTGCTGCATCCGATAAGTTCAGATAACGTCTCAGAACCTCACCCCCCAGCCCCCTCTCCATTGCGATGGCCTGAGGGGGAGTTAAGCGAAGCGCAGCGGGGTGAGGTCAAACGAAGTGGTGCTGACTTACGGGATAAATCCCTAAGGTTCGCACCGCGCTGACCTGGTTCGAATCGAAAAGCGTTCCGTCGGATTGGTGGAACGCTTTTTTGATGTTGATCTATCGGATTCATTCAGGCACAAGAAACAACGAAGCGGAGGGGAGGGGGTTGGGAAGAAAGGGGGTTGGCAGCGGCGTACTCTCCCACGCCGTTACCAGCGCAGTACCATCCGCGCTCATGAGCTTAACTGCCGG
>DAOUCY010000029.1:0-183137 GCA_034431625.1 Anaerolineae bacterium | reverse complement strand
CGATGTATCCCGGCCAGGCAACAATATCTACTGCCCCCTCGCCTGCGCCAACTTCAGTCATCACCCCACCTGTGCCCTGCGCGGCCGTGGTCGACAAACCAGCGCCAAGCACCAGGACCAACAACATTAGGTACAGAGAAACTTTCTTCATCTTTTTTTCCTTTGGACAAATCCTAAATGAACCAGCACTCCCCAATCAGGGAAGGCAAATTATAGCTGTAGGCCGACTCACCGACAAATACAGCTTAATCTCTCATTAATTTGATGTTCGCCCGTGGAATGAACAGGAATAGATCAGAGTTTGCGGCAGATATTGATATCGTCGCGCAGCCGCCGCGCAGCCGCGCTCGGATCATCTGCAAAAATCACGCTCCGCGCGGAATTGACCAGAACCCCGCGCTTGGAACTATTCAACGCAGCTTCCACAACCCGTTGCATTACGCCGCCTTGCGTCCCAATTCCCGGAATCAGGATGGTCATCTCCCCAATCAGCGCTCGAATCGCTTGATACTCCTGAGCGTCTGTCGCCCCAACAATCACCATACAGTTCTCGTTCACATTCCATTCTTTGGATACGCTTTCGGCCAGATGCAGCCACAGTGGTCGCCCTCGCACATCAAGGTCCTGAATATCGCGTGCCCCCGGATTTGATGTCCGGCACACAATGATTGACACCTTGTCAGTGCGATCCAGGAACGGTTGGAGCGCGTGCCGCCCCAGATACGGGTGCAGCGTCACCGCGTCAAACCCCAACCAGTCATAGATTGCCTCCACATAACCTAGATTGCTGGAACCTACATCGGCTCGCTTGGCGTCGCAGATCGTGAAAATATCCGGATAGCGCTCATGGATATAGTCAATCGTCATCTTGAGTTCGCTCAATCCCCGGTCCCCGCGCGCTTCATAGTAGGCCATATTCGCCTTGAACGCGCTGACGAATTGGTGCGTCTCTTCGATCACCCACCGGTTGAACGCGAACTGCGGAAACGGATCATCACGGAACTGGCGCGGCATATACCGCATATCGCTGTCCAATCCCACCGAAAGCAGAGAGTTTGCGGAATCAAGACGTTGATTAAATTTGGCGAGGGAATTCATTGCGAACCTGGCATCAACATGAACTGCAAAAAGGTTGTCCTTTCCTTATCTTAGCAGGAAACACTGGATTGGACATTGCGAACTGCCAGTCTCCATCAGGTATCATCCAGCAGTGTCTTGACCGGCTCAGACTCTCAGGAGACCTCATGGCATCAACCTATTCCCATGACACCTTCCTCAGTCCTTTCACCTGGCGTTACGGCTCTGACGCCATGCGGAGTATCTGGTCGGAGGAGCATAAACGGCGGCTCTGGCGGCGCATCTGGGTAGCATTGGCCGAAGCCCAAATGCAGGCGGGTCTAGTCAGTCGTGAACAAGTTGAAGACCTCCGACTGCACCAGGATCAGATCGACCTGGAACGTGCCCACCAGATCGAATCAGAAATTCGCCACGATCTCATGGCTGAAGTCCGCACCTATGCCGAACAGTGTCTTGTCGGCGGGGGCATCATTCATCTTGGTGCGACCAGCATGGACATCGAAGATAATGCCGATGCGCTGCGGCTTCGAGAAAGCCTGCGCCTGCTGGTGATGCACTTGCGTCCTCTCCTTGCCCGCCTCGCCAGCCTCATCGAAGCCGAAGCAGACAGTGTGTGCATGGCCTACACCCATCTCCAACCCGCCGAACCCACCACCATCGGCTATCGCTTGGCTGTCACCGCCCAAGACTTGCTCCACGACTACCACGCGTTGCAAATCAATCTAAGCGCTGTTCGTGGCAAAGGCTTCAAAGGCGCAGTCGGTACAGGAGCCGCCTATCACGAACTGCTCACTGGCAAATCGTTCACCCCACACCAGATGGAAACCTACATCATGCAGGCGCTTGATCTTCCAGCCTACCCCATCACTGCTCAAACCTATCCACGCCGCCAGGACTGGGACATCCTCAACGCCTTAGCCGGACTCGCGCTGACGATCTACCGCTTCGCCTTCGACCTGCGCATTCTCCAGTCGCCCACCTTCGGCGAATGGTCAGAACCCTTTGCTGCGTCGCAGGTAGGCTCGTCAGCGATGCCTTTCAAGCGCAACCCCATCCATGCTGAAAACATCGACAGCCTCGCCCGCTATCTGGCTGCGCTCCCTCGTATCGCTTGGGACAATGCCGCTCACAGCTTACTTGAGCGCACTTTGGATGACTCCGCCAACCGCCGTTTAGTCCTGCCAGAAGCCTTCCTCGCCGCCGACGAACTCCTTCAGCGGATGCAGCATATCCTGAACGGCCTGCGACTGAATCGCCCCGCCATTCAGCGTAACCTTGGAACCTATGGCCTTTTCGCAGCCACCGAGCGGCTGCTCATGGAAACTGTCCGCGCCGGCGCGGATCGCCAGCACATGCACGAAATAATTCGTCAGCACAGTCTCGCTGCCTGGAATCAAGTGCAGTCTGGCCAGCCCAACTCCCTGGTCGCGCTTCTAACCGCCGATCCAGAAGTGACGCGCTGGGTCTCACCGACTCGACTATACGAATTAATGGACGCTAGCGCCCATATCGGTGATGCTCCTGCCCGTGCCCGCCAGATGGCCGCCGAAATACGGAGCGCCTTGAACGAATCGGCCTAGCGCTTGACACCGGCCATGCTGACGCCTTCGATAAAGTAACGTTGCAGGGCTACAAACAGCGTCAGCATCGGCAGCGTCGCCAGTAGCGATCCCATCATCAGCAGGTTCCACGGTGTGTTGCGCTGCCCTTGCAGCAGGCTGATCCCAATTGTCACCACGCGGGTATCCGGCCTATTGGCAGCCACCAGCGGAAACAGAAAATCGTTCCAAGCCGCCTGTATCGTAATCACTGAAAATGCCGCCAGCGCTGGCAGCGATAGCGGCAGCATCACATGCCACAGCACTTGCAGCGGATTAGCCCCGTCCAGCATGGCCGATTCTTCAATCTCCAGCGGAATTTGCAGGAAAGCCTGCCGCAGTAGGAACATCGCAAATGCGCTGAATGTTCCAGGGATGATGATCGCCGAAAACGTGTTCAACCACCCCAGATCGCGCAGCAGGAAATACTCCGGAATCAGAATCGCCTGGAATGGAACCATCAGCAAACCCAAGCACAGCGCAAATAGCACATTCCGCCCCGGAAACTGGAACCGCGCGAAGCCATACGCTGCCAGCGAGCACGTGACCACCTGCCCCAGCGTCCGCCCAATCGTCACCAACGCCGAATTCAGTAGATACCGGTTAAAGTTCGGTGATACCTCATACAGCCCTTGCAGATTTTCCAAACAAACCGGCTCGCGCGGAATCCATTGAATCGGCATCTTACTCAGTTCTGGTGGGGACTTGCAAGCCGTCGAGACCATCCACAAAAAGGGCAGCGCCATAAATACGGCCCCAACCATCAGAATCACATAAGTCAATGCTTTTAGCGAGAGCGGAAGCTCCAAATACCGCGGCAGTCGCTCAGCACGTGTCATCGTTCCGCCGTTTCTGCCTCGTAGTAGACCCACAGCCGCTGCAAGCGGAGTTGAAACATCGTAAACAACAGGATAACGACAAACAGCACGAGTGCTGTGGCCGATGCATACCCAAACTCAGAGCGGGAAAACCCACTTTCGTAAAGAAAATAAGACAGCGTCGTCGCGCTGCCCCCCACTCCACCTCGGGTCACCCGTGCCGTCATGATATACACTTGGTCAAACACCTGGAATGCGCTGATCGTCGATAGCACCAGCACCAAAAAGATCGTCGGCGACAGCAGCGGCAGTGTCACATGCCGGAAGCGCTGCCACCGGTTTGCCCCGTCGATCACGGCCGCTTCCTGCAGCCGCCGTGGAATCGCCTGTAAACCGGCCAGGAACAGCACCATGTCGAATCCCAACCGCTGCCACACCATCACAATCCCAATTGGGATCAGCACCAGGTCAGGCCGCGTCAACCAGTTCGTATCCAGCAGTCCCAACCCGGCGAACAGGTTGCCAACCAATCCGTAGCGCGGCTGAAAAATCCACGTCCATACAATCGAGGCCGCCACTGTCGAGGTCACCACAGGCAGGAAGTAAATCGTTCGAAACAATCCACGCCCCCGCAGTCGCTGGTTCAGCAGCACCGCCGCGCCTAGCGAAAACACAAAACCAACCGGAATGGCAAAGATCAGCAGCCGGAATGTGTTCCCCACAGCTTGCCAGAACGCTGGATCGGTGAACAACCGCTCAAAGTTGCTCAACCCCACAACTTTCGGCGGCTTGATCCCGTTCCAGTCAGTCAGCGAAGTCGCAAACGCGCTCAAAACCGGCAGGCCAAAGAAGACCATCAGCCCAATCACGTTGGGAGCAACCAGCGCCAATCCCCACAGCGCTTGCCGCCTGGAAAGCGGCGTCCGCCCCAATCGATTAAGTAGAAAATTCATCATAGCGGCTGCGTCTCAGCCAATTGAACAATTTTGAGGAAGAGGAAATCATCCCCAAGAGAGAGTATGACCTGGTCTGCCCTACTCTCTCAATATCTGATTTCGCCGTCTTGATCTGCTGGTCCCCTACTGCTGCCCTAACGCGCTTTCGGCAGTGCAGCATTGACGACATCGCAGGCCTGTTTCACCGCATCTTCGACCGGCATACCCAAATCAAAGATATTGATCACCAGATCGGTGTTGATCGCGTCCCAGATTTCATCAAACACCGTCACACCCTGCGAATCATGGGTCGCGTCAATAAAAGCGTGAATATCCACTTCGGTGGTTCCAAACGACTCGATCCATACATCCTGAACAGCCGGGTTAGCCGGCGCCACTCCACCCGCTTCCGCAAAGTACCGCTGTCCATCGTCGCTGGAAAGGTATAGGATCAGATTGGCCGCCAGATCAGGGTTGGCGGAATTAGCCGATGCCACATATCCCACCGAATGTACAATCGAGCGGCTCCGTCCTGTATCCGGATTCTTCGGAAGCTGCACCACATCCCATCGGAAAGTCGCCTGTTCCAATGCCGCCGGGAGCTTCCATGACCCGGCGCTGACCATTGCAACTTTACCCGCCAGCCAGAAATTGAACGAGTCATCTGCCGACGCGCCGCCCATGATCGATACACTCGGCATATAACCCCGGTCGAACAACGACTTGAGAAATTTGAGCGCGTTCAGGCTTCGCTGTTGGTTTAGCGTGCACTGCGTCCGTCCCGCCCCAACAATCGGCGGAATACCCGTCGAGGCGATCCAGTTCGGATAGCCGGACTGGTACTCTGAGTACACTGCCGCACCATACACATCGTTAGCCGGATCAGTGAGTGCCGCCGCTGCCGCAGCAAACCCATTCCAATCCCAGTTTGCATGCGGATAGGGAATACCCGCTGCATCGAACAAATCCTTGTTATAGAAAATGACGATGGTGTCCCAATTCACCGGAGTCGCATACAGATCGTTTGCATCACCCCAACGGTATGGGTCAATCATTCCCGAACCCCACACCGACTGGTCAATGCCAGCCGCATCGAGATAAGGCTCTAGATCGAGCAGCACATCGTTGCTGGCATAAAAATAGAAGCGATCCTGCGACATATTGAACACATCCGGCAGGTTGCCACCTGCCGCGTTCGTCTTCAGCAAATCCCAGTACTGCTCCCACGGCTGCACCTGGAGATCAACCTCCGCTCCGGCACAGAACCGAGCTTCCCAATCCTCAATCGCTGCACCAATCACCTTCGCCCAATTCTCATCCCAAACCCACATTGTCAGGCTGCCCGGAGCCTCGCACGGCTGCGGCGTAATCACCGGCTTAGCATCTTGCGCGTACCCCGTCCCTACCACCAGCACGGCCAGTAAAAACACAACTGCAAGTGGTCGCTGGATACTAGACATGTCTCCCTCCAAAGGTGAAACTAGTGCCGCCGTGACGCTTCCCATCGTTAGCGTGACGGATCACTGCTGCCGTCACCTGACCAGGTTCCCAGATCGCCTGATCCATTCGCCGCCGGAGCAGAGGTTGGAATGTGACCAGCAGGCGAAACCTTCGAACCGCCGCTAACTGGAGTCTGTGCCTTCTTCAGATCAGCACTCACGTCCTCCAGTGTATCTTGCAGCGGCTTGGATACCGGCGCTGCGATCTTCTCCGCTTGTTTGCTGAGTTCACGAGTCAGACTGCCGCGTGTCGGTGGTTCTTTTGGCAGTTCCACGTCCAATCCCGCCTGCTCGAATTCTTTCTGGACGTAGGTCATTGCCTCCGCCCACATCGACCGGAACTTGGCGACATACGTCCCAGCGATATAGGCCCACTGGATCATCCGCTTCGGCCCCGCCACCACCAGCATAATCAGGAATATGGCAACCAGTTCCGCGCCGCCAACCCCAAAAATATCCATACCGCACCTTTTTCACTGTACGGACAAGCGTATCGAATTATATGCCTGCCGCGCTCGACCCTTCAATCACTTCTCATCTAGCTCGCCTGTACCAGAATATCCCGCATTTCATCCGCTGTCAGTTTGATCGGATTGCCCTGCATCGAACTAGCAGCCGCCGCTTTCTCGATCAGCGCCGGATAATCCGCTTCGCTCAAGCCATACGTTGAAAGTGGAGGAACTGCCAGGTCATTGCACAGACTGTGCAGCCAATCTGCCCCATCTTCGGGCGTTGCGTCACTTCGACCAGTCAGCAGCCTTGCAACCTCGGCATAGCGCGTCAATGTCGCGCTCTCCGGTTGGCGAGCGCGCAAAGCCTGGATATTCATCCGTGTGACAAACGGCAGCAGCCTCGCGCAAATCGCGCCGTGTGGTGCATCGAACATTCCCCCGAACGGCCCGGCAAATCCATGCACCGCCCCCAACTTGGCATTCGAGAGCGCCAATCCACCGAACAAGCTCACAACAGCCATATCCTCCCGCGCTGCCGCATCCTGACCGTTCAGATACGCACGTTTCAGCGACCTCGCCGCGCGCTCAATTGCTTCCCGGCAGAGCGCATCAGTCATCGGATTCGCCTTATTGCTGACGAACGGTTCAATGACCTGCGTCAGCGCATCCAGGCCGCTAGCTGCCGTCACATGTGGTGGCGACGTGATCGTGAGTTCAGGATCAACCACCGCCAGCCGCGCCAGCATCAGCGGACTCCGCAGGCTGACCTTCACCCGGTGTTCCTCGGAAGCCAGCACCGCGTTGCTGGTGACTTCCGAACCCGTCCCTGCCGTCGTCGGGATCGCAGCAAACGGGACGCTCGCGTTTCGGATCGGCTGGCCGCGCCCAATCACCTCCAGATAGTCAAGCGGATCACCCGCGTTTGTCAGCAGCGCCGCAATGGCTTTGCCAGTATCGATTGCCGCCCCACCGCCAAAGCCGATCACAAAATCGCATTCGGCGTCCTGTGCCTGCTGCTTGCCCTGCCGTGCATCATCAATGCTCGGTTCGCCCCTCGTTGGGTATATGCTGTACGAAATACCAGCCCGATCAAGGACATCGACCAATGGTGCCGCCCGTACCAAATCACGCGCGGTCACCACCAGTGCCCGCCTGCCGAACCCTGCCAGCAGCGGCCCAACTTCCTTCAAAACCCCTGGCCCAAATACGATACGGGTCGCCGTCGCAAACTCAAAACGCATCATTTACCCCCACTGATTGTCGTCCGGGAACACATTGATGTGGCGGATCCCCACCCGCGGTTCCGCCAGCATATCTGCTACCGTATCGCGCCATTTCAGATAATGAGCCGTTTCACGGTGCTTGTTTGGCGCATCAGCATCCCGGAACACCTCAATCAATACGAATCGCGTAGGGTCATCCGATTGCTGGATGAAGTCAAACCGGGCAATCCCCGGCTCCAGTATACTGTTGCGCGCGTTCTCTATGGTCGCTTCGATGAACGCCGCGATATGTTCCGCTTTTACATGAATATGAACCAATGTAATGAGCATACTCTCACTCACAGTAGGGTAGAAAAGCCGCTAGATGATTTAAACCACACCTATCTTAGCTTTGTGCTTTGCATGCTGCCAGTAAGTTGTATTGTCGTTTACAACCGCCCACAACCCGCAAATTTTGTTATAATCAGCTTGATAATCATTCCAAACATTTCAGCATGAATCCTTTGAGAAGGCTGAATGATGAATGCTTCCATCAAGCGGCTGGTCGCTTATCACATTGCTCGGTTACAGGATAAAAACAGGGATATCCGCCTGAAGGCCATTAACGAGTTGGCGCTCCTCGGCGATGCCGATGCGCTCCAACCCCTTCAAACCATTGTCGAACAGGACTCCGACCTTGAACTCCGCAAGGCCGCGCAGGAAGCCGGTCGCGCCATTTATCGTCAAGTCTTGCTTAGACAGCAGGAAAGATCAGGATAAGATAAACACGAGTCGCCCTGTAGGAGGCGTACCCCGCCATCCTACAGGACTCATAAAAGGGTCGCCTATCCGCAGAGTGCTGCGATTCGCTCGGCAATCTGCGTGGCGCTCGCCTGCAGCTCTGCCAGTTTCGCTCGTTCGCGTTCCACCACTTCAGGTTTAGCGCGGCTGGTGAACTGCTCGTTAGAAAGCATCGCCTCCGACCGCTTGATCTGCTCAGCCAGTTTGCTCTGCTCGCGCATCAGCCGCTCACATTCAGCTTTCACATCAATCATCCCTGCCAGCGGCAGATACACTGTCACATCACTGGCGATCACCGAGGCTGCTTCATCTGGTGCCGGTGAACCATCGGCCAGCAGACTCAACTCGGACACGTTGCATAACCGCGCGAAAAGGTAATGATACTGCTCCAGTATTGCCCGCAAACTCCCCGGCGCAGCCGCAGCCGTGATCTTCCGCGCTGGATCGACGTTGTACTCCGTCCGCGCATTGCGAATCCCACGTACCAGGTCCATCAAAATGCTCATCGTCGCCTCAGCGCTCTCATCCACATACCGGGCATCCGCTTGTGGCCAAGCCGCCAGAATCAGCGGCGTCCCCTGCTCAGGCAGGTAGCTCCAAAGCTCCTCGGTCACAAACGGCATGTATGGATGCAGCAGCCGCAGCGCCGTCTGGATCACATGCAGCAGCACCGCCTGTGTCCGTTCCTTGCTCTGCGCATCGCCCTGGTACAGCGGATACTTGCTGATCTCGATGTACCAGTCGGCGAACTCACTCCACAGGAAATCGTAGATCTGCCGCCCAGCCTCGCCATATTGGTACGTGTCGAAGAGATATTGCACGCTCCCCACCAGCCGGTTCAAACGGCTTAGAATCCACCGCGACGGCAAATCCAACTCCGCCGGAGCAGGCAGCGCCGTTCGCATCGCCTCATCGATATTCCCTACCACGAATGCGCTCATCTGCCACACTTTGTTGACGAAGCGCCAGTTCGCCTCCACCTTCTCTTCGTCCAGGTTGATGTCATTGCCCGGCGTCCCACTTGTCAGCAGCGTGAACCGCAGCGGGTCAGCCCCAAAGCGGTCGATTAATTCCAGGGGGTCAATGGCATTGCCCAGCGTTTTGCTGATCTTGCGCCCATATTTGTCCCGGATTAGTCCGTGCAGGTACACCGTCCTGAACGGCACCTCACCCGTAAACCACAGCCCCATCATAATCATCCGCGCCACCCAGAAGAACAGGATGTCATAGCCCGTCTCCATCATCGACGTCGGGTAGAAGCGCTTCAGATCAGCCGTCTCCTCCGGCCATCCCAACGTGCTGAACGGCCATAGTCCGCTGCTGAACCACGTATCCAGCACGTCTTCTTCCGGAGTCCACCCATCGCCAGGTGGAGGCGTCTTCCCAACATACACATCCCCGTTCTGGTTATACCACGCCGGTATCCGGTGTCCCCACCACAACTGTCGGCTGATGCACCAGTCCTCAATATTTTCCAACCAGTGAAAGTACACTTTCTCGAACCGGTCGGGCACAATTTTGATGCGTCCATCGCGCACCGCCGCCAGCGCTTTTTCCGCCAGCGGCTGAATCTTCACAAACCACTGCGTGCTGAGCATCGGCTCAACCACTTCACCACCGCGTTGGCTCCGTGGGACGATATACGTGTGATCCGTCACTTTGATCGTCAGCCCCAGCGCCGTCATATCCGCCCACAGCTTCTCTCGGCACACAAACCGGTCTAGCCCCTCATACGGCCCTGCGTTCGCGTTCATCGTCGCATCTTTGTTCAGCACATTGATGAGCCGCAAATTGTGCCGCTGGCTGATCTCATAGTCGTTGAAATCATGCGCCGGCGTGATCTTCAGCGCCCCGGTTCCGAATTCCCGGTCCACATACGCATCGGCAATCACCGGAATCGGTCGATTCAGTACCGGCACATATGCCGTCTTCCCGATCAAATGTCGATAGCGGTCGTCTTCGGGATGCACGCACACTGCCGTATCGCCTAGGATCGTCTCAGGGCGAGTTGTTGCCACTGGCACGAACTCACCCCCCTCCACTGGATACTTGAAGTAGTACAGTTTTCCCTGCTCTTCTTCCCGCTCCACTTCCAGATCAGAAACCGCTGTTTGCAAACCGGGACTCCAGTTCACCAACCGCGGTCCTCGGTAGATCAGCCCCTGCTCATACAGCCGGATGAACACCTCTTGCACCGCGTTCGACAATCCGTCATCCAGCGTAAAGCGTTCTCGATCCCAGTCACAGCTTGCCCCCAACCGCCGGAGCTGCCGGGTGATCGTCCCGCCGTACTTCTCTTTCCACGCCCATGTGCGCGCCAGGAATTCTTCCCGCCCAACAGCCTCTCGGCTCGTCCCTTCATCACGCAGCATCTTCTCCACTTGAAGCTGTGTGGCAATCCCCGCATGATCCGTCCCTGGAACCCACAGCGCCGCCTTTCCCCGCATCCGTTCATACCGGATCATCAGGTCTTCCAGTGTCGTGAACAGCGCGTGACCGGTGTGCAGTGCCCCCGTCACGTTCGGCGGCGGCATGCTGATAACATACGGTTCCGCATCCGGTGACGCAGCTTCTGGCTTGAACCAGCCGTTCTTCTCCCACCGTTCATAAATTCGCGGCTCCGATTCAGCAAATGCAAAGTTCTTGGGCATTGTCTTTGCCATGCGTTCCGTCCTATCTCTCCCCACAAATCAAAAGCCCCTTGCGTCCTATGCATCAAGGACGAAAGGGGCTGCTTCCGTGGTACCACCCTGGTTCCCCGTCCAGATCGGACGAGGCACTCTGTAGCTGTAACGGGCTGGCCCGTCCGCGCCTACTTCACTTTGCTTCAGCGCAGCAGCTCGAGGGCGACCTTCAGCGAATCGGTGCGAACGGGCTTTCAGCCGGTGACCCGTACTCTCTGGCGCAGGAAATTCGCTTACTCTTCCCTGTCATAGCTTTTTCAGGATATGCTTTGCGGGCCAGTGTAGCAGAATCTGTCGGCCCCCGTCAATCCCTCGAAAAGCACATCTTAAGCATTAAGAACTTTGCTTGCACCACCTATGCTTTCGTGCTAGACTGACACTATCGTATCCGATTCTATTCACCCAGTTCCGGCGCATGGCAGACAAAATTCTCATCGTTGATGACGATCTCGACAGCCTCAAATTGATTGGCTTGATGCTTCAGCGGCATGGCTACGAGGTCGTCGCAGCCAACGCAGGTACGCAAGCCCTTGCCAAGGCCAGCAGCGAACATCCCAACCTCATCATCCTCGACGTGATGATGCCCGACATGGATGGCTATGAAGTCTGCCGCCGGTTGCGTGCCAACCCGGATACCCGTGCCATTCCAATCATCATGTTCACCGCCAAAACCCTGGTCGATGATAAAGTCGCCGGATTCGAGGCCGGTGCCGATGATTACCTCACCAAACCCACCCACCCCGCCGAGTTAGCCTCCCGTGTCAAGAATGTCCTCTCCCGCAGCACCACGCAGAAAAAACCCGAACCCTCCCGCGCTGCTGCCATTGGCGTAATCGGCGTCAAAGGCGGCGTCGGAGTAACAACCATCGCCCTCAATATAGCCGCTGCATTTTCGCTGAAAAATGAAAACGCCATCGTCGCCGATTTTCGTCTCGGCTCAGGCAGCCTCGGACTCCAATTAGGCTTCCCCCACTCGACCGGCATGGCAAATGTGCTCAGCAAACCCCCTGCGGACATCCGTCCTTCGCTGCTTGAAGGCGAGATGGTCACGCATCAATCTGGGCTGCGCGCCCTGCTCTCCTCCGCCCATAGCAAAGAATCCCTGTTGAATTATCCGTTAGAGTCAGCCACCAATGTGGTTAAAACCCTCCGCACCATGGCGACGATGGCCGTCTTCGATTTAGGGCCGGGTCTTTCCACCACCACCAACCGCCTTCAGAAGGACATGGATCAGCTTCTGTTGGTCATCGAACCCAATCCGATTTCCCTGGCGATGGCTAAAGACCTGCTCCAGGAGTTGGAACAAACCAATCCCGGTTCCGGACGCATCCACATCGTCGTGGTCAATCGTGTGCAGTCCAGCGTGCAGACCCCCTGGCACGAAGTTGAACAAACCCTTGGCCGTGAGCTGCGCGCCATTATCGCTTCTGCTCATGACCAGCTCTTCCAGGCAGCCCGGGCTGCGGTTCCTGCCGTTATTTCCCAGCCCAACGCCATTGTATCCAGTCAGATTGTCAAGTTAGCCGAAGATGTCAGCGCGCGCGTAAAGTTGGCTGCCGGAGAAGCGCGTCCGTAATCCTTCGCGCCTAAACCGGGTATGTCGCAGTCGTATGTGGGATCAGCAGATTCAGGATGCAGCACACCTTTTGAGGCCCGCCCGCTCCGGGGTCGCCTTTACGGGTGCTGGCATCAGTACCCCTTCGGGCATTCCTGATTTTCGGAGTCCCCGTTCAGGTCTCTGGGCCAACGCCGATCCCCTGGCAGTCGCCAGCATTTTTACCTTTCGACACAATCCCCAAGCCTTCTACAATTGGATTTATCCCATCGCCCACATCACGACTCATGCCCTCCCTAACCCAGCTCACCATGCTCTGGCCGCGTTGGAATCGCAGGGACGAATCAAAGCTGTCATCACCCAAAATATCGACATGCTGCACACCCGCGCAGGCAGCCAAATCATCCATGAACTGCATGGACATCTCCGTGAAGCCACCTGTGTGAACTGCTTCAAGGTCTTCCCCGCCGAACCCATCGTTCGCAAGTTCCTGGAGGACCGCCAAGTCCCCTACTGCCCTCACTGTGGCGGAGTCATCAAACCCAACGTCATCTTGTTCGGCGAACAGCTCCCTGCCCAGACACTTCTGGCCGCCCAGGATGCTGCCCGTAAATGCGATGTCATGATCGTCATCGGTTCGTCCTTGGAAGTCGCCCCGGCCTCTGAAATCCCATTGCTCGCCCTGCGCCGCGGCGCTAAGCTCATCATAATCAACCTGGAACCCACTCACCTGGACACGGTGGCATCCGTCGTCATACACGCCGATGCAGCCGAAATCCTGCCCCGTGTTCTGAAACTCATGGAGGACGCCGTTCATCATGGCGGTTGAAAACCTCGATTCACAGATCACGCGCTATCAGCGCCTGCTGGAAATCAGTCAGCAGCTCACCTCCACCCTCGACCTGGCTTCCCTGCTCCGCAAGATCATCTCTGCGGCCAAGGAATTGACCTACACCGAGGCCGCTTCCATCTTGCTCATCGACCCCGCCACGGGTGACTTGCGTTTCGAGATCGCCTCCAACATTAATCCCCAAGAGATGGATGAGATCATCATCCCCAAGGGTAGCGGCATCGCTGGTTGGGTCGCCCAGCACGGTGAACCCCGCGTCATCGACGACGTCTCCAAAGAACCGACCTGGAGCAACAAGGTCGACGACACCATCGAGTTCAAAACGCGCAGCATCCTTGCGGTTCCCCTCCGCACCCACACCAAGGTCATCGGCGTCCTCGAAGGCATCAACAAAATCGGCACCGGAACCTGGGACGAAGCCGACATCAACACCCTGACCATCCTAGCCAGCCAGGCTGCCATCGCCATCGAAAACGCCCGCCTCTTCCAGCAGAGTGACTTCATCTCTGAGATGGTTCACGAACTCCGCACGCCGCTCGCCGCCCTCAAGGCCAGCACCGTCCTGCTGCTCCGCCCCGACCTGCCGGAGCACCGTAAGCAGGACATCATCGCCACCATGCACAGCGAGACCGAGCGCCTCAGCCGTCTCACCAGCGAGTTTCTCGATCTCGCCCGCCTAGAATCCGGCCGCACCCGCCTCGATGTCACCCGCTTCGATCTGCGCCGTCTCATCGAGGAAAGCATCGATGTCGTCCTTCCCCAAGCCAACGAACGCGGCGTCACCATTGCCATCGACTGCGACGACACCACCGCCAATGCCGACCGTGGCAAGATTAAGCAGGTTCTCTTAAACCTGCTCACTAATGCCATCAAATACAACCGCGAACACGGATCAATCCGGGTCTATACCCGCCCCACGACCAACAGCGAAGGCCAGCCCTACGTCCAGGTCTCCGTGCAGGATACCGGCTTCGGCATTGCCAAAGAACATCAGAAGCACATGTTTGAGAAGTTCTATCGGGTGGCAGATACCGCCGGCTTCACCCAGGGAACCGGCCTGGGACTCGCCATCGCCCGCCACATCGTGCAGGCGCACGGCGGGCAGATCACGCTGGAAAGCGAACAGGGTGTCGGCTCCACTTTCGCCTTCACCATCCCGCTCGCCCAGCGCTAAAGCAGGATCATACGCCCATCGGGCTTACTTGAATGATGATGAACTTGTAGGGATGGGCTTATGCCCGTCCGCTGCATTTCAACCTTACCCCATCTCCAGCAGCACTTTCAACGCGCCCGGTTGCGCCGCATGCGCCATCGCCGCCACACCATCATCAAGGTTGTAACGTGCGTCAATCATCGACTCCACGTCCACCAATCCCCCCTCCAGCAGCCGCAGCGCTGCATCGAATGGCCCGCACCGGCTGCCCACCAGCCGGATCTCCCGCACCGCCACCTGCGTCATATCCACCTGCGGCAGGCCGTGGTAGGTGCTCTTCAGCACAATTGTTCCGCGAGACTCCACCATCCGCAGCGCCTCGCCTAACCCTTCCGACGTCCCCGTCACTTCCACAATCACCTGCGCCTGCTGATCCGGAAGCGCCTCCGCCGTCACCGCTGGAATACCCCACTTTCGCAGCAGACCCATCGGCTTCTCACGCCGAACAACTGCCACCACGTCCGCGCCTGCCAGCTTGAGGACCTGGCAGATCAGCAGCCCCAGCTTCCCTGCCCCGATCACCACAACCCGGTTCCTCGGTGAGATATGCGCCAGTTCAGTAACGTTCAGCGCCGCCGCCAGCGGCTCGACGAACACTGCCACATCATCCGGAATAGAGGCAGGAACTCGGTGCAGATTGCGCGCCGGCAGACGCACATAGTCTGCGAACACACCCGGATGCCGCCGGATCCCCAACGTGTCTCGGTTGCGGCATTGGCTCGGAATCCCGCGCAGACAGAAGTCGCACTTCCCGCATACAATGCTGATCTCGCCGGCCACCCGCTGCCCCACCAGTTCGGCTGGCCCCTCTTCCACCACGCCCACAAACTCGTGTCCCAGGATGCCTTTGTACCCATACATCCCAGCCACCAATTCGAGATCGGTGTTGCAGATGCCTGCTTTCGTCACGCGGATCAACACCTCACCCTCCGCCAATGCCGGATGAGGAAGGTCACGCGCCAGTTTCAGCTCACCATCAAAAAACAATCCGCGCAATTGCTAAGCCTCCGCGGCAGCCGTTTCGCTGCGGTGTCGTGCAAAAATGAACGGAAACTCACCCTTCTGCCACGAAACCAGCAGCGGAACCGCGATAAAAATCGACGAATACGAACCGGTCAGCAAGCCAATGAACAGCACAAATACAAACTGCTTGATACTCGCTCCACCAAATAACAGAATAGCGATCATCACGAAGAACACGCAGATCTGTGTCGTCAGCGAACGGTGAATCGTCTCCAGAATGCTCCGGTTGACAATCGTCTCATACGGCTCGCCCAGGTGCTTCGGCACATTCTCGCGGATGCGGTCAAACAGCACGATAGTATCTTGCACCGAGAATCCTACCACCATCAGCACCGCCGTCAGGAACAGCGCATCCACTTCCCAGTTGAGCACAATACCCAGTAGCGACTGCACCGCCGCCACGATCAGCACATCGTGAATCATGGCGATGATCGCGCAAACCCCATACCGTACCGAGTCCGGAACCGCCCGGAACGCTAGTACGATAAACCCTGTCACCACCAGTGACGCCACAATCACCGCGAAAAACGCCGCCTGTGACACTTCTTGCCCAACCGTTGGCGAAACCACTTCATCGCGTGAGTTCGCCCTATCCAACGGCGCGAGCTGGTTCAGCCGCTCAATGATCTGGTTCTTCTGCGCCTCATCATGAAAGCTCGCTCGCACCGACCAGCGGAAATCGCTGGGATTGCCCAACTGCTGGATGATCGTGTTCTCGTCTCCCACGCCGGCAAATACATTACGAATGCCGTCTTCGGTTGCGCCCGCCGCCGTAAACCGCAGTTCGTAGATGCTGCCCCCCGCAAAGTCGATGCTCAACCGGAACGCCTGGCCGCGCGTCAGCACCGAATACACCATGATGACCAAGCCCGGAATGATGATTGACAGCGACAGCAGGTAGAACCAGCGTCGTTTTTGTACCAGCGAATACATACCTCTCGTCACCTTTCCCTATACGCCCATCAACCAGGCGTGCTCAGCGGCTGGCTTGCGGAGCAAAGGCAGCAGCACATACAGGAACGTCCGTGTCACAATAATCGCGGTAAAGAGGTTGATCATCAGCCCCAGCCCCAGCGTCACCGCAAATCCGCTGACAATGCTCGCACCCGGCGTCTGGCCGAACAGGAACAATACCGCGGTAATCAGAATCGTTGAAAAGTTCGAGTCACGGATCGATGACCATGCCCTCGAAAAGCCTTCCTGAACCGCGTCATCCACTGGCTTCCCAGTCCGCAGCTCTTCGCGCAGCCGCTCAAAGATCAGGATGTTCCCATCCACTGCCGAGCCTATCGAAATCAAGAACCCCACAATCGCCGGCAGCGTCAGCGTGATCGGAATCAGCTTGAAAATCGCCAAATTCAGCGCGATGAACACCAGCAGAGCCAGCGCCGCCGCGATCCCCGGCACACGATAATTCAGCAGAAGGAACGCCAGGATGACGATCACGCCGATGATCCCCGCACGGATGCTCAGGTTCACCGATTCCTGTCCCAGCGTCGCTCCCACCGTCTCGCTGCTGATCACCCGCAGCGGAATCGGCAGTGCGCCGGAGCGCAGTTGCAGCGCCAATGTTCGTGCGGATTCCTCATCGAAGTTCCCCTCAATGATCCCGCCACTATCCAGCCGAGCGCGAATAGTCGGCGCTGAAAGCACAATACCGTCCAGTACAATTGCCATCGGCTGCCCAATGTTGGCGCCGGTGTAGGGTCCAAAAACAGCGCCGCCTTCCGTCGTTAATTCAAATTGGATAATCCATTGTCCCCGGTTATCCAGACCCGCCGCTGCGGCCTGCAATCCTGCCCCGGTCATTACTGTCTTGAAAGGCTGCCCCGTGTTTGGATTCGGCAGCGCTTGCTGCTCCACGGGAATAGGCGTCGCTTCCGGCGCAGTAGTCGCTTCCGCCGTCGGTTCTGCCGTAGACTCTGCCTCAGCCGCTGCCCGTGCCTGCTGGATTCGGATTTGTTCGTCCGTTAAAATGCGCCGCCCTACATACTGCTGTGCATCGATTCCTGCAAAGTCTACAAACTCCAGCAGTGCAGTCTGCTGAACCGCTGCGATGGCCTGCTCAGGATCGGTCACCCCTGGCAGCTCCACCAGGATACGGCTGCTGCCTAATACCTGCACCGTCGCCTCGCCAACCCCCAAAGCATTCACGCGCCGCGACACATTGTTCGAAGTTTCGCGCAGTTGTTCCACGGTGAACGAACCCGGCGGCAGATCTGCCTGAAGCAGAACCCGCAGACCGCCAATAATGTCCAAGCCGAGGCTCTGCCGCACATTCAGCGTCAAATCTTCCTTGCAGTCATCGTTGAAATCAAGGTGGATGCCCTGCGTCGGTTTCTTGCTCACATCGTCATAACATGAATCCGAAACCTGGATGAGCTGTGTGTTGGGCAGGGCCACCCACACCGCGAAAATCGCCAGCAGCACGATGAACACGAGCCAGCGCACATGGCTTTTCATATCGTGGATGGAACCTTTCTCGCAAACAATGCAAACAAATCTAAGGAGAAGTCACAGACCAGTGGAACGCTGAGCCCACGCGAGATCATCAGGGGGATGACTCAGTCGTCGGCTCATTCTCCAATCCCACTTGGGAAGCTTTCGCAAAAGCATCGGGGTCATACGGCTGCATCAGTGCCGCCGTCACAAATCGAACCACGACCCCATCCGCAATTTCAACGTGGGCTACGCCTTTTTCAACTTCAATTGAGATGACTTTCCCCACAATGCCGCCGTAGGTCACCACTTCGTCGCCTTCAGCTAACGACCGGACATACCGCTGCCGCTTGGTGAAGTCACGCTGTTTGGGGTACAGCACCATTGCCCAATACGCCCCCAAACCCAACAAAACCACCAGCGCGAATAGTCCAAACTCCATTGCGGCCATCCATCTCCGATTTGCAGCCTGCGAAATTATAGCACCGCCGCTTCCGCTGGCAACGCGCAACTTCTGCTAAAGGGTTCAGCCCCCATCAAAACGACCAAGCAAGCCTTCATAAGTTTCCAAAGAGTAGACAAAATGTCACCCTTTTCACCTCATTTTGTGCTATGCTGTGAATGTGTAATGTCTCATATCCCTTGTTTGGCACTGGACTGCATCTTTACAATTGCTGAGATGCAAGCCAATTCTAATTGATTCGCACATGACGGGTTCTCATTCTTATCACTCTTATCATTTCTCACTTATCACCGCATTTTTCTACCAACGATAAACTATCAACTGTAAATTCCGCCATATCCGGCACTGCCGCCAATACCGCCATAAAACGGAGCGCCTTCTTCACCTAAACGATCAACCACGAACGACCAACGCCCCCACCCCCTGCTCCAGATACGGTCCTCCCGTCGGCCCCACCGCGACCAACAGCACGTATAAACCAGCTTCTACTCCCTCCGGGACGACGAACCCGTGCCACGTTGAAAATTGCCCTACCCAGTTCTCCGTCGGGTAATCTCCGTCAAACCCCGGATTCGTCCCGGCCATCCCCAACCCCTTTACTGCCAGATGAATCTGAGCAGGCAGCGCTCCCACTACCTCCCAGTCCAACCGAACCCGCACCGGCCCCCCCTCTGCTGGGATCGCGCCCCCATCGCTTGCGTACCCGACCAACCGCAGCCCTCCGAACTCAAGCTGAACGTCGTGCCCCTCTATCTCCCCAAGGTTAGTCACCCGCCTGAACACCGTCACCGGCCCAGATGCATACCGCGGGTCATCGAATTCAGCGGCTTCGCTGTAGTTCGCCCGGAACCACGGATCATCCTCGATTACTAGGTTGTAAAGCACCAACGCCGCTCCCCGGAACCGTTGGAACACCAGATAATCCGGCGCATACCGAATCATCCAACTGTACAGATCACCGCGCCTGAGCATCGCTGAAGCTTCCAGTTGGAGAAGTCCCAGGTAATCAGTCATCCACCGCCGTGCATAGAACCCAAGTTGCCCAACTTCCGCCACCCCCACCGTTGCTTCAGCTGGCGCATTGCGATCCAACCACTCCCCAGTTTCTCGGTAAGCTTTCCAATCCACAATCGGCAGCATTACATCCGTTGGCCCGCCCACCCGCATCTGCTCAGCAATCCGACTGAACGACATCCCCTGTGCAGCGAGCGGGAGAACAGCCATGAGACCTACCAGTCCAATAGCCAGCTTTTTCCCGCGTAAGTTCAACCGCCCCTGGATGTACTGGAGGCCATACGCAGCTAGCATGATCGCCCCCGGAACCAACGGTGCGTAGTACCACCGGTACGGAGCCACCCCCAATACCACGTAGGCCAGCAGATGCAGTGCTCCCCACCCGACCACAATCACCACCGGCAGGGGCAGCGAACCAGCCGCTCCGAACAGCGCCAGTAGAGCCACCACGACGTAAAGCGGACTCTGTTCCATCAGACTCCGCAGAATCAACCGCAGCCCTTCCCATGCCGTCACTCCCACCCCCAACCCGGTGATTCCCAGTTCGGCTTGTGCCCCCTTCGCCCCCAGCGTGACGGGTATCGGTGAACCATACGTCATCATTGCCCACCCAGCAAAGATCACTAGCGGAACTGCCGCCGAAACCGCGAAATAAACTACCGGTTGCCACCACCTCCGCGTCGTCTGGAACCGGATGATCGCCGTGAATACACCGACGGTGAACAGCAGCACTCCCGGTAGGGCAGCATCCGGACGTACAAGCACTGCTAGGCTGGTTGCCAGCCCAGATACTGCCCATCGTTCCCGCTGAGCCATATCGACCCCTACCAGCACTAGCCCGATCCACAGAGTCGTTTCCATCCCCAATGCCAGCCACAGCGGGCTGCTCAGCACATAAACCAGCCCAGCCCACAAACGCAGCCCCGGAGCCAAATACCTCTCGGCCAAGCGGCTTACCATCCAGCCGCCAACCGCGATGCTCGTAACTCCGATCAGGCTCCCAAGCACATGAAAATCCGGCAGCACCAAACTCAGGCAGGCTAACAGGATTGCGTATAATGGCGCGGTTGTGCTGAGGACGGTTTCACCGGGGTTATAAACCAATCCGGCACCCTCCGCGAGGTTCCGAGCATAGCGATACGTGATGAAACTGTCGTCCAACCGAAACTCGCTCATCACGGCCAACCAGATAACCGTCGCAGTCAGTCCGTAAACCAACAGCGGCGCGACGGGATGGGACATGCGCTTGACCATCGGCTGCAATCCCCCTAGAATCGTTCGACAATCAGCTCAATGCGCTGTAGACTACTTCATGAAGCCAGTGCTGCATACCCCGGACTTAGCCATGATTAACCCGTTAAGAGCGCAAAAACACTGTGCGAAACTCATGTCCGGCGCGGCTCCAAGATAGAGGAAACTACCAATGGCAGCAATACACAAACTTCTGGCCGTGACCCTCGCTACCACCGTCTTGTTTGCTCTCTCGACAGTGTTCGTGAGCGCCGGTGAAAGAGTGCTTTCCAACAACACTGGGGATGCCAGCGCTGCGTGGGTGATTACAGGTGAACCCACATTGGTCATAAACGGTTTTGACCTCACTCCACTGGGACTGCGCTTTCCAGCCACCATCGACAAGGTCAGTATCAGCGTTGATACCCCCGTCCAGGGTGCAGTCACCGAAGTTGTTGTTTATCAGGACGCCAACGGTGGAACCCCTGCCGACGCGACCCTAGCCGGTCAGGCCCAGGCCACCATTACGCAAGCTGGTGTTTTCACCTTCATTTTCCCAACGCCAGTCACCATCAGCCAACCTGTGGTCTGGGTCGGTTTCTACCTACCGGTTGATTTCAAGTTCCTCGCGGATCGTTCTGGAACCTCCGTTCTGACCTACTGGGCCTGGACGCCGGGGGGTCGTTTCGATCTGACCCGCCTTAGTTCCGCACAGATCCTCGGTCCGTCGAATGGCACAGCGCCAGTCAACCTTGATCTCAAAGGAATCGCCCGGATCACTGCTGAGATTAGCAGTTCTGGCTTTGTTCCCGGTGGCCCGACCACGGTTCCCGTGACAGTAGCCGCCGGAACGCTAGTTCCTGGAGCCAGCTCAACTCAGATTCCTTCGACCAGCAATACCAACCTCAACGTGCTGCAAGTCTATCCGCCCGCCTGCGACACCCTCTTCTGGGACACTGCCGATGTTGGCGTAACCTATCGCGGCTCCATCGAACCCCGCTGCGCAGCTATTTGGCCCGGCTATGCCCCGGCCAATCCGCTTGGGTATGTCCGCAAGCAGATGTACTATGACCTGACCTTCTTCAACTCCAAAGGTCAGCCTATCAGTGATCCACTGCCCTATCCGGTAACCCACTGCATTCAACCCAGTCCCGAAGACATCAACAACGCCATCATCGGAATTGCTTCTGGTTCACCCCGCGTCTTCAAGATTCTGCCTACGCTCCGTGTCGGCAATCTTGTTTGCGCGGAAGTCGACCGCAGCGGCGGCGTTTCCTATTTCGTCCCAGGTTAGGCCAATCCATTCATGCGTGTCGAAACCAATACCCAACTCGTTAAGCGCAATAAGCGCACCGCCAACATCTTATTCTTCGTCAGCCTGGCGATCTTGATGAGCGGCTTCTTGACGGCCAATTTGCAGCTCAGTGCCCAGGATGACACTGCGCTTACCCTGTCCTTGATAATCCCTTGGATCATCCTGCCACTGGGTCTGCTGACAACCATCGCCTCAGTACGGATGACCAATCAGTGGGTGCGTCGGCCCCGGCCAGAAGAAGCCCTCCAGCAGGGCCTAAAGGGTCTCAGCAAGCGGAGCGTCCTCTACAACTACTATCACGGTCCTGCTCGCCATGTCTTGATTACCCCGCAGGGCATCTTTGCCATTGTGACTCGTTTCCAGGATGGCTCTTTCTCGGTTGAAGGAGATCGTTGGAAATCAGGCAAAGGGGTCAGCAGCCGCATTATGCGCTTTTTCCGCCAGGATGACATCGGCAATCCCAGCGCAGAAGCCCGCGCTGCTGCGGAACACATCAAGAGTCTCCTAGCCACAGGCGCTCCCGATGTCGAAGTTAACCCACTCGTCGTGTTCATTGATCCACGTGCCCAAGTCGAGGCGATTAATCCGGCCGTCCCGGTACTCTATGCCGACGAAAACCGCGAACCCAACCTGCGGGACTATCTACGGCAGTTGAGTCAACAGGCTGAGGAAGAACCAACTCAGTCCGGGCGAAAGAAGAAGACCGACCGCTCGAAAACAGACATAAAACAAAGCAGCGGATTCAACCCGGAGGCCGTCGCTGACGCGCTCGAAGAAGCCACCATTCTCTAGTCCAAATCGCTCGATTCCCATCACCATCATCTTTCTGATGGTGATGGGATTCGCCCTACGCCTCTTCCGGTTGGATGCCGTACCGTTGCGGGGTGATGAGGCCTTTAGCGTCCTATATTGGGCACAACTTCCACTCAGCCAATCCCTCACGCAGATCGCCACTATTGAACCGCACCCCGCCCTCACCTACATCGTCTTTCACTTATGGGGTGTGCTGGTTGGCACATCCGAGTTTGCGATGCGCGCCCTGCCCACCCTAAGCAATTTACTAGGCATTGCTGCGATCTATGCGCTCGTCCAACATACCATCAGCTCCCGTGTTGCTGTCCTCGCAGCTCTCCTCTTCTGCCTAAACCCATTCGAAATCTGGCATGCACAAGATGCCCGAAATTACGCGATCTGGGCTGGTTTAAGTCTGCTAGCAATTACAGTGGGGGTTCGTGCGCTAAAGTCTGCTCGGCGACGTGACTGGTTATGCTATGCACTGCTGAGTGCCATAGCCGCCAACATCTTCTACTTCGAAATGCTCACACTGGTTGCCCTCGGAGTCTATGTGGTGGTCATCCACCGCATCCAAGTACGTCGCTGGCTTTTGGCTGTGTCCTTGCCCGTGGTCACAACGGTGCTGTCTTTCATCATCCTCCAGCGCGACCTGCTCACCTCAGGTAACTACGCTGGCAACACAGCTCAATTTGACCTGATCCAGCTCCTCAGTATCTTCCCAGCCACTTTTGCGTTCGGGACAACTTTGCCACCAGACTGGACTCCGCTCGCTTCTATGTTGGTCATTATTGCCTTTGCAGGTGGAATCTGGATGCTGTTCAGGTTCAATCGCCAGCATGGGTTTTTGATGTTGACGCTTTTTTTTGTGCCCATTCTGTTGCTCAGCCTAATCAGCATGAGGCTGAATCTCTTTGACCCACGCTATATCCTAATCGCAGTTCCAGGGCTGATCGTTGCAGTCGCAGCACTTTTCGATGTCAGCTTTCAAGCCAATCCCCCTTCCCGGCGCATGATCGGCATAGGCGTTAGTGTCGCATGGTTTGTATTCACCCTCATAAGCTTGAATAATCTCTACTTCGACTCCAATTTCACTAAGTCACATGACTGGCCCAGCCTCACCCGTTTCATCATGAGCAATCTCTCGCCCGATGACCTAGTGATCCAACTCTCAGTGGATCCAGCCTTTGGCTACTACTATTCAGGTGAGGCGTTAGATATCGCCCTGCCTGCTTCCCCATCGCAGTCTCAAAGCGAAATCGAATTCGTGCTAGAGAAACAATCAGAGAAACACCATACAATCTGGTTGGTCGGATCCACCCTTCCCAATTGGCCGAACGCGAACATCGTCGAAGCATGGCTGGAAAGCCGTTTCCAGACCGTTCTACAAGGCCAAGTCAGTGGATTGCCCTACACCCAGTTTCGGCACTGGAATGTCACACCAAATGAGATTCGTTCTGAACCGCTTGCCGTGTTTGGTAGCTCGATCGCCTTAATGGGCTATCGTCTCATTCCTGCACCTCAGCCGTCCGGTGAGTTGGCATTATGGCTCTACTGGCGCCCTATGCGGCCAACAGACGTCTCATTAAAGGTGTTCGTTCATCTGTTGGGTGAAATCAACCCTGCCACAGGAACACCCCTCTGGTCACAGGATGACCAATACCCGCAAGACGGACGGCTCAACTCAACGAATTGGTCAGTGGGTGTAGTATTTCGAGACGTCTATGAATTACCCCTAGCTGGAATCAATCCAGGACAGTACCAGATTGTAGTCGGTTGGTATGATCCAATTGAAGGTGAGCGGCTCATATTCGCCGATGACGATAGTTATACCCTGACAACGACTACGGTACCGTGAATACAAAAGGGACGCCGTGAAGCGTCCCCTTCGCTGTAGACAGACGAGATAGATTACCCCATCTCGTCTAGGCGCTTTTGCCACTTTTCAACAAGACGATTGTAGACCGCTTCAGAAAGCTCACCCTTCGCTAACTTCATGTCCAAGTTGTCGATCAGCGCTTGGATTTCTTCTTTCGTCTGCGGATTCTCAGAAACACTAGCAGGCTGCTGGGGCTTCTGCCCACCCTGATTCATCATATTCATCATCATCTGCTGCATCATGAGCTGATTCTGTGCCAGTTGTTGCTGCAGCGCAGCAGCATCGGGGTTAAGAGCTGCACCGAGCTGCTGCCCCACACCCAAGCCCACACCCGCGCCAGCTAGAGCACCACCCATACCAGGATTCTCTGCCGCCGCCTGTGCAATCTGAAGGCGCTGCACGCGCTCCCAGACATCCAAGCTCACATAGTTCCGCAGCTGATCCAGCGGAACATCCTTCGCCGTGAACGGATTGGACTCGAATGCCTTGATCCGAAGTCCCATTGCCTGGAATTTTTCGTTGACTTTCGCCAGCATTGCCCCTTCAAGATCGCTCAACAGCTTGTTGGCATCAGGAATGCTCTGCGCCCCAGAACTTGTGATCAGTTCGGCAATCTCGCCTAACAGCATCGCTTGAATGCGATCTTTTATCGAGTCCAGATCGACATATGCTTTGCCGACAGCATACTGCTTAACGAACAGAAGAGGATCATCAACACCAATATCGATCACGCCGTGAGTAATCAAAAGGACGACTCCAAGACCTTTCCCTGGTGTCTCCATCACAATTGGAGTGCTTGTCCCCCACCCCACCTGAGGCATGTCCTTGAGGTTGACGAAGTAGACATCAGCCGTGAACGGGGTACGCCCACTGGTCGCCAACCCAATCAAGCCGGAGAGAATCGGAAGATTAGCCGTAGAAAGCGTATGCCGACCAGTGCGAAGCACATCAAGTACCTGCCCTCCTCGTACGAATACAGCCGCTTGGCTCTCGCCAACGATCACCTGCGACCCCATGCGCCAGTCACCACTGCCTTCTTGAGGCTCGCGCCAGGCAAACTCCTGATCTCCTACATTGGTATGATCGATGACATCGATAATGCGCGGCATCTGATTTCTCCTTCCGAAGTGAGTGGTTTCTTAGAGCGTCTTGGTCAGGTTAGTCAATACATCATCACGCAGTGAGAGCGCATCATTGGCTTCGATGGTCAGCTTGTTCAAGCCATCCAGTGCCTCTTCAATGCCTTTTTTATCGCTCACAGCCTGCGCCAAGTTATTCAAAGCTTCATCGAACTGATCGACATAGCGCACCAATGCCTCATCAAAGCTGTAGAGCCGCTCCATCTCTTCTGGACCGATCTTGATCTCGGCCAATGCGCCAGAGTATCCGGGAGCTGCAGCATTAACATGATCCCGAAAAGTTTGAAGCTTGGTCTTGATGCTCAGAGTATAACTCATCAACGAGAGACCGCCTTGCTCTAGAAGCGTCTTCTCAATCTCGACCAACCGGCTGATCCGCCGAGAGAGTTCTCCGGCGATATGTTCGCGCAGTATCCGGTCGGCAGTGCGACGTGCTTTATTGTCCATGTATCCCTGAAAACCAGGGATCTTCATTATCAGGCGTTCCAACGATCCACGCTGACTCACGATACGGTCGTACAATTCAGACATGCATGGTTCCTTTCCTCTATTCTCGATCCAGTCTCATCATAAGGAGCATCCGGCTCTCTTGTTTCCCTAAAATTTAGGGAATCGATTAGCCCTGATTCAGGTCAAGAAGTATTCAGTTCCACAGAACTTACAGGTAACAACTCCTTTTCCGACCAGTTTGATCTCGCCACCACAGTTTTTACACTGACTCAAATCGCGAAGTTGGCTGGCATCAGATGAATAAAGCATCCCTTTTTCCCAGTTCACGTACCCACTAAACACTTGCAAGCCAACTAGTTGATGAATCATGTCTTTCACTGAATCGAGGCTGACTCGCATTTCCAGCGCAAGGTCAGAAACCCTGACCTGTCCCCGGCTTTTTACAATATCGAGAAGTTGGCGCTGCAGCCGCATACTAGATTCTTCCCGCGCTTCACGTCCGCCAAGCACAAACATGTAGATTCCAAAGCCAACCAACAGCGCCACCGGAATGAATGCAATGCCAGCTCCAACCAACGCACCGCCAGCAGTGATCCGCTCAGAAGATACTTGGACAGCTAACCAGAGGCCCGCTATCACCGCGATACCAAAGCCTACCACGATCAGGATAATCCCTGCCAGCCGACCTGTATTCATCGATTTCCCCTCTTCTAGCCGAACCCTCGACGCCCACCACCACTACCGCCTCCAGAACGGAAACCACCTCCGCTCCAGCTGCGTCCGCCGCTGCTCCAACGACCGCTGCTGCTGCTCTGGGGTGGAGTGCTGGTCATCGTCCTCGCAGCCGAATCGAGTAGACTGCTCAACCCACTCGAGATATTTTCCAATCCACTGCTGATACCACCGGAAAGATTGTCTAAAGATAAGCCGTGTCCTGGAGCTTGAGCCAATTCTCCTGGCAGATGAGTACTTCCGCTAGTAAGGCCACCAAAAGATGGGCGGTGCAGCGATGTCCCGGCCGCATATCCGCCGTGATACGGGCCGCCGAGATACACAGGATAATACCAACTCGGAATCGGCGTATTAGGAATTCTACTGAACCGACGCACCCAAGAACGATCCAAGCCAAAGGCTACAGCATAGGGAAGGTACTGGTCAAAAAGCGGTGCCACTGTCTCGACATCAGAGTATTTCTCAAGATTCGCCAGGTATTCTCGGAAAGCTCGCCACTTGGCAGCTTCTTCAGCACCCTTTCGAGTCTTGGCGGGCATATGCTGACTTACGATCATTGCCAGAACGCCAACCCCCAGGAGCGCTCCAGGCAGACAGAGCAGCACCCCCACATTGTCTTCCATCATGCTGATCAGTCCAAACCCGCCTAGAAATGCCAGAGCTACAAGAATCACAGTCAGACCGCTCCACATCGCACGTGTTTGGTTTGGATTAGTCGTAAAAAGCCCTTCGCGCACTAGCGCATCATAGAGATCGTTCTGAAGCGTCGGAATAAGAAGATAGAAATTATTCCGCAGTGAGTCCAGCGAACGTTCTAAACGCCCCTTGAACAGGCTGTCAACCAAACGCTTTTCATGTGGAGCTAGATCTGTAATCGGCTGATCGGTTCGCTTGAAAGTAAATCCACTACGTGAACTGAGGCCAAAGAACTGTCCTTCGGTCTTTTTCTCCTCGATCACTAAATAACCCCGATGAGCGAGATCAATCAAGGTCGCCAGAATATCCCGAAGGTCGGCTTTTTCATCAAGCAGAGCACCTACAACCGCTGGAGAAAGTGTAGAGGGTGGTGTAGTAAGGTATTCGGGAACCGGCCCTACTTTGGGATCACGACCACGTGTGTACCAGAGTGCGTAGACGCCCATTGTGCCACCAACGCCCAATAGCAGTGAGAGCGCAACAGCACCCAAGTCAATCAATGGACGTGTAGTTTCATCGTACTGGCGCTGCTGGTCAAAGGTTTGCTGCCAGGAAGGAATACGTGCCGCTGGATTATGAGGATACTGTACGCGAATCTCGAACGACTCATCACCCACGATCTGGCGGTTTGCACGAGCAACAATAGTGGTTCCACGCACTTCGATAGTACTAGGAACACCATAGGTCTCAATCGGATCTATTCCTTCACGCGGGGCATATCCAACTGGCATCTGAACCGTGATAGTGCTGCTGCCTATCGGGAAGCCATAGTGTTCACTGGGAACTGCAATCCACCAGAGTTGATCACCACCTTGATAGATTCGGAGTGCGCCAATGACGGTATAGCGTAGGATAAAGACAGCAGACGAGTCGGTGATAGGGCGACTGAAATAGTACGTTATCGAGAGACCATCCGAAGCTCGTTCAACGCAGTAAGTTCCTTCTTTACCAGAACAACTAGCCTGGAGCGGTCGCCCTTCCTCAAACACTTCGACCGCTTTGATATCTTCCAGATTGTTCATTGGGATCACAGCGGATCCAAAACGGAATGTGCCAGAAAAATCGATGTCATAGGTTTCAGTGACGCGAAACTGATTGGTATTCACATCAACCTGATCGACAAGCACATCCCAACGCTTCCAAAATACCGAACGAGATTGTGCCGACACAGTGAGCAACGTCAACATTGTTCCCAATAGGAATGCGAAGGCAATCCAACGACGCATTGTTGACCTCCTGAGCGACAATCCATTGATGATTATAGCATGGCTGGCACGACAGGTTGGCAGAAGGTGCATGGCAGGTGTAATATCGACTTCTATAAGCAGAACGGCATCCACACCAGTTCACTTCACTAAGGAGACACCCCGATGCGACAACTGCGTTTAGTCGCTCTATCAGTACCAGCTCTACTTTTCGTACTGGTTTCAGGGACAGTACTAGCTGCTGTTCCCCAGGAAATCCAGATCACTGCAACCGTTACACCAACACTGAATGTCTCCCCAACCCCTGTATCTGAATTGACCTATATAGTACGACCTGGGGACACGCTGTTTCGTATTGCGGTGCGTTTTCGGACAACAGTGCGGGCACTAGCCGAAGCCAACGGAATCACCAATCCAGCACTCATTTTCGTAGGACAGCAGCTTCGTATCCCTGGTGTTCCGGCTGCTACTCCCACGCCGCAGATTCCACCAACATCAACAGCGGCTCCAACTGCGACAGCTATACCTGTTGCTACAACGACCTATACCGTCCAACGGGGTGATACACTCTTCAAAATCGCGGTGCGCTTTAATACGACTATCGCGCAGTTGGTCTCGCTGAACGAACTAGCGAATCCCAACATCATCTACGTAGGCCAAGTCTTGAAAGTTCCTACTCAAGATGCTGATAGCGCTGTTCCAACGGTAACGATCCCAGTGACGCCGCTGCCAAGCGCTACTCCTGCCTTGGCTGCGAGTGCTACCCCAGGTCAAGGAGGAGGCACAACCTCTGGTTTTGGTTTCGATTATGGCATTGAAGCCTTCCTGGTGGATCAAGAGATTGATCCGTTGGTTGCAGATATCAAGGACATCGGGATGAGATGGGTCAAGCAGACCATCAATTGGCGTGATTTTGAACCCGTGAAGGGAGAAATTGACTTCGCGACGCTGGATGAGATTGTCGAAGGACTAAACAATGCAGGAATCCGCATTCTGATGACTATCACGGCTGCGCCTGCCTGGGCACGGTCAAGTAATGTAGAAAATGGCCCCCCTGACCAGTTCAGTGATTACGCGGATTTTGCCAGCGCGCTCGCTAGCCGCTATGCTGGCAAAGTTCAAGCTTACGAGATTTGGAACGAACCCAATCTCCGACGGGAATGGAACAGTGCTGTGCATTCCATCGGCGCAGCCAGTTACTACGGTCTCCTGCAAGCAACCTATACCGCGATCAAGACGGGCGATCCAAACGCGCTGATCATTAGCGCTGGGCTGGCCCCAACGGGCTTCAACGACGGGGTCAACGCAATTGATGACCGGTTGTTCCTCCGCAACCTTTACAGACTCGGGTTAAGTGGGGTGAGCGATGCGATTGGAGCGCATCCATTGGGGTGGGCAAACCCGCCGGATGCGGTGTGCTGTGTGGCTCCAGTAGGGGTAGAAACTCACTTTGAGAATCCCAGTTTCTATTTCCTAAACACGCTCAATGATTACCGGCAGATTATGGTCGAAGCGAATGATGGCAGCACACCAATCTGGGTGACAAAGTTCGGCTGGGGAACTAGCGAAGATACTGCCCCTCCCTCGGCCAACAACGTGTTTCTGACCTATACTTCACTTGGAGAGCAAGCTATCTATGTTCCGCGAGGATTTGAACGGGGTGCAGAACTTGGATTCGTTGGGCCGATGTTTGTGGATAACCTGAATGGCTGTGCGCTCAACAATGCAGAAGCCTGTGCTTACAGCTTCATCGGGCCGGACGGACAACCGCGACCAGTCTACGAAGCGGTCAGCGATCTCATCAATCCACGCCTTCAGATGAATACGGTGCAGCCTGGCCCAACAGTGGAACCAGCACTTCCAGAAACTACGCCAGAATCCAGTACTAGGCTGCCTACTGCCTCGATGGGAGGCTAGATCAGACCGAAACACAGGGGCGCACAATGTGCCCCTTTTTGATCCTAAATTAAATTGAGGTGTGTCAGCATCAGCGGGAACGAGCGGGCATCCTCTGGTAAAGCGAGACAGCACTCGCAGCCTCAGCACCCAGTTCCAGCCGCAGCGCAGCCGGTTCCAGGACTTCCACAGCAGGCCCCCAGGAACGCACCCAGGGTAGGATTTCGCGCCAATCGGATACATGCACCGTGAGTGTACAGCGTTTGTCGGGCAGGGTTTCGATACGCTGCGAAGGATGCCAGAGCCGTTCGCGAATCAAGGGGGTGACATCAGGTGCGAAGGCCAAGACAACTTCGGATCGCTCACTACCATCAATACTGGTTACCCCCCAAGTGCTTTCGAGATAGGGACGGCGATCCAGAGAATCGGGTATTTCATAGGAAGTATCGAGCAGCTTGACACGCTTAATGGCGCTCACCTGCAAGCTGCGGATGCTCCGGCTGGCTTCATCCCAACCGACGACCAGCAGCCCACCAGAAGGCAGCGGCTCGATAAAGTAGGTGCCGAACTCGCGGGTAAAAAGACTGCCTGCCTTGGAGCTGCCCCAGAGTTTGACCCGGCGGCGTTCGACCCAGCCGCGGATGATGGTTTCCAAGACCTGCATATAGTTCCGGTCAATCGGGCTGGCGCGGATCCAATCGGTCACGTAACCAACATGGGAAGCCAACGGTTCGGGCAGAGCCGCACAAAGCTTGTTCAGCGCAGAAACGAGATGGGGATTCTGCTGCTCACCGATCCGAGAATAGGCGCGGGCAGCGAGGAACAAGGCCATGGCCTCATTGAAGTTCATCCGCATAGGCGCTAGGTAGTAGTCCCGCTTGATGAAGAAGCGGCCATCCTGCTGATAAACAGGGACACCAAGCTTATCAAGAGTGGCAAGATCGCGGTAGACAGTGCGCCGATCCACACCACAGGACTCGGCAATTTCGACCGCACGCAAACCCTGACTATTACGAAAGAGAAGGCGTTCAATGATCGTCAGTCGCTCACCACGGTTGACACTTCGCGTACTCATCCTGCACCTCTCAGGCCCAATCGCCCTTCAGAAGGCAGTATAGCAGCGATCAGTTTTCCGCGCTGGCAAAAATGCGCACATGCATCGATTCAGTGCAACCAAGGCCTTATCCACCAGCAAAACGCACCAGATACACCTGAACCCAAAGCGGGATCAGACACAGCACGGCAAAGAAAGCTAGAACTGCCAGAGCAATCGTCACCGCATCAAGGGCGGAAGGCAGATCTTCAGGTATGTCTGGAGCACGGTAGAGCGGTTGGCTGCTGCCCCAGTTGGGCACGGCGGTCTGCTGCTGGTAGGGCGGTATGGGTTGATTGACCGGTGGGCTGTTGAACGGCTGGCTAACAGTTGGGCGGTTATAGGGCGAAGGCTCTGGAGCCTGCGGAACGGCCGAGTAACGCTGAGTGGGGTCATAACCCGCCGGGCTAGACTGTGGACGAACCGGTGGGGGAGGATACTGAGGCGGCTGCACGGGAATTTGCGGCTGAGAATAAGGCTGGGTGGGCTGGACAGGCGGAACAATGGGCGGCTGAGGCTGAGAATATGGCGCTGTCTGCGACAAATTCTGTGCGGGAAGCGGCGGCTGCGGAGAAGGGCGCGCCGGACTGATATTGGCTGCCGTCTGAGCAAGCCCTTTGCTACGGAAGGTTTCCAGAATCTGGCCCAACTGATCGGCGGTACGATAACGCTGGGTAGGTTCCTTACTCATGACCTTGGCTACGATTTCGGCGAGCGATTCAGGAACACGAGGGTTGAATTCGGTCACGAGGGGAACGCGATCCCGGATGTGGGCTAGTGCCAACTGCTGTTGATCCTGTCCAAGGTACGGTAAACGGCCCGTCAAGAGTTCAAACAGCACGATTCCGATGGCATAAACATCGGACTCTGGCGTTGGCTTTTCACCCCGCGCCTGTTCCGGGGCAAAGTAGTGTGGGCTTCCCCAAACCAACTGCTGCCGCTCGGCAGGCTGGGAGTCGCTGAACGCCTGGGCAATCCCAAAATCAGTTACCTTGACAATATCTTCTTTGGTGATGAGGATGTTCTGTGGTTTCACATCCGCATGAACCAGCTTCGATCGGTGCGCGTAACCAATGCCGGCACAAATCTGGATGACGATCTTAAGGGCACGGTTGATATCGAGCATGCCCTCGGTTTTGATGATCTTCTTGAGGTCCTGACCATCTACAAATTCCATGACAATGAACTGAGTTTGACCTTCACTGCCAACATCGTAGACGGTAACGATGTTGGGGTGGATCAAATTGGCAGCACTGCGAGCCTCGTTGCGGAAACGGGTGAGAAAAGTCGGGTCGGTGGTGAGGCTGGGGCGCAGAATCTTGATGGCGACGATGCGGCTCAATTCGAGATCGTGCGCCTTGTAGATTACGGCCATGCCACCCGCACCTTGCTGGGCCAACAAACGGTAGCGGTTCTTGAGAATGGTCTCGTGGTTGTTCGACATGATTCACCCGTTCAGACTACTCAAACACCTGGATTCAAGGCCGCGTGAGCGGGTCGAAGAGCCGCTGGTATTCTAGCAGAGCGCCACGATCCGTCATAGACGCGATGTAATCCGCGATGACACGACACGGATGACGCTCGGTCAACTGCGCCTGATACTCACGCGGGAGCTGGCGCGGTTCACGAAGGTAACTGATGAAAACCTGCTCGACGAACTGAGATGCTCGGCGCGCCATGCGGATCACGCGGAAATGGAAGTACATGTTTTGGTAAAGGAAATCTTTGAGGGCGCGGTTCAAAGGCTGTAGTTCAGCACTGTGGGAAACGAGTTTTGCAGGCTGGCGCTGGACTTCTTCAACAGACTGCGGCTTGGCGTGTTCAATGCGGCGAACAGTCTCTTGGAGCACATCATCGACCTGGAGGCCAATGAGTTCACGAATGAGGAGATGACGGGACATTTCATCGAGGATCGTCCCATGCCAACCGGCTGAGTCAGCGATGCGACGCCAGATTTCTAACTCGTTCAAAGCGTCTAAAGAGAAAAGGCCGGCCTGCAAACCGTCATCGAGGTCATGGGCATTATAGGCCAATTCATCCGCGATGTTGGCGATTTGAGCTTCAACGCTACCCTGCTGGGCAGGGTCAAAGCCGGTGATGTTGCTTAGATCATATTCGGTCTCATGTTTGGCGATCCCTTCGAGAGTTTCATAGGTCAGGTTAAGACCTTTCCAGTTGGGGTAACGATCTTCAAGCTGGGTGACGACGCGGTAGCTTTGGTGGTTATGGTTGAAGCCACCGCACTCTTGGGTCAAGCTGTTGAGGACACCCTCCCCCGCGTGACCGAAGGGGGGATGGCCGAGATCGTGGGCAAGACAGATGACCTCAACGAGGTCTTCGTTAGCGCCGAGGGCGCGAGCCAGGGTACGGCCAATCTGGGCTACTTCAAGGGTGTGCGTCAAGCGCGTGCGGTAGTAGTCGCCTTCATCGTTGACGAAAACTTGGGTCTTGTATTCAAGGCGACGAAAGGCAGCGGAATGTACGATACGATCCCGATCCCGCTGGAAAGCTGTGCGGTACTTTGGTTCGGTTTCGGGGTGAGCACGGCCACGGCTGCTGCGCACATGAACAGCCCAGGGGGCAAGCACTTGCGCTTCATTGTCTTCCAGACGAGGCCGGCTGATGACCATAACTCCTCCCACTTTCAGGTTCCATTGTAACCAGTTTACAGATTCATGCGCGGGGAAAAGGAGTTTGTGGCGGAATTGGCGGCATTGGCGTCAGTGCCGCCAGTGCCGGATATGGCAGAAACTCATCATTGATAGTTTATCGTTGGCAGAAAAATGCAGTGATAGATGAGAAATGATAAGAATAAGAACCGGCTGATTTTTCTCATACCGAATGACCGATGCCCGTGGGGAAATCCCCGCGCACTTCCACGATACCATAAAATGGGGCAAAAAGGGTAACTTTTTGGAAAAACATTTGGTGTTCTTTGAATGCAAGGAACCCGGTTAGAAAAGGGTTCAAAGATCAAAAACGAAGGATTTAGGCAACAGAAAAACACATTCATGCACCAACTATCGATGGTACGTAAAGCCGTCGAAGCAGGTAAAATGGGGGACTGACGAACGTCATGCGATGGGGAGATAAACGACACTGTATTCGCGGGCATGAGATCATTAGGCTAAGGCAGAAGTTCACCGAGTGAGACAGGTATCCTATGGTTATTCGCAAGCGTGTATTGTTTTGGGGTTCAGCATTGGTTGGATTGGTGGTCTTTGGTGGAATCGCGGCGCTGCTCGTCAGCTTTACAGGCGGTACCGGAGTTCCCGCAACCGCCAATGCAATTCTTTCAGCACAAGATTTGACTGCGACTCTCTGTGCGGTACAGACTGCACAGGGCAAGGAATACGTGATGCTGTACGAGCTGTTCGATACACCGACATTCAGTCCAGCTCAAGCCGCTATCGCTACCGTAACGCCAATTCCGACAGGTGTATCAGAGGGAGACCCGCAACGGGGGAAAGAAATTTTCTTCGGAATCGGGGCATGCGATGCGTGCCACCGGGTCGAAGATGATCTGCTGGTGGTGGGGCCGTCACTGCGGGGGATCAGCCAGCGAGCTAATCAACGGGTCAGCGGGCTGACCGGACCAGAATATCTACGTGCATCGATCCTGCGGCCAGATGAATACCTGGTGGAAGGTTCACTGCCGGGGATTATGCCGTTCAGCTACGAGCAGACGCTCCAGACCGAGCAGATTGATGATCTGATCGCATATCTGCTGACGCTGTAAGTTCCGCCCTGCCCTATCTCTACATGGAAGCACGATGAAATCAGTATCATGGGCACGACCTATCCGGTTGTGCCCTTTTGATTCTCTACACCAAGCGACACCGGCTGCCAGCGGACACTGCAAGCCATATTGTCGCTAAAGCACCCCATCTCAAAAAGTTAAGCTGATAGCACCGGAACTCCTAATATGTTGAGGATGTCGGCGACCACCATATCAGGATCCATGTTGTACTGGTACGTGCGAATCCACTGGCCGTCAGCATCCAAAAGGAATGACGAAGCCGTGTGATCGACCGTGTAGTTCTTGCGCAGCCCCTCAGTGTCATTGATGATGAAATCACCACCATACTCACTGATGATGACACGGATGATTTCTTCTGTACCGGTCAAGCCTACAAAGGCTGGATCGAAAATCTTGAGGTACTCATTGAGGCGTTCAGGCGTATCGCGGAAACCATCGACACTGATGAATACAACCGTCACCTTTTCGGCAGCATCTCCAAGGCGATCCTTAATCTGCTTGAAGCGGGCTAAAGTCACCGGGCACACATCAGGGCAATGGGTATAGCCGAAGGCAAAAAGAACCAAATTCCCCTTGAAGTCTCGCAGGTGGGATTCCGCACCAGTCTGATTGGTCAGCGTGAAGTCACTCACCTTGATCGGGGGATCAATCACCCTGATGCCTTCCACACCGGGCTTGCTGATTTCTTGAGTAGGTTCGACTGTAGGGGTAGGCGTACTGACTGAACTGGCAGTGCCGCCGCAAGCCGCGATAACCAGGGTCACAAACAGCAGCGTGATAAACAACGCTTGATTCCGCATGATCTTTCCTCCGGTAAACCTGTTGAATGGGGTTTGAAACTTCAGAACCGAACAGCCTATATCGAAAGCCCCGTTCACATTCCACTCTATTGTGGACACGCTGCGGCGGGTTTATCAAGTGCCATAAAGCAAGGGAGCGCAGCGACGCATGCTACGCCCCTTTATAAAAACTTTCACACTAACCTTGTGAACCTATCGACGCAAGGTATATGACGACCTGAGAGTCAAATCGCATCGAGAAAGCCGCACAGGGAGCACCATGCCTGTTTACTGCATCATCATCTTGACAGGAACATCAAAGGTGATGACTGTGCCAGACTCAAAGGTCAAAGTGAGCGTAATGGCGTCACCAGGAGCCAATTCACGCTTCATTTCCATGAGCATGATGTGAATCCCACCGGGCATCAGTTCAACTTTGCCGCCAGCCGGAATTTCCAAGCCACCGACGATTTCCTGCATCCGCGCCATACCATTGGTGACAGTGGTTTCGTGGATCTGAACCAAGCCGCTGACATCCGCAGCCGCCGAGAGCAGTTTATCGGCAGACATACCGGTGTTTTCGATGAGCATGTAGACCGCACTGACCCCACCGCTCATGTGCATGTCACCCATACCAGCCTGAGGAGTCGCCATTTTGTCCATCGACATGGCTGTGGTTGGGCGCGCCCAAGCACCTGTGATCTTGATGCTGCCGGATTCCGCTTCACCGGCAGGAGCGGCAGCCATCTCCATAGGCATCACCATGCCATCTTGAGGCAGCACGAACAGCTCGAAGGTCTGGTCTTCCAAGAGGCCAACAGCGGCCACGGTGTAATACCCCTTGGCACCAGTGGGGAGCATAAGCATGACCGGCTGTGGAGTGACGGCCTGATCCATAGTTCCGCCCGCAGGCACGACCATCACGTTAAGCATGGTTTCAGAAACGGGGATATAGGGGCTAACCGATTTGTAGGCAAGCGCCTCGACCACTTTGGTCATGTTAACATAGATGTCTACGGCTGGGGCGTTCGGTGAGAGGTGAGCTATACGGACGAAAAGTTCTTCATCCCCGTGGGCAGCCACTGACATCAATGAAAGAATGCTCAGCACAGCCAGAACGAGCGCCAGAAACTTCGCATGTTTTATCACGATTTACCATACTCCTGTGAAGTCTATCAAAAATACCTGCATCACTCTAAACCGATTGTGAAAGAAAACTCAACGTCGAATGTCACCCTTTTCTGGTGACATTTCGCTCTCATGGACACATTATCTGGCGTCAGCGATGGCGGCGGCGGAGTTCAGCTTCGATATCCTCGAGTGACAGATCCAGGTGGGACATCAGGACAAGGGTGTGATAGAACAGGTCAGCGAGTTCGCTGATTTGGTCGGAGCGGGTCTGGCCGAGGGCAGCAACGACAACCTCGACAGCTTCTTCACCCACCTTTTGGGCGATGCGATTGGGGCCAGCCTCAAAGAGGCTGGTGGTATAGCTTCCAGCGCGGGGGTTGGCTTTGCGATCCTGGATGATGGATTCAAGTTCGCGGAGCATGTCAGTCATGGGTAGGAATCTCCAACGATTGAAAGAAACAGGACACAGCGCCAGTGTGACAGGCGGGGCCAGCCGGCTCCACAAGGATAAGCAGAGTATCCCCATCGCAATCAAGAACGATCTGGCGAACACGCTGGGTGTTCCCTGAGGTTGCGCCCTTATGCCAGAGTTCTCCCCGGCTGCGACTCCAAAAAACGGTTTCGCCGAGATCGATGGTTTTCTGGAGAGACTCGGCGTTCATGTACGCCAACATGAGCACTTGACGGGTATTCACATCCTGGACGATGGCCGGGATCAAGCCCTTCTCATCCCATTTGATTCGGCTATCCATCACAACGCCTCCCAACCATTCAGCCGCACCGGCACACCCCGCTCCGCAAGGTAGCGTTTGAGGTCACCGATGCGAATTTCGTTGTAATGGAAGAGAGAAGCGGCAAGAGCAGCATCGGCGCGGCCCGCAGTGAGCGCTTCGTAGAAATGTTCCATCTGGCCGGCTCCACCGGACGCGATGACTGGAATAGAGACCGCTTCCGCAACCGCCTGAGTGAGATCAATCGCATAGCCGGCTTTAGTTCCATCCCGATCCATGCTGGTGAGGAGGATTTCCCCCGCCCCACGGGCCTCGACTTCTTTTGCCCAGGCGATGGCTTCTTTGTCTGTGGGAATGCGCCCGCCGTTGATGTGGACAATCCAGCGGCCGTCGATCCATTTGGGGTCGATGGCAACGACGATGCACTGGCTGCCGAAAGCCCAGGCCCCCTGATCGATGAGATCGGGGGTTTTGACGGCAGCGCTGTTAATGGAGACTTTATCGGCTCCGGCGAGGAGCGTGGCGCGGATATCGTCAATGGTGCGGATGCCGCCGCCAACGCAAAAGGGAATGAAAATGCTATCGGCGACGTGGCGCACCATATCGAGCATGGTGCTGCGATTCTCGTGGGAAGCCGTGATATCGAGGAAGACGAGTTCGTCAGCGCCCTCACGGTCATAGACGCTGGCCTGCTCAACTGGATCGCCTGCGTCCCGCAGATCAATAAAGTTGACGCCTTTGACTACACGTCCGTTCATCACATCCAAGCAGGGAATAATCCGTTTAGCCAGCATCGGTACTACCTCCGGCTGCCGCGGCAGCATCGCGTAGAGAGAAGCGTCTTTCGTACAAGGCCATGCCGATGACTACGCCAGCGACTCTGCCGCTGGCAGCGAGCGCACGGATGTCGTCCAGCGTACTGACGCCGCCGGACGCGATCACCTGCAGGCCGGTGGCTTCGGCGAGTTCGACGGTAGCGGCCGTGTTGACGCCCTGCAAGCCTCCATCGCGACTGACATCGGTATAGAGCGCATGGCGGACACCGAGGGCAACCATTTGGCTGCCGAGTTCAATCGGGGTCAGACCAGTGCTTTGCTGCCAGCCGTGGGTGGCAACTTTGCCATCACGGGCGTCGAGGGCAACGCAGACTCGTTCTGCACCGTAGTGGACGACCGCATCACGCACAAGGTCAGGATTCTGGACGGCAGCCGTTCCCAAGACGACGCGAGAGGCGCCGCGCTGGACAGCTTGCTCGATGTCGGGCATAGAACGGAGACCACCGCCGAACTGCACCGGTATGCCCAGGCGGGCAACGGCTTGCAGAACCGACCCGTTCTGATTGGCACTGGCAAAGGCACCGTCGAGATTGACTATGTGAAGCCAGGCGGCGCCCTGATCGATCCAAGCGCGGGCAGTGGCAAGAGGATCGTCGCTGAAGATGGTTTGGCGATTCGGATCACCTTCTTTAAGGCGAACGACTTTGCCACCGCGCAGGTCAATGGCCGGGTAGATAATCATGCGGCCTCCTTCAAGAAGTTCGTGAGGATTTGGAGACCAGTACGCTGGCTTTTTTCGGGATGGAACTGGACACCATAGATGTGATCGCGCTGGATGACCGCCGTGAACGGCAGGCCATAATCGACGACAGCTACAACGTCATCGGAGCGGGACGGGACACAGTAGTAGCTATGGACGAAGTAGGCGTAGCTGTTGGCGTCGAGACCATCGAGGAGAGGGGAATGACGAAGGGGACGCAGATGATTCCAGCCCATGTGCGGGACTTTGAGATCAGGACGTTGGGGAAAGCGGGTTACATGGCCGGGGAGCAGGCCTAAGCCAGCATGATCGCCCATCTCGTCACTACTTTCAAAGAGAAACTGCATCCCCAGACAGATGCCGAGATAGGGTATTCCCGCGAAGACGGCATCCTTGATGGGCTGGATCATGTCCTGTTCGCGCAGTTTCTGCATCCCCGCCCCAAAAGCGCCCACGCCGGGGAGAATGATCTTCTCGGCACCACGCAGATCACGGGGGTTCTGGACAACACGAACGCTTTCCACGCCGAGGTAATTCAGAGCGTGCAAAACACTCCGCAGATTCCCGGCTCCGTAATCAATGACGGCCAGCATACGGCTCAATCCTCTCGTCTAAAACAAAAACCCCGCCTGGCGCGGGGACTTCGATCAACAAAAGCAGCAATGGCTGCAAGTCAGGCAAGCACCAGATGGGTTCCCCGGTTGTGATGATGGTGATGCCCGCCGACAAGAAGCATGTGAAAACAATCCTTAGTTGGACAGTAGAAACGGATGTATTGATCTTACCCAGCCCGGCCAGGGTTGTCAATCTGCCGTCAGACGCTACAATACGCACGGCTTATTGGAAGGCAGGTTCATGTCCCCGATTGTCGCGCTTCTCACGGATTTCGGCCTCCAGGACAACTATGTTGGTGTGATGAAAGCAGTGATGTCGCGCATCGCCCCAAATGTACAGTTTATCGACATCACCCACCAGATTCAGCCGCAGAATGTGCGGCAAGCCGCGCTGACTCTGCTGAACAGCTACCGCTACTTCGCGCTGAACACGGTCTTTCTGGTCGTGGTCGATCCGGGGGTGGGCGGAAGCCGGAAGTGCATTGCAGCGGAGGCCGATGGATACCACTTCGTCGCACCAGACAACGGCGTGCTGTCGTTCGTACTGGAAGAATTGGGCAACGCCAGCATCGTCGAACTGCAAAATCCAGCCTACCGGCTGGCTAATGTGAGCAATACTTTTCATGGGCGGGATGTGTTTGCGCCGGCAGCGGCGCACCTGGCGGCAGGCGTACCGTTGGGAGAACTAGGACCGCGCGTAGAGCGAATTGCCCAGCAGATGAAACCCCAGCTCCGCATCGAAACGGGACAAATCAGCGGACAGGTGATCCATATCGACCGGTTCGGAAATATCATCACCAGTATCGGCCAGCTTTCATGGAACGAACAGGGGCTGCTGCTCCAACCGCGCTTCAACCGAGGACCGGCAGCGATCATGCTTCCTACAGCACAAATCAGCGTGACAGTCAAAGATACGATGCTCTCCGGCATCCGGCGCAGCTACAGCGAAGTCGCAAAAGGGCAGTTACTGGCGCTGGTGGACAGCAGCGGATTCTTGGAGATTGCGTGCAACCAGGGTAACGCGGCAGCGCTGCTCGGCGTGAGCGGCGGGGAAAACGTCGTCCTGAAAACAGGATAAAGCATGGAACAATTTTTGATTGAAGGCGGTCACCGACTGAGCGGTGAGATCACGGCCAGCGGCAATAAGAATGCTGCGCTGAAGATGCTGCCAGCATGTTTGCTCACTGATGAACCTGTGACGCTGCATAATGTTCCCAACATCGGGGATGTCCGCACCACTATTGACCTGCTGCGGCAGCTTGGGGCGGAAGTGAGTTGGGTTTCGGAAAGCAGCGTGCGGGTTCACGCACAGGATATCCGCACACACATGCTGGATGCAGCGCTAGCCGGACGCATCCGGGCAAGTGTGGTGTTTGCTGGGCCGATGCTGGCGCGCACCGGACGGATCATCCTGCCGATTCCGGGCGGCGACTCCATTGGCGAGCGGCGGCTGGATACTCATGTGCTGGCACTGAAGAAGCTGGGCGTAGAAACTTCTTTTGAGCGCGGGGCGCTGCGGATGCATACCGAAAAGCTAATGGGAGCACGCATCCTGCTGAACGAAGCCAGCGTCACGGCGACCGAAAACGCGATCATGGCGGCGGTGCTGGCGCGAGGCACGACGGTGATCCGCAATGCAGCCGGGGAGCCGCATGTACAAGACCTGTGCATCATGCTGAACGCGATGGGAGCGCGAATTGACGGCATCGGCACAAACCAAGTCACTATTGAGGGGGTGGATAGACTTCACGGTGGGGAGGCACGGGTAGGCGCGGACTATATGGAGGTGGGCAGCTTCATCGGGGCAGCAGTGATGACCGGCGGAGAACTGCTGATCCGCCAAGCTGATCCGCAGCACCTCGATATGATCGCACTGGTGTTTGAGCGACTGGGAGTCACGTGGGAGACACGCGGGACAGACATCTTTGTCCCGGTGAACCAATCGCTGACCATCATCCCCGATCTGGGGAACCGCATCCCATCAATCAAAGCCCAACCGTGGCCAGCCTTTCCGCCCGACCTGATGAGCATTGCGCTGGTCATCGCTACGCAGAGCGCGGGATCGATCCTATTCCACGATTGGATGTACGAAAGCCGTTTCTTCTTCACGGATAAGCTGTCGCGGATGGGGGCACGGATTACGCTGTGCGACCCGCACCGGGTGCTGGTTCAAGGACCGACAGCGCTGCGCGGGCTGCCATACATCACCAGCCCGGACATCCGGGCAGGGATGGCGCTGCTGCTGGCAGCGCTGAACGCCAGTGGACAAACGCGCATCCACAACATCCGGCAGATCGACCGAGGGTATGAGCGGGTCGAAGAGAAGCTCAAGTCACTGGGAGCCAAGATCGAACGGGTGCAGGGTGAAGGTGGGCCGGTGGACGACACTCAAGAACACGAAGTGGTGCCGCACTAAAGCCGGCGGGAACCGCGCACGCGGACATCGCCACTACGCCGAGTCATGCCGACCGCATCCAGGTATTCCAGAAGGCCGATGGCATACTTACGGGTGGTATTGAAGCGATCTCGAAGTTGATTGGCAGCAACGGAACCGGTCTGATCGATGATTTCCAGCGCGGCAGAGACCATCTCCTGGTAAACCGATGGCAGGAAGATGACTTCCGGCTGTACGCGGATGATTTCCTCAAGATCAATCAAGGCAAAGAGAACATCCTCACCGACGATCTGGGCCGCATCAGTGAATGAGGGGGGCGTGTAGGGAGCAGCCTGCATCTGAGCCAACAACTGCTGGATACGGCTCGTTTGATCGGGTGAAAACTGCACGGTGTGGTCGATGAGACGCACCTGATCGCGGTTTGAAGCGATGCGACTGCGTTCCAGATCGAGCAGTAAGTTGAAGAAGGCCTGCTTCAGCCCCAAGCGGGCGCGGAGTTCTTCCCTCGACATGCCGGCACGCAGCGGATTAGCGCGGTGGTAGCTGCTCAATTCCTGAATGATCTGCTCCACAAAACCATCGTAGACTGCCGCAGCCATATAGGTTGGACCAGGGAGTTCGACCAAGCGCTTCTCGTCCAGCGCAGACTGGATGGCAGCTTCAAGTTCCTGCGGCGTACAACCCAAGTGCTTCATCAAGACGGCAGGCTTGACGGGTTCGGGCTGGCTAGCGGCCTGAGCGACTTGTTCGGCAGGCGTGCCGCGCATCCGAGTTTCTAGCCTTTCGATCACCGATGGATCAAAGCGACGCCAGCGGCGATCCGGCTGAGGATCGAGGACGACTCCCCCGCCGATGGTTTGTGGGGGTGAGGGATAGCGGAGAATGAAGCGGTCACCCTGCGTGAGCGCCAAGGGCGTCTCCAGGCGAAGCTGAAGCCAACCTTCTGCACCGGGGGGCAGGATTTCATCGCCGAGCAGGCGGACGTGAGCCAGCGACTCGGCTGTGCCGACGAAGACTTTCACCTCAGCGTCGTGCTTGAGGGGGCGGCCAGCATCAGCGAGGTGGCGAAAGCGCACATCCACTAAACCCGATACCTGCATCTGACCGGGCGGAGCAACGACGTGGCCACGAGCAATGGCAGCCCGTTCGACTCCGGCGAGATTGACAGCAACGCGGCTGCCAGGCTCAGCCATCTCGACAGGCTGCTTGTAGCTTTGCAGACCCCGAATCCGGGCACGAATATTTCCTGGTTGGATTTCAACTTCTTCGCCAACGCGGAACCGGCCACCAAGCAGCGTTCCGGTCACGACCGTTCCAAAGCCACTCATTGAAAAAACGCGATCCACCGGAAGGCGCGGATGGCGATAATCGGCACGAGACGGCATGCCATCCAGCAAAGCGATTAAGCGCGCGGTCAGATCAGCCAGGCCGATGCCGGCGCGAGCCGAAACGCGCACGATCTCGGCCTGAGCGAGTGAGGTTCCTGCCACGACCTGGCGCACATCTTGTTCGATGAGGGCGAGCCAGTCGGGATCGTCGACCATGTCGATCTTCGTGAGGACAACCAGACCGTGCTGGATGCCGAGGAGATCGAGGATGGAGAGGTGTTCGCGGGTCTGGGGCATGACACCTTCATCGGCAGCGATGATGAGCAGAACGGCATCGATGCCACCAACCCCGGCGAGCATGTTCTCGATAAAATCCCGATGACCAGGGACATCGACAAAACCGATCGTTTCGCCAGATGGGATATCCATCCAAGCGAAGCCGAGGTCGATGGTCATCTCGCGCGCTCTTTCTTCGGCCAGTCGATCTGGATCGATGCCAGTCAGGGCACGGATGAGCGTCGATTTACCATGATCGACGTGCCCGGCAGTCCCAACAACACGCATGGTTCAGGAGGTCGTCCCGGACGTACCATTGCCAGCCAACGCAACGGGTTTGGCGGTAGGCAGTTTGCCGCCGGTATCATGTTCAAGCAGCATGGCCTGATAGCGCTCACGATAAAGCTGGGCGCGATCCCGCTCAAGGTTCCAGATGCGGTTGAGGCTGTCGAGGATGGGGGGGAACATGGCTTCGAGTTCAGTCATGCGCTGGACGAAGCGGTCGAACTCTTTGTCATGGCTGCGCCAGACTTCATCATTCGAGATAGTGAACTGCTTCCAGCGCTTCTGGTCGTCGGAAGTCCAGTCATTCCATTCTTGACGGAAACGCTCCTCGCTGAGGCGCTGCATTTCAGCGACTTCGTTGATGCGGCGTTCGAGACGATCCCCGATCCGTTCGAAATCGTCGATGATCTTCTTCATGCTGCGATAAGCTTCCGCCCAGGTTTCAAAACGCTCGATGTTGCGCTGCATGACACTGTCCTGTTCGCCAAACCGCTTGATAAGGTCGGCAATCTGCTGGTCACGCTGCTGGATGACGAGGGTCTGCTGATCGATGAACTGCTGAATCTGCTCACGGCGTTCGCGGTCGCCGTTCTGGACATCCTGAACACGGCGTTCGGTACGCAAGGCTAGGTCTTCCAGAAGGGTCAGCTTGGGGCGGATGCTGTCGATCTGCTTCTGAACTTCGGGGATTTCCGACTGGACTTCAGAAATTCGGCGGCTGTCCTGGCGGCGCTGCTCTTCAAGAAAGGCCAAGCGGCGATCCGGCTCTTCAACTTTCTTGTAGAGGTCATCCACACGCTGCTGAAGCGTGGCAACCGAGTCGGCGATGCGTTCACGCTCGACCTGAAGTGCAGGCATCGCATTGAGGACGCGATCCACACGTTCAAGGCGCTCAGTGAGTTCACGCACCGAGCGGGCCACATTTTCGCGGGCGAGTTCAGCACGGCGTTCCGCTTCACGTTCGGCAATTAGGCGTTTGGCTTCAATCCCTTCGAGCATCTGGGCGACTTCACGGCGGACTTGATCCAACAGATCGGTATCGCGACCATTAGGGGTGATCTGGGTACGGATCACGGTTTGATCCGACTCCATGCTGTTGATGCGCTTTGTGAGGACAGTGATGGTTTCCTGCTGCTGGGCCAGACGTTCCTCAAGGGTCGCGATCACAGCTTTGTCGCGACGACGCTCCTCATCCAACCATTCGATCATGCGCGCGGCTTGGTTAATATCCACAGCCCTGCCTCACTTCTGAACCATTCCGTTCCATTATTGATTCTCGGCGCGATTATAACATATCCCTACCCCAGTCGTGGTCAGAATTTATGAACCATTGGGACACGACCTCAACCCTTTGCGAGATTCGCGTGTTCCGTTATGATGTGCTTTAGCAAATTCTTGCAGCAGATCGTTGAAAGACCATGCACGAGTGGATTTCTCTTTCGGAAGCAGCAGACCTCGTTCAGGATGGGCAGACCGTCGCATTTGGTGGGATGACCCTTTACCGGCGCCCGGCAGCATTCGCCAAAGCGCTGTTGCGACGTCCAACACGCCCTAAAAACCTGACGCTGCTGTGCTTCACGGCAGGATTCGAGTCAGACATTCTCGTTGGGGCAGGATGCGTGAAGACTGTGCGCTCGTGCTACTTCGGGCTGGAGTCGTTCGGGTTTGCGCCGATGTTTACTGAGGCGGCTCAACGGGGCAGCATCGAGATCTGTGAAGAGACGGAGGCCAGCCTCGCGCTGGGAATTCGGGCAGGAATCGCGGGGGTAGGATTCATGCCGTCACGGGCGTGGATCGGAACCGATTTACCGCGGCTGCGGCCAGATGTCAAGACCATCTGCGACCCCTACACCGGGGAAACCTTGATGGCATTTCCGGCGATTCACTGCGATATCGCAGTCATCCACGGCTTGGAAGGTGATCGCCACGGAAATGTACGGATCAACAACAATGTGGGGGTAGATATCGAGCTGATCTACCTGGCGGACATTGTGATTGCCACAGTCGAACGGGTGGTGGATCACGTTGAACGGACACTGGATTCGACCTTGATCCCATCACCTGGAACAAACTACCTGGTTCATGCACCACGTGGGGCCTGGCCGACAAGCTGCTACCCCGACTATCCGGTAGGCGGCGGGGAATTCTTGCGGTATGTGGATACATGCAATGCCGGAAAGTTCGATGCCTATTTGGATGCGTATCTGCACAGCGAACCCTAGAAGATGATCTAGATGGACTAATCCGAATCCAGTACAATACAGGCATAATCACATATGCAGACCAGGGGAGTCCATGCGAAATGGGCTGAGAGGGTGCGATGTGCCGCACCGACCCTTGACCTGATCCGGTTCATGCCGGCGTAGGGAGTGTTTGTCAGAACCCGTCTATTCAACCACCCCTATCGCAAGCACAGTAGGGGTGGTTTTTCATTTCTAGGCTGGAAGAATTCAGAATGGATAAGTGCAAGGAGGCAACGATGAAGATTGGATGGTTTGCGGTGCTGGTACTAATCTTAGCGGTCATGGGACCAACCACCGCTCAAGGCGAGCCGATCACGATTACGCTGGTGACACACGACAGCTTCAATGTGAGTGAAACGGTGCTGAATGCTTTCCAGGAGTCCAGCGGAATCCGGGTTGAGATTCTGCGAAGTGGAGATGCGGGCACGATGGTGAACCAGACCATCTTGAGCATTGGGAATCCATTAGGCGATGTGCTGTTCGGCGTAGACAACACGTTCTTGGGGCGAGCGCTGGACGCTGACATCTTTGCGCCATATGAGTCGCCGCTGCTCGAAAAGGTAGATGCTGTTTTCCAGGTCGATCCAGAACACCGCGTGACACCCATCGACTACGGCGATGTGTGCTTGAATTATGATGTGACCTACTTTGATGCGGCTGGGCTGAGCATCCCATCCACGCTGGAAGCGCTAACGCAACCCGAATACGCCGATCTGCTGGCGGTACAGAATCCGGCTACCTCGTCACCAGGACTGGCCTTCCTCCTAACAACGATTGCTCACTTCGGAACCGAGGGAGATTACACCTACCTGAATTACTGGCAAGACCTGGTGAAGAATGGAGTATATATCGCCGATGACTGGTCAGATGCATACTACGGCCAATTCAGCGGCAGCACGGGCAGCGAGGGATCACGTCCGCTAGTAGTGAGTTATGCCAGCAGCCCGCCCGCCGAGGTCTTCTTTTCGGAGACGCCCACGGATACGGCTCCTACAGCCAGTATCATCGCTGATGGGATGTGCTTCCGACAAATTGAGTTTGCTGGGATTCTGAAGGGAACGGATCAACCGGAAGCGGCACAGCAGTTCATCGATTTCCTGCTGAGCATCCCGTTCCAGGAGGATGTGCCGCTACAAATGTTTGTGTTCCCGGTCAATCGTGAAGCAACTCTGCCGGAGGTCTTCACCACGTTTGCCCAGATTCCAGAGCAGCCGGTCACGATGAGCATCGATGAGATTAATACCAACCGCGAAAAGTGGATCCAGGAATGGACCGAAACCGTCCTGCGCTGATACGGTGGGGCTGGCACGGGCTGATGCTCGTGCCGCTCATCTTCCTAGGGCTGTTCTTCATCTACCCGCTGGCGGCGATCTTTGGATTGAGTCTGTTCCCAGAAGGCAGCGCCGATTGGAGCGGGTTCACGCGGCTGGTAACATCCGACTACTACCGGGATACGCTGGGTTTTACGCTGTGGCAGGCGCTGCTTTCGACAGGGCTAACACTGGCGCTGGCACTGCCGGGAGCATCCATTTTCACGCGCTACCAGTTTCCCGGTAAGAGCCTGTTTCTATCCCTTTCGACGCTGCCATTTGTACTGCCGACGATTGTGGTAGCAACAGCCTTCAGCGCTTTGATCGGGCCGCGCGGACTGGCCAATACGTGGTTGATGACAGCCTTTGCGCTCGAAGAACCGCCGATTCAACTAGAGCGGACGTTCACGATCATCTTGATCGTACACGTGTTTTACAACTACGCGGTGGCGCTGCGCATCCTGACGGGATATTGGGCAAACCAAAACCCACGCATGGAGGAAGCCGCTCGCATCCTAGGGGCACATGGATGGCGGCTGTGGTGGCATATCCGGCTGCCAATTCTACGGCCGGCGCTGTTGGCCGCAGCACTGCTGGTATTCATCTTCACGTTTACCAGCTTCGGGGTAGTGCTGATCTTAGGCGGGCCGCGCTTCGCCACACTGGAGGTTGAAATTTACCGGCAGGCAGTCAACCTGTTCAATCTACCAGTGGCAGCGGCACTGTCACTGGTGCAAATCGCAGTCATGTTCGCGATGATGGTGGTCTATACCCGGCTTCAGCGGCGGATCAGCGCTGATCTGGTCAGTACGACGGCCAGCGCCCGCCACCCACGCACGCGGCAAGAGTGGGCAGCAGTCACGATTACGCTGGTCTTCATCGGGGTCATGCTGTTCGCGCCGCTAGTCACCCTGATCATACGGTCAGTGCTGACCAGCAACGGCGAACTGAGTCTGAGGTACTACGAGCAGCTCACCCAGAACAGCCGGAATTCGGTGCTGTTCGTGCCCCCGATCGAGGCTGTGGGCAACTCACTGGTGTTCGCAGCGGCTACGACGGTTCTGGCCGTCGGATTAGGTCTGCTGACGGCATACCTGCTGTCCGGGCGCATCTGGCGGCGGGGGAGCTGGTTCGACGCCGTGTTCATGCTGCCGCTGGCAACAAGCGCGGTTACGCTGGGATTCGGCTACATCATTGCGCTGGATGAACCGCCGCTCAACCTGCGGACTTCACCAGTGCTGATCCCCCTGGCGCACTGCCTCGTCGCGATCCCATTCGTCGTGCGGAGCGTCCTCCCCGCGCTGCGGGCAATCCCGCCCAGCCTGCGGGAAGCAGGACTGGTGCTAGGAGCCTCACCGTGGCAGGTCTGGCGGCGGATCGAACTGCCACTCATCAGCCGGGGAGTAATTGTGGGAGCAACGTTCGCCTTCACCGTGAGTATGGGCGAATTTGGGGCGTCGCTGTTCATCGCGCGGCCAGACACGCCAACTATTCCCGTCGCCATTTTCCGACTGCTCGGCCAACCGGGGGCGCTCAATTATGGGCAGGCGCTTGCTATGAGCAGCATCCTGATGCTGGTCTCAGCAGCGGGGTTCATCGTGATTGAACGGCTGCGCAGCACCGGAATCGGAGAATTCTGAATGATCCGTATGCTACAGGTGACGCGGCGTTACGAGCAGGCGTTTATCCTCAAAGGGATCGATCTGGAGATACGAACCGGAGAGATCGTGTGCTTGTTGGGGCCATCCGGATGTGGAAAGACGACGCTGCTGCGGCTGATCGCAGGGCTGGAACCGCTGGACGGCGGTGACATCCTGTATGATGGACAGTCCATCCTCCCGATTCCAGTGCATGAACGGCACTTCGGATTGATGTTCCAAGATTTCGCGCTGTTTCCACATCTGAATGTGGCTGATAACGTCGCATTCGGTCTGAAGATGCAGGGGATGCCTGATCGAGAAATCAAGGCGTGTGTGAGTGAGGTGTTAGAACTGGTCAATCTGGTTGGATTCGAGCGGCGAGATGTGGCACGGCTTTCCGGCGGGGAGCGGCAGCGGGTCGCACTGGCACGGAGCTTAGCACCGAGGCCGCGCTTCCTCATGCTAGACGAGCCGCTCAGCTCGCTGGATGCCGCACTGCGCGATGATCTGACCAGTGATCTGCGGCGGATCATCAAGCAGCTTGGGATCACAGCGCTGTACGTGACTCACGACCAGCGCGAAGCGTTCATCGTGGCGGATCGAGTCGCCATCCTGAACCAGGGGCGCATCGAGCAGATCGACACGCCGAATAGGTTGTACCAGTCTCCGAAGACCGTTTTCGCGGCGCGGTTCCTGGGACTGGAGAACATCCTCAGCGTGCAAAGACAGGATGCGGAATACGCGCAGACCACGCTGGGCACATTCGCGCTTGCTGAATCAGCTCCTTATCTCCTGCTGCATCCTGATGGGATCAGCATTGATGCAGCGTCCGGGCGAGGGATACCGGCGGAAGTCACCGAAGCGATCTTTATAGGGGGCAGCCATCGCATCCGGGCGCGGCATCACAGCGGTCAAGTGTTGATGTTTTGGAGCCGAAACGGTGATGCTGCGCAATATGGGGACAAGGTGAATCTGCGAATCGATCCGCGGGCAGTGATCCCACTCCAGGCCTGAAAAACAAAAGGGCGGTTCCGTGACCGCCCTACTCCACCTAATGAAGACCTGCGCTAGATATCCAGATTGCGGACATTCTTGGCGTGGGTCTGGATGAACCTGCGACGGGGTGGAACACTGCTGCCCATCAGCATGTCGAAAATGCGGTCCGCTTCAGCAGCATCTTCAATGGTGACCTGAAGCAGCGTTCGCTGTGCCGGGTCCATGGTGGTCTCCCAAAGCTGCTCTGGATTCATCTCGCCCAGACCTTTGTACCGCTGAACAACCACTTTCGATGGATCGTCATACTTCTTGAGAGCACGGGCCAAAATTTCAGCTTCGCCCAAACCAGCTTCAGGATAGATGTATTCCAACTGCTTGCCACTCTTCAGGCGGTAGATCGGCGGTTGGGCGATATAGAGGTGGCCTTCGGCGATCAAAGGCTGCATGTGGCGGAAGAAAAAGGTTAGCAGCAAAGTGCGAATATGACTGCCGTCGACATCGGCGTCGGTCATGATGATGACGCGGCCATAGCGCAGACTTTCAAGAGTGAAATCCTCGCCGATACCTGTTCCCAGAGCGGAAATGAGCGCCTTAATTTCGTTGTTGTCGAGGATTTTGTCCATGCGGGCACGTTCGGTGTTCAAAATCTTACCGCGCAGGGGCAGAATAGCCTGGAAATGGCGGTCACGGCCCTGCTTGGCTGACCCGCCGGCGCTGTCGCCCTCGACAATGTAGATTTCGGCATTTTCGCCGCGCTGCGAGCAGTCGGCCAGTTTGCCAGGCAGGGTTGAGCTTTCGAGCAAGCTCGGGCCGCTGCGAACCAGGTCACGGGCTTTGCGAGCAGCTTCCCGCGCGCGCATGCTGGTCATGCACTTCTCGACAATCTTACGGGCATCACGCGGATTGAGTTCAAGGAATTCGTTGAAGGCCTCGGTCACCGCCTGCGAGACCGCACCCTGGACCTCTGGGTTAATCAGCTTGACTTTGGTCTGGCTTTCAAATGATGGCGCTGGATGCTTGACGCTGACGATAGCGGTAATACCTTCCAGAGTATCGCTGCCGGAGAAATTGGGATCTTTGTCTTTGAGCAGGCCAGCTTTGCGGGCATAACGGTTGATCACACCGGTAATTGCTGAGCGCAAACCGGTCAAATGCGTACCGCCGTCAGGTGTGTTGATGGTATTGGCAAAAGCCATTTCGGTCACATTGGCGGTATCGTTGTATTGGAAAGCGACTTCAACGCCGATGGTATAGGCAGGTTTGTCTTCCGGCACGATTTCGATGTCGCGTTCAACATAGACTGGATCGTGCAGCACACGGCGGTTGCGATTCAGGTATCGGACGTAAGCGTAAAGCCCGCCCTCGAAGTAGAAGGAGACTTCACGCGGGATTGGCCGCACCCGTTCATCACGCAGGGTGATAGTCAGACGGCGAGTAACAAAAGCCATCTCACGAAAGCGTTGAAGGAGAGTCTCGTAGCTAAAGCTGTTGCGTTCCAAGACCGTAAAATCGGGACGGAAGGTCTGGATCGTTCCGGTTCCCTCGCCGTCTCTCATTTTGCGAACGCGCACCACATCTGTGACGGGGCGCCCTGCATGATACTCCTGCTCCCAAACGTAGCCATCGCGAAACACGGTCGTCTTCATCACTTCAGAGAGGGCGTTGACGGCAGACACACCGACACCATGTAAACCGCCGCTGACTTTGTACGCACCGCTGCCAAACTTGCCACCCATGCCGATTTTAGTCATCACACCTTCGACAGTAGGTCGGTTCGTATCAGGATTGATGCCAACAGGAATACCACCACCATTATCCTGCACCGAAACTACGCTGTCATCATAAAGAGTGACGATAATGCGGTCGCAGCGGCCAGCTAAGGCCTCATCGACCGAGTTATCAACTACTTCGTACACCAGGTGATGGAGCGCTTTGCTATCTGTACCGCCAACGTACATACCCGGACGGGTGCGGACATGTTCCATTGGATCAAGATAACGGACATCAGCATCAGTCTGCTGGCGGGGCACAGCAGTCTCGCGATCTGCCATGGTAGCTCCTTACTCAATCGTCAATTGGCAAGTTTATCTGATGGGTACTGGGGATTGTGATGCACTCAGAAAAAGCCCTGATGCTCTTCATTAGAAAATGATACCACATTGGCGTTCGAGACACAACGGCAGAAAACACAAATCAGGACTCTTGTTCTACGACTTACCAACGCTTGCTAACTTGACTCCGCCCTACCCCCGCTTTACAATGCGGCCTAAGCCTCCGTAGCTCAGGGGATAGAGCAGCGGTCTTCTAAACCGTTGGTCGGGGGTTCGAATCCCTCCGGGGGCGCAAATTGGCTAAGCGGCTCTATGGGCGGGACAACGCCCCGGTTGAACCGGGGCGTTTCGCTTGGTGGGATTAGGAGATAATTCGCTCATAGACGGCCTGGGTTTCCGCTGAAGGCTTCTTGTTCTCGCGCTTCAGATCGCTGACCAAGCGTTGGTAGTGGGCGGCTGCTTCGCTGCGACGCCCCAGGCGGGCATAAAGCTGCATCACCTCGCGGTGGATCGCTTCGCGGGAATTGTCTTCAGCCAGCGCGCGCTGGAAGAGCGCTAGGGCATGTTCAGGACGGTCCTCGTTGAGGCGAATGTAAGCCATCTCCGAGAGCGCTTCGAGGTAACCAGCGCGAAAATCAGCGCGGCGATCCTGAATCCACTGGTCGGTATGCCCCTGCAAGAACGGCCCCCGGTAGATATCAATGGCACGCTGCCAGGCCGCCTGACGCTTCTTGGGGTCTTCGGCAGTACGGCCATCCATCAAAGCCGTAACAAAATCCATGATGTCATAATGAACAGCGAGATCAGGATTGACGCGATAGTAACCGCCGTCATGGACTAGCACGTCCATGTCGAGCGCTTTGTGGAGGCGGCGCTTGGTGACATGGAAAACGTTGACAGCCTGGTCCATCTCCAATTCCGGCCAGAAGGCCTGGCAGATTTCAGAACGGGTAATGATGGGGCGATCCAGGGCAAAGAAGAACAGCAGGCGCGGCAGGTGGCCTTCCCAGGCTTCGATGGTTGCGCCGTTCATGATGACTGTTCCAGGACCGAGAGCAAAGACTTCCAGCTTGTGCTTGCCGGTCGTCTCTGTACCATAGAAGTCCTGCTTGATGAGCAGATCATCCTCCAGAAGGACCGCGCGCTTCTGGGAGATCATCGAGACCCAGGAGAGGCGCGGCAGCGTGCGACTGTTGATGATCAGCTTGACATTGTCCGGGAGACGGCCTACGAGCCGTTCAATGAACATCTGAATGTCATCAGCAGTATCGCTGCGATCATACTCGTCCAGGATTAGATAGGTCAGCCGGTCGGCCACTTCAGACAAATCTTGAACGAAAGTCTCCAAGAGAAGTTCCGGATCACGATAGGAATCTGGGTGTAAGATGTTGATATGACGCCCAAAGGTAGGATGCTGCCCGGCCAGGTCGTGGGTCATGCCCATCAAGAAGGACTGCAAGTCAATATCATCTGGGCCGAGGGAGTAGTAGTATACCTGGGCATCTGTGGAGGCCATCAGTCTGGCGGTCAGCACGGAGCGATAGCGGCTGCGCGGATGGAGTAAAATCAGCTTCGCGTGAGCCGACTGCTCTGCAAATGTTTGAAGGGAACGATCAACAAGGCTGTTCAGATTCATGATGGATCACATTCTTTCTCAGCAGAAACAAGATTATAACTATACCACGGCTTAATACGAATTGCTAATGTGGAAGTACCTATCGACTGTTTTTGCTTACATATCAGCATATGAACGGTAGGATCACAGCGATAGCGATTCTCTGAACGCCCAGAAAGGCTGCAAGGAAAAGCCCTATATGTCCGAAAGCAGCACCACGCGCCCACCACGCCCCCTGGGGGTCACACTCGCCATTTTTGCCAGCACGGTTCTCTTCAGCCTATTCCCACTGGTGCAGGTCATGCTGTTCTTTAATGTGCGGCAGCATTTTATAGGGCAAAGCTTTGACTCGACCTATGGAGACCCGATCATCTCCGGCGCGGAAGTGCTTGGCATTCCAGACACACTGCTGATGTTCCAGGCATTCGTCGCCATTATCTTCCTTGTCATCGCGGTGATGGCATGGCGCGGACGGCCGCCACAGATGCGCTTTGTTCTGATGGGCGCGGTGCTGTTCCTGACCGTCCTGCGTTTCATTTTGACGATTTCACCCAGCATCACACCACCAGACCCACAGGCAGGCTACAGCTCGCTTGATTCGATCCTAGCGCTGCTGAATTCCACGCAGTTTGTCTTGAATCTGTTGGTCATGCTGTACGTTATCTGGTATCTGAATCGCGGGCCAGCCAGGGCGTTTTACCGCGGCTACTATCTGCCACCGCCTGAGACTGCCGCGACTGAAGCCTGACCCAGGCTAAGCTCGCCGTTCGCGTTCGTCCATCTCCATCTGTACCAGTTCACGGCGCAGCGTCTTGCCAACCATCGTCTTAGGCAGCTCTTTGATGAAGGCATAGCGACGCGGGATTTCATATGGCGCAAGAAATTTAGCGCAGTGATCGACCAGTTCCTGTTCAGTCACGGTGTGATCAGGCTGCAAGACGATCCAGGCTTTGAGAGCTTCCTCGCCATGGCGCTCGGGGTGCGGGACGGCAGCTACACCAACTTCCAGGACAGCCGGGTGTTCCTTGAGCACCTTTTCAACGTTGTTCGGATAGACGTTATAGCCACCGATCAACGCCATGTCTTTCTTACGATCCACGATGTAGAAATAGCCATCCTCGTCCATACGGCCGATGTCACCACTGTAGAGCCACAGCTTGCCGTCTTTCTCTCGGAGTATATTGGCGGTTTCGGTCGGCATGCCGTGATAGCCTGACATCAGATTAGGCCCGGTCATGACGATCTCGCCGATCTCGCCAATGGGCAAATCGGTCACACCGTCATCAAGGCTGACAATCCGCACATCCATATCCGGCAGCGGCATCCCCACCGATCCGACCTTGTTTTCGCCGAGGAGCGGGTTGGAATGCGAGCCAGCAGAGGTCTCGCTCATCCCATAGCCTTCGTTGAGGCGGCGCGCGCCCGCAGCTTCGAACTGCCGCTTGGTAGCAGGTGGGAGCGGCGCAGCTCCGCTCTGCGAGATCACGAACGAATCCATGCGGACTTCGCCCGATTTCACGCGAGGATGATTCACGACGGCATTGAACAAGGCCGGAACACCCAGAAACACATTGGGGCGATAAACGTGAATCACATCGACGAGGTTGTCAATGTCACGGGGGTTAGCGATCAACAAGATTTTTGAACCGGAGGCCATCGCCTGACTGAGCATCACAACGAGACCATAGACATGAAACATGGGGATGGCTCCCAGATAGACCATGTTTTCACGAGTGAGGCGCCCCCAAGGACCTTCTTGATTTTCCAGCACGGATGACCAAGCCTGAATCTGGAGCATATTGGCAACCAGGGCACGGTGGGTCAACACAGCGCCTTTTGAGACTCCTGTCGTTCCCCCAGTGTACTGAAACAGGGCACGGTCTTCCGGCGCAACCGTCACATTCGGTTTCTGGCCGCGATGCTGAGCCAAGACATCCTGGAACCAGACATCGCTGCTGGCGAGCTGCTGGACGCGATGCCCATCTTTCTTCTCTTTGGCAAGCGTAAAAAGAAACCGGGCTGCAGGCGGAAGATACTCTTTAATGTTCGTGACGACAACGTGCTTGACTTTCGTACCGGATTGGATCGACTTGACGACAGAATAGAACAAGCTCAAGGTGATGACGATTTCAGCGTCACAATCATTGATCTGGTACTGCATTCGAGGCGGAGGATAGGTAGGATTGGTGGCAGCAACAACACCACCCGCCTTTAGGATGGCGAAATAGGCAATCGCGAACGCAGCCGAGTTCGGCAGAATGACAGCGACTCGATCCCCTTTCTTGAGACCTATCGCTATCAACCCAGCAGCCAGTGCATCCGACTCCTCGTCGAGTTCTCGGTAGGTCAGGATACGGGATTGATTGCCGAGCAGCGGGAGCTTGGCCGGGACGATCAGGGCTGTGCGGCCAGGATACTGCCGCGCCGATTCGGTCAAGAACTGGTGAATAGGTTTTGGGGGATAGGGTTCTAATGAGACAGGAACACCAGGGTCATAATTTTTTGCCCAAGGGCGGTCGAGATAAGTCACCATTTTTCGCCTTAACCTCTTTTACATTCAAGTGCGCAGTTCCACAGCCGCTTGCGTTAACACAAGTTCATTGCGTTCCGCCACTTTACATCGAAACACGATTCGCTGCTCACCCTCCCGCCACATTTCTGTTACCAGAGTTTCGCCAGGGAAGACGTGCCGGGCAAAACGCACTTTGATGCTCTTGAAGCGAGCAGGATCATTGTTGCAGAACTGCTTGAGCACAGCCCGCCCAGCAAAACCGAAGGTGCAGAGGCCATGCAGGATTGGCCGGTCGAAGCCGCCTAGAGCAGCCATCATGGGGTCGGCATGCAGGGGGTTGATGTCCCCACACAGGCGGTAGAGAAGAGCCTGCTGTGGCAGGGTCTTCTGTTCAACCACCACGTCGGGCTGCCGATCTGGCGGGATATTGACCTCACCGGAAGGGCCGCGATCTCCACCAAATCCCCCTTCCCCGCGAATGAACATGGATGATTCGTTCACGACCACCACTTCGCCCTGCTCATCGCGACAGAGAGTCTCGGTAACGATCACCATGCCGCTGCCTTTGTCATAAACCTGTGTGATACGTGGATGGCAGTAAATTGTTCCACGCGGCTGAATGGGCCGGACGATCTCAAGAAACTGTTCGCCGTGCACCAGCATCATTGGGTTGAATTCAAAGTCGCCGATCCGACCGCCCACGAGAACATCAATCATTTTGGAGGGGTAAAGCACAGCAAAAGTGGGCAGCACTTTGAATCCGCGTGAACTCAGTTCATAAACAAACTGAAGCTCTTCCTGATCCACCCAATCCAGTGGAGCGCCGACTCCAAGGGCGTACAACACAGCATCACGTTCGGTATAGGTATAGGTGAGCACAGGAAATTCATGACCGATCAATTGGCTGGCCTGGGCTTTAGTGATGGACATTCAGAGTTATCCCCCCGAATCAAAACACCCGGCTGACTACTGAAACTCAGCCGGGCGTTTCAGCCGATAGATTTAGTTGGCCGCTTTTTCACGCTCAGCCATTTCCAACTGGACAAGTTCACGCCGCAGAGTCTTGCCAACGGCGGTCTTGGGCAGTTCGGAAATGAATGAGAAACGAGTAGGGACTTCGTAGCGGGCCAATTTCGCAGTGCAAAATTCGACCAGCTCCTTCTCAGTAACCGTCATTCCCGGACGCAGTACCACCCAGGCTTTGAGCGATTCCTGCCCAGCTTTATCCTTATCGGGATGCGGCACTGCGGCTACACCGACTTCGAGAACAGCCGGATGCTCACTGATGACCTTCTCGACGGTGGTCGGATAGACGTTGAAACCGCCGATCAAAGCCATGTCCTTCTTACGATCAACGATGTAGAAATACCCATCTTCATCCATACGGGCAATATCACCTGTATAGACGAAGGATTTGCCATCCTTCTGACGCAAGACATTGGCCGTTTCGGTCGGCATCCCATGATAGCCGGTCATAATCTGCGGACCGGAAACGATCAATTCGCCGACTTCGCCAACCGGAACTTCTGTCACACCATCATCCAAGCTGACAATACGCGCGTCCATGTCGGGGAGCGGCAGCCCAATCGAACCGGTGCGGTTTTCCCCACGGAGCGGGTTGCAATGGCTGGCAGTGGGAATCTCGCTCATGCCGAAGCCTTCCAGCAGAGTTCCGCCGCTCAAACGCTCAAACTCGGCTTTGGTCGAAGGGGGCAGCGGCGCAGAGCCGCTGACGCAGGCGCGAATGGAGCGCAGATCGATCTTGCCCGCCTTTACATCGGGGTGATTGTTGATGGCGTTATAGAGGGCGGGAACACCGTGAAACAGGGTGGGCTTGAAGGTGTTGATGACGTCCAGCACGTCAGGAATATCACGGGCATTGGGGACGAGGGCGATCTGACCGCCGACTTTGATGGCAAGACTCAGCACGGCCACCATGCCAAACACATGGAACATGGGAATAGCCCCTAGGAACATCTCCGCCGTGGTAGGCGTCCCACCGCCATATAGCCATGCCTGCATTTGCAGCGTATTGGCAACCATCGCCCGATGAGTCGCCATGGCCGCTTTGGAAACACCCGTCGTACCGCCAGTATATTGAAACAGTGCCAGGTCACGGCTGGGTTCCAGGCTGACCGTGGCTTTACGACCCGTGTATTTAGCCAGCACATCCTGAAGCCAGACATCCCCGGAGGCCAACTGCTCAACACGATGGCCGCCCTTCTTTTCCTTTGCCAGACCGAAGAGAATGCGGGCAACTGGCGGCAAATACTCCTTGACATTGGTGACAATGATCGTCTTTACCTTCGTCTTGGGCTGGATCTGCTTAAGCGTGTTATAGAACAAGCTCATGCAAATGACGATGCTGGCATCGCAGTCGTTGATCTGGTAGGCCAGCTTGTCGGGTGGATAAGTGGGGTTAGTGGCAGCGACAACACCGCCCGCCTTCAATATGGCATAGAAGCCAATGACGAACGCGGCCACGTTAGGCATCATCAACGCGACGCGATCCCCTTTTTTCAACCCCATATCGACCAACCCAGCCGCCAGTGCATCTGCTGCCTGATTGAGTTCGCGGTAGGTCAGCGCAGTATGAATACGGCCGGCAATCGGGACATGGGCACTGGTAATGATTGCCCGCCCATTAGGGTTGTTGGCAGCAGCCGTTTCCAGGAAGCTGTGAACCGTAATGTCGGGATACGGCTCTAGCGAAACAGGAACTCCTGGGTCGTAGCGTTTCGTCCAGGGCTTATCGGTATAAGTAACCATTGGCTTTTCTCCAACCAGGGTCTAGTTTCAAAATCGAACACTGGTTTAATTGAGCCTAAGTATAACCAGCGAAGGCCTGCTGTCAAAACTCACGTTCCGGCCCAGGCGCGCCACTCGTCAGGTAACTTGGTCACCTGCCCTGTATGGGTGATGCAGATATGCTTACTGAAACCAGTCACGAGAAGTTCACCAGTGAGCTGATCGATAATTTCGTAGCCAAAAGTGAGCGCCCGGCTCTTCATCTCTTCGATCCAGCACCGAACGACAATCTGCTGGCTGTAACGAGCAGGTTTTAGATAGCGAGCACCCACTTCCGACACAGTCAAGTAGAAGCCGCTCTGTTCGATCTTGGCATAATCGCTGCCGCGCTGGCGGGCATAACTACTCCGCCCTTCTTCAAAGTAAACGATATAGCTGGCATGATGAACTATCGCCATCGCGTCGGTCTCAGCATAACGGACATGAAACGCAGTTTCAGCAACGAAACGATCCTGCGGAGCCACACTATCCGCCTTTCTCCGCCCCCTCTAGCCACACTTAATCACCCGGCCCTCAGCAGCGCGCAGCAGCCGATCCCAGAGCGCCAACCCCAGACCTGCACGGTCGTAGCCGTGAACCAGGATTGCATCCACTCCCTGCCGGTCTAGCGACCGCATTCCTTCAAACAGATGACTGCCGATGGCAACTAAGTCAGCCCCCATATCAAAGAGAACCACCGGCAAATCGTCAAACGCTGAGCGTTCAGCCGATGCCAGAAGAACACCAACCGTTTTGCCCTCGGCATGCATATCCCGCACCGTGCGCCGCATAGCGTCCACTACAAGCTGGTGCGGGCCGTCGAACAGGAGCAGCGGCGCACGCGGTGAGTAATGCTTGTAGAGCATCCCCGGCGCAAGGATACCCGCTTCATCCTCTCGCAGCAGCCGCGTCTGCACCTGTACAGTGGGAAGCAGCTTTCGCAGATCCTCCAACGGTATCCCGCCAGGACGCAACACAACCGGAGGATCACGAATGAGATCGACAATCGTCGACTCAAGGCCAATGGAGGCCGGCCCGCCATCCAGTACCAGATCAACCGCGCCTTGAAGATCTTCAAGGACATGCTGCGCAGTTGTGGCACTGGGACGCGAGAACCGATTGGCACTGGGCGCTGCAATCGGGACCTGTGCCGTCCGCAGCAGCGCCAGGGCAACGGGATGACTGGGCATTCGCACCGCCACCGTAGGCATCCCGGAAGAGACATTAGCCGGAATGGACGGATGCCGCTTCAGCACCAACGTGAGCGGCCCCGGCCAAAAACGCCTCGCAAGCTGGACGGCGAGCGGGGGGGCATTCCAAGCCACTTGTCCGAGTTGATCGAGCTGTCCGATATGGACGATGACGGGATCAGAAGCAGGGCGACCTTTTGCTGCGAAAATTCGCCCTACAGCCGCACTGTCCAGAGCATTTGCACCAAGGCCATAGACGGTTTCAGTCGGAAAAGCGACCAAGCCGCCTTCGCGAATCACCTCAGCGGCCTGTTGGATCAACATATCGTCGATATGCAAAGGATCAACTGAGAGAAGGCGAGTCATGATCGAGGGTAGCTCCCCAAGTGGACTGGGCCTCTGTAATGCGCGAAGCCAAATCATCAAGGACTGCCGGGTCTGTACAGCGTGAACGCCAGTCTGCGGGAAAGCCTGCCCACCCAAGATGTGCTCCCAGGACAGCTCCAGCCAGACTCGCAGCCGTGGGGATTCTGCTCAGCCGGCTGACTCCAGACAGAATATCCGACGGAGAACACAAGGCGCTGTAGAGCGCCAGCGCAACCACTTCATCCGGCGATCCAGCACGGCTGATGTGTTTCATAGCCAGATCGATGCTCGTCCAACCCAAGACATGACCGATCCGCAGCAGAGTCAGATCAAGCGCATCTGACTGCCCATCTACAAAAGCATAGACTCGGTGCAGCCACGTATCCGGCGCAGCACCATCAGAAGCCAGGGCAACCAGCGAGGCAGCGGCCATAGTTGCAGCATGATAGACAGACAACTCGGATTCAGCCGAGGCATCGGAGGTAAAAAGGCATTGCAGGCTGTCGAGATCACCGCAATAGAGGCAACCAGCCACAACGGCAAGCGCCAACCATGAAGAACCAACCGGTTTCAACGGTTTGCCAGTCCCAACACGGTCTACTGCCACACGCAAACAGCTAACCCACTCTGGATCAATTGGCAGGCTGTCCGGCCACAAATTGGATTGAAGGTCTTCTACCGGAAATTGAGAATAGGCGGCACCAAGTGTGCTGCCGACCAACACGGGTAGAAAATCAGGATTATTACAGAGACTCACAGCCAACTCAGGTGAATTGAATGGGAAATGCATATAATGATAGCACGATTGAGCGGGTATTGGAGTAGCCGGAATGCAGACGATGGGTGTGCAGACACAGCGGGTACGGACGCTGAGAATGATTCTGTTGGCCGTATTCATCTTCGGGGCGGGTTTCTTAGCCGGTAACCATAACAGCCTACTGCGGGCACAAAGTGACACCTCTCCTCCGCGCGAGGCACAACGCCCTTTCGAGGCGTTCTGGCAGGTTTACAACCTCATCCGGGACAGCTACCTAGATCGCGATTCGATCAGCACCGAAACCCTGGTTGATGGAGCGATCCAGGGGATGATGGACACGCTGGAGGATGATTTCAGCGGGTATATGGACCCGGAAGTTTTTCCCTACCTGAATACCGATCTTTCCGGTGAGGTTGAAGGTATTGGCGCGATTGTGGAGACCATTGAAGGATCGACCGAGATTCGTATCGTGAGCGTATTTGATGGCTCACCAGCACAGAAAGCGGGGATCAGAGCAGGTGATGTCTTCGTCAAAGTTGACGGTGTCGATGTCACCAAACTCGGCCAGTTTGAGTTAGTCAGCAAGGTACGCGGTCCAGAGGGAACAGTCGTTCTCCTGACCATGCGGCGAGGTGACGAACTGATCGACTTCAAGGTCACACGGGCAAAAATCACCGTTCCAACGGTGGAATACCGAATTCTCGAAGGCGGGATCGGTTATATCAAACTGCGTGAATTCAACCAAAACGCCTACCAGCAGATCAAAGAGGCCATCCAGGACATGAATCCTGCTGACCTCACCGGCGTCATCCTTGACCTGCGCAACAATCCCGGTGGCCTGCTGAGCAGCGCCATTGATGTCGCGAGCCTGTTCATCCCTGAAGGCACAATCCTGATTGAAGACTTCGGCAACAACAAGCAAGAGGTTTTCAAAGCGCGAACTGACAAGTACATCGAACTGGGTGTTCCACTGACTGTCTTGGTGGACGAAACCAGCGCCAGCGCCTCTGAACTGGTCGCAGGGGCACTGCAAGACCAGGGCAAAGCCACAATCATCGGCGTGACCACGTTCGGCAAAGGAACGGTTCAGACCTGGCAGCAGCTGGTCAACGGCGGCGGCGTCCGGCTGACGGTAGCCCGCTGGCTGACCCCGAACGGCAACTGGATTCATAAGAACGGCATTACCCCAGATATCATCGTGGAATGGCCGCAGGAGAAGCGAGATACAGAACATGATCCACAGCTTGAGGCGGCTGTCGATTATATGAAGGCTGAAACATCTCAGCCAGCCGTGAGCCGCTGATGGTAACGCGAGGAGTACTTTTCAATTGAAGACCTGCATGCTATACTGCCGGGGCGTTCAGTCAAAGCATTGAGGAGTGCCAGCCCATGCAGGCAGCCTTGCAGATTGCATCGATTGTCATCTCAATCATCTTGATCGTGCTGATTATGCTCCAGGTTAAGGGTGGCGCGCTCAGCGGACTGCTGGGCGGTGAGGTCGGTGGCGGGATCGCCCGTACCCGGCGCGGTCTGGAAAAGACCTTGTTCCAGATTACCATCGGCCTGTCGATTGCATTTCTGGCGATCTCTGTTCTGTCGGTTGTTGTGTACCGCCCAGGCTAACTTTCCACGTTGGTCTGCACCATCATGTCATCTGTGATGAGGTGTTTTGTTCCGGCAGAACACCTTTTTGTGTTTGATGTAAGATAGGAACACTTTATGCTGCGTGGATTCCGTTGGCAATTCCTGGTGCTGGTGATGGCGTTGATTCTGTTCGGAGCCAGCCTCGCCAACCGCCTCTCCATGCAGTCTGCTCTCCCCACTCCATCCGCAGACATTCCGACAGATACGGCTCCCATCACGCCACCGACCACAATTCCCACACCGCTGCCAACGGCGGCAGTAGTAAGTGAACCGCTTGCGCAGCCTGCGGCTATACCCACTTTCCGCGAGGCAGTAATCGGGAAAATCACGCGGCTGAACCCAATCCTGACAACGCCTGAATCGATTGAGCATGACATCACTAGCTTGATCTTTGAGGGATTAACCCGGATCAATGCGTATGGTGAACCCGTCCCCGCGCTGGCTCAGAACTGGCTGATCTCCAGCGATGGACTCGAATACATTGTGCGGCTGCGGACAGATGTCCTCTGGCAAGATGGGCTGCCCTTCACCGCGGCAGATGTCATCTACACAGTAGGACTGCTGCAATCGCCCGATTACCCCGGCGATCCTGCTCTGGGGGCATTTTGGCGCACAGTCGAAGTACAACTTCTCGACTCGGATTTGATCCGTTTCCGGCTCACACAGTCGCTCGGCCGCTTCTTGGACATGCTCCAGATCGGCATTCTGCCAGAACACGCGCTTCGTGGGACAACTGCCGCGCAGATCATCTCCCATCCGTTCAATCTATCACCCATCGGAACTGGCCCTTACCAGCTTGAGGCCATCGAGTCAAGCGACAGCAGCAGCATTACCGGCGTCAGTTTGCGAACAGCGCCGACGTTTCGCCAGCGGCCAGAGGGACAGACTGGCTACGCCGTGGAGCGGCTGCGCTTCCAAACATACGGAAGCTTTGATGCGGCTCTGAGTGCGCTGCAAGCTGGACAAGTTGATGGCCTTGCCGCGAGAAATATGCTCGAAACCCAGATATTGCTAGCTCAGCCAGGAGTCAATCCTCACACAGCGATCCGGCCAGTCGTTGGCGCGGTGATTTTCAACTGGGCGAACGAAAGCACGCAGTTTTTCCGCGAACAACGCATCCGAGTGGCGCTGCAAACCGGGTTGAATCGGGCACCGATCATCATCCGCCATCTGTCTGGCCTGGCCGTGCCTGCCAACAGCCCACTGGTTCCAGGTTCATGGGCATACCTCGATGATCTACCCTGGCCGGTTCCAGATACTGCAACTGCACGAACGCTGTTGGAAGCAGCACTCTCACCGCGACCTGGCAGCAACAGCACCCCTTTGCCATCTGGCCCGCTCAGCTTCACGCTGCTGACACCGGATGATCCGGCACTCGTTGGTGTTGCACAGGAAATCACTGCGCAGTGGTCACAGATGAACGTCAACGCGACAGTCGTCCCTGCCAACGCAACTGACTATCGGGCACGCTTGGAAAGTGGAGACTTCGGCGCGGCGCTGGTAGAACTTTCGCTTGAAGGCAGTGCTGACCCCGACATTTACCAGTTCTGGGATGCCGACCAGTATCCCGACGGGAAAAATTACGGCGGTATCGATGACCGGCGCACGGCGGAAGAATTGGAACGTGCTCGGCGCGAACCAAGTGGCACCAACCGCGTTATCCGCTATCAGGAATTCCAGCGCGACTTCACCACCCGCGCTATCGCTCTGCCGCTGTACTATCCGCTCTATGTGTATGCCACCTCTTCAACGATTAGAGGCGTTCAACTCGGCTATATTGCTGTGCCCTCCAGCCGCTTCCTCAACATCCGTGATTGGACGGTGATGGCTGGATGAGCAGCCCTACAGGGCATTCTCGCGGATTAAGATTTCGCGCAGCAGGTCTTTACGAGCGCTGCCGCCCAGCATTTCCAGCTTCCGTACGCCCAGCGGATCGATTTCTTCGCGCAGCAGACGGATTTCTTCGGTCGAAGGTTCCGGCGTTTGGCGGACATCAGGCGCGATTTCTAACAGAAAACCCGTTTTCTTCTGCACCTGTTCGACTGTCACGCCAGGATGCACGGTTGTCAACCGCATCCGGCCACCAGCCCAATCGAACTGCCCTAGATCGCTGATGAGATAACGCGCGCCGTGTCCGCGCTTTCGTTCTGGGGAGTGCCCCAATCCGCTCACGAAGTCGAGCTGCTCAACGAATGTCACCCGCGAATGGCGAGGTACATATAAATAGACATGATTGGAAAAGGTGGTTACGTCGGGGATACCACCCGTTCCGGGCAGACGCATACGGGGGCGATGATAGTCGCTCCCAAAGGCAATGTTATTGAAATTACCAAAGGCATCAACCTGGGCCGGACGGAAGAACTCCTTCAACGGATACGCCGGCAGCAGATCTGCCGCGCCAGCGATAAAGCCGAAGTGCGCCTGTGCTTTGCCGAGCCACATGTCTTCGATCCGCCCGACGCCCAAAGGTGCCCACTCCTGCCCCAGGCCCTGGCCGATGGCTGATGAGAACTTGACGTTCGGTGCATGGGTGCACTTGGCGAGGATCAAACCGGCCATGACCAGCGGTGTATTGATACCCTGGGCGAGCAGTTCGCCGTCTTCGACCTGACGGGCGATGCATACCGAAATCAATTCATCGATGGTGTAGTCCATCGCAGTCTAGTCCTCTGCTTTGCTGCCTGTACCATCCATGCGAACGACCAGCGGTTTGAACCGCCCGACGATCTCGACCAGATCGGACTGCGCAGCCACGACCGCTTCAACCGCTTTGTAGGCCTGCGGCGCTTCGTCCAGACCCCCGCCGAGCAGAGTCACGCCGCGCTCTTTCAGGTAGCGGTCACGCTCGGTCTTGGTGATGCAGTTCAGAGCGGCGCGGCGGCTAAGCGCGCGGCCTGCGCCATGTGAAGCCGAATTTAACGCCCGGATATTGCCTTTACCACGCACCAGGAAACCCGGATCCGCCATCGACCCAGGGATTACACCAAGAACACCTGAACCAGCCGGGGTCGCCCCTTTGCGATGAACGATGACTTCGCGTGCGGCATCCTTGAAGCCACCTGGCGCAGGCAGGGACTCCTTCCAGGCAAAATTATGGTGATTCTCCACAACAAGCAGCGGTTTCAACCCAACAGCAGTAGCCACACGCTTATGGATGATCTCGTGGTTCGCTGAGGCAAAGCGCCCAGCCAGTTCCATCGCCAGCCAGTATTCCTGGCCCTCGTGCTGGTCAAGCGACAGCCAGGATAGATGGCGTAGGCCTTTTTCCAGTTCGGGGTGGAACTTCTGCGCCAGATCAGAGTAATGATTGGCAATCTTGAAGCCCACCCCGCGCGACCCACTGTGAGAGAGCAGCGCCAAATACTCCCCAGCTTTGAGACCAAGCGCAGGATCATCCTTTTCAAGAATGAATGCACCCCATTCAACAAAGTGATTGCCAGAGCCGCTCGTGCCCAACTGTCCGTAAGCAATATCTTTCAGAGCACGCACAAACTTGACGGCTTCCCAGGTGGGATCATCAAGGACGGCATGTTCTGCCCGGTGGCGACCCTCCCACTGCTTGCCCGCGCCGAAGAGTGTATTCTCCACCAGCGCTTTCTTGAACTGTCCAGCGCGCTGTTTGAGAGCAACTGGAGAGAGATCGAAGATCGAAAAGCGCACCCGGCAGGCAATATCGACACCAACAGCATACGGAATGACAGCCGCCTCAACAGCCAACACCCCACCTATTGGCAGACCGTAGCCGACATGGGCATCCGGCATCAAGGCCCCGGCGACAGAAACCGGCAGCCGCATGGCGTTGTCCATTTGGGCGCGCGACTCGTTGTCGATGAATTCCTTGCCCCAAATGCCATACGGCAGCGGTTCCGACCGAACTTCTCCCCACTTCATGGACAATCTCAATTTCTCAACAGACACACTAGCTGTTAAGATCATAAAGGGTCACAAAAGATAAGACAAGAGGCAGCAAGGCAGCATTCCCCGCAACTCCGAAATTGGACAGACGTGTCAACCATGTTACAATGCTGCCGTGGACTCACAAACCAGGCGGCGAGGTGTAAAACATGTCTTTCATCACAATCCTCAAGCAAGCGGATATTTTCTACGAACTGACGAATACCCAGCTTGAACTGGTTGCTTCGATCTGCACCGAGAAACGGTATCAAGAAGGCGAACTGGTCTTCGAAGAGAATTCGCCGGGCACTGAGCTGTATATCATCGCCGATGGTGAGATCGAGATTCAGGTGAACCCAGCCACCGTGGGTAAGAAGGATCAAGGCAGCGGGGCATTCACCATCGCGACGCTGCGGCGCGGGCAGTCATTTGGCGAAGTGACGCTGGTCGATGAAGGACTGCGTTCAGCCTCGGCGCGGTCATCCAAGCCGGATACGCACCTGCTGGCAATTCCCCGCGCCAAACTCATGCTGCTGTGCGACACGTATCCACAGTTGGGTTACAAGCTGATGCGGAACCTGGCCGCCGACCTCGCCATGAAAATCCGGCATACAGACTTACAGGTGCGTGAAGTGCTAACTTGGGCACCCAGTACGTCGCAGGGCTGAGCCGCTTAGCGAACGTTCAATCTGCTTTAGGATAAGCAAGCGCACCGCAGAGGTGCGCTTGTCTGTGTATAGAATCGACTGCTCCATGACCACTTTTATTCTCGTAACCGCGCTTGCAAGCCTGCTAATTGGGCTTTCAAAAGGAGGATTAGGCGGCCCCGTGCCAGTCGCCATGCTCACCCCACTGATGAGCCTGGTGATTCCCGCTTCGCAGGCAGTCGGTATTGTGCTGCCGCTGCTTATCTTCGCCGACGTGTTCGCGCTGGTGATCTACTGGCGGAAATGGGATCCACAGCGCGTCCGGCTGATGCTGCCTATCGCCATTGTGGGAGTCGTGATGGGCGGCCTCCTGCTCCTGCTGCTGGCCGATTCGCATCAAGACTTGGTGCTGCGGCGTATCCTGGGTTTTTTCACCCTGATCGTTGCTTTCTACAAGCTCGCCAGCGAGCAGATGCGCTCTCTGCGCTATCAGCCGCAGAACTGGCATGGCTATCTGGCCGGTTGGGCGGCTGGTTTCGGCTCGGCACTGGCAAATGTCGGCGCGCCACCGTTCACCGCCTATATGCTGCTGCAAAAAGTCGATCCGACAGCCTTCATCGGAACAACAACGTTGTTCTTCGCCATCATCAACATCCTCAAGTTGCCCTTTGCACTGATGAGCCGCAACATTTTAGACATTCAGTTGATGCTGAACATCGCCTGGGCATTCCTGTTGATTCCGCTTGGTGTCTGGATCGGACGCACTTTCGTCAACCGTATCAACCCCCGCTCCTTTGAGAAGCTAATGCTGACGCTGTTGTTTATCCTCGGCCTATTCATGCTGTTCTATACACCATCATAGCTTACCCCGCAGAAACACACGGGGCGCTGTGACGCGCCCCGTGAAGCTGTATCAGGCTTTCGGCGGAACCAACCGCACGAACTTGCGTTTGCCCACTTGAAGCACCGCTGGGAGCATTCCAGGATTCACAACTGCGCCTGGGTCCGTGACAGGCTGTTCGTTCAAGCGAACGCCGTTCTGCTGCATCAGCCGCTTGGCCTCGCCGCCGCTGCCAACCATGTTCAGACGGCGCAGCACATCTAAAACGCGCTCTTCGCCGGCGATCTCCGCATCTGGCATATCTTCTGGCAGACCACCGTGACTGCGAAAAACTTCGTCCCAGCGCTTCTGAGCGGCTTCGGCAGCCTCTGGGCTGTGGAAAATACCGACAATCTCGCGGGCAAGCTGCATTTTCATTTCATTGGGGTGCAGCCGGCCTGACCGCAGTCCTTCTTCTAAATCGCGCACCTGAGCCGGCGACCACCCCAAAATAAGCTTGTAGTAGATGGTCATGGCTTTGTCGGGAACGCTCATGACTTTACCGTACATGTCCCAGGGTTCGGCCAGAATGGGGATATGATTACCCAGGCTCTTGCTCATTTTGATTTCGCCGTCGGTCCCCGGCAGGCTCTCACCCATGATGATCGCTACTTGGGGACGCTGGCCCATAGCTTCCTGAAGCTTGCGACCCGCAACCAGAATATTGAAGAGCTGATCCTGCCCGCCAACCTGAACATCGGTTTCTTGAGCAACAGCATCGTACCCCTGCATCAGTCCATAGAACAGCTCGTGGAGGTAGATCGGCTCACCGGCATCCAGGCGTTTCTTGAAGTTCTCGCGCACCAGGAACTGCTGGACGGTAAAACTGCTCGCCAGCCGGATAATGTCAGCAAAATCGAGCGTTGCCAGCCACTCGTCGTTGTAGCGAACGCGCGTCAGACTGCGATCCAGGATTTTGAAAGCCTGCTCCGCATAGGTGCGGGCGTTCTCATGCACCTGCTCGCGGGTCAACTGTGAACGGGCAGTGTCCTTATCAGAAGGATCGCCGATCAAACTGGTGAAACTGCCCACCAAGAACGTTACATCATGCCCTAAATCCTGGAACTGGCGCAGCTTCCGCATGGTGATCGTGTGGCCGAGATGCAGATCCGCCGTGCGCGGATCATAGCCGCAGTACACGCGCAGCGGGCGCCCAGCTTTTTCCGCTTCAATCAGGCGTTCACGGAGTTCACGCCGCATATTCTCTTTAGTCTGCGCATCACCGTATTCGGTGCCAGACATCAGTATTTCAACTTGTTCATCAATGGTGGGCATACATTCACATCCTGAAGAGTCCCTCAGCAAAAAGCGCGCGTAGTATACCATAAGCGCGCCCCTTGTTCAGGAGAATCGGACTCACTATAATTCCGGCCAAGCGTTTCACCAATGAAGGACTGAAGTCTGCTCATGAAACCAATGACCAGCGCGGAAGCGCGTCAGGCATTCCTGGATTTTTTTGTGGAACATCAACATAAGGAAGTACCTTCTTCCTCGCTGGTTCCCGCGAATGATCCCACGCTGCTCTTTACCAACGCGGGTATGGTGCAGTTTAAGGATGTCTTTCTTGGCTTGGACAAGCGCGACTATCGCCGTGCTGCCACCTCGCAGAAATGCATGCGCGTCAGCGGTAAGCATAATGACTTGGAGAACGTCGGGCCATCCCCGCGGCATCACACATTTTTCGAGATGCTGGGCAACTTCAGCTTCGGCGATTACTTCAAACGAGACGCGATCAAATTCGCCTATTTGCTGCTCACAGAAGTCTATGGTCTGCCGAAAGAACGCCTGGCCTTCACCGTTTATGAAAGCGATGATGAAGCCTACGACATCTGGGTGAATGACATCGGCGTCGACCCTAAGCGGGTCGCGCGGATGGGACCGAAGACCAATTTCTGGCAGATGGCTGAGACCGGCCCCTGCGGCCCAACGAGCGAACTTCACTGGGACAAGTATCCCGAACAAGGCGTGGACGGCATCATTCCTTCACTGGTCGCAGAAGATGATCGCTTCCTCGAACTCTGGAACCTGGTGTTCATGCAGTTCAACCGCACTCAGCCCGATCCCGCACATACAGGCCAATTTGATGTTCCACTACCCGCGCCTGGTGTCGATACCGGCATGGGGCTGGAACGCATCCTCAGCGTGGTCAACGGTGTGAACTCGAACTACGAAACCGATCTGTTCATGCCAATTATCCGCAAGACTCAGAGCTTGACTGGCCAAAGCGATGCCGAACGCGATGCGAACATCGTGCCGTACCGTGTCATTGCTGACCACATCCGGGCGGCGGTATTCCTGATCGCTGATGGCGTCCTCCCCGGTGCTAAAGGCCGCGACTCGGTCTGCCGGTTGGTCATCCGACGAGCAGCACGGTTCGGAACCAAACTCGGCTTCCATGCACCGTTCCTGGCGATGGTAGCCGATGCTGTGATCGAGACCATGGGCGGACACTACACCGAACTGGTCGAGCGCGCCGATGCCATCAAGCGGGTCATCACGCAGGAAGAAATCCGCTTCCGCCGCACGCTGGACCGCGGCCTGAGCGAACTTGACGCTGAACTCAACCTCCTTCAGCAAGACGGCAAACAGGAACTACCAGGCCGCGTCGCTTTCTACCTAAAGGCCACTCTCGGCTTGCCAATCCAGGTGATACGCGATGTGGTCGAAGAACGCGGCTTCACTGTCGATATGGCTGGCTTCAATGAAGAGGAAGCGCGGCATACCGAAGTCAGCGGCGGCGGACAGGCCATGGGCGAGATCGACACCGGAACGCTGTACAACGAAACGCTGGCGCAGTTAAAAGCCAGCAAGCTCGTTGGCGAAAACGGTGTCCTCTACAACCCATATGGCGAACTTGTGGTTGAGGATCGTGTGCTGGCGCTAATCCGGGACGGGCAGCGTGTGGACAGCGCTATTGCAGGTGAAAAAGTCGAAGTCATCCTGGGCAAGACCCCCTTCTATGTTGAAGCGGGCGGTCAAGTCAGTGACACCGGCACGATCAGCGGTGAAGGCTGGGTGATCGAGGTCGAAGACACGCGCCGTCCCATTGGCGGTCTGATCGTCCACATCGGCGAAGTCATCGAAGGAACGCCCCGTGAAGGCGATCAGGTTGTCGCGGAGGTCGATGCTGTCCGCCGCGCAGACATTACCCGCAATCACACCGGAACGCACCTGCTCCACGCCGCGCTGCGGGCACGTCTGGGCACGCATGTTCAGCAGCGCGGCTCACTGGTCGCGCCAGATCGCCTGCGTTTTGACTTCGCCCATGACCAGAAAGTGACCGACACTGAACTGGCCGAGATCGAGAAGCAGGTCAACGACATCATCCTGCAAAACTACGCCGTCAGCGCAGAAGAGAAGCCGCTGGCACAGGCGCGCCAAGAAGGCGCGATGGCGCTCTTTGGAGAAAAATACGGTGAACGAGTGCGGACAATCACTGTTGCCCGCAATGGCAGCCGCTACAGCTACGAGTTGTGCGGCGGCGTCCACGTCAAAGAAACGGCCGAGATTGGCCTATTTGTCATTATCAGTGAAGGCAGCGTCAGCGCGGGCATCCGCCGCGTTGAAGCCTTGACCGGTCGCGGCGCGGTGGAATACGTCCAGCACAACCTGAACACACTGAGTGAGATTGCACATCAGCTTGGGACAACACCAGACCAAGCAGCTCACCGGATCGAGGCCATTCAATCCGAGCTGGCTGCTGCCCGGAAACAGATTGCGCAGCTCCAACGCGAAATTGCCTGGACACAGTTTAGCCAAATCGCCCCGGAGAACATCAAGGGCGTCACGACGGTCGTGGCGCAGTTTGACGGCCTGACCATTGACCATCTGCGTGAGGTTTCCGACTGGTTTCGCGACCGCTATAAAAGCGGCGTCCTGGTTGTCGGCAGCGTGATCGATGGGCGGCCGCAAATACTCGTGGCTGTGACTGACGATTTGACGAAAAAGGGTCTACACGCCGGAAACCTCATCAAGGAAATCGCCGCCGAGGTCGGCGGTGGCGGTGGTGGCCGGCCAAATCTGGCACAGGCGGGCGGCAAAGAACCAGGCAAAGTGCCACAGGCACTCGCCAAAGCGCGTCACTTGATTGAACAAAACTACAAGGGCTGATGGCGAACAAGGCGGAATACGTCCAGCTTGAGACCGGTGATGATGTCGCCTCGGTGCGAGATCGTCTGTCATTCCTGCGAGGCCAGCGGGTTCTGCTGATCTGGCCGGAAGAAGGAACTGTACTGACTCGCAAGCTGGACTTGGTGCTGGTTCAACGAGAAGCAATGCGCCGCGCTATTCGATTGGCGCTCGTCACGCACGATCCTATCGTGACCCAGCACGCTGCCGAACTCAATATCAGCACCTTTGAGACCATCGGAGCCAGTGAGCGCGGGCGCTGGAAACGCGGGCGGTCAAAAGTCTTCGCCAACCGTTTCCAGCGCCCCAAAGACGAACCACTCCCCGAAGACCTCAAGGAAGTTGCCAGCCGCATCTACGCCGAAGAGAGTGCCCTGGAGCGGCGGGGTCGCATCATCCGGGGGATCATAGCCGCTATTCTCTTCTTGGCTGCTGCTGGCGGGCTAGGCGCAGTCCTCATCCCCAGCGCTACCATCATCCTTGCCCCAGCGCAGAGCCGCATCGCTACTAGCGCTGAGATTATTGCCGATCCGCAGTCACTTGGGATCGACATCGAAAATCGCATCATCCCTGCAACGATTCTAAGTGTACAGATTGAGGAAACCGGAACAATCTCCACCACGGGCGTACAGGACTTGCAGGATACGACGGCTGCCGGATCGGTGATCTTCATTAATCAGGCTAACCAGCCCGTGACGATCCCCCAAGGTACGATTGTCACCACTGGAACAGGCGATCCGGTTCAATTCCGAACTACCCAGCAAGTTGAGCTTCCCGGCGGGGTGGGTTTGCAAATCGAAGTCCCCATCGAGGCGCTTCAGGGATTCAGTGGGGAAACCGGGAATGTCGCCAGCGGTACGATCAATACTATCATCGGCCCCTTGGCCGAAAATGTTACCGTCCGCAATCTGGCTCCGACAGCAGGCGGTGCAAATCGCATTCAAAAAGTCATCAGCCAGGCAGACCGCGACAACCTGCTTGCTATCGTCAAACAGCAGATTCAAACCCGCGCCTATTCGGAAATGCAAGCCAATGTCACTGCGACACAGTGCATCATCTTGGATTCGATCCGGATCGGCCAAGAACGTGATGACTGGAAGATCTTCAGCGGTGACGTTGGGCAAGCCGCCGACAGCCTGTCGCTGACCATGCGCGCAGTGATTGACGCCACGGTGATTGAAGTTCCCCTGGCCCGGCAGGTCATCCTGGCGCAGCTTTCCGGGCAGGTTCAGCCCGGCCAAATTCTCAACCCGCAAACCATCGCCTACGATTCTGGCTGTGAGTCGGTCGTCGGGTTCGACCAGCAGACAGGGCGAGCCACCTTCACCCTCAGTGGAACCGGTGTCATAACCTCGGTGATCGACACTGGTGTAGTTGCTCAGAATCTCGCCGGGCGTTTATTGACTGATGCCGCAGCTTATTTGGTCACAGAGCTGCCGTTGCAGCAAGGGATCGTGCCGCAGATCACTGTACAGCCTGACGGCCTTGACCGGATGCCGCTCTTACCCTTCCGCATCCTGATCCAAATTCAGGAAGTCCCGTTAGTATGACATATCGCTTCTTAGGGATCGATCATGGCTTGAAGCGCATCGGTCTGGCCGCCAGCGACCCATCCGGGCTGGTCGCAAGAGAACTACTCGTCATCCAGCGCACTTCCAATGCCGAAGATTTCCGCCGGATTCAGCGGATCGTCGCCGAACAGCACATCACCGCGCTGGTCGTTGGCCTACCTCCAGCCGATTATGCTGCGCCGGGTGAATATACCCCGGCGGATCGAGTCCGAGCTTGGACTCAAAAGTTGGTCGAGCTGATCCCACTGCCGGTAGTCTTTTGGGACGAGCAGTTGTCCAGCGTGGATGCTCGTGAACTATCGATCCGCAAGAAACGCAGCCCGCGCGAACCCATCGACGATTTGGCAGCGAGGGTCATCCTGCAAAGCTACCTGGACGCGCTGCGGGATGGACTGGCTGCCCCACCCGAAACCATTCCAGACACAAGGAGCCTGGATTGAACCGGACTGTTCGTCTTCTCGTCCTGCTCGGCGCCGCTGCGCTGCTGACGCTCGTCGTGGCTGCCGGAGTTCTCTTCCTCGTCTCTGGCGGACGCCCGGTAGACTTTGTCCAGAAAACACTACTCCGCATCGCGCTGTCCTCACGTCAAGACGATCTGAACCGCCCAGTCAGTGAGGACACAACTCCACTGCGCTTCACCATTAGCCCCGGAGATACCCCGCGCGTGATTGCCCAGGCATTGGTAGAAATGGGTCTGATCCGTGACGGGCAGCTTTTCGTCGACTATGTGCGTTTGAACGACTTTGACCGCCAGTTAGAGGCTGGAACGTATTTTCTGAGCCGTTCGCAGAGTCTCGCTCAGATCGCCGCAGCACTGACCGACTCGCGCAGCAGCCAGTTTCCATTCCGCATCTTAGAAGGCTGGCGGCTGGAAGAAATCTTGGAAATCATCGATACCAGTCCGTATTTCGGCTTCACCGGAGCCGAGTTCATGGCAGTGGCCGGGCCAGGTTCGGTTCAAGATCCTGTCTTCGCGCAGACTGTTGGTCTTCCAGCAGGTGCGTCGCTAGAAGGATTTCTCTTCCCAGATACCTACCAGCTTCCAGCAGTCGTCACCCCAGTGATGCTGCGCGATATTCTACTGACCGCATTTCTAGAAAAAACCGGGCCGCAGCTTGCCCAGGACGCCGCTCAGCAGGGGATCAGCCTGTTCCAGGTCGTTATCCTGGCTTCCATCGTCCAGCGTGAGTCCGTCCATATCGATGAGCAGCCGTTAATCGCCAGCGTCTACCGCAACCGTTGGGCAGCCGGTCAGCGCCTTGAAGCCGATCCAACCGTACAGTACGCGCTCGGTTTCCGAGATGATAGCTGGTGGCCGCGCATCACCATCGAGGATTACTATAGTGCTGCTTCTCCCTACAACACCTACCTCAATGATGGGCTGCCACCCGGCCCAATTGCCAACCCCGGACTGAGCGCCATTCAAGCCGTCGTCTATCCCGCACAGACCAACTACTACTATATGCGGGCCGACTGCCGCGCTGATGGCTACCATGATTTCGCCACCACTTACCAAGAACACCTCGCCAATGGCTGCTAAAGCCGCGCGGAGGCTGATCTGCTTGGTTCTGCTGCTAGGAACAAGCTGCGGAAATCTTCGCCCAAGCACTGTAACCCGGTTGGCCCTGATAGCCCCCTTTGAAGGCCGCTATCAGGCCATCGGCTATGATGCATACTACGCAGTACAGCTTGTGCTGAGCCAGAAGAATGCCGCCCAGTCCGGCATCGAACTACTAGCAGTCGATGATGGTAGCACACCTGAAACTGCGCTTGAACGCGCCCTGGCTGTTGCCCGTGATCCACTCGTCGGCGCAGTGCTTGCTCTCGGCCCGTGGGCGAGCAGTGAGTCTGTCCAGCAGGCCATCGCCCCCATCCCAATGCTGGTTATCGGCGAATGGGGAACACGGCCTGCTAATCCGTCCACATTCCTGCTGACCAACCAGAAAATCGTCAGCCAGACTCAGCCTAGCAGTGCGCTGATCGGTGCTGCGGTTGACCGGCTGCCTGCCGACGCCGAGGTGGGCGACATGGCTGCTTACGAACCATTTACGTCGCTGCTGTCGTCTCGCAGTGACGTAACCGTTCTATCCAGCGGCAGCCTGCCGGACAATCAATACCGCCAGCAGTTCCTCGGCCTTGGACTCTACGTCCCTGAACCTGGCTTACTGGCAACCTTGACCTCTGATGCCACCCAAATCGCGCTGTCCGTGATTCAGCAGACAAATGTCCTCGATGCGCTGACGAGCGGCAGCTACACCGGATTGAACGGCACTTTTCGCTTCCAGAGCGGCTACTGGATCGAAGCGCCTATCCACACCTACCAATTTACTGCCGGCGGACAGCTCCTACCCGTAGAGCGTGTCATAGAATAAAGGCAGTGGATCGACAGGCTGCTCACCAATCTCAATCGCCTCCTCCAGCCGCGACAAGCATCCCGGCACTTTTTTCTCATCATTGGCATAGACAGTGACCAGCGTCTGACCTGCTTCCACTCGATCACCGACCTTCTTGTGGACTTTCAGACCCACTGCCAGATCGATTGGGTCACCTTTCTTTTCACGCCCTGCTCCCAGATCAAACGAAGCCTGACCGACCAGATCAGCAGCAACCTGCTGCACAAAGCCGCTCCGCGCGGCGGTGAAGGCGTGGATGATGCGCGCCTGCGGCAGCAGAGACGGATCGTCAACCTGGCGGACATCGCCACCCTGCCCTGCCACCATCTTCCGAAAAACTTTCAGGCCCTCGCGGCTGTCCAACTGCTGTTCCAAATAGGCGCGAACCTCGTCCGCATCAGTCCAGCGTTTGCCTTGCCCGGCCAACCGCAGCATGTAGCCAGCAACTTGCAGGCAGTGTTCACGAAAATCTTCCGGCCCATCACCATGCAGACACTCAATCGCCTCGGCCATTTCTAGCGCATTGCCCACTGCACAGCCCAGTGGCTGATTCATGTCGGAGAGTACCGCGATCATATCACGTCCGGCATCTACGCCAATCTCAACCATAATCTGGGCCAGCGCGCGCGCGTCGTCGAGGTTAGTCATGAAGGCGCCGCGCCCCACCTTGACATCTAGAACGATCCCGTTAGCTCCGGCTGCAATTTTCTTGCTCATGATGCTGCTGGCAATCAGCGGCAGAGAGGGAACGGTCGCTGTCACATCCCGCAGAGCGTAGAGCTTTCCATCAGCCGGCGCAAGATCCGCCGATTGACCCGTAAGGACGATACCATTTTCACGCACCAGTTGGCGAAACTCTTCATTGCTCAGATTGACCCGGTAACCGCTGATCGATTCCAGCTTGTCAATCGTCCCGCCAGAAAATCCCAATCCACGGCCGCTCATCTTGGCGACCGGAACCCCGCAGGAAGCCACCAGCGGCAGCACTGCCAGAGTTGTCTTATCGCCCACTCCCCCCGAAGAATGCTTATCGACCGAATACGGAATGATGTCAGAAAGATTAAGGACATCCCCCGATTGAGCCATCGCCAAAGTCAGATGAACCGTCTCTTCGCGCGTCATCCCGCGTAGGAAAATCGCCATCAACAGCGCAGAAGCCTGGTAATCAGGTAAGCTGCCGCGCGTATATGCGTCTATAAACCAGTTGATTTCTTCGCGAGTGAGTGCCTCGCCATCGCGCTTTTTGGCGATAATATCAATTGCACGCATAGGTTGTTGCTCCCATCTGCACAAAGGATGCGACATGTTCTGGATCGTCACCGCACTCTTAGCCCTCTTCGCCGTTCTGCACAGTTGGCTTGCCGGCTCCGGGATCAAAGCTGCTGTCCGGCAGCGCATCGGCGAACAGGCTTACGAAGCCTACTATCGTCTAGGCTATAATATCTGGTCGATTGTAACACTGTTGCCTGTGGTTATCGCGCTCCTGCTTAACCCGGGGCGGGCCATCTGGCAAACCGAGGGCTTTGTTTCGATTCTGTTCCTGGTTGTTCAAGCACTCGGCCTGGTGGGCATGCTCATCTCGCTGATGCAAATTGACCTGCTGCGCTTTGGCGGGCTGCGGCAGGTGCTTGCCTACTGGAATGGACAGCGACTCCCCCTTCCTGATGAGCCGCTCCAGGTCAACGGAGTCTACCGGTTGGTCCGCCATCCACTTTACTTGTTCTCATTGATGATAATCTGGCCGCTCAACATCATGAACGAAGGTATCCTGGCTTTCGCCATCGGATCAACGATCTACTTCATTTTTGGCTCGCTGCTGGAAGAACGCCGGCTCCTCGAAGCCTATGGGGAAACCTACCGCCTCTACCAGCAGCAAACTCCCTGGCTGATACCATTACCTCGTTTCAACAGCAAACTTCGCATATAATCAACCCACACATGTCGCAGTTCGTGAGTTGTAGATGGGATTTTTTTCCCTTCGGAATGGGTTTAAGATGGATGCCAACACCAAAAATCGCAATCGCATGATCATCGCCATTGGGATCGGCGTTATTGCCATCATCGCCCTGGCGGTCATCATTATTACGTCTACTGCGCCGGTACAAGCAACGAATAAGTTCGCGGATATACCTCAGACTCGCCGCCCAGATGGTGGTTTCGTCGTCGGGAATCCGAATGCGCCAATCACTATTGTGGAATTCGCGGATTACGCCTGTTCGCACTGCCAAGACTACGAAGGTACTATGAATCAGTTCTTCGAGCAGTACGTGAAGACAGGCAAGGCCAAATTCGAGTATTGGATTTTCCCCACCGCTGGGGGTGAGCTCACGGCGTTTATTGGCAGCGCGTTGGTTTGCATGGAAGAACAAAAACCCGGTTCATTCTGGGGCATGTATGATTATCTCTACCAAAACGCCTCCCGTGGCAATTACGACGGTAACACGGCCCGACAGGTCGCGGCACAGTTGGGTGTAGATTACGGCCAGGCGTTGAACTGCACAGCTCAGCAGCAGTACATTACCAACAGCGTCAACTTTGGCCGTGAGGTCGGAGTCAGCGGCACACCTGCCGTCCGTGTTCGCTATAATGACGGCCCGGCCCAGGTAATCGTCTACCAGGGACAGACCTACGACCGCAGCGGCGTTCCACTGGACGTGCTGGGCGCGATTGTCGAAGCCGCCAACCAGGGATAACCGTTTAGGCGCATCGGTGGCGTCATCCCGATGCGCCTATGCACACCGTCCATCTGATGAGTCCAAGAGGCCTAATCCATGGACACGCAAAACTTCATTGACCACAGCCGGCCGTTCATCCAATGGATGCTCGATTGGAAGCAGAGCCTCAAACCTGCTCGTTTTGATTCGCTGCTCCATAACGGCAATCCGCGCAGTGCCGGAATCATCTCTGTCGATGTCATCGAAGGGTTTTGCAGCGTCGGACCGTTATCTTCGCCGCGGGTTAACCAGATCGTTGATCCAATCGTCAGGCTGATGTCACTGGCCTGGGAGCGTGGCCTGCGTGATATTGCCTTGCCCCAGGACACCCATCCAGAGGATGCCATCGAATTTAACCAGTACGGCCCGCACTGCGTCCATGGCACAATCGAGTCCGAGTCGGTCAGTGCCTTCAAAGCCCTGCCGTTTTACGATCAGATGTCCATCATCCCAAAGAACTCGATCAGCAGCGGGCTGGCTCCGGGATTCGCTGAATGGATTGCTGCCCGCCCACACGTCAAGACCTGGATCGTTGTTGGCGACTGCACCGATCTCTGCACCCACCAACTAGCGATGTATCTGCGGTTGTATGCCAACCAGCACCAGCTTCGGGACTGGCGAGTCGTGCTGCCGGTCAACACCGTCGATACCTATGACATGCCGGTGCAGCAGGCCAAGGAGCTGGGCATCGTCCCGCACGACGCGGAGTTTCTACACCTGGTTTTTCTCTACAACATGATGCTCAACGGCATTGAAGTCGTCAGCGAAATCACGGACTGAACCGTCCGATCACTCAGGAGAGCATTCAGCATGCGTACCATCGAATGGTATAACGATCAGGTTCGGATGATCGACCAGAAGGCACTACCTTGGAAGCTCGTTCAGGTTGACCTTCCTACCTATCAAGACGTTGCCCATGCCATCCAAGACATGACCGTGCGCGGCGCTCCCGCCATTGGGGCTGCCGCTGCCTTCGGTATGGCGCTGGCTGCCCGCCAGAGCCGCGCGTCCAGCGTCCCAGACTTGATTACTGACCTGCAAGAGGCTGCCCAGTTCATCAAAGCCGCGCGTCCCACTGCCGTGAATCTCGCCTGGGGTGTGGATCGGCTGATGGCAATGGTATCGCAGGGCAGCTACTCCACCGCCGACGCGCTCCGTGACGCTCTGCTGGCCGAAGCGCAGCGCGTCGCCGATGAAGATGTTGAGATCAACCGCCGGATGGGAGCCAACGGCGCAGCCCTCATCAAAGACGGCGACACCATTCTGCACCACTGCAACACCGGGGCGCTGGCTACCGTGGACTATGGCACTGCCCTTGGCGTCGTGCGTGCAGCTTTCGAGCAGGGCAAGAAAATTCATGTCCTGCTGGACGAAACCCGTCCTCGTTTGCAGGGCGCGAGGCTGAGCGCCTGGGAATTAGAACAGCTTGGGGTTAGCTACGACATCATCCCGGATACGGCATCGGGTTATTACATGCAAAAAGGTGAGGTCAATATTGTCCTAGTCGGCGCGGATCGTGTCACGGCCAACGGCGACTTCGCCAACAAGATTGGGACATATCAAGTAGCGGTACTGGCGAAAGAGAATGGCATTCCTTTCTACACCGTCGCACCGACCTCCACCATCGACTTAGCGCTGGCCTCCGGCGCGGAAATTCCGATTGAAGAACGCAGCAAGGATGAAGTTCTGACGCCTTATGGTCAGGCGCTTGTGCCGCCGCACTTCCACGCCCGCAATCCTGCCTTCGATGTGACGCCGAACCGTTACCTGTCCGGCATCATCACCGAGAATGGCATCGTTCGCCCACCCTTCAATGAGGGGCTGAAACGGGTTGTGGCCGGAGAAAAAATCTAAGCGCCTCGGTTCCAGAACGAGTCGGGCAGATCAAGCAAATTCTGCGGCTGCTCACCGGAAAGGTGCAGCCGCCCTTCCTCTGTTTGCAGAAGGGGTGTATAGGTTGGGTAATCTGGGCTGTGTTTGAACTGCCACTCGCCGATGCTCCACAGGCGAAGCTGTTCGGCCACCCGATTCACGGTAATGACAAACGGCAGCCGTCGATAGAGACTCTGTACGACTGTTTCGCCTGCCGAAGGATCTGCCCGCCGCGCCAGCATCCCCAATGCGTTCTGCAGCCGTTTAGTGAAGATCGCACCCCGGAAAGACCAAATTTGACGGGGTGGATCAGGAATTTGCAGCAGAGGCGCAATCGTCCCCGGCTCGTCTGACCGCACCTCATCCAGTATGAGGATCTGGGGCTTCTGGTTCAGAGCATGCAGAATTTGTGCGCCGAAAGTCGCGCCGGTCTTGTTCCCCGTAGGCCACCGCGTTTGTAGTCTTTGGACGCGTTCCGGCAGCCGCATCTCTCCAGCGCGTTCCACCGCTGTCATCGAAGCGGTTTCCGGCAGTGCCAGCGCCAATGCGTTCAACAGAGTCGTCTTGCCGGATTCAGGATCACCAATCACCATGATGCCATACGAAGACCGCGCCAGCGCTAGCAAAACTTGCAGTGCTTCCTCGGAAAGGAATCCTTGCGCTGCCAGTGCTCCCAGTGTCAAAGCCTGGCGTGGGTGTACACGGATATCGACCGTCAGTTGATAAGTCAGCGGCGGCGCAACCAAATTGACTCCAATGCGACGTTCCCCGGCCACCAACCCAAATTCCATGAACGGCTGACCGGGATCATAGACCGCGTCCGCATCCGCCACGAGCCGCTGGATTACCCGTTCAAACTGCTCGGCCGTTTGAAAAATGGGCCCCAGGGGTGTCAATTCGCCATGTCCGTAGCGCGCTGAGGCTTTGTCTGGCCCTTCTAGCAAAATAGTTGTTACTCGGTCGTCCGTCAGCAGTCCATCCAGCGCCCCATATCCAAACAAGCTGCTGAACGCCTGCCGGATCAATTCCGCTTTTTCGTCCAGCGAAACTTGAACCGATTCGACCGCCAGCACATACTCAGTGGTTTCCCGAACAAGCGCCTGGCGCTGTGCCTTAGTCTCGGCTTCGCGCAGTGCTGCCGAATCATCGCCATGCTCATTGAGGAAAGCCGCTTCGATCCGTTCGACCAGCGCAGAGAGCGATACCCACCGGCTGCCCAAGCGTGAGGAAAACAGGCGCGGTTCACGCCCTTTGTCAGCATCTCGACGCGGCTGCCGCCAGCCAAGTTCAGTTTGACCATTGGAGGGTGAGTCGGGTTGGTCCGTCATAAGTTGCACAGCCTCTCTAAAACCGGCTCAGATCCACAGGTTTTAAGTTAGGGTTGTCATTCGGAAGGCGGCCCAGCTTGGCGATATCCACCCATTCGTCCCAAACTTTCACCCGCACGACATCCATTGTGTAATCGGTGTTGCTGTCTTCGCTGTTCCGCAGCAGCGTCGACCCCACGCCGTAGAGATCGACTGGCGTACCTTCCCGTTCAAAACGGTCAATCTTCGCGGCATTAAATCCGCCAGACACGACAATTTTGACTCCTCGGCAGAACTGCTGTGCTGTCTCTACCCACGCGGTGGGCACATTCCAATTCTCCCAAGCACGGTCGATGGCTTGGCGCACCTTTCGTACCAGCGTAGGATTGGTTCCCTTTTCTCCATCCGGTTCCATCGACACATCGCGCATTGTTGAGGAAGTATCCAACCGCACACCGTTCAGCGTCCAGCGTTTCTGCGCGTCCTGATCTCCTGACTGGCAGGCAGCCAAGTAGCGCGGCCAATAGACCGCCAGAGTTTGCAGCGCCGCCGTCACCGAATCGTTGTTGAAGTCAGCGAGCGCTACCCGCAGCACATCCGTGGGCATATATTCGGCGAAGGCGCGCATGGCCTCTGCTGTATCGGCCAGGAAGCAGGCGATCAGTGCATGGGGTACGGTTCCGCTCCCCCGTCCACTCCACCAGGCTGCTTGTGCATCGGTGCTGACAATGACTGGAACCTGATGCCCAGTGTCTTGGTTGTAGCGCTGTACCGCCAGCCAGTAGGCATACCCGTCAATACGCTGCACCTCTGGCAGATCAAAACGCGCAGGCATAAAGAAAACCGTTTTGCCCCGTGCAGCCTGCAAGGTCTGATATACATTGGTGGCGATCCGGCTGGCGCGCGTCAACACACCCAGAATCGGTGTTTCCAACAGGGCAAAATCGCGGTAACGGCCCCGGATTTTCAGGACAGGTTCGACATCCTCAGTATTACCTTCATAGGTCGTGAAGACCCCTTCATCGACTGCCTCGACTTCGAGGTCTTCCCAGGTCTCCACAAACTGACCGTCTTCGTAGTACCCTGTGATATGTCGCAGCATTGCCAGCGCGACACCCATTCCGGCCACTAACGCAGTCGGTGAACGCCGATTGAAGATCTGCGCTTCAACCTCAATGTCGCCGATGGGTAAACCATCAGGGCTGCGCGGTAAATCGCGCGGACTGGTTCCAGTGAAGGTGTAGCCTGCATTTTTAGCTGCTTCCAAAACATGGGTGATATTCTCAAAGTACTTGTCGCTGTAGTAGCCGCGCCTTAAACCATCAATATCGAGCTTGAAACGCTCCGCCGAGAGATGCAGATCAACAGTAACCGACATAGCCTGTTCCGATCATTAGATAGCGCTCAACTTCTATTCTACAATGGCCGGTAAGGGTATGGTATACTTCCCCACTGCGTCCAACCTGATTAGCATATGGCGGATGTAAACAGGCTTATGGATATTGTTGTCACCGGCTCGATTGCCTATGACTATTTGATGCGCTTTCCGGGTCGCTTTGCTGACCATCTGATCGCTGAACAACTTCATCAGATCAGTGTAAGCTTCCTGGTCGATGACATGACCAAACATTGGGGAGGCGTAGCAGCCAACATCGCCTTCACGCTGGCGATGTTAGGAATGCGCCCGAAGCTGATGGGCACAGTCGGGCGCGATTTCGCAGATTACCGGGTGTGGCTGGAGCGAGCTGGTGTCGATACAAGCACCGTCAAACAAATTGATGAGGTTTTCACCGCTTCATTCTTCGTCAACACCGACCTCGATAACAATCAGATCGCTTCATTTTATACCGGTGCGATGGCTTATGCCCGTGACTACAGCCTAGCGGATGCGCTGCCCAACAAGCCCGACCTCGTTGTCATTTCCCCAAACGATCCCCAAGCCATGATGAATATCGCCCGCGAATGCCGTGAAAGGAACATCCGCTTCGTCTACGATCCCAGTCAGCAGGTTCCACGCCTGACGGGTGAAGAACTGGCACGCGATATGCAAGGTGCTTATGCGATGGTGGTTAACGGTTATGAGGCTGAAATCATCTGCAAGAAGACCGGCCAAACGCTCAACGACCTGCGCCGTGCCATCGAAATCCTGGTCATTACCCAGGGGAAACGGGGTTCACATCTTTACCTGAACGGTGACTTTGTACACGTGCCTGCCTTCCCAGCCCACGCCATCAAAGATCCTACCGGAGGCGGTGATGCCTTCCGCGCCGGTTTGCTGCGCGGAATCGCGGCCGGATGGCCGATTGAACTGAGCGCACAGGTTGGATCACTGTGTGCCACTTATGCCCTTGAACACGTCGGAACGCAGAACCACCACTTCACCCCCCGGTCATTCATTGACCGCTTCCGTTCCGAATACAACGACCAAGGACTGCTCGATACTCTGCTGCCCGTCACGGTTGATTGACTGCTAAGCGTAGCGCAATCGCCGGATTGGTACCGCCTGTTCGTTCTGACCCGTATGATACAATCGCTTCCTGAACCAATCTGAATGACCTGAGAGGACCGAATGACTGTTGAACACGATGTGAAGCAGCTTGATCTCGCCACTGGTGGACGTTACCGCATCGAATGGGCGGAACAGGAAATGCCTGTCCTGCGTGCCATCCGTCAGCGATTTGAAGCTGAGAAGCCGTTGAAAGGGCTGAGGATTTCCGCCTGCCTGCACGTCACAACCGAGACCGCCAACCTAATGCACACCCTCCAGATCGGCGGCGCCGATGTAGTGCTGTGTGCCTCCAATCCACTCTCTACCCAGGATGATGTAGCAGCTTCCCTGGTTGCCAACTATGAAATCCCGGTCTACGCCATCAAAGGCGAAGATAACGAAACGTACTACGAACACATCAAGGCCGCCCTCGACCATAAGCCCCACATCACCATGGATGACGGTGCCGATCTGGTCAGCGTGATCCACAAACAGCGCCGTGATCTGCTCACCGACATTATCGGCGGCACAGAAGAAACCACCACGGGCGTTATCCGTCTTCGAGCGATGGCGAAGGACAAAGCGCTTGCCTTTCCGATCATTGCTGTCAACGACAGCAATACCAAGCACCTCTTCGACAACCGCTATGGAACCGGCCAGAGTACGATGGATGGCATCATCCGCGCCACCAACATCCTGCTGGCCGGCCGCACGGTTGTTGTCGCCGGTTATGGCTGGTGCAGCCGGGGTATCGCCAGCCGTGCTGCTGGCTTGGGTGCCAACGTCATCGTCACCGAAGTCGATCCGCTGCGCGCCTTAGAAGCTGTCATGGATGGCTACCGCGTCATGCCTATGAGTGAGGCCGCTCGCGTTGGCGACATCTTCGTCACTGCCACTGGCGACAAAAATGTCATTGACGAGCACCATATGTTGGTCATGAAGCCGGGCGCAATTCTCGCCAATTCGGGTCACTTTAACGTCGAAATCAATATCCCAGCGCTGGAAAAACTCAACGGTGGCAAGCCGCGCCTCGTCCGTCCATTTGTGGAGGAATACCGCGTAGACGGCAAGGCCATCTACCTGCTTGGCGAAGGCCGCCTGATCAATCTGGCTGCCGCTGAAGGCCATCCTGCCAGCGTCATGGATATGAGCTTCGCCAATCAAGCACTCGGCGCAGAATTCATGGTCAAGAATGGCAGCAGTCTTGCCCCTGAGGTTTATACCATACCGGAGTCTATTGACCAGGAAATTGCCCGCCTAAAGCTGGAAGCGTTAGGAGTTCAGATCGACACCCTGACGCCTGAACAGCAGGAATACCTGAATCAGTGGCAGGAAGGCACCTAGCCTGTTTTCATAGACTTGGTCGTGTCCGCGGCATATTCATGAGTCACGGCCAAGTCCTGTTCGTCAAAACACAAAATCGGCGCCTGTTGTGCGCATGTCGATCCATTTGACCCTGGATGGGGTTCATGCAAAGGAGTTTGGCTTATGAAATGGCCGGTCAGAATAGGAACGGTGTTGGCCCTCATGCTGGTGATGCTGGCTGTGGCCTTCGGTGTCACAGCGGCGCAGTCCGCCGGCTCGGCTCAACTCCGCTTTGCCCACGCCATTCCAGGTGCTCCTGGTGTGGATGTGTATACCGATGGACAGCTTACTGCCAGCAATCTGGCCTTTGGCGAGTCTACAACTTACGCCCAGGTCAGTGCTGGTGACCACCAAATTACTGTAACCGCTGCTGGATCAAACAGCCCACTCTGGCAGCAGAACATCAGCGCCCCAGATGGCAGCGCGCTGACCTTGGTCGCAGCCTCATCTGGCACACCGTCATTCCTGGTTTTCCCGGATGACCTCAACCCGCTGCCGCTTGGCAAAGCTCGACTCACAGCCCTTCATGCCATCCCAGGCGCGCCTACCGTCGATCTGCTCCTGACCGATGGCCGTCTTGTGATCCCTGGACTGCAGTTCGGCCAGCCCTCGGCTACGCTGGATGTACCCACCTTCGTCTATGACTTTGCCGTTGTGCCCGCAGGGGGACGCCCCAGCGCGGCACTGCTAACCGCCAATGGAGTCGCCTTGGCTTCTGGAGCATCGTATATGCTCGTCGTCTACGGCAAGGCAGATGATCCGCAGGTGATGGTGCTCGCTCAAGCCACCGCTGCTGAAAGCGCCAGTGCGGGTTTAGTCCGCGTGATGCATGGTGTAAGCGGCGCTCCTGCCGTCGATGTCTACCTGAACGGCATTCTCCTCGTGCCTTCACTGGGCTTTACGCTCTACACCCCGCATATTGCTGTCCCCGCCGGTGCGTATGACCTCGCTGTTCGCGTTGCGAATTCTAACACCGATCTCCTGACCGCCTCGGTCGAAGTCGCCAGCGGTCAGGCGCTGACTATTGCTGCATTGGGTACGCCTGATGAAATCACCCCGGCTGTCTTCAGCGATGAGGTTGCGGGTATACTTCCCACCGAAGCACGCATCAGCCTGATCAACGGCATACCCGGCGGTGGTGCGCTCGACGCCGTTCTAAGCGATGGTTCAGTGCTGGCCGAGGGTCTGATCTTTGGCGAAGCCGCCAGCGCGGTCTCGCTCACACCTTCGGCATTGAACATCACTGCCGTGGTCAACGACACCAGCACAACTTCAGCCGAGCTTGCCTTCTACGGCGGCGTCTACTACAACGTACTGGCCCTGGAGATTGCCGGGGAAACCCAGTTCGTCGTCGCGCCAACAAGCCTCACCCAGGGTATCGCCAGCGCTCCTGGCGCGATCATCAGCGTTGCTATCGAGCCGACGCCTGCTCCCACTGTCGAGCCTCCGCCTGTCGTGGAACCCACCCCAGTTCCGGCTCCCGCTGCAGTCCCAACGCTGCCACAGACAGCCCCCCAGACAGCAACTGGCCCTACCGGTCGGGTCTTCAACCTGGATGCCGACCGCAATTTGCAGCTTCGCCAGTATCCCAACAGCAATGCATTGTCATTAGGAACCGTCCCGCCCGGCACGATCCTGCTGGTGAATGGACGTGAAGGTGCGTTGGCTGAGATTCCTTTCAGCGCTACGCCCGCGCCGCCGCCTGACTACCAGTATGTCGATCCTGCCAGCCAGCTAACTGACAAGCAGGATCTCGACCCGGCCGCAACTTGGCTGAACGTCACTTATATCACGCCGGACGGCGGGCAGATCACCGCCTGGGCCAATGCGCTCTACCTAGATGTTCGCAACCCCCGCGGTGAACGCATCCGCCTCGCCAGTCTGCCAACTGTTGCAGCCAATCTGCCCGGGGAAGTCGAAAGCACCGCTGTCGCCCCGCCGGCTGTTCCTGCCAATGTCGTCGCAGCCATCGTCTTCAACCTCAACGAAGGCGTCAACCTGAATATCCGTCGCACAGCGGATACCAACGGCGAAGTCTTGGCGCGTGTTCCCAATACGACCGTAATGGAGTTTCTGGGCATCAGCGAAGATCGTCAGTGGGTCTTCGTGCGCTACACAACGCCGGAAGGGGGCATCGTTACAGGCTGGGTCAATGCGACCTATATCCAGTATGCCTACAACAACCGGGCTATCGACCTGGAAGAAATGGAGAAACGCAGCTTGCTGGTCATCACCCCGCCGGAAACTCGCGGCGATGTCAGCGCTGGGGTCGCTCCTGCCGGCATTCCCACAGCCAATCCGATCAAGAATGCTTATGTGGCTGAGGTCGTGCTGAACCCTGGATCGAATCTCAATATGCGCCGCAACCCCGATATTAACTCGGAAGTGCTCGCACAGATTCCCAGCGGGACACAGTTAATTGTCACAGGGCGCAGCCCGGATTCGCTCTGGCTCCTCGTTGAATTCGAAGGTGTCGAAGGCTGGATCGCCGCGCAAACCGACACCGCAGTTTTTGTTCGTGTCACATTCAATGGTCGGGCAGCACAGATCGCTGACATTCCAGCCATCACCGATACCGGTGTCATCGTCGCTCCAACGCCTACCGACCAGTTCACCCGCTTGGCCGTCCGCGTCACCGATGCGGTCGTGGCGATGACAGGTTCGCCTGGTGGCAACAACGATGGCTTGCCGATCCTGTCTGCCGGCATGATTGCCGATCTGCTCTTCACCGACGGCCTGTTCAGCTATATCGAACTACCTGATGGCACGCGCGGATGGGTTCCAGCCGGTGCGGTACAGCCGCGTTAACCCGAAGCAGTTCCCTTGATCCGCGAAGTCCTGTATCTCTGACAAGGGGGTACAGGACTTTTTCTTTAATGTCGCAGAAGCAGTCAGACCAGTACAATGGACAGGAAGTTCAACGCTCAGATTACGTAAGGGGCTGGTATGAAGCACATCATCGTCAGTTTGGTGCTCATCATCACGCTGGCGGGCTGCTCACAGGCTGAATCAGTGGTTATTCCGACCCTGATTCCAACGCCAGAGCCGCCTACCGCCACCTTCATCCCGGCTGCATCAGCCCCACGTCCAACCGCAGTCCCTGTCTCGCCCACGCCGCCCCCCATCCCGGTCAATCTTCGGATTCTCAACGCAGTCCCGGACTCAGCGCCGCTGAGCGTCTATATGGGTTTTCAGGCAGTCGCCACCAATCTGGAATACCAGCAGGTCACCGAGCTAACGCCGCTCGACTCTGGAACCTACACAGTGCGTGTTCTACCCACAGGCGCAGCATCAAACACGCCGGCTCTGGCCGAGCAGGAGATCAAATTCTCTGGTGACAATCCTATATTGCTCGCTCTCACGGGAACACCAGATCGCGTAAACCTCACTCTTCTGTCAATTCCCAGTCCCCTTCTTACCACCGATGAATCCGCCATCATCCTGGTCAACGCCCTCAGTGATACTGCCGAGATCGTCTTGCAGGATAGAAATGGGACAATCATCAGTTCTGCTCTGGCCGGCCAGTTTGCAATCACTCCGGGGCTAAGTGCTGGGACATCCACTTTCCGCGTACAGGTCGGCAGCGCGACATTGGAAGTTCCAGTGTCAATAGATGCTCAGCGCATCTATACAGTCACGGTCGTTGGAACCAGCGCTCAACCTGCCATTGTGACCTATTCGGATAGAGCGCCGGGCCGAATTGCGCTGCGGATCGTCCATGCCGCTGTTCAAGTCGATGCGCTCGACATCTATCTAAATGATCAGCTCTTCACCAACCGGGTTGAATTTGGCCGCCCTGCCCCACGCCAGGAGATTCAGGCAGGCGAATACAGCTTGACAGTCCTACCAGCCGGTGCTGACCCTGCCGCCGCTGCACCCCTGCTGCATCAGAACATCGCCTTGTTCGAGGCCGAACCCACCTCGCTTATCCTGATTGGCACGCCAACTAATTTGCGGCTGCTGAATGTCATCGACGATCTGTCGCCAACCGCTGCCGGTCAATCGCGCATCTCGCTGCTCAATGTCCTTCCAGATCGACCGGGCGTGCAGGTAATCGTCAATGACAGGTCAATGGACAGCATTCCCGAACTGCTCTACGGGGAATCCCCCGTAACCACCAGCCTTACATCCGGGCGTTACCGCTTCGTCATGAGTGCCCTGGACGCCAATCGCATTCGTTCCACACTCGAGCTGGCCGAACGGCTGCAATTTGAACCCGGCATCAGCTATCTTTATCTGGTCACAGGCCGGCTGGACAGCAATCCCGTTATCATCAGCGAAACCGTCGGCATCGCTCAGGCAGCCAGCGCCATCGAACCCGGCCGCACCCCCGCCCATATCCGCCTCATTCATGCCATCGAGGGAGCAGGCCCGCTCAACCTGACTGTCGATAACAATCCTTTGCTGGCCGGTGTCACTTATGGGACAAGCAGCCCATTGGCCGATATTCCCGGATCAACCCTCATGCTCAATGTAGACTTTGGGTCTGGCGTAGGCAGCACCTCGCTTGAGGTTGATCTAGTAGACGGAAATCAATATGCCCTCATTGCTGCGGGCAGCTCATCCAGCCCAACCCTCTTGTTGGTATCCGACAACAAACTCATCTTCGACGGCACATCACCCTACCTGCGCTTGATTAACGCCAGCAGCACTGAAGATGCTGCGCTCAAATTGGCTTTCTCGCCTGCCAACCCCAATGCCGAACCTACTGTTGCGGTAACCGAGCAGATCGCCGCTACCGAAGAACCTATCGCCGGTGAAACCGTCTTCACCCTCCCCTTTGGCATTCGAACCCTGCTCGCTGACCAGCCCGGCAGTTCCGCCTCGAACATCATCCTCATGAGCGTCGGGGTCTTCAACATTTACCTAATCGACCCGGCCACCAATCAAATTCTTCAAACCTTTACCGAAATGCCGCTGCAAGGCGGCGCTCACAATGATGTAATTGCGACGCGCGATCTGGAATCCAACACGGTACATGCGGTGCTGGTCATTCACCCCCAGTCCGAAAAATCATAGGTGATCCAGAGCCATCTCAGGTATAATCGGCGTCCGGGAAGTCAGCCAGAGGCAAAGGCAGCATTGTGCGAATTCTGATCACAGGAGTCGGCGGTTTTGTCGGAAGACATCTCTTCCGGCATTTGCGCGAAATCCACCCTTCCGCCGAGTTTCATGGCTCCGTCATCGAAGACCCACCATCACTGATCGACCCAACGTTGACCTGCCACACTGTCGACCTTAAAGACTCCGGCGCAGTTCTGCGCTTGCTCGAACGGGTGCAGCCTACCCATATCTATCATCTGGCAGCCCAAGCTTCACCACGACTCTCTTTCGAAATACCTTGGGAAACGCTCGAAAATAATATCCGTTCGCAGCTCAATATCATTCAGGGCTGTCTAGTGCTGCGCATCGCCCCGCGCATGTTGGTCGTCAGCTCTGCCGAGATTTACGGCCCAGTCCGTCCAGAAGATCAACCCCTCCATGAAGACACCCCCCTGCGTCCTGCCAATCCCTATGGGGTCAGCAAGGTCGCCCAAGATTTGATCGGGCTGCAGTATCACCTTAGCCATCACCTACCCATCCTGCGTGCCCGACCTTTCAACCATCTCGGCCCCGGCCAGCGTGAAGGCTTCGTCGCTGTCGACTTCGCCATTCAAATTGCCCGCATTGAGGCACAACAGCAGCCTCCCGAAATGCTCGTCGGCAACCTCTCCGCCCAACGCGACTTTACCGATGTGCGCGATGTCGTGCGCGCCTATGGCCTGATCATGGAACGCGGCACACCTGGCGAAGCCTATAATATCGCTACAGGAGTCAGTATCAGCATCGAGCAACTCCTCAAAACGATGCTGGCCCGCAGCACCACGCCCATCACAGTACGTACCGATCCAGCGCGCTTCCTGCCGCTCGATATTCCCATCATTCGCGGCGACGCGACCCGCCTGTATAATCGAACAGGCTGGCGGCCGGCCATCCCGCTTGAAACAACCATCGACGACGTGATGGCCGACTGCCGCGAACGGGTTCGCCGGATGTTGGCGGCATCTCACTTCTGAACCACCTGCCAACCGGAGAGCAGCCGTACAAGCGCCCATTAGCCTGCTAGAATAGTCTCGTGTTGCACCACGATTGGAGAAACGTGATGAAAAAACGCGCCTTGATTACAGGAATTACCGGACAGGATGGCTCTTACCTAGCCGAATTCCTGCTGCAAAAAGATTATGAGGTCTTCGGCATCGTCCGCCGTACCAGCACCTTGAACTTTGAACGCATTCGCCACATCCAGGATCAGATCAATCTGATCTCCGGCGACATGCTCGACCAGACCAGCATGATCCGTGCCCTCAGTGACATTCGCCCCCAGGAAGTCTATAACCTAGCTGCCCAAAGTTTCGTCCAAACTTCCTGGATGCAGCCAGTGTTCACCGGCGACGTCACCGCGCTGGGTGTCACTCGGATTCTAGATGCCATCCGCACGGTCGATCCGACCATTCGCTTCTATCAGGCCTCCAGCAGCGAGATGTTCGGCAAAGTCCAAGAAGTCCCCCAGCGCGAAAGTACGCCCTTCTATCCTCGCAGTCCCTACGGTGTAGCGAAGGTCTACGGTCACTGGATCACCGTCAACTACCGCGAAAGCTATAATCTACATGCCACCAGCGGCATCCTCTTCAATCACGAAAGTCCCCGCCGAGGCTTGGAATTCGTAACGCGCAAAGTCACCCACCATGCGGCCAAGATCAAGCTGGGGCTGGCTCATGAACTCCGTATCGGCAACCTGGATGCTCAACGCGATTGGGGCTTCGCAGGCGATTACATCCAGGCCATGTGGCTCATGCTCCAACAGGATGAACCCGATGATTTTGTCATCGCCACAGGTAAAACGCACTCAGTTGAGCGTCTGATCGACATCGCCTTCAGCACCGTCAACCTCAATTGGAAAGACTACACGATACAGGACGAACGCTTCATGCGTCCGGCTGAGGTCGATCTCCTGATCGGTGATGCCACCAAAGCCAGCCAGAAACTCGGCTGGGAGCCAACCATCAGCTTCGAGCAGTTAGTCCAGATGATGGTCGAGTCCGACCTTCAGCTTCTCAAGACTGAACACGGCCTGTGACTCTCATCGACACCCATTGTCACATCAACTTCGATGCCTATGATCCGGATCGTGCCGAAGTCATCCAAAGGGCAGCCAAAGCCGGTGTGACCTCACTCATCAATCCTGCCATCGATTTGGCGACCAGTCAGGCCATTCTGAACCTGACCATCCAGTTCGATGGTCTCTACGCTGCGGTGGGTATTCATCCCAACAGCACAGCGGATTTCAATCTGGGGATGATCGACGCGCTGGCCACCATGGCAGCGCATCCGCGGGTGGTCGCCATCGGGGAAATCGGCCTGGATTATTATTGGCGCGAAAGCCCGCGTGAAAAGCAGTTCGAGGCGCTGGAAGCCCAGCTCGATCTGGCCGCTCGCCTCGGCTTGCCGGTCGTCATCCACAACCGCGACTCCAGTGAGGACGTGATGCGGTTCCTGGAAGGTTGGGTAGCTCACCTGCCGGGAGCCTTGCGTGAGCGCCCTGGCGTGATGCACTCATTTTCAGGGAGTCAGTCCATCGCCGAACGTGCCCTGGCCGTGGGCTTCTATTTAGGCTTCACCGGTCCCATCACCTACAAAAATGCCGACTCGCTCCGCTCCATCGCGTCCGCTGTCCCAGTGGAACGCATCCTTGTCGAGACCGATGGCCCATTCCTGACACCTGTTCCCCACCGCGGCAAACGCAATGAACCTGCCTATATCCCCCTCATTGCGGATCGGTTAGCCGCGCTGCACCAGATGACCAGTGCCGAGTTCGGCGTCCAGACAACCGCCAACGCGCAGCAATTGTTTAATCTCCCCTGAATCAAAAAGAGGAGCCGCCTGCTCGTTGGCTCCTCTTTTGTCGTGAAAACTCGGCTGCAATTACGCACCAATAGCCGGCGCGGTTTCCAACCCTACAGGATTATCGATTTGCTCGGCCAGCCGTTCGCGGAACTGCTGGACGCGCTCGTCTGCCTGTTCCTGGGTCAGCCGGCCGTTCGCAACTGCCTGAGCCAACCGCTCCTCCACCTTCGCCACTGCTGCATCGATGAAGGTATTCACGTCCACCCCATTGGCCGTCAGCACATCAGCCAGGGTCTGCCCATCACGAAGCTGCTCCAATACAGCCGAAGGTTCCAGCCCCGTCGCATCAGCCACCGCCTGCACTAGGATTCGCTCAGCTGGGCGTACCAACGGTCTACGTTCACCGCGTTCAGGAAGTTCACCGTTGACCAGGCGTGTAATCCGATCGGGAAGCTGGGACAGCAGTTGGTCTGCCTGTTCCTGAGTGATCCGCCCCTCGGAAACCGCCTGATTGATCTGTTCTGTCGCCGCACTGACTGCCGCGTCAATCACAGCCTGCACGCTGCCGCCGTTCGCTTCAATGATGGCTGCCAGCGTCTGTCCATCACGAAGCTGCTCGCGAACTTCTTGGATAGTCAGCCCTGTCTCAGCAATGACAGCATTCATGACCGCACGCAAACCAGGACGCTGCCCTGGGTCTCGCGGTCCCGGCCCAGCCGGGTCACCTGGTGCGGCTGCCGCCATCCCTACCGTGATCAACAGCAGCACTGCTGCAATCACACCTGCAATCCATACTCTCTTGTTCATGTTGATCTCACCCTCTGCATTGAATTGACACTCACAGCATCGGAGCAAAGTATTATCGAAGTGTGACCGTTGCGTAGAGGGTCTGTAAATTCTGCTATAATCACCCGGCAGAATGCCCAGGAGTCAGCCCCGTGGTGGATGTGTCGATCATTATTGTCAGTTGGAATGTTGCCAGCCTCTTGGAAGCCTGCCTCCGCTCCATCAAGGCCTCCATAAGCACCAGCGCCTATACTGCCGAAACCATCGTGGTCGACTCAGCCAGTACCGACAATACCGTAGCACGGCTGCGTCAGAACTTCCCAGACGTGATCCTGCTTCCGCAGACAGAAAACTTCGGTTTCACCCGCTGCAACAACATCGGCCTGGCCGCTGCTGGAGGGCGTTATCTATTCCTACTTAACCCAGATACTGAACTAATCCGCGATGCACTGCCACAGCTCTTAGATTATCTTGAAGCCCATCCCCCAGTCGGCATCATCGGCCCGCATACCTTGAACACCGACGGCACGCACCAATCTACACGGCGGCGCTTCCCTACGTTGCGGACAGCCATCTTTGAAAGCACCTGGTTGCAGCCTTTAGCCCCGCGCACCCTTCTGAATCGCTATACCTGTGCCGACTTCCCCGACGACTCAATTGCCGAAGTCGATTGGGTGCAGGGCAGTGCCCTGCTCGCCCGGCGCGCCGTCTATGAGCAGATCGGCGGTCTGGATGAAGGCTACATCATGTACTCGGAAGAGCTTGACTGGTGTCGCCGCGCCAAAGCAGCCGGTTGGCAGGTGGTTTACCACGGCGGCGCGCGAATCATCCACCACGGCGGCAGGAGCAGTGAACAGGCCACCACCCACAAGCACGTCTACTTCCAGACCAGCAAGCTGCGCTACTTCCGCAAATATCATGGCAGAAGCAGCGCTCAGATATTGCGAGTCATCCTGCTGCTGAACTATCTTTGGCAGATTGCTGTCGAAGCACTCAAAAGCCTGCTGGGACACAAACGCCAAATGCGTCAGGAACGCATCCAAACCTATTGGCAGGTGATCCGCTCCGGCCTCAAGGTGCAGTAATGCGAATCGGCATCATCACCGGAGAATATCCCCCAATGCAGGGCGGAGTCGGCGCTTACACCCGCATCCTCGCTGAGGAGATGATCCATCAGGGGGAGTCTGTTCACATCCTCACCAGCCTTCAGGCCGCCTCCCCTGCTCACCCACCCACGGTCAGCCCAACAGCGCAGAACTGGGGATATACGCTCTACCGGACAGTGCGCGCCTGGATTGAACAGCATCGCCTCGATCTGGTCAACATCCAGTTCCAGACTGCGGCCTTTAGCATGTCCCCGTGGATACACTTCTTACCGGATCAGCTCCGCCGCATTCCGGTTGTCACGACATTCCACGATCTGCGCGTTCCCTATTTGTTCCCCAAAGCCGGAAAGCTCCGCTTCTGGATCGTCCACCACTTAGCGCGCGCTTCCGCTGGAATCATCGTCACCAATCACGAAGATGATCGCCAGATGCAGTCCATTCCCCATCGCGCTCTGATCCCCATCGGCAGCAACATCTTGAAGCCGCTCCCACCCAATTTTGACCGCATGTCCTATCGCGCAGCCATAGGCAGCGCCGAGTCAGACTATCTCCTGGCCTACTTCGGCCTCTTCAACCAGACCAAAGGCATCGATGTGCTGCTGGATGCCCTGCACACATTACGAGACTACGGCCTCCCGGTGCGTCTGCTCATGATCGGCGGGGGAATCGGGTCAAGCGATCCCAGCAACATCAGCTTTCAAAACTGGATGCACACTCGCATCACCGAGCTTGGTTTGAAGGACGCCGTTCACTTTACCGGCTATTTAGAAGACGAAAGCAGTGTCGCCGCTTATCTGACCGCCAGCGATGTTGTAGTACTGCCTTTCAACGATGGCGCTTCGTTCCGCCGCGGCAGCCTTATGGCTGCGCTGCATCACGGCTGTGCGGTCATCACCACCATGCCGTCCATTCCGATTCCTGCTTTCGAGGATGGCCGCGCCCTGCGCCTCGTTCCGCCGGGTGATGCCCAAGCCCTGGCCCAAGCCATTGATGCCCTGCGCCGCTCACCACCCGACCAAGCTGCGCTCCGGCAGGGCGCATTAGTGCTCGCCCGCCAGTTCGAATGGCCGCAGATTGCCCAACAGACTCTCGCCTTTTTCCAACACATTATCCACCAGTCGCCATGACCACCCTTCATCGACGCCTATTTTACGTGCTGCTGGTCACCTATCTGCTCCTGGGCTTGGCCTACAGCATCGCCACCCCGCCGTTCGAAGCCTCGGATGAACTCTGGCATTACCCCACAGTCAAGTACCTCGCTGATAACGGCCTTCAGCTCCCGCCGCAGGACCCGACCAATCCTGGCCCGTGGCGGCAGGAAGGCAGTCAGCCGCCGCTCTACTACATCTTGTCGGCCATTCTGACTGCCCCCATCGATACTTCTGACATGGAGGTCATTCGCCGCATCAATCCACACGCCGACATCGGCATCATCCGGCCAGATGGCAGCGTCAACATGATCGTCCACCGTGCAGATGCCGAAGCTTTCCCCTGGCGCGGCACAATGCTCGCACTGCAAATAACCCGCATCTTCTCCGTTCTGCTTGGACTCGGCACAGTCTGGGTCACACACCAGCTTGCTCGCGAAATCTTCCCCGAAACACCCCTCATCGCTCTCGGTGCAGCCGCCTTGACGGCCTTCTTGCCGATGTTCCTGTTCATCAGCGGTTCGGTCAACAATGACAACCTGTCCAACCTGCTGGGCAATCTGCTCACCCTTCAAATCGTCTGGCTTCTCAAGGCCCGCCAGCCTCCCCGCTGGCGCGCTTATATTGCCCTCGGACTAGTCGCAGGAGCTGGCCTGCTCGCCAAACTCAATATCGGCTTCCTGATTCCACTGGTGGGACTAGCGCTCCTTATCGTCACCCTGCGCCTCCGCAACTGGCGGCCGTTCATCCTCGGCGGACTGACGAGCGGCGCAATTGCAATCACTGTAGCCGGCTGGTGGTATCTGCGCAACATGCAGTTGTACGGAGACCCCTCCGGCATCAATCGCTTTCTGGAAATGGTGGGACGTCGTGCCGTCCCCGCCAATGTCGCCCAGCTTTGGAGCGAACGCCACAGTTTCACCCAGGCATATTGGGGCTTCTTCGGTGGTGTCAATGTCCCCCTGCCTGAACCTATCTACCTCATCTTTAACATCATTGGCGGTCTAGCGCTCCTGAGCGCGGCGGTGTTCCTGCTGCATACGCTCCTGCGCCAGCGCTGGTCGCTGGATCGATGGCTGCCTGCCCTCATCACCATTCTTTGGCCGGCCATTACCTTTGTCAGCTTCCTCCGCTGGACAGCCGAAACCCCTGCCTCACAGGGGCGCCTGCTCTTCGGCGCGCTCTCATCCATCGCGTTGTGGATGGCCGCCGGCTTAGTCGTCTGGCTTCCCCCGCGTTGGAAAGCGATCATTCTGACTCCTACTGTCGGCTGGTTCACTGCCATCGCCATCCTATCGCCCTTCCTCGCCATCACCCCGGCCTACCAGCCTCCGGCTCCTACGACCCAAGAACCTATGTCCCCTTGGGCCGTCTTCATCGATGGGCGCGGCGGCAGCATCGCCGTCGGATTAGCGTCGTCGGAGATAGGCACGCCCAGCATATCCATCCAACCCGAAACTTATGTCACCGTTGATGTGCTTCTGGAAATCCGCTCCCCGCTCGACCAGGATTGGAGCTTGTTCGTCCACCTTGTCACCCCTGACGGCGTTATCATCGGCCAGCGCGACGTCTATCCCGGCGGTGGCAAACTAGCGACCTCTGATCTTCAGCCGGGTTTCCGCTGGAAGAACCCGATTGCTGTTTGGGTCCCGACGGCTGCTTATGCTCCAATGCCCCTTGACATCGTCCTCGGCTGGTACGATCTCCGTACCGGTGAGCGTCTGCGGCTTGAAGACGGCCAAGAGACCGTTTCGCTCGGCCAGGTGCAGCTAGAACCCCGTGTGGATGATCTAGGTCTGCCCAACCCCATCCGCATCAACTTCGATAACCAGATTGAACTCGTCGGCTATTCCTTGTCTGACCTGAGTCCACAGCCAGGAGATACAGTTGAGCTGACCCTGTACTGGCGTGGCCTCCGCCAAGTCGATGTCGACTACAAAATCTTCGCCAACATCATCGATCCATCCACTCTCACCAAGTATGCGGCCTCTGACGGCATGCCTGTGAACTGGCAGGCCCCCACTTCTACCTGGATACCTGGCACAGTCATCCAAGATGTCCGTCCCTTGATTGTGAGTACGGATGCGCCGCCCGGCATCTACGAACTCGAACTGGGCATCTATCAAGAAAAGCTCAGCGGTTCCATCGAACGATTACGGATCGTTACACCGGATGGAGGCATGTCGGATAACTTCATTTACCTCAGTCGCGTTCGCATCATTCCGAAGGAGTCACCATGACGCGCCTTCGTTCAATTCCCACCGATGCCATCGCCGTAGCAGCGCTGCTGGTCATCTGGCTGTGGTTCTTCTGGCGGCTGTTCACGCCCGTACAGGCCGACCAAGCCTCCCTGAAAAAAGGGGACTTCTCCGGCCAGTTTGTCGCTTTCGCCGCCTACCAATATAACCGTTTCGCTGCCGGCGAAATTCCCCTCTGGAATCCTTACAACAACGGTGGGCTGCCCTTCATCGGTGATACCCAAGCAGCCGTCTTCTACCCACCCCGCCTCATCACAATTGCCTTGAGCCGCCTGGCAGGGGGGTGGACTTACCACGCCCTTGAGTTAGAAATGGCTGCCCATGTGCTCGCCTGCTCGCTGCTCATGTTCCTCTGCGTGCGCCGGCTCACCCAGGGCGAAGCTGGCAGCACCTTCGGCGCTTTCATCAGCGCTGTGATCGCCAGCTACGGTGGATTCCTCCAGTCCTACCCGCCCCTTCAGTTGGCCTTGCTGGAAGCCGCTGTCTGGCTCCCACTCGGCATTCTCGGCATTCACGAAGCCACGGGTACCCAGAAAATTCGTTGGCCCGCGCTGATCCTCACTGGACTCGCTCTAGGACTTTCCTGGCTGGCTGGACATCCCCAAACCAGTTGGTTCCTCACCTACCTGCTGATCGCCTACCTCACCTATCGCGTCCTCGTACAGCATCAGCGCTGGTGGATCGTCCCAGCCGGAACACTGTTATTCGGCGCAGTGGCATTCGGTCTGGCCGCTGTCCAGCTTCTCCCTGGCTTCGAATACCTTGCACACACCACCCGCGCCAACCTCGGCTTCGAGGCCAAAGGTAACGGCTTTCCCTTTCAAGACATCATCCAATTCATCATCCCCAACGTCGTCACCCTCTGGTCGCCGCTCTACGTCGGTCTGATCGGGCTGGTGCTGGCCGGGATCGCTCTCTGGCGCAAACTGCCCGGCGCAATCTTTTGGGGCATCGTCGCCGTCTTCTCCCTCGGCCTGAGCTTCGGCGATCACAGCCCCCTCTTCGCCCTGTTGTACAACACCCTGCCCGGCCTCCGCTTCTTCCGTGGGCAGGAGCGCGCCGCCTATCTGGTCTCTTTTAGCCTCGCCTTTCTCGCTGGATTAGCTGCCTCGCATCTCGTCACCTGGGATCGCCTCCAGGATTTCAAAGCCACTCGCCGCATTCAGCAGGCCGCCATCTTGCTCTTCATCGTGACCGCAGCCATTGCGCTCAGCACGCTGCTGCTCTGGCTCGGCAGTCCAGAAGCCTACGCGCCCTTCATCGGATGGACGGCCTTCACCTCGCTCGTTGCCGGCCTGATGGTGCTGGCGCTCTCGTTCCTTCTTTCTCGCCCACGCCAAACGGCCCCACTGCTGCTCGTATCCGGCCTGCTCATCTTCGATCTCTTCACGGTCAGCATCGACCGTCCTAGCAGCTACGATCCTATCCCGCCCACCCAGCAGCTTTCGATAACTCCGCCGCCGCTGCTTGAACCCGTCCTCGCCGATACTAACAGTGTCTTCCGCATCGATGGCTATCGTGGCCTGCACGACAACTACGGCAGTCTCTACCGCATAGCCGACATGCGCGGCATCAGCCCGCTTTTCCTCGCCGGGCCATTCACCCTTCAACAGGGTGACCTCATCAATCCCCGCGCCTGGGAGTTGTTCGCCGTGCGCTATGTTTACACCGATTGGAACGAACTTCCCGTCGCCAGTGCTGTTATCGCCCAAGGCCAGGATCGCTACGGCACGGTCAGACTCCACCGCTTGACCGACCCTCGTCCCTTCGCTTTGCTGGTCGATCAAGTCGAAGTCATCCCTGATCCCCAAGCCGCCCTAGATCGCGCCCGCGCCGCCGAGTTCGACCCGCGCCGGGTCATCATTCTTGACCAACCCGTTCCCGGCCAGTCCGGTGCGGCCTCCAGCGACCTGCCGCATGGAGAAGCGGTCATCACAGACTTCGCCCCGGAACAAATCCGGCTGAGTGTCACCGCTCCACGTCAGATGATCCTATCGCTGTCTCTGCCCTACTATCCCGGCTGGCAGGCCGCCATCGACGGCACATCCACACCCATCCTCAAAGCCTATGGAGCCTTCACCGCATTAGTCGTTCCCCCCGGCTCCTACACCGTTCAGTTGATCTACAATCCCCTAAGCTTCCGCCTTGGAGCCTGGATCAGCCTGCTGACCATCATCGTGTTAATTGCGGCGGTCGTTGCCCGCTTTATTCACCACAGGAGAACCCATGCGAGCCTTTAGTCCGCACTGGAATATTCTGAACCGCCCCCACTCATCGGGCTATGCGTTGGCTGTTGGCGCTTTGGTCGGCCTGACCGCTGGCTTGCTCAGTTTGCTGTTGGCTGTCGCCGATCCAATTGTCGCGGCTGGTGTGGTTGTCGGTCTGCTCGCCGGCGTCTATGTCCTTTCGAACGTCTCTGTCGCCCTCTACGGGATCATCTTCGTGATGATGCTCTTGCCTTTCGGAACTCTGCCCTTCCGCATCGGTTTCACCCCCACATTCTTAGATGTCGCTATGGGCGCGTTCGTCTTCGTCTACCTCGCTCAGTGGATGACTGGCCGCCGTCATAGTTTCCGATTCACGCCCATCCACGCCCTAATCGGTCTGTACATGCTCTGGCTGCTGCTTTGCTTCGCTCTGGGGCTGCGCTATGCCATGCCCACCTCGACCATCCTGCGCCAGTTCGCCGAAACACTCATCAGTATCAGCCTCGTCTTCATCTTGGTTGATCTGCTCCGCGACAAAACAGCACTCCGCCGTCTCGTCCTCATAGTCATGGTCGCCGTCGCCCTGCAAGCCCTAGCTGCGATTGTCTTGGTCATCCTGCCTGATGAGGTGACCGAACGCACCCTTATCCGCCTGGCCCGTTTTGGCTACCCCGATGGCGGCGTCATCCGCTATATCGAGGACAACCCAGCGCTTGCCGAACGCGCCATCGGAACCTGGGTTGACCCCAACGCCCTCGGCGGCATCCTTGCCATCGCCGCGTCGATGATCGCGCCCCAGCTTTTCGCCCGCCATGCTGTCCTCCGTTATCGCGGCCTGACGCTCGCTATCCTGGGAGCTGTCACACTCGCCTTGGTACTCACCTTCTCTCGCGCCTCCATGCTCGGCTTTGCTATCGGCGTCGCCTTCATCGGCCTATTTCCGGGCTACCGCCGTTACCTCACCATCCTCATTGTGGGATTAGTACTCGTGCTGGCCCTACCCCAAACCCGCTCCTATGTCGAACGCTTTGCCCAGGCGTTCACTGCCTCCGATCTTGCAACCCAGATGCGCCTCGGTGAGTACAGCGACTCACTCGAACTGATCAGCCAGCACCCCATCGCCGGCGTCGGCTTCACCGGAACCCCCAGCATCGATCTATACACCAATGTCGCCAGCCTCTACCTCATCATGGCAAATCAGATCGGCTTGGTTGGGGTAGCCCTCTTCCTGACAGCCATCGCTGCCGTTTTCCTTTACGGCTGGTATGCCCGCCAATTTGCTCGCGGTCAGCCCGAACTCGAATCTATCCACCTCGGCTACCATGCAGCCCTGCTCACTGCCCTTGTCAGTGCTACAGCCGATCTCTACTTCTTCCGGTTGGATTTCCATGCCTCGATTACTATGTTCTGGCTGACTGTTGCGCTGGCGCTCGCCAGTTCACGCTTGGCCGTTGAAAACAAGGACTCGACCGTTGCGGAATCGGGATGAATCCGCTACCATTCGCCCACCTGAACCCTGTAGCGTGTTCAGGCTTTCCGCTCTACCAGGTCGGCTCAGGCCAAGGTAGGGCAATCCCGGGGAAAGGAGAACAGAGATTCCCGATGCGACACCAATATGAGCTAACCTTTATCGTGCGCCTTGATCCCAACGAAGAGGTGATGAACAACACCATTGCGCAGGTTCAAGGTTGGGTCGAGGCCAACGACCTCGGTAAAGTCAACAAGGCTGACCGTTGGGGCAAGCGCAAGCTCGCCTATGAAATCGACAAGCAGCGCGACGGTTACTACGTCTGCATGGACGCCGAAATCGACCCCCAGAACCTGCCTGAATTGGAGCGCAATCTACGGCTCTCGCCCAACATCCTGCGCTATCTGCTGATCCGTCCAGATCGCTAGACCAGGGCCAATCCGCGTCGGTCAAAGCGTTGAGAGGGGAATGTGACGATGGGACGGGGTCTGAACAAGGTGATGATTATCGGCTACTTGGGGCGCGATCCAGAAATGCGCTATACTCCCAGCGGCCGCCCTGTGACCAGTTTCAGCGTCGCCACCAGCCGTACTTGGACTTCTGCCGAAGGCGAACGTCGTGAAGAAACCGAATGGTTCAACGTCGTCGCCTGGGGAACGCTGGCCGAAATCTGCAAAACCCACCTCAGCAAGAATCAGCAGGTCTATGTCGAAGGCCGCCTTCAGACGCGCGGGTGGGAAGATGAAACTGGCAAGAGACACTTCCGTACTGAACTGGTCGCCAATGAGATGATCCTCTTAGGCGACCGCCGCCGTGAGCCGCACCAAGAAGACATCGACTTCGTGGATCACGAAGGCGATGGCGGCGATTACGCTTTCTAAATTTGAGGAGATACAATGAGCGAACGAGACCTTCGCGATAATGCCGTCGATGTCGACGATCTCGAACTCGGTGATAGTGGCCCATCAGATTCACCCCGTGATTCAGGCCGCCGCCAGCGTCCTGGCCGCGGACGTCACATGGTCTACTGTCCTGATGGCAAGTGCTTCGACTACAAAGATGTTGAAACGCTCCGCCGCTATATCAACGATACCGGCAAGATTAAGCCCCGCCGTCAGACCGGCAACTGTGCCCGCTGCCAGCGCGAACTTGCCCGTGAGATCAAGCGTGCTCGCCATCTGGCGATGCTCCCTTACGTGATCGTCACGGAATAACACCGCGCAGCATCGCCTCTCGGTGCCCACAGCGCCGGGACGTGATATCGCCATTCGGGGGCATGGTCATGTAGACTGATGCCCCTTTCTATGCTCATGACCAGGAGTTGAGCAGCCATGACCAAACGAAGCCAGACCACCGGGCTTCCTAAAGAAAGTCCCGCCCCCAAAGGCCCTCCGCCCGGAACCGATCCCGAGTCTTCTGGCGAACGCGCCAGACCACGCCTCCAGCGTGAGCACGTGACCCGCCACGAGCGTGACGCCCAAATTCAGCGTTGGGTTATCATTGGTACAGGCATCGCCATTGCTGCCGTGGTGCTGCTGCTGGTCGTGACCTTCGTCATAGATCAGCTTGTCGTTCCCAACCAGGTCGTAGCGACCGTCGATGGGCAGAATATTACTGTAGCGCAGTTCCAAAAGCGCGTCCGCCTTGAACGCTACCTGAAGAACCAACAGATCGTCAATATCATTCAGACTTATCTCCAGTTCGGCTATACCGAACAGCAGATTCTTCAACAATTGCAAAGTACCCCGCCCTATTCTGACTGGGTGCAGCAGCTTCAGGTTCCCGATCAAATGGGTTTGGCGGTCATCGATCAGCTCATCGAAGACCAACTGGTCCGCAATGCCGCCCGTGAACGCGGCATTACCGTTAGCCAGGCGCTGATTGACGACCGCATCAACGAATTCTTTGGCTACAACCCCGCAGAATTCGAGCCAACGCCAGAAGCTACTGGCGAACCCAGCCCGACTCCTACGCCGACCATCACCCCAACACCCTATGTGTCCCCCACTCCCTCGCCAACGCCGACCATCACCCCAACGCCGGAGTTCACCGCGACTCCCAGCCTGACCCCACTGCCCACCTTGATCCCCTCGGTCACACCCAATGCCACCGAACGAGCTAACACCTTCCAAACCCAGCGGAATGATTACTTCCGCCAGATTCGGCTGGCGACCGGCCTGAGCGATGCCGACATCAACGAGTACTTCGAAGTCCTGGCACTGCGTAAGGCGCTGGAAGACTCGGTCACCGCAGACCTCACCCAGCAGGGCCTATTTGCCGACGTCCGCCACATCCTCGTTGCCACCGAGTCCGAAGCTCAGGACATCATCGCCGCCCTCAATGCGGGCGAGTCCTTCTCGGCTCTGGCCCGCGCCGTCTCCACCGACACCGGTTCAGGCGCGCGCGGGGGCGAACTCGGTTGGGCGCCTGTCACCCAGTATGTCAAGGAATTCGCCGATGCTGTTCGTACCGCCGAATTGGGAGCCGTTGTCGGCCCGGTCAAATCGGAGTTCGGTTATCACATCATCCAGGTTCGCGCCCGCGAAGATCGTGAACTTGATCAAAGCCAGTTGGATAATGCCAAAGCCAGCGCCTTCAATAGTTGGCTCACCGACTACAAAACATCCAAGCAGGCTGTGACCCAAACGTTCCCGACCTGGACCAATCACGTTCCGACCGATCCCGCGTCCATCTTCGGCTAAATGCCTGTGCGGGGGCGGAAGTCAATTCGCCCCCGCCCTACGTTCCCCCCACGCCCGTTGTTCTGAATTCTCCGCTTGACTATAATTCCCCCATGAGCCAGCATCTTTCCCGCCTGGAAGCACAACTCGAGCGAACCATCGAAGGTCTCTTCGGTCGGCTGTTGGGGAATCGCATCCGCGCCCACGACATCGCCTTGAAGATCACCCGTGCAATGGAGCTGCTTGCCCGTCCCGACCACGATGATCCGGCTCGATCCATCGCCCCCGATCATTACGTCGTACATCTTCACCCCCAAGATCATCATCGCCTGCTCGCGCAGCAGCCCGCTGTCGTAGAGATACTGAAAGCCTACATCGTTGAATTGGCTGCCAGCGCCGGATACCACATCAAGGCCGAGCCGCGCCTTGATCTGCTTGCCAATGCTGAACTCCCCCGTGGTGCCGTCGAAGTCACTGCCCGCCACAGCCGCCGTAAAGCCAATTCCACGGCCATCATGCAGCGAGTACAGGCCGTGCCAGAAGCAGCAGCACCGAACCAACCTCAGCTTGCCATCCAGGGGCGCCCACCTATTCCACTCGATCAGAGCCTCATCAACATCGGCCGCAGCCGTGACAATCACATTGTGGTCGATGACCGCACGGTCTCCCGCCATCATCTCCAGCTTCGACTGCGTTTTGGCCGCTATGTCCTCTTCGATACCCAAAGTCATGGCGGCACGTTCGTCAATGAAGTTCGCGTGGTGGAACACATTCTCCAAAACGGCGATGTCATTCAGATCGGACAGATACGGATGGTCTACCTGGAAGAGCCGGCTGACCATCAGCAGACAGTCTCCTATGAAGCCGTTGATCCCGATCAGACCGAGTAGACTCCGTGTCCCTTGAAGTAGCCTTACTCCTCCTCAGGCTGATTTCCACGCTGCTGCTCGTTGGTTTCCTCGCGGCGATATTCATCCTGCTCTGGCAGGAATTTCGCCGTGTGACTCGTGCTCAGGCCCAGCCTCGTCGCAGCTACGGGCGCTTGGTCGTCCTCCACCAGATCGATGGCCGCTACCTCACCACCGGGGAAAGCTACCCCCTCCAGCCGCTCACCAGCCTTGGCCGCTCCCCAACCAATACCATCCGCACCGAAGACTCTTTCGCCAGCGCTGAACACGCTCTGCTCGCCTTGCGTCACAATCAGTGGTGGCTGGAAGACCGCCAGAGCCGCAACGGAACGCTCCTGAACGATGTGCCCATCACCCAACCGGTAATCATTACCGACGGTGACATTATCGGAATCGGTAGTCTTCGCTTCCGCCTTGAGTTAGAGTCGAATCACAACGAAGACTGACCAGGAGGACTCACAATCCTATGTCAAATCAGGCACGCATCGCCGTCATTGGGGGTTCCGGCCTCTACAATATGGCCGAAATCAGCGGCCGTACCAGTCTGCATATCTCCACCCCTTTTGGTGATCCCAGCGCAGAGATCACCCTCGGCACGCTGCGTGGCAAACGGGTAGCCTTTCTCCCCCGCCATGGCATCGGTCATATCCATACCCCCTCAACCGTTCCCTACCGCGCCAACATCTATGCCCTCAAAAGCCTAGGCGTGCGCTTCATCATCGGTGTCAATGCTTGCGGCTCTCTCCGCGAAGACTACGCCCCCGGCCACATCGTCATCCCCGATCAGGTCTTCGATTACACCACCCACCGTGACCGTTCCTTCTTTGAAGACGGCCTCGTTGCCCATGTCTCCGTCGCTGACCCCTATTCACCTGAACTCGGCGCTGTCCTCGTCGATGCTGTCCGCGCCAGCGGTGGCATAGTCCATTACGGTGGCACATTCCTCATCGAAGAAGGACCACGTTTCTCCACCCGTGCCGAAAGCCATATCTTCCGCCAGTGGGGTTGCAGTTTGATCGGCATGACCACCTGCCCGGAAGTCTTCCTCGCCCGCGAAGCCGAAATCGCCTACGCGACCATGGCCCATGTCACCGACTACGACTCCTGGCATCAAAGCGAAGCCCCCGTCACCGTCGATATGGTCGTCGAGACACTGCACCGCAACATCGATATCGCCCAGAAAGCCATTGCCGCCGCAGTTGAAGCCATCGACGAAGCCGCCGTTTACCCCTGCCACAATGCCCTGGAGAACGCTATCCTCACTGATAGGGCCAAAGTCTCACCCAGCATGGTCGAGAAGCTGCGTCCTATAGTTGGACGCTATTTTGGAAGCTGATCCCATGCGTGTCGCCCGCCTAGAGCAGCCGGCTGTCCGCCCCATTCTGTCACTCAGTGGCGAGAGTGTACTGCTCATCATTGCAGGGACGTTTTTGCTCATCAATTTCCTTGCGCTCACCCTCATTCGTGGCAGCTCATCGCCCGCAGACTGGCTGCATCTCGCCGTCTGGATTGCCTGCGCAGCGCTCGGATACCATCTGCTCAATCGTTTCCTCCCTCAACATGATCCCTTCTTGTTTCCGCTGACCATGTTTCTGAGCGGCTGGGGACTTGTCCTGATCGACCGCCTCGCCCCCCAATTCGCCGACCGCCAGACCATCTGGTTGCCCGCCTCGGTCATAGCGATGCTGCTGGTTGCTCTGCTGCCACACCCCCTGCGCTGGCTCCGCAGCTACCGCTACGTCCTGCTGCTCGTCGGAATTCTGCTGCTCACCGGAACCATCCTTCTCGGCACCAATCCTTCTGGGGTAGCGGGCAGCCCTCAGTTGTGGCTCGGCATCGGCAGTTTCTTCTTCCAGCCGTCCGAAGCCCTCAAAATCATTCTGGTCGCCTTCCTCGCCAGCTACCTCGCCGAGCAGCAGCCGCTCCTCCGTGCTGCCCCCGGATTAAGGCTGCGCCGCTTGAGCCTGTCCCCACGCATCCTCGGCCCCATCTTCCTGATGTGGGGACTTTCGGTCATCATCCTCATCTGGCAGCGCGATCTTGGCACAGCCATGCTCTTCTTCATCGTCTTCCTGCTGATGCTTTACCTCGTCAGCGGTTCCCTTGCCATCCTGCTCATTGGTCTGCTGATGATGGTCGCAGCGGGCTTGATTGCTTATCAAGCCTTCAGCGTCGTCCAGCTTCGTGTGGATATCTGGATCAACCCCTGGCCGGAAGCCGATAACCGCGCTTACCAGATTGTGCAAAGCCTGATGGCTTTTGCCGCTGGCGGCCCGCTCGGTCAGGGTATCGCCCAGGGCTATCCCACCTATATCCCTGTCGTCCATTCGGATTTCGTCTTCGCGGCGTTGGCCGAAGAATGGGGTCTGGTTGGCGTGTTAGCCGTCATCGCCGCCATTATCACGCTGGTCAGCCGCGGCCTGCTCATCAGCATCCGCCTTCAGCGCCGTCCCTTTCGGGTGTTGCTGGGTATCGGTTTGAGTTTGCTGGTCGCCGTTCAGAGTTTGCTGATTATGGCCGGCGTTCTCAAGCTCGTACCCCTGACTGGGGTCACGCTGCCCTTCGTCAGCTACGGCGGCAGTTCCCTGCTTGCTAGCTTCGTCATCGTCGGCTTCCTCCTACGCCTCTCCACCCCGGAAACCTGAGCAATGCCCATCCAGCGCGAACTCCGTCAGCTTGCTGCTGCCCTGCTCATCGCCTTCGCCGGTATAGCGCTCGCCGCCGCTTATTGGGCTGTCGTTGGCCCTGATACCCTCTCAACTCGTGATGACAATCCCCGCCGGGTCGAGCAAGAAATCCGCATCCAGCGCGGCAGCATCCTCGACCGCACCGGAACTACGCTCGCCGTTTCACAGCCCGATGCCAGCGGACGTTACCTCCGCAGCTACCCCTATCCCGAAATGGACGGCGCGATTGGCTACTTCAGCTACCGCTACGGGACTAGCGGCATCGAAGCTGCCTACGACTCCCTCCTGCGTGGCGAAGATCAACAGCGCGATGTATTCGCACACCTGCTGGCCGATGTAGCTCACGTCCCGCAGCGCGGATCAGATATTCGCATCACTCTCGACCGCTCTGTGCAGCAGGTAGCCTATGACGAATTGGCTGGTCGTCAGGGGGCAGTCATCGTCCTGGATGCAGCCACCGGGCAGGTTCTCGCCCTCGTCAGCCAGCCCACTTACGACCCCAACACCCTCGATGCCAACTGGCAAATCCTCACCCAGCAGCCCGGCAATCCCTTCTTCAATCGTGCCCTCCAGGGCCGCTATCAGCCTGGCGGAGCCTTGCAGCCTGTCCTCATCGCCGCTGCTTTACTTTCAAACACTCCCACTGACATCCCCATCGAAAACGCTGACCGGCCCATCCAAGTGGGACAAATCGCCTACACCTGTACAAGCCAACCCCCTAGTTCCACGTTGACAGTGGCCGAAGCTCTTCGCTATAGCTGTCCCTATCCCCTTGTCACCCAAGCAGATCAACTCGGCATCGGCCCAATCCGCTCCATCATCGAGTCCTTCGGACTAGCCGCCCCGCAAACGCTCTCCGGCTTCATCACCGGAGGCGAGCTGGTTCCCCCGGCCTTCAATCTAATGCCGGACAATCTCATCGAACACGCCCTAGGCCAGTCAGACCTGGCCGTTAGCCCACTGCAGATGGCCTCCATCGCCGCCGCCGTCCTCAATGGAGGCAGCGCCCCGCCCCCCTATCTCTTACTCCAGCTTCGTCGCCCCGATTCAACCTCTTGGATCGATGTTCCACCCCCAACAGGCACTCGCGCTTTCACCACCGCAGGCGTCGCCCAGCAGTTGCAGGCGCTGATGCAGCAGGCTGCCGTCCTCGACGAAGTGAATGCCGCTAGGGAAACTGGCTTCCGTATCGGCGGCCATGCTGCCCTCGCCTATTCTGGCACAACCTCGCAAACCTGGTTCTTCGGATTCATCCCCACTGGCCCGCAGCAGGGCTTCGCCATCGCCCTCATCTTAGAAGACACCGCCGACCCGCTGGCCGCTGCCCGCATCGCCAGCCGAATCTTGCAGACCGCCGCCGACCGCTGACGCCTCATCCTCCCACCCACATCCGCTTTCGCAGTCCCAGCTTTCGCATCCACTTAGCCGCACTGCTGAACCCATGCACATAGAACGGGCTGAGCCGCTTCGTGTATTCCGCTGCCCGCAGCGCATCCAAAAAACCCTCTGGCCCATCAAACGGAGCCAGCCGCGTCAGTCCCATCCCATATTCAAGCCGGCTGTGTGCATCCGATCCCGCTGTCCCCAACACATGATGCTGCTGGGCAAAGCGCAGCGCTTTCGCGTTGTCTTCAGCATACAAACACCGCGAGTTGAAGATTTCAATCGCGTCCACCCGGTCAATGATCCGTGTCAGTTCAGCCTCTTCCCAGGCGCCCTTTCGCAGCCGGTCAAACGGGTGCGATACGCTGATGACTGCCCCCTGCTCTCGCAGCCGCCGGATCGTCTCATCCGGTGTCAGCCCTGCCGGAACTGTCTCCCGGACGTAGTACGCCAAAATTTCCCCCTGCGTCGTCATGATCTCTTCGCCTACAATCACCAGATCAGGAGCCAGCTTCTGCATTGCCATCGCCCCTTCCGCCGTGTTATGGTCGGTGATTGCAATCCGGTCTATCCCACGCTGTCGGCATACATCGATAATCATCTCGAACGATGACAGGCAGTCTTTCGACCACACTGTGTGGCTGTGCAGATCAACATTCCAGAGCGCCGCCATATCTTGCCCCCTCTCCAAGCGAAATGCGCGTTACCCTCGCCGCTTGCCGAAATCGTCAGGCAACCAGCGGACAAGAGTGCATCAACCTCGCCCACATTGTGCCAAACTTGACGATGTTACGCACTTTTCTGTAGTATTAGGACTTCGTTCCGGTCGTCCGGCCTAGACCCAGAATGGACGCATCTTTTTGCCAGCCGGACACTTCAGTGTCTGGCAGCACTCGTGAAATGACAGATAAACTTCTAGCCCGGAAACCGGTTCCTTTGTCCATCAGTCGTGGAGTATCCCCTGCATGAGCAATCAGCAGATCAATCGGATGCGTTATGCCGAAGTTGATGATGGCGTAGCGCCGCCGCCGCGCCTCTTGTTGGGGCTGGCGATTGCCTTGCTCGGACTGTTTGTGATCGGCATTATCGCTGCGCTGCTGGTATTGGTTCTGCGTCCAGCTCCCAGTCAGCTTCTCGAAATCGGCATCATCGCCATTCCCATAGTCGTCTTCGGCACGGTGCTGGCCTCGGTTCTCTTCCGCCGCTGGTTACCCCGCCGCTTTACCCTCATCTTGATCACCTTGTGGCTCGTCGTGGCTGTCATCGGTGGAACCGTCTTCATCGCCATCTTCCGCAGCAATCTCGCCCCTGGTCAGCGCGAAACTGTCAAGAGCTACCTACCCTTCATGGAAATCTTCGCCCCGCCGCTGCCTCCTGCCGATACATCTCTGCCAACGCCTATGCCAGAATCGCAGAGCGGCATTTCCGCTGAAGACCTTCTGAACAATCCGTTCGGCGGCGCGCAGCCAACCCCGCTGCCCCCCACCGAACTGCCGCAGGTCATCGCTCCCACCCCGCTGCCCGCGGAACCCACCCGAGCCGCCACAGTCATGCCCACGGCCACACCAACCGTCACCGCAGCTCCGCCGTCGACCCAGGCCGCTGTGGCTCCGGCTCAATCAACTTCATTCGCAGCCAGCGCCAATTTGCCGCCAGCGCGGCCATCCGCCCACCGCCTCTATGGGATTACTCCCGTCAAGCAGGGTTGGAACAACTGCGGCCCGGCCAACATCACCATGGCACTCAGCTACTACGGCTGGAAGCGAGATCAGGAAGTCGCCGTGGCCTATCTCAAACCCGACCGGGAAGACAAGAATGTGAACCCCTGGGAGTTGGTCGATTTCGTCCGGTCGCAGTCCGGTGTCCTCGCTCTGACTCGCATCGGCGGTGACATGGAACTGCTCAAACAGCTCATCTCCAACGGCTTCCCAGTCGTCATCGAAACCGGCTACCTCTACGAAGGCTCTGACTGGCTCGGACATTACCAAACCGTCGTCGGCTATGACGATACCCTCCGTGTCTTCTACATCTACGACAGCTATCTTGGTGTCGGCGAAAATGGCTCCGGTATTCCCGAAAGCTACGAGGACTTCGACCGCTACTGGCAGAACTTCAATCGCACCTTCGTCGTCCTCTATCGCGCCGAAGAAGAAATCACCATCCGCACCCTCCTCGGTGACCGTGCTGATGTCACCCGCGCCGCCGAGATCGCCCTGCAAACCGCCCAGGAAGAAGCCCGCGCCAATCCACAGAACGCTTTCGCCTGGTTCAACCTGGGGTCATCTTTTGCTGCCCTTGGCGAATACGAAAAAGCCGCCTCCGCCTACGACAGAGCACGCCAGCTTGGAACTCTCCCCTGGCGCATTACCCTCTACCAGTTCGGCCCGTTCGAAGCCTATTACAACGTCGGCCGCTACGATGACATCGTCTTCCTCGTCGATTCCAATTTCAACAACGGTGGCCAGTACGTCGAAGAAATCTGGTATTGGCAGGGAAAAGTGCTGGCTGCCCGTGGTCAAACTAACCAGGCCGCTTCATCCTTCCGGCAGGCGCTCCAGCGTCGTCCAAGTTTTGCTGCCGCTGCCGAAGCCCTGAAGTCGCTGCCTGCGACCTGAGCCGACACCATGACCGCTGAAACCCGAACCCGCCAGTTAGCCCGCTCCACCATCATCGTCGTGATCGCTTTCGGTGCGGCCAAAGTCATCAGTCTGGCCCAAACCTTCCTGATCGCCAACGTCTTCGGCGTCGGAGCAGAATGGGCTGCCTATGTCACCGCCAACCGCATTCCGGAGATCATCTTCACCCTGATTGCCGGCGGAGCGCTCGCCCACGCCTTCATCCCCATCTTTAGCGGCTACCTGGCGAAAAACGACACTGACGGCGCTTGGCGCACTGCCAGCCACGTCGTCAACACCATCTTCTGCACCACATTGCTCGTGAGCTTCGTCGTCTTTTGGATCGCCCCTTGGCTCGTCGCTAACGTCGTCGCCCCCGGTTTTGACGAAGCCACCGCCCAGCAAACCGTCGAACTCATGCGTATCTTGCTCATCAGTACCCTGATCTTCTCAGTCAGCGGCATCATGATGGGCATCCTCCAGAGCCACAACCACTTTCTATCGCCTGCCCTTGCCCCCATCATGTTCGATGTGGGCATTCTCGCCGGCGTGATTTTCCTAATGCCGCCCTTCGGCGTCCGCGGCATCGCCTTCGGTGCGGTCTTCGGCGCCGCGCTGCACCTCGGCATTCAGCTTCCAGCCCTGTTCCGCGTCCGCGCTCGCTGGACGCGCGAGTTGGGCTTGCGCGACCCTGTCCTCTGGCGTGTCGTCCGCTTGATGCTGCCGCGCGTCGCCGGCTTAGGGGTCTTCAGCCTCAACTTCCTCATCATGACCAACATCGCCTCTCGTCTCGGAACTGCCCCCGTCGCCGCCCTGGATTGGGGGTGGCGGCTGATGCAGATCCCCCAGACGCTCATCGGCACAGCCATAGGCACAGTCATCTTTCCCACCCTCGCCGCCCTCAGCGAAGTAGGCGATGAACGCGGCAAGCGCGAAGCCCTTTCCGGTGCGCTCCGCGTCATCCTGCTCACCAGCATTCCCGCCGCCATCGGCATCATCCTCGTCGGTCGTCCCCTCATCAGCCTGCTTGAACGCGGCGCATTTGATGCGGCCGCCTCCGCCCTTGTTTACAATGCCCTCAGCATGTTTGCCCTTGGCATCGTTGTCCATTCCGCCTTGGAAGTTGTCGCCCGCGGCTTCTACGCCGACAAAGACACCCTCACACCGCTCTGGGCTGCCCTCGGCGGCGCTGCCATCAATGCCGTGCTGGCTGTCGTCCTCAGCGGTGTCATCCGTCTCGAATCCAACGCGCTTTTCAACCATTTTGCTGAACAGTTCCCCGGCATCGGCATCCCCGCTGATACAGGCAGTGTCGGTGGCCTCGCCCTGGCCAATTCCATTGGTGTCACCTTCGAGGTGCTCGTCCTTCTCTGGATACTCCGCCGCCGCTGGCACGGCGCGGATGAATCCGCCATCGCCCGCACCGTGGTCAAAACGCTTGCTGCCAGCCTCGTCATGGCCGTCGCCATCATCGTCGTCAATACCTTCTGGACAGCGCTCGGCCTCGCCAACCGTGGCCTCGTCTTCACCATCATCCAGATTGCCCTAGAAACTGGCATCGGTCTCGTCGTCTTCGTCGTCGCCACCCTGCTCCTCCAGATTGACGAGATTCATTACGTGCGCACCCGTCTCTTTCGCCGCCGCCTTGCGGAAGGAACCGTATGAGTATCGACATCCGTTTTCTCACCCTCGGCATCGCTTCGACCCATTGTTACATCATCGGTGATACCGAGTCCCGCCAGGCCATCGTCATCGATCCCGTCGATCAAGCGCCCCTCATTGCCAAAACCGCTGCTGATGCAGGCTGGGAGATCAAACTCATTCTTGCAACTCACGGCCACTTTGATCATGTGCTCGCTTCGGCAGAACTCAAAGCCAGCACCCATGCCCCCTTCTGGATTCACAGCGGTGCGCTGCCTCACCTTCAACGCCTGCCACAGACCGGCCTGATGTTCACCGGCGAACTGTTCCCAGAAGCTGCTGTGCCCGACCGCCTCCTTGCGGATGAAAACGACCCCATCGAACTCGGCGCGATCCGCCTGGAAACCCTCTACACTCCCGGTCATGCGCCCGGCCATATCGCCTACTTCATGCGCGAAGCGCGCATTGTCTTCAGCGGCGACTGCCTCTTTTCTGGCAGCATCGGCCGCACCGATCTCCCCGGCAGCGACTATGACACCCTCATGCGCTCCATTTTCGATAAGCTCTTGCCCCTCGGCGATGATGTCCGCGTCCTTGCCGGCCATATGGACATGACCACCATCGGTAAGGAACGCGCCACCAACCCCTTCTTATTGGAATACCAGCGCACGACCTTGAGGCAGTCCTAGATTCAGGATTCCCATGCACATCCTCATGATCTTCCTGGACGGAATCGGCCTCGGCAGTGACGATCCGTCTCTCAACCCTTTTGCCGCTGCCGCCATGCCCACCCTCACCGCCTTGACCAACCAGCACCGTTGGCTCAATGGCATCGGCACCCAGCGCTCAAGCCGCGCCCTCTTCATCCCCACCGATCCCCGTCTCGGCGTCGCCGGACGCCCTCAGAGCGCCACCGGCCAAGCCGCCATCCTCACCGGACGCAATATCCCCCAGTTAGTCGGCGAACACTACGGCCCCAAACCCAATCCAGCCATCCGTGATCTCATCGCCCAGGACAACTTTTTCAAGCAGATCGTTCGTGCTGGGAAAACCGCTGCCCTCCTCGAAGCCTATCCCCCACGTTTCCATCACGTCATCAACAGTGGCAAACGCCTGCGCTCCAGTTACCAGCAGGCTGTCCATGAAGCCGGACTGCCCCTCTTTACCGACGAACACATCTATCGCGGCGATGCCCTTGCCGTCGATTGGGTCGGTCAAGCCTGGCGCACCGAACTCGGCTATACCGACTCTCCCGTCTACACCCCGCATGAAGCGGGTGTGCGTTTGGTCGAAATCTCCCGCCGCTATGACTTCGCTTTCTTTTCCCATTGGCTCACCGACGTTGTCGGACACCGCGGCCCCGTTGAAGACGGCGTCAAACTCCTCGATCTCTTCGATGGCGTCATGAGCGGTGTCCTTGACGCCTGGGATGACGACGAAGGCCTCGTCATCGTCACCAGCGATCATGGCAACCTCGAAGACCTCAGCACCCGCAGCCACACCGAAAATGATGTCCCCACCCTGGTCATCGGCTCTCGTAAGGACGCCTTTGCCAGCGGTTTCACCGACCTCACCGGTTTTGTCCCCCGCATGGCCGATTTGCTGGGTGTGTAAATCTGCCGTGCCTTTCTGTACAATCTCCCCGCGATACAGCAGTGAATGAGGAGTTGCCCGTGACAGCGGCGAATTATCCCGAAAACGTACTGCCCATCTTCCAGCAGTTCATCACTGCTGAGTACGCTTCCTTAACCCACGTCGGCGAACCCATCACCATGCCCGTCACACCCTATGTTGGCGAGTCCGGCACGCTCGACATCAGCACTGGCTTGACCTATCCAGCGAAGGCCGAACGCGCCCGTCGCAATCCCCATGTCGCCCTACTCTACTCCGAATCCAAAGGTTCCGGTCTAACTGGCACCCCAATCGTGCTGGTACAAGGCAGAGCTGCCGTCCGCGATGCGAACTTACAGGCCAATACCGACCGTTACATCCGCGACTCGTTCCGCAAACTACCCGCAGCAGTCGCGGGCACACCGGCCTTCATCCTGCGGTCAATGGCCTACTACTACACCCGTATCTGGATCGAGATCACACCTGCCCGCATCCTGTGGTGGCCCTCTGGTCAGATCGACGCGCCCCCCCAAGTCTGGGAAGCGCCCGCAGATACCACCTACCCCGCGTCTGATCCCGCCCCTACGGGTAAAACCCCTGGCGCATGGAAAGCCCCACCTGCCGAGTGGCAGTCCGGGGCACGTCGGGCAGTCCAAGCGCTCGGCCTGCCGGTGCTGACAGTAACAGGAGCGAACGGTTATCCCTACCTGATGCGCGCCCGCAGTGTGCAGCTCACTGAAGACGGCTTCACCTTAGACATGCCGCGTGGAATGACCTGGCCGGCTGTCGGTCCGGCTTGCCTCACCTTCCACTATCATCCTGAAATCTTTACCGGTCAGGAGAACATGTCATTCATCGGCACAGCGCAGCAGAATGGCACAACCGTCAGCTTCGCCGTCAAGCGGCGAATCGGTGATTGGAGTGCGGGCGGGGACAATCGGTTGCTGGGTCTGTGGTCGTTCATCAGCGCCGGCTTCAAACTCCGCTCCCGCCTGCGCGAAGAAGCCGCCCGCCGCGGCCAGCCTGTACCCAAAATCAATTTACCTGGTTAACCAAATCAAAGCACATCAGTTCGGCATTGAGTGAGTCTAGATAATGAGCATTGACGCAGATAGCCTCAAACAAACCATGCGCTGCTGGGTCAGCGGCGTCACCGTCGTCACCACTGCCCATGAAGGCCGCCGCGCTGGTCTCACTGCCAGCTCTTTCACCTCCATCTCGGTCGAACCGCCGCTGATTCTCTGCTCCATCCAGCACTACACCGATACTTTCAAGTTGATCGAACAGTCTGGCATCTTCGCCATCTCCATCCTCCGCGAAGACCAAGCCCACCTCTCGGCCCAATTCGCCGGATTCGCTCAACTCCCAGAAGGAGCCGATAAGTTCTACAACGTCAACCTCATGACGGCCGTCACTGGCGCGCCCATCCTCGCTGATTCTTCCATCGCTTGGCTTGACTGCCGCCTCCAGGCCATCTACGAAGCTTCCATCAGCCGCATCGTCGTCGGTGAAGTCGTCGCCACCGGCCAGAATCCCGACCCGCGTTATCCTCTGGCCTATCACAACCGGAGCTATTTCAGCCTCGTCCCTCAGAATCAACCGTGACTTGACGTTCAGTCCAGACGAACTGCCTGTTCAAGCATTCATAAGACACCAAATGGTTTTCCAAATGGTTTTCCAAAATGTCACCCTTTCCATCTCATTTTGTGCTATCGTAGAGATGCGCGGGGATTCCCCCACAGGTATCAGTCATTCGATATGAGAAAAATCAGCCGATTCTCATTCTTATCATTCTTATCATTTCTCATCAGCCACCGTATTTTTCTATCAACAGTAAACTATCAACCATTAACTTCCGCCATATCCGGCACTGACGGCACTGACGCCAGTGCCGCCAATTCCGCCACAACCCTCCTGCACCGGCTGCGCTCCCTTCCCGGTCGCGTCTGGACCGTTGCTTTAATCGCCGTCCTGCTTTCCGGTTGCCGCGCCTTCACCGCTGCCGATACCCCCGCCACCCTCCGCGCCGAAGGCACAGCCTACCAAGCTGAAGCCACCACCATCGCGGAAACCGCTGTAGCCCGCCAGGTCGAAGTCTTCGTCACCTCCCAAGCTGCCAGCACTGCGCTGGCCGATCTGGATAGCATCAACCGCCAGTTAGTTGCTACCGCCCGCGTGGTTATTCCCCCCACCCCTGGACGGCAGGTTGGTGTTGCCCCCGGCGCGGTCGTCACCCCAGGGACCGGTATCTCGGCCTTCATCAACACGGTCGTCAGCGGCAGCATCCGCGACTCCGATGGCTGTCCAGATGACATCCGCACCCAGTTTCCCACCACCATCCCCCGCATCTATGCCAGCACCACTGCGCTGAGTGTGACCGCTGGAACGACCTTACGCGCCTCCTGGAGTTACGCCGGGCAGGTAGTTACCGAAGATACTTATACCGTCCCGACCGATCAGACCAACTTCTGCATCTGGTTCTTCATCGACTCAGCCGTCGTTTCCTTCACCCCAGGTGAGTGGTCAGTCACGCTTTCAGCCAATGACACGCCCATTCAGCCATCCATCACCTTCACAATTCAATGACCCAGCCGGATTCAGACTTGGTGTGATGTGGCGCTCATGCTAGGATTGTCAAGTGATTCGTTGCTTTTTCCCGAGGGCATCGCTTGAGGCAGTCACTCGCGCGGGCAATCTTGCTAATCTTGCTGCTGGTCGGCATAGTCGGAGTAGTTGGTGCGCAGCCTAATGCCCAACCTACCGGGACACCGACCCCCGCAGTCAGCCGTGTCATCGGGGACGATATCTTCGTCCGTGCTGGCCCTGGCCGTGAATATCCGCCCATCGGTCGCCTTCAAGCTGGTGACCCGCTGCGCCCCCTCAGCCGCGATCCTTCCGGTTCCTGGATACTGGTAGTCTACGGCCGGACAGCCGGCTGGATACGCCGCGATCTGGCCTTCTGGGTCGAAAACCTGGACACCCTCCCGCTGCTGTCTCCACCTGAGTTGACCCCTTCGCCAGGTGTCCCTACTGCTACACCAACCTATCTGCTCCGCCCCACTGAAACCCCGACCGGCAACTGGGTTCAGCTCGACCCGGATGCCGCCAGCGGGTTCGTCCGTGCCGGCCCAGGCCGCACCTATCTCCGCCTCGGCCAGCTCACCAACGGAGACCAGGTCGAACCAGTTGGTCGCAATCAGGACACCACCTGGATACTCATCCGCTTTGGGGATGGCTTTGGTTGGATCGCCCGCAATCTGGTACGCTGGGCGCAGCCGCTTGATTTCCTCCCCGTGCTCTCGCTCGACAACCTGACTCCCTCGCCAACCTTCACCGCTACCCGTACGCCGACAGCGACTTCTACGCCCACAGCCACCTTCACTCCGTCGGCTACATTGACTGCAACTCCCACCCCCACCCCGTCCGCCACACCGACTCCGACTTCGACCTTTACACTGACAGCAACCGCGACCAGCACACCGTCAGCCATCTCCACCTGGACGCCCAGCCCAACACCATCGTTCACCACTACACCGTCAGCAACGTCCACCTCCACCTGGACACCAACCTACACGGCTACCGCGACGGTTACACCTTCTGAAACCCCAACACCCACGCCCACGGAAACGCCCTCTCCGAGCGCCACTGTCCAGCCAACCGAAACATCTACCCCTACTACCGCACCTTCAGCTACATCCGCACCAACCAATACCCCCACTGTCGTACCTTCGGCTGCCTCTAAGCCAACCGAACCTCCTACCATCACGCTCTCGGCTGCGCCTGAGCTAACCGAAACACCCACTGCCACGCTCTCGGCAACACCTACACTTACACAGACCCAAACTGCCACGCCCTCAGCTGCGCCGGCACCAACCACAAACCCTACCATCACATCTTCACCCGCGCCCACACTGACCGAAACCCCAGTGCCCACTATTGCGCCCTCAGCGACACCTGAGCCAACCGAAACAGCAGCTCTAGCGCCTTCAGCCACGCCTAAGCCAACCGAAACAGCCACACCCATCGTTACCGTTACACCCTCGGCGACGCTTACTCACACCCAAACTACCTCACCAACTCTTACATCTTCCCCCACGCTAGCGCTCATCCCATCGAATACACCGCTGCCTGCGTTAACCCTCACTTTGCTGCTCACAGAAACAGCAACCCCGACTGAAGCCGTCGTTGCGCAGGTCGCAAGTCAGACACCGCTTCCAACCCTCTCGCCTTCATCAACGCTGCCCCCTACGCCATCAGCAGCCCCATCACGCACTCCGGCAGTGACTGTATCAGCCACATCAACCAAACTCCCGGCACACACCCCAACCGCCGAAATAACCGAAACACCAACCGTGGTCATCTTGGGAGAAACACTCACCGCTGTTTCCTCACCGGTGCAGCCTCTCCCGAGTCCAACGCCCTTCCCGGAGCCAGTCACCACCACACCCACTGCTGGAACGGGTCAGATCGCGCCCGAAGCCATCGTGGGCGGCATCGCACTGCTGGCCGTCTTGATCTACGCCCTTTTCTACTGGCGCGGTCTAGTTGGCATGGAACGATATACTGGCGGTTTTATTGTCAAGCGCTGCCCTGTCTGCGGTCGAGGCGAACTAGTCGTCGAAACCCGTCCTGAATGGTTTCTCGGCATCCAACGCGCTCGACACTTAGTACGCTGTACCGAGTGCCGTTCCGTCCTCCGCCAGACCCAACCAGGCCTTTGGCGCTATGCTGTCGATCCGTTGGAAAATCCCAAACTCTACCGTCGCTTCAACGGGCAGGAAATTGATGAACAAACCCTGATCGACCTTTCGGCTCAAGCCGAGCGGCGGCCTGCACCTCATCCGCCTTCTAACACGACCGAGATAAATAACCGCTAGACATAGCTGGATCACAATGAGAGCTTTAGTCCCTGTCCTTCTGCTTGTAATCATACTGGCCGCTTGTCAATCGACCCCGGCGCAGCCCTTTAGCGCCACCCTCCCGCCGACTAGCGCAGCCATCAATTTGGCGCAAATCGCCACAGCCGTTCCTACTGCTAACCCCATCGCCAGCCGCACACCGACTCTCCCACCCACCGCAATCTTCACACCGACCTTGACACCGACCGCTACCCTAACCCCAACCATAACGCCGACCCCAACCGCTACACCCATACCTACTGAGTCCCCAACACCTGTTCCAATTGCCTCGCCTACCCCCGGGCAAAGCACAGACCCAAACGCCACCCTGCCGCCAACATGGACCCCTCCGCCCGCAGACCCAGCCGCCCAGCTCTCCGACCATTACCGCCTGCGCCGCCCCATCGCCGATGGAGCCGCCAACTGGGTCGCCCGGACTTATCCTTATGGTGGAACCTCTGGCGGCGCCCTTCAGATTCACCTAGGCGTCGATATGGTCAACCCGCGCGGAACGCCCATTCTGGCCGCCGCCGATGGAGTGATCATCTATGCGGGGAGTGATGCTGCCACCCAGTTTGGTCCATCCACCAACTATTACGGCAATCTCGTCGTGATTCAGCACGGCTTCTCATCACCAGACGGCCAGCCAGTCTTCACCCTCTACGGGCACATGCAGCGGACTGATGTCAATCAGGGGCAAACTGTGAAGCAGGGTGACCAGCTAGGCATGGTCGGTGATAGCGGCGTGGCCTTCGGCCCGCACCTCCACTTTGAGGTAAGGCTCGGCGATGCTTACAGCTACCGGGCCACCCGCAATCCCGAACTCTGGATTTATCCCTATCAGGGCTTTGGGACGCTCGTTGGCCGCGTGACCGATTCCACAGGAACTCGCCTCTATGATGTCACCATCCAGGTAAAATCAACCCGCCTCACCCGCTACGCCTTTTCCTACGCCAATGACACCGTCAATCCAGATACCATCTTCCAAGAGAACTTCACTCTCGGTGACCTCCCTGCCGATTACTACGAAGTCAGCGTGAACGAGAATGGTCGCGTTCGTTTCCTGCGAACCATTTATGTCTATCCGAACCGCAGCACCTGGATCGATGTTCAGTTGAAGTGAAGGGGATGGGGGCACACTGTTGTGTTGAGTGTGCCCCATAAACCTGACTCAGTTCTGGTAGAGGATGAATGTCACCTGAAGTTGGTTGCCGGGCAGCCCTTCAATCCGTACCGCACCCCGGTTGCCATCCGCTGTTAGTACACCCAAGATCGTACCTGGCAGCAGGCTGCTCCGGGAAATACTCGTCTGGTTGACTGTGTTCATATTGATCAGGTCGTAGTGAATGGTATCCAGCGTCACTGTCGGGATGATCCCGATTCGCGCATTGAACAAGGCGTCCAGTTGCAGCGCATTGACGTTCCAGTTCAGATCCCCCTGGACAGCATTCCCCTCCAGATCAATTGTATCGCCGGGATTGAGGATTTGCGTAGCCTGCCGCACGATGGGTTTGTTGACGCAGTAATTCAGCGTGAAGAAGTTGTTCCCTTCTCCGGGGCCTTCGTTTACCTCATTGTTCAGGTCGGCTACGATCACCACCGAATAACAGCCCGTGTTGTTCAGGGTTGCATTCAGATTAACCAGTGCAGACTGCCCAGGCCCTAATCCAAGCAGCGTTCCAGCAGTGTACACATTATTCGGAGGCAAGGTTGAGGCCACTGCCAGCGGCCCAGTCGCCACCCCGCCCGCATTTCGCACCGTGACGGTGATGATGAAGGGCTGTCCTACAATAATGGGATTAGGGGTAACAGCCGCCGAGTCGATTACGATGTCCGGCTGTGGTGGAGCCGTGGGTGTAGGTGGTGGTGTGGGGGTTGGAGGTGGCGTGATAATCGGTACCGTATTCAAATCGCCGAACACATCCAACAGATAAGTCGCTAACCAGCCCTGCACCCCACGGAAATCGATCACGACCCAGGTTAGGTCCAGGGTTGCTCCGATAACCCGTGCCTGATCACCCTGGCTGAGCTGGCCCAGAATGTCATAAGCGGTGCTCGGCCCGCTGCGAACATTTTGCCGCGCCTGCCTAATAGTGATGATTACACCTTCCGGCGTCGGAGTGGGCACAGGTGTTGGTATTGCTGTAGGTACTGCGGGCTGGCTGAGATCAAGGCGAGTAGTTCCCTCATAACGCGCCCGCACCTGTGGAACGCCGAAAGCATTCAGTTCCACTACAGCAACAGCGTTGGTCGTCTCTCGGTTGGAAAACCGCGCCGGGTGTAGCGTTCCCTGAACACCAAGCACATTATCAATCCGGCTTAGATTAGTCTGCAGCTCGCCCGGCTGGTTGATTGCTGCTGCTAGGAGCTGGATAGCGTCATAGCTAGCCGCTTCAATTGGCCCTGGAATCCGCCCGTAAAGCTGGATGAATCTGTCTCTGAAGCGCAGGCTGAGTTCGTCTTCTGCCGTGAATGCCCAGGTCGTGGTCGAAAGCAGCCCATTCAGCAAACCGCCCGGTACACTTTGGAGAAATGCAGGATCGCTAACCTGGTTGTACGCAAAAATACCGTCCCAGCCTTCTGCCCGGAGCTGAACCAGCAGCGAAGCTGCCCGCGCTGGACTGCCATACGCAACGACACTTTGAGGTTCGAGTACCCCCAAACGCGTCACAATCTCAGCAATATCAGCATCCGTCTCGACTTGAAGCGCGGCTGTCGGCACAATTCTGCGTTCAGCCGCCGAGATGGTGAATCCGACCATGCTGGCGGTGCTGTCCAACTGCGTGTCCAATTGGACAGTAGCAATCTGTTGAATCTGGAGATCATCGACCAGATAGTATGCTAGCGCTCGCCCTTGATGGATTTCGGCAGCCCGTATTCGGAATAAGCGGTTAGAGGCATCCTCCACCAACAGGGTATCCCCTGTAGCTGGTGTCAAAATCGGCACATTCAGTGCAGCGAGAGAAGTCGCGTGATCCAGTATCTGTTGGTTGGTCTGTGGCCCAATGAGCGCAATGATGCTCGCCTGAGCCAGCGCGTTGAGCGCGACCGCGATCCCGCCATCCCCATCTGGTGGTTGGATAACCAGCTCAAGGCGGAAGAACGTCCCATCCGCACCGCGCACTCCCCCCGCATTGTTGATCTCTTCGACAGCCATCCGTGCGCCATCTGCAATAGGCCCACGTTCACTATCTAGAATCCCCACACGGAACACTGGGCCAGCCTGGGCAGCAGCAGCACTGCCAATCAGCAGTACCAGAAATAAACCTACCAATCCCAATCGCGCATATTGGCCGCCCATAATGGCCTCCTCGGTTAAAAAGAGCGTCCCACAAATTGATTGTAACGAGCCATGTAGCGCTGACAAATGACGGATGTCCTACTCTCCCGCTACGAGGGTCACCGCACCACCTTGATTTTCACTGGTTGTCTCACTATACTGACTTTCCTGATCTCTTGCTGTGTTCGCCAAAAGTTCCCTTAAGGTAAACGGACTCAGATGCAGCGTGAGCGCGTCTCCGACGATGTATTCGTTTTTACCAGTGACCTGTACGCCCAGGTGACTGCCGGTGTTGTAATGACAAGTGAAGGCGCAGTAGTCATTGACACCCTCGCCTATCCTGAAGAGACGCTGGCAATGCGCCGCTTCATCGAGAATCGCCTCGGAACCACTGTCCGCTACGTCATCAATACGCACTATCATGCCGACCACACCACAGGCACTTGTTTCTTCAAGGGAGCGCGGGTAGTTGCCCATGCTCGCTGCAGGATGCTCCTCGACACCCGCGGTCGCAGCAGCCTACAGCAGGTCAAGGCCTCCGCTCCAGAGATGCGCGATGTTGAGTTGGTGCTGCCAGACATCGTTTTCCCCAATGGAGCTATCAGCCTTCATGTCGGCAACAAGACTTTCAATCTATGGTCCACTCCGGGACATAGCACTGACTCCGTTGTCTGTCTCATCAAAGAAGACCGCATTCTGTTCGCCGCCGACACCATTATGCCTGTCCCATTCTTTGTAGACGGCAGCTACGATGGCTTGCTCGAGTCACTCCAGTCTCTGCGCAACGGGAACTACGAAAATGTCATACAAGGACATGGAGAGATCGTGCTGCGTGGCGAGATTGAAGAACGCCTTCAATCTGATATTGACTATTTGGTGGCTCTCCGGGAAGCTGTCGACCAAGCTCTGGTTGGATCATCGCCGGAGCGTGCATTGGAAGCAATTGATATCGAAAGCTGTGGCAAAAGCCGCATCCTGTTGAACGGAATGGCCGCACAACTTCACCGGCAAAATGTCATGACTCTCGCAGCGCAGCGTCGCGAAGTCATGCCTATGTCGTCCTAATGATCCGCGCAGAATTGTTCCAATCCGACCAGAAGTCGAGGTGAATTCAATGGCTGACCGCGTGTACTTGACTCCCGAAGGCGCTGAAGACCTACGGCGTGAATTGAACGAATTAGTTACAGTGCGCCGTCCCGCGCTCGCTCAGAAGCTCAAAGAAGCTGTCGCTGAAGGCGATCTTAAAGAAAACGCCGATTACCATGATGCAAAAGAGCAGCAGGCATTCCTGGAAGGGCGCATCCAATACATTGAGAACATCCTGCGTTCTGCTGAGATTATCACCAACGACGGTGGAAACGACATGGTGCGGCTTGGCTCAGAAGTCACCATTGTTGAGGAAGGTGCTGACGAAGAAGAAACCTACACAATTGTTGGTGCGGCTGAAGCCAATCCGCGCGAGGGGCGAATTTCTCATGAAAGCCCTATCGGGGCCGCGCTCATCGGTCATAAGAAGGGTGACAAAGTGCGTGTCAAAACGCCTGGCGGAGAGCTGGTCTTCAAGATCAAGCGCATTCGCTGATGCATCTGCCCGCACGATATCAAAAGCGCCCTACAGACTCATAGGGCGCTTTTTTGGTTTAGTTTACCGGGTCGAAGTTCCCCGTCCCCCCAAAAGGATCATCATCCGGCTTTCTCGGAGGAGTCTGAAGCGGCGGTGGTTTCAGTGGTGTCAGCCCACCACCATATGTGGTCGGGGTAGATTGTGGAGCCAGCGGAACAGCTTTAGGCGGTGCATACGGTGACGGTGTGACCGGCGCCGCAGTTGGTGCGGTGAAAGTCGGAGTTGGCGGCGAGTAGGTCGGAGCTGGCGTGGGGGATGGCGGAACCGCCGGGGCCGATACAACCGCTGGCGCACCACCTGGAACTGCGCTTTTACGCCAGGTCGTCAGCTCGATGGTCATACGGTCAAAGTAGCTGTTGGGTGGCAGCGGACCACTGCCATAGGCCATATCAATGATCCGCGCCTGAAGCCGTAGAGTGTTGGTTTCAAGCTTTGCGACCGCACCTGGCTGCGCCAGCACCACTTCGCCTTTTGCTGACATCTCTGACCGCAGTGCAGGATCGTTGAAAGCATATTCCGAAGCAAACACAGTTGTCAGCGTGCGGACGAAATCTTCCTTGTCGAACAGCCAAACCTCGATGGCCGTGGCCTTTTCTTGCTGGCCTGTTCCAATTTTCTCGGAAATCACCGCGCCGCATTCGCCCAGGAATTCGTCATTGCGCGAAGCATCTTCAATACTGAAGGAGTCATCGTAAGCACGTCCAGGATTGTAGATCGAGACATGCCGCACAACCGGTGGGCCAAGATCAGTTTCCTGCGGCGGCGCTTTAGAGAGTTCATCGCGGATCTGACGAGCGCGTTGAATATCTTGGATCGCCTGTCCACCTGCAACATCTCTACCTTGGGAGCCTCGGATGCGTTTTCGGATCGGCTCGATCAACATGGGATTGATGTAAAAGCCGAACAACAGCGATCCAACAACAAACACAACAGCCAAGACAACCGGCCCGATAAGGAATGGGCGAATTGTCAACCACAGACTGGGTTCGGATGGTGGAAGCGGTGCCCCTACCTGTGCCTGCGCCGCTAACTCACTAATTTCCAACAGATTCAGCCGGTTGACAATTTCCTGTGGGTTATCCACACTGCGAAGCAGCGCAATCACGCCCTGGCGAAAATCTTCAGTAATGACAGCATTCGAGGCGGCGTAGTTATAGCGTTCCGCAACTAACCGCACCCACTCATCCTGCCATGTCTGGCCAAGTGTGCGTGGGTCACCATCATGAAAGATGACCGGATCAACTACATAGGACCAGATCAGGCCGATCACGAATGCGATGATAACCGCAATGATCATGCCCGGTTTGGGGACATAGGTTTTGATTACCGGCCACAGGCCGATGAGTGTGTCCCGAATCTTGCCGATCATGTGAATGCCTTTCGGATCGAGAACCGCCCCATGTCTATAAGATCGTTATTGATTGTACAGTATATCCGCCAGACGCGACAAATGAGGCCAACGCACTGAAACTGACGCTTGGAATACAGCGCCAGTTTCGTTATGAATTTAGTCTCAGGCGGGTTCCGCACTAGCTGCCTTCTCAGTGAGTTCATGCATCGGAAAGCGATGCTGACACACGGTACACTGCGCTGTACTGCGGCTTTGTTCGATCAACAGTCCGCCACAATTTGGGCATGGCTGCGATAAAGGCCGCTTCCAACTGGTAAACTCACACTCTGGGTAACGCGAACAGCCATAAAAAGCGCGTCCCTTACGTGTTTTCCTGGCGATCAGTTCGCCACCATGGGTTTTGCCACAGACGGGACAAGCAGTGCTGATGCGATCCAGCCACGGTTCCGTATAGCGACACTCCGGATAGTTGGAACAGCCCACAAACTTACCATAACGTCCATACCGGATGACTAGTGGATGGCCTGATTCAGGGCAGTTCCGGCCAATAGGCTCCTCTTGGCGCACGCGCGGAATTTCAGCGCGCGCACGCTGAAGCTGCTGCTCAAAAGGCGTGTAGAACTCCCGCAGCATCGGACGCCACTCCAGATGACCCTCGGCGATGGTATCCAACTGGTCTTCCATCCTAGCGGTGAACTGGTAATCAATGATTTCGGGGAAGTAACTCACCAGCAGTTGGCTGACAATCTTGCCAGTTTCAGTCGGAACTAGACGTTTATCCTGCTTTTGGATGTATTCGCGGTCTTCAATGGTCGCCACCGTGGTCGCATACGTGCTGGGGCGGCCAATTCCATATTCTTCCAGTGTCCGTACCAAGCTTGCTTCGGTATATCGTGGAGGGGGCTGGGTAAAATGCTGTTCAGGCAGAAGCTTCAGCAAGTCCAACATCTCACCAACGCTCATCTCTGGCAGGATGCGACCTTCGTCTTCATCTGGAGCAAGGTCTTCGTCACGCGCATCCTCATACAACGCCAAAAAGCCCATAAACTTGATGGTGCTGCCGGAAACACGGAACGTATAAGGCCGGTTTGCTGTAGTTTCGCCAGCGGCAATTTCCACCCGGAGTGTATTGTAGATGGCGTTGGACATCTGGCTTGCCAGAAAGCGTTCCCAGATCAGCTTGTAAACGCGATACTGATCACGCGAGAGAACAGATTTGAGCGATTCAGGGTCTCGGTAGACACTGGTCGGACGAATGGCTTCATGTGCTTCCTGTGCACCTTTGGCTTTAGTCTGGTAGCGTGGTGGTTTCGGCGGGTGGAATTTCTCACCAAAACGTTCATGAATAAACGCACGAGCCTCGCTCTGCGCCAGCTCGGAAACCTGTGTGCTATCGGTACGCATATAGGTGATCAACCCAATGGCACCGCTGGAGCCGCCAATATCAATACCTTCGTAAAGCTGCTGGGCAATGCTCATCGTACGGCGAGCGTTATAACCCAAGCGGCGGGACGATTCCTGCTGCAGGGTGCTGGTGGTAAACGGTGCCGAGGGCTTGCGCTGGCGCGTCCCGTGCTTAACATCGCTGACAACATACTGGCTCTTCTTCAGGATAGGAAGGTGCGGTTGAACCTCCTCCTCTTTGTGAAATTCGATGTCCTGTCCTTGGAACTTCACTAACCGCGCTACAAAAGAACGGTTGGAATCTTTACTGTCACCATGCTGTTTCTTCAGTTCAGCATCCAGTGTCCAGTATTCCTGCGGCACGAACGCCTCGATCTCGGCTTCGCGATCTACAATCAGGCGCAGGGCAATGCTCTGCACACGACCGGCTGAAAGTTGATTACGAACTTTCTGCCAAAGCAGCTCGGTGATATTGTAGCCAACCAATCGATCCAAGATACGGCGAGCCTGCTGGGCGTTGACCAGACTCATATCTAGTTGACGAGGATGAGCAAAAGCCTCTTCAACCGCAGGCTGTGTAATCTCGTGAAAGACCACTCGTTTAGCACGTTTCTCTTCTAGATTGGTCACTTCCATTAAATGCCAGGCAATTGCCTCACCTTCCCGGTCAGGATCCGTTGCCAGATAAACCTCACTCGCTTTGTTGACAGCAGCGACCAGTTCATTGACCACTTCACGTTTGTCATTGGGCACGCGGTATTTGGGTTCAAAGTCATTGTCTACATCAACAGACAACTGCGTGACCAGCAAATCGCGGACATGCCCTTTGGAGGCTTTGACCGTGAATCCTTTACCGAGGAAATGGCTAACGCTCCGGGCTTTAGCTGGGGATTCGACGATGACCAATTTACCACGCCGATGAGACGGCGCAGCCAATTCAGACGTCTTTTTGTTCGCCGTTTTCGCTTTCTGAGTCGATTTGCTTTTCTTCTTACTGGACTTGGGGCGCGAAGCCGGCTCCGGCTTCACAAGCCCAGTATGTTCCGGCGTCGCTCCCATACGAAACAACTTGGTTCCACACACAGGGCATGTGCCCGATGTCCCCGGTATCCCAGAGGCTGTATATACAGCCTGTGGGTTCAGCAGGTCGCGCTTTGTCTTGCATTTCACACAGTAGGCTTGATACGTTTCGGCCATGCTATCTCTTGATTCTGCCGATCACTCGGCTAGAGAAATTTGTAGTTCTTTGTTCGCAGAAGGTGATTGACCACATCTTTGACTTCCTGTGTGCGGTCTTTGTGACATATCAGAAGCGCATCAGGAGTGTCAATCACGATCATATCCTGTACGCCAATGGTGACAATCAGTTTATCGCTATACACCAGTGTGTTCTTGGTATCGACAATGACCCGCTCAGGCTGTCGACCCTTGAAACCATTGCCGGATTTGTCCAGCTTGAGAACTTCGTACATTGATGCCCAACTGCCAACGTCATTCCAACCGATGTCGACCGGGATGACTGCCATGCGCTGCGCGCCTTCCATGACAGCATAGTCCAGGGAAATCTTGTTGACACCCTCCCAGATTTCTTCAAGGGTAGATTGATAGTCAGGGGTATCAACCGCAGAAGAAAGCTGGTCAAACAGCGCATACATCTCTGGCTGCTGTCGCTTGAATTCGCCCATTGCTTGGGCTGCCGTCCAGATGAACATTCCAGAATTCCAGGTGTAGTCACCGCTGGCAAGAAACTCGGCAGCTTTGTCGGCATCCGGCTTTTCTGTGAACCCCAGTGAGGCATGGCAGTGGAAACCGTTGATGGTGGCAATTTCATCGCCCTGGTGGATATAACCGAAGCCCGTAGCAGGGTAGGAGGGCGAAATACCTAGGGTCACAATATATCCACGCTGAGCGAGATCAGCAGCAGCAGCCAATACATCCCGGAAGCGATCTTTGCGCGTGATGTGATGATCGGCAGTGAGAATAGCGACAGTGGCCTGCGGGTCGCGCTTCTGGATAACAGTCAGACCGAGCGCAGCAGCAGGCCCGCTTTCCTTTCCGTAGGGTTCAATGATGAAGTTCTCTTCAGGTATCTGTGGCGCGTGTTCCATCAGCGCGTTGAGATACTTGCGGCCTGTCACCACATAGATTCGTTCCGGAGTGAACAGAGGTGCAAGACGTTCTACGCTGGTTGCAAACATGGAGTAGTTTTCGACCAGCGGAAGAAGCTGCTTGGGCATGTCCTGGCGGCTCATGGGCCAGAGGCGGGTTCCACCCCCGCCTGCCATAATGAGTGCGTAGAAATGTTCCACGAAATTCCCTCAATTTAACGGATGAGATGATGATGGCGTCAGGCAGTATTGCATGTAACCGACTGCCCGCGCAAGCCCTTTTAGTTCTAGAATGGTCAATGTGCCGCTGAGAATCGATACGGGCAGCCCGCTCATTCTTACCAGATCGTCGATGTGAATGGGGTCCTGGCTGAGAAAATCCAGCACCTGTGTTTCAAGCGAGCTGGACGGAGCGATGCGTTCAGCCGTCGTTTGAACGCGCACGTTCTCATAGGCAATGTTCAGCTCATTCAGAATGTCGTCCACGTTCATCACCAGCTTAGCGCCATCCTGGATGAGCCGATTCGTCCCTATGCTGGTGGGACTAAAGATATTTCCCGGAACAGCGAAGACCTCGCGGCCCTGCTCCGCCGCGATGGCCGCGGTAATGATCGCGCCGCTTTTATCGGGAGCTTCGACAACCAACACACCTAGTGACATCCCACTGATGATCCGGTTACGACGCGGAAAGTTGCGTCCTTCTGGCCGCGTTCCAACAGGGAATTCGGTCACAATGGCCCCGTTTTGGAGAATCGCTTCAGCCAAAGAACGGTTATCACGCGGATAGATGGTATCGATACCACAGCCTAGCACCGCGATGGTGCGGCCGCCTCCATCCAGCGCGCCGCGATGGGCAGCGCTGTCGATCCCATGAGCAAGACCGCTCACTACCGTGACCTGGCAGCCGGCAAGCTGCTTGGAAAGGTTGTAGGCGCTGTCACGACCATACACCGTTGCTCTCCGTGTTCCGACAACGGATAGGGCACGCTGGTCATCCGGATGTAAACGGCCTTTCACATACAGAACGGGCGGCGCGTCAGGCAGTTTACGAAGCAGTTCGGGATAATCATCGTCCTCGAGCGTAACAAGACTCGCGCCGGCACGTTCAACTTTGCGAAGTTCTGAGTCCGGGTCGAGTTTCTGGCGAGCCGAGAGCAGACTGATTAGTGGACGATGTTCCAAGCCCGTTTGACGAAGCTGCGATTCGGTTGCTGTCCAAGCCTGCTCCAAACTACCAAAGCTGACAAGCAGGTGTTGAATTCGGCGAGGGCCAATTTCAGGAACCTGACTGAACGCAAGCCAGAACCGGGGATCGTTCACGCGACCTCATTAGATTATTGATCTTATTTTTTGAGCATAACAGCCGATCAAACGGACTGTCAAGCGAGGAAATCATTCAGCCAAGCAAGCCATCGGGCAGGTTCACAATTAGGATGCCAGCTTCCAGATCGGTCTTAACGACCGTTTCCGGTGTGATTGGGATGAGGATTTCACCGTGTTGGGGACTTTCGACCACATAGACATCGTTCGCGCCAGTCTGAAGGACTTCGGTGATCGGCCCCAATTCCTCACCACCCGCTGTTTGAACATGCAGACCGATGACCTGAAAAAGATAGTATTCCCCCTCTTCGAGCGGAACGGCATCTGCTATTGGAACCATCACAAAGCATTCGCGCAGACCATCTGCCTGAGTGCGATTCGAGACATCACTCAGCGTGACTAAAGCATACTCCTGGTGAAACCGGATGCGCTTGACAGCGTGAAGAGCGGGCTTGGGGTCTTCGGGGTCTCGCGAGAGATAGACGGTTTTGAGTTGGGAAAGGCGTTCAGGGTAGCTGGTCAGCAGGCGCATCTTCAACTCACCCTGGACGCCGTGAGGACGGAGAAACTGACCGATGAGCAGATAATCGGGAGTGTTCAGCGAAGAGCCTTTAAGGGGCATGGTCGCTAGATGATCTTCAGGATAACCCGGTTGGCTTTCGGCCCAGCGGAAGCACGGAGCAGCGCCCGCATCGCGTTAGCGACGTGCCCCCCCTTACCGATCACACGTCCGGTATCTTCGGGAGATACACGCAGTTCGATCACCGTAGTTCCGCCGTTGACGCGACGAATGACCTTCACCTGCGACGGGTCATCCACCAAACTCTTGGCGATATAGGAGATCAAGTCTTCCACATCGGCATCCTTCGTTAGGGTTGGGGCACAGCTTACCCATGCCCCAAACAATGACCAAAGTGTCTACGAGGCAGGCTCTTCGGCGGCCTGCTTGGCCTTCTTGATTGACTGGCCGGGACCCGGAGACGGACGGCTGGTCTTGGGGCTGACCGGAGCAGCCTGAGCACGAGCAGCCTCGGCTTCCGCAACCAGCGCTTCAAGGGTTTCCCCCTTCTTCAAACGAGCGAAACGATCCATAGTACCGGTACGCTTAAAGAGGGTTTCCACAGCGCTGCTCGGCCGTGCACCTACGCTCAGCCAATATAGGGCACGGGCTTCGTCCACAACATCGGTGGACGGTTCAGTGCGCGGATTGTGATGGCCGATGGCTTCAATGAAGCCACCATCACGGGAACTGCGCTGATCGGCCACAACGATGCGGTAGCTAGGCTGCTTCTTCAAACCGACACGACGGAGACGAATACGAACCATGAGACACTGAACTCCTTGAAATACCGCTCCCAAGCGTCCATTGAGACGGGGAGCCACTGGCTAAAAGTGCTGCGATGGCTGCCAGTAGCGGTAGAGCAAGCGGCTCTAGCGCAGGCCGGGTAACCCCGGAAAGTTTGGAAAACGTCCCTTTCGCAGCTGACTCATCAGGGTTTGCATGTCGCGGAACTGCTTAAGTACATCGTTGACATCCCGCACCTGGGTTCCGCTGCCCATCGCGATGCGGCGGCGACGACTTGCATTCAGAATCTTGGGATTGTTCCGCTCACTGGGGGTCATCGAATTAATGATGGCCTCGACACGACGCAGCCGTTTTTCGGCTTCTTCCTGGTCGATCTGCCCACGGAGGCGATCCATGCCAGGAATCATGCCGAGGATTTGACTAAACGGCCCCATCTTCTTAATCTTCTGAAGCTGCTCCAGAAAGTCCTGGAGGGTAAACTGATTTTCCATCAGTTTCTTTTGGAGCTTGAGCGCTTCCTGTTCATCGAAGGCTTCTTCAGCCTTTTCGATCAAGGACAGCACATCACCCATGCCCAGAATGCGCGAGGCCAAGCGATCCGGATAGAAGACTTCAAAGCCATCTAATTTCTCGCCCGTACCGAGAAATTTGATGGGCACATTGGTCACGGAACGCATGGAGATGGCCGCACCGCCGCGAGCATCGCCATCAATCTTGGTGAGGATCAGGCCGGTGATACCGACGCGGGTATTGAACCCCTGAGCGATATTGACCGCTTCCTGACCGGTCATCGAGTCGGCGACGAGCAGGACTTCGGCAGGATTAGTACGCTTCTTGATCTCGGCCAGCTCGTTCATCAGATTGTCATCGATCTGGAGCCGGCCCGCCGTATCCAAGATCACAACAGCAGCGTTGGCTTCGCGGGCAGCTTTGACCCCATTCACGCAGATATCGGCTGGACGAGCTTTGGTACCCTCTTCGTAGTAGGGAACGTTGATCTGCTTCGCCAGGGTGATGATCTGATCAACAGCAGCGGGACGGTAAACATCCGCTGCTACAAGGAAGGGAGCGCGTCCATCTTTGCGGAGATGAACAGCAAGCTTGGCCGCAGTGGTGGTCTTACCGGACCCCTGGAGACCAACGAGCATGATGACGTGCGGCTTGGTACTGCCGGAGAAATTCAACGGGGCCGAGTCGCCGAGGGTAGCGATCAGCTCCTCGTGGACGATCTTGACGACCATCTGCCCCGGCTTGAGCGCCTTAGTAACCTCAGCGCCGATGGCACGGTCGCGGACGCGCTTGACGAAATCCTTGACGACCGGGAGCGCTACGTCGGCTTCCAAGAGAGCAACACGCACCTCGCGCATGACCGTATCGACATCTTTTTCGGTCAGCTTGCCGGAGCGTCCGAGGTTATCAAAGATTCCCTGTAAGCGGTCGCTGAGGGTCTCAAACATGCGGTCTTCTTCCCTAAGATGACGAGGGGAATTCTAGTTGAGCGACGGGGAACCGTCAAGGTGGGAAGAAGTTCGCTGCTGATAGTTTATGATTCAGCTATTATTCGTTAGCTTATAGATGAGCGTGTGATCAGTCGTCAGTCCGTTTGAAACAGGCGTAAAACTGCCATTTGCTGACATATCCGCATCCACTGAACTCGTCTCCACGGGAAGACACCCGGTTTTACGGCGGATTTGGCGTCAGTGCCGTCAGCGCTGGATATGGCAGAAATTCATCATTGATCGTTATATCGTTGGCAAAAAACGCGGTGATATGTGAGAAATGATAAGAGTGATAAGAATGAGAACAGGCTGATTTTCTCATATCAGATGATTGACACCCATAGAGGTAAACCCCGCGCATCTCCACGATAGCACAAAATGGGACAGAAAGGGTGACATTTTGGAAGACCATTTGGAAAACCATTTGGTGTCGCATGAATACTTGAATAACTGTTCGCTCACTGGGTTTTCCGTTGACAGTCAGAAAAGGCGCTCAAAGTGACGCCGTGGTGCTGCTCTTCAGCAAACTCGGTTCAGGCACTTGTGGCAGAGGGGAATTTCTGCTAGGATAGGCGCATAAGCTGCCCCCGTAGCTCAGTGGATAGAGCGCAGCCCTCCGGAGGCTGAAGCACAGGTTCGAGTCCTGTCGGGGGCATGGTTACTGAGAAGACCCGCTTCACTGCGGGTCTTGTTTTTCCTGCGTGAGCTGTTCCGCGAAACTACTGGCCGACAGCCATGAAACGATCCCAGATGGAGAGGAACAAGTTTTCGCCTTCGTCACTTACAGGCACAATGATTTCGGCCTTCAGAAGCTGGTCGTTTGGCGGGTAGATCAAGGGGTCGCTGCGAATGTCTGCATCGATAAAGGGATCAGCCGCTTCGTTCGCCATGGGGTAGTAACTCTCATTGACAATCTGAGCACTGATCTCTGGACGCAGGATGAAGTTGAGAAACACTTCGGCAGTATATTTCTGTTTACTGCTGGTTGGAATGACGAAATTGTCACTCCACAAAAAGGTTCCCTCTTCAGGGAGAATGTAGCTGATGGGGACGGTTTCATCGCGGGCAAGCTGAGCATCGTAGGCCCAACCGTAAGCAATGACGGCCTCACCGCTCGCCAGCACGGGAACAATCGTCCCGTTGTCATTTCCCCACCAGATGGCATTTGGTTTTAATTCCAACAAGTACTGCAAGGCGGCTTCGAGTTCTTGAGGATCGACCGAGGTTCCACGATAGCCCAGGGCTTTGAGCGCAATGGGAATGAGGGCACGTGAAATCGGCCACAAGGCAACCTTCCCCGCAAAGCGTGGATTCCACAGGTCTGCCCAACGGGTAACAACAGGTTGTCCAACCAAATCAGTCCGTATCAGCAAACCCGTCGTACCCCAATGAAAAATGATGGAGTGGCGGTTGCCGGGATCATAGGCCAGATCACGGAAGTTGGCAGAAATGTTCTTGAAGTTCGGAACATTCCGATAGTCGATTTCCGCCAAGCGCCCTTCGCGGATCAAAGCGGGAATAACTTCGGGAGGCAGAACCACGACATCGTATTCGAGGCCAGCGCGCACATTTTGAGCCGCCTCTTCCTGCGATTCATAGAAAACATAGTTGACCTTAACCCCAAACTCGTTCGTAAAGGCATCTAACACAGATTGAGGCATGTACTCTATCCAGTTGTAGAGGGTTATTTCCTCTGCCAGAGCCGGAGGAGTGGGTGTGGGCAGAGCAGCAGGAGCGGCTAAACACCCGATTAGAGCAACGAGCATGCTCAACAGGATGATGAAGGTACGCAGGAGAGATGCTTTCACAGGTATTTCCAATCGAGAACTGGATAACATGAACAACTGCGATTCAACTACTCATCATGGTATGCCATTTCGATGAATGAGCAGCATTAAGAAGTGTGAGACTGGCTTGACACCGGGCATTTCCCAGTACTGGTCTACGACGCATCTGGTGTTCAGCGTGTACCCGCCAGGAAATGCTCCCATAAGGCCAGGTAGCGCTGCTGTCCCTCAAGGCTGAGAGGGGTAATAAGTTCGGCATGGCGCAGCACGTCACCCGGAGGATAGATTACGGGATTATCACGTATCATGGGATTGATAAAAGGTTCAGCCGCTTCATTCGCCATCGGGTAGTAATGCTCGTTAATCATCTGCGCGCTGATCTCTGGTCGCAGCAAGAAGTTCAGAAACAGCTCAGCCGTGTATTTGTGCGGAGCATTTACCGGGATGATGAATGTATCGTTCCACATCAAGGCACCCTCTGCGGGCATGACAAAAGTGATGTTGGGGTTTTGGGACTGTCCTGAAATTACATCACTGGCATAACCCATGCTGATAACGGCTTGACCACTTGACATCAACTCAGCCGAGTCCACCAAGTCGAAATCTTCAATGAACAGGACATGTGATCTGATTTCCAGCAAACGGTCGAGCGCAGCATCCAGTTCCTCAGGATTCTCGGAATTTGCAGAGAATCCAAGGGATTTGAGAGTCAGGGCCACTACCTCACGCGGCTGGCCTGCCCAAATCGCGATCCTTCCCCGATAGTGAGGGTCCCACAGATCTGTCCAGCGGGTGACGGGCCGCTCTACTAAATCAGTGCGGACGACCAATCCCGTAATCCCCCAGTTATAGGGAATGCTGTAGCGGTTGCTGGGGTCATAAACTAGATTGCGGAAGCTTGGCGAGACATTCTTGAAATTGGGCATGTTGCCAAAGTCAATCTCAGCCAGGAGGTTTGCCTCTGCTAGGAGCGGCACAAACCGGCTCTCCATGACAACCACATCATAGGTTTCACCAGACCGGATTTTTTCGACAGCGTCCTCCTGCGCCTCATAGACCTGAAAATTGATTTTGGTTCCATATTCCGCAGTGAAGGCATCCAACACGGCTTGGGGAATATCTTCAGCCCAATCAAAGAGGATCAGCTCGCCAGCAGGAGTCAGCCCTGTAGATTCAGAGGCAACCGCACAGCTTACCAAAATTAACATCATGGAAGAGGGGACAAGATGTTTGAGGAGTTTAGAAAATAACATCATCGATCCTGGGTGTGTGAATCCTGCTAGGCTGTTAAGCGGCTACGGTTGGAGACTCGCAGGTGGCTTTCCAAAAGCCGCTCTGATTTCAGTTTAATGCGGATTGACCCATGCAATTGTTGACATTAGAGAAAAAACGTAAATACGCCTTTGGAGGCTGGCGATCACAAACAAAACGAGATTGATCTCAGCCGATGACGACGCGGAAGCCGATGGTGTGGTAGCGGTAGACGGGGTCGAGTTTGAAGTAGAAGGTGCTGCGAGCGCGTTCCTGCGACCCCATGTATGAGCCGCCCTTGACGATGTAGGTCAGGTGTGGGGATGGCGTAGAGCCGTTGGTTTTTTGAGATAACTGGCTGGTCTGCGTCCACTCCCAGACGTTGCCGGCCATATCCATCACACCGTAGGGACTGGCACCGAGGGGATACTTGCTGACCGGAGTGGTCATGCGGATGCCGGCTTCCTGCGTGTTGCAGCGCGTTTTGTCGAATTGGTTTCCCCAGGGATAGCGGTATTCGCTGTCCCCCTGAGCGGCGCGCTGCCACTGCTGTTCGGTAGGCAGCGTGATCTTCATGCCGGACTTTTCGCTGAGCCAGGCACAGTAGGCAACAGCCTCGTAGTAGCAGACATTCACACGCGGATAGTCATCCCCCGCGAATTTGGAGTCGAGCGGTTCAGGATGCTGCTTGTGCCACGCGCTCATCTCTGGGGTCGATTCCCACCACTTGGGATTAGAGTAGCCATCAACGGCCGTCACGAAAGCCTGGAACTGCTGGTTGGTGACGGGGTACTTGCTCATCTTGTAGGCTTCAAGATGGTAGATGATGCGGCGCTTGTCGCGCTCGATGACCACCTCACCCGCCTTGATATCGCACCACTCCGGAAGTGGGAGCAGGTGCGAGGTGGCAATGGCTGCCAGCCCATCCGGATCATAGTCTGGGAAGGACTGGCGGAAAGACTGGAAAGCCTTGCAGCCCAACTGGAAGGTGCGCTGACGCTTGATGAGCGCAACAATGGGGCGGTATTCGCGCTCGGCTTCGCGGAGATAGGCCTGACGTTCAAGGGCAGCTTCAGCCTCTTGAAGTACGGCTTTGAGGTCGATGAAACGGGGTTCATAGCCAGTTTCACGGGCACGCTTGAGCAGGAAGACGGCCTTATCGAAGTCGCCTTTGTCTAGGGCTTCGGCCGCTTCGTCAATGACAGTGGAAGTGTCAATCTCTGGGCCGCGGGAGGCCTGCGGCGGGAGCGCCAAGGCCGGCACAGCCCCAGCGGCCACAGCAACAGGCATCTTCTCGGCGACATAGATGGCGCTCAGGAGCTGTTTGACGGCGCGAACATCGAGGCCGCTGCTGAAATCAGCATATTGGATATCTTTGAGGGTATCAGGGATGGTCGTACCAGCGTGGATGAGAACCGGGAAGATGTGCTTGCCGAGGCTTTGCGCGATGGCGAATTCTTGCTTACAGTATTCCGAAGAAACGGACTCACGCGAGAGAAGATAAACAAATCCGTCACACCACGTCAGATGGCGGAGGATTTCTTCCCACCATTTCTGTCCAGCATGCAAGCGATGATCGTACCACACCTCGTGGACTTCGAGCATCTCCACGATCTGCTGGCAGACTGGTTTATCTACCCTCGCATAACTGATAAAAAGCTTCATTCGTGAAACTCGTAGCGGATTTACATAATTACGATATTTCTGATTCAGCCTTAAGATGACTTAAGGCTTTTGACATTACAGGATTGTAACCAAAATGAAGCGGTTTTCCGCACTTGCGTACTATTGAAGCTTACTATGAATATTTCGATTGGAGCACAAACCCTTCCAGGAAACTTTGAGCGCGATTTAGGACGGCTGGCACGAATTGTACTGGTTTGGATGATCCTGACGGCGCTGGCGCCTGCCCCACCGCGCGCGCCGATAGGGCCGCCACAGATTGTGGTGACGGAAAAACCGGTGGTCTGTGTCCATACACGCCTGATCGACGAAGTATACGAGTGGAAGATTCAGCGGTCGCTGCAAATGGTTCGTGAGATGGGTGCGACAACGATTGTTGAGTTTTTTCCGTGGGCGTATGCAGAGCCGCAGCCGGGTGATTATCGTTGGGAATCGTTTGACCGGATTATCCGGCATGCTCGGAATCAGGGCTTAACGATCATCGCGCGGATGGGGTTGGTTCCAGAGTGGGCACGCCAAACTGAGGACAGCGTTTCGACGACATTTAATGACCTGCCGGAACGATCCTACGGAGCGTTTGCGGAGTTTGTGACAGCGTTTGCCAGCCGCTACCGCAACGATGTAAAGCACATCATCATCTGGAACGAGCCGAATTTGTCGTTTGAATGGGGCTACCGGCCTGTTGATCCTTCTGGCTATGCAAAACTGCTCAAGGTGGTCTATCCGGCGGTGAAGGCAGCAGCTCCGGAAACCATCATCCTAGCTGCGCCGCTGGCTCCCACATTGGAACCGCCTGGCAGCCCTAATGGGCTGAACGACCTGCTCTACTTGGAGGCGCTGTACCAGGCTGGAGCCGCACCGTACTTCGACGCGCTGGCGATGCATACTTACGGCTTCACGGATCCGCCAGAAGCACCGCCAGCAGCGGAGGCACTCAATTTCCGGCGGGCGGAACTGCTGCATGAGATCATGCTGCGCTACGACTCGCCCGACAAGCCGGTGTATATCACCGAGACGGGGTGGAATGACCATCCCCGCTGGACAAAGGCGGTGCGACCTTCGCTGCGGGTAGCCTATACGGTTAATGCCTTCCGCTGGGCAGAAGCCCATTGGCCGTGGGTAGACAAGCTGTGCATCTGGGTGCTGCGCTATCCTGGCGCGACTCGCAGCTACCCGGACAACTTCACCCTGATTACGCCAGACTTCCAACCGCTGCCGATCTACAGCGCGATTCAAGCCTACGCGCTTGGTCGTGAAGAGGATGCCCCGCTGTGGCTGCCCGCCCCTGGAACACCATAATCGCCGGCGCGGTCACGGCCATCACGGCCTGGGTCTGGCTGCTGGCGGTCGTGCTGTTCGTGCTGCGGTGGGTCGCGCTGGAGCGACCTGGGCCGCCGCTGAAAGTGTTGTTCCCGTATGGGGAACTGCGAATCGGCGTGGATGCCAGCTACCCACCGTTCGGGGTCGATAACGGGCGCGAGATGTACGGCATCGACATCGACATCGGCAAAGCCATTGGAGCACATCTGGGGATACCGGTGCGCTTCGTGAACATGGGCTTCGATGGGCTGTACGACTCGCTGCGGGTTGACCAGGTCGATCTGCTGCTCTCGGCGCTCTTGATCGATCCAAGCCGGATGAATGATGTGCGCTACACTGTCCCCTACTACAATGCGGGTTTAGTGCTCGTTACGGCTGATCCGGTCGTCACGGGGATGGCCGAAATGAGCAGGCGGGCGCTATCGTTCGAGTTCGGATCAGATGCGGATCGGATCGCGCGGCTGTGGCAGCGGCGGATTCTGCCTTTTGAAACGATGCCCTACGAAACGCAGCAGGACGCGCTCGAAGCGGCACGGATTGGGCTGAGCAGCGCGGCGCTGGTCGATGCGACAGCGGCACGGCTGTTCCGGCGAGACCATCCTGATTGGAATCCGACGCTGATCGAGGTGAGTGACGCGCTCTATGCTGGGGCTGTGCGGATCAACCGGGCAGAGACTTGGGCGGCCATCAATGCGGTGCTGGAGGATATGCTGGAGAGTGGGGAACTTCAGGCGATCCTGGCGCGGTGGCTGTGAAGCAGAGATCAGGTCTGCGCAGAGCGAATATCTTCCGCCAGGCGGCGGTAGGCCTTTGCGCCCAGGCTTTCAGGCGCGTAATCAACAACTGCTTTGCCCATGTGGGGGGCATCCGCGACCATCACATCATAAGGGATGGGGGTATCGAAAACCTGACCGGGCAGGAGCGTGTGGAGTTCTTCGAGAACTTTGCGGGCATAGATCGCTTCCGGGTCAAAGAAGGTGGGCAGCACACCGCGCAGCTTCAGGTCGGGGTTACCCATGCTGGCGCGGATGCGGGTGATGACATCCTGCAAAGCACGAATCCCCTGGATGGCATCGTGGCTGCACTGGGCAGGGACGATGACCGAATCGGCGGCGATCAGCGCGGCGACAGTCAGCACGTTCAGGCCGGGAGGCGTATCAACGAGGACGTAATCAAAGGTGAAGCGGCTCTGGCGCAGAACGCTGCGCAGCCTGTTCAGGGGATACTGCTCCTGCACCATTTTGATCGCGGCGGCGGCCAGATCGACGCTACCAGGAACGAGCGCCAGGGTTGAGCTGATCGTCCGCATAATGCGCGTCAGAGTCATTTCAGGGTACATCAAGAGCGAGAAGCTGCTGCGTTCCAGGCGGTACGAGTCGAAGCCGAGCGCGGCCGTCAGGCTGGCCTGTGGGTCGAGGTCAACCAGCAGAACACGGCTGCCCTGTTGTGAAAGCAGCAGCGCCAGATTGAGCACCGTGGTGGTTTTTCCCACGCCGCCCTTTTGATTGGCAACGACCATGATCGCAGTCACAGTTTTCCCCAGGCGTTTCCACAGACAGGGTGATTATACTCCAACGACCTAGATTGTTCACAGCGCAGTCGTTATACTTCCGACACCATGCGGATCGGAATTGACGTGCGCCTCACCCATTACCGAACCGGCGGCATCAGCACTTATATGCGCCGGCTGGTGATGGCTTTGGAAGCGCTGGATTCGGGCAACGAGTACGTGGAACTGCACAGCCATAAATCCGGCGAGACGTTCACGCGGCGGATGCACACGGCGCGGCTGTGGACGCCGTGCCATCACCGCTGGGAGCGGCTGGCGCTTTCGGTTGAACTGGCTCCGCTGCGGCTCGGACTGCTGCACAGCCCGGACTTCATCCCGCCGCTGCGGGGAGCACCGCGGCATGTCATCACCGTGCATGACTTGACGTTTCTGCACTATCCCCAGTTTGTCACCGCGGACGCCCAGCGCTACTACAACGGGCAGATCCAAACAGCGGTACGGCAGGCCGACCATATTCTGGTGGACAGCGCCGCCACGCAGCGCGATCTGGTGGAGATGCTGCACGTTCCAGCAGAGAAGATCACAGTGCATCTGCTCGGCGTGGATGAACGCTTCCAGCCGATGGGCGCTGAAGAACGGACAAAGTGGAGAGAAAGGCTCAACTTGCCGGACGGATTCATCCTGTTTGTGGGAACTATCGAGCCGCGCAAGAACATCTCCGGCCTGCTGGCAGCCTACCGAATGCTGCGGGATCGCACGGGTGACGCGCCGCCGCTGGTGCTGGTTGGCAGGCGCGGCTGGCTGTATGAAGACACGCTGCGCGATATCGCACGGCTCGAATTGAGCGAACAGGTAATCTGGCGCGAAGACGTGCCGGATGCAGCACTGCCGGCTGTCTACAATCTAGCGAGCGTGCTGGCTATGCCGTCGTTCTACGAGGGCTTCGGCTTCCCGGCGCTGGAAGCGATGGCCTGCGGAACGGTGCCAGTGGTAGGCAACCGCTCGTCACTGCCAGAAGTTGTCGGTGAGGTTGGACTGCAAGTCGAGCCGGAGGATACGGCAGCGCTGGCCGATGCGCTGGAGAAAGTGCTGGCCGATGCGCCCTGGCGCGAGCAGATGCGCCAGGCCGGATTAGCCCGCAGCCGGCAGTTCACCTGGGCGCGTACCGCTGAAATTGTGTTGAAGGTGTATCGCCATTTGGGTGCAAATTGATGAAGATACTGATGGTCACCGGCAGCCTGCCCTACCCACCACATCAAGGCGGGGCGCTGCGAGTTTATGGGCTGATGCGCGGGCTGCGTAAGGCCGGCCACAAAATCACACTACTCAGCTTCCACGACGGCGAAACTGCTGAGGCTGAAACCAGCCCATTGAAGAAATACTGTCAGCAGATCGTAACCGTCCCGCCGCCGCGCCGGACGGTCGCTGAACGGCTGCGCGACCTGGTCCTGACGCGGCAGGCGGACATTGCCCGGCGGCTGTACAGCCCGGCCTTCCGCGACCAGCTCTTCGCGCTGCTGGATGCTGCTACCTACGACCTGGTGCAGTTCGAGGGCATTGAAGCCGCCTGCTACCTGCCCGAAGTTCGCGCTAAGTATCCGCAGCTCAAACTATGCTACGATGCCTTCAATGCTGAAGCGGCCCTCCAGCGCGTCATCTACGAAGTGGATCGCGCTGACCAGAGCCGCTGGCTGGCTGCACTGTATTCGTATATCCAGGTGGGACGCATCGCCAATTACGAGCGCGAGCTGTGCCAGAAAGCCGATCTGGTCGTGGCCGTCTCGACCGAAGACGCGCAGGTCCTGGCCGCATATCGCGCAGATGGGCGGGTTCCGGTCGTGCCCAACGGCATCGATGCAGCCGAATATGACTCTCGAACCGAGACCAAAACCGAACGCATCGATTTACCGGAAAACGCCCTGGTCTTCACAGGCAAGATGGACTACCGCCCGAACGTCGATGCGGTGATCTGGTTCGTGCGCGAAGTGCTGCCGCACATCCGGGAAGAACTCCCAGATGCTAAACTGTACGTCGTTGGGCAGAAGCCGCATGCCCGGCTGGAAGGACTGCGCGACCAAGATGGCGTAGAAATCACCGGATGGGTGAAAGATGTCAGGCCTTTCTTGTGGAGCGCAGGCGTTTACGTCGCGCCGCTGCGGATGGGGAGCGGAACCCGCCTGAAGATTCTGGAAGCGATGGCAGCAGGATGTTCCGTAGTCGCAACTTCGACAGCGGCCAGCGGCCTGGACGCCGACGCCCGCAGGTGTATGGTCATCGCGGACGACCCCAAGCAGATGGCCGTCAAGATCGTTGAGCTGCTGGAATCACGCACACTGCGTTCGGTGAAAGGCGTGACCGCCCAAGCCTATGTCAAGCTAACTTATGACTGGTCGGTACTCGTCCCGAAGCTCCTGGAAGCCTACCGGGGAATCGGACTTGGATAGAGAGGCGCTCGTCCGCCGCAATCGGGCGATGGCCGAGGCTTTCCATGCCGTCCCGCTGAAACATCAAGCGCGGCGCCGCCTGCTCCGCATCGCCAGCCTCATCCCAACACGGCCAGCGCGACTGCCTTCGCGCGAGCGCATTCTGCTGATCCGTCCCGACCATCTCGGCGATGTGCTGCTGACCACGCCGGCCATCCGAGCGCTGCGAGCCGCCCGCCCCCAAGCTGAACTGCACGCGCTGGCCGGCCCGTGGGCCGCCGAGATATTGGCCGCATATGCCGAGATCGATCAGGTGCTCACCCTGCCCTTTCCCGGTTTCAGCCGCACACCAAAAGCCGATTGGAAGTCGCCCTACCAACTGGTTTTACAAGCGGCAGGGTGGCTGCGGCGGATCGGGTATAGCAGCGCCGTAATCCTGCGCCCCGATCACTGGTGGGGAGCGCTGCTGGCCGCGCGGGCGGGCATCGCTGAGCGGATCGGCTATGCCCATCCCGATGTGACACCTTTTCTGACCGAGTCCATCACGCCGCAGCCAGAACATGCCATCCAGCAAAACCTGCGGCTGGTGGAGCGCTGGACAGGCACAGTCTCGCCCGACCGCGTGCGCTACAGTTTCCCGGTTGATCCGATTGATCGCGCTTACATCGACGGCTATCTGGAAGAATGGAACATTGGAGCAGATCAGCGCGTGATCTGCATTCACCCTGGAACAGGAACCTGGGTCAAGCATTGGGTCGAAGAGAATTGGGCGAAGGTTGCCGACACGCTGGCCGAGCAGCTTGACAGCCAGATCGTCCTCAGCGGCGGAGACCGTGAAATTCCACTGGCACAGCGCATCGCCGGCCAGATGAAGCACAAGCCGGTCATCGCAGCAGGTGATACGCGCGTGGGGCAGCTCGCCGCCCTGTTCCAGCGGGCTAAGGTCGTGCTGGGGCCGGACAGCGGCCCGCTGCATCTGGCAACAGCCGTCGGAGCGCCGACCGTGGCCCTGTATGGCCCTGCCGATCCGGTTGAATTCGGGCCGTGGGGCGACCCACAGCGCCAGATCGCGCTGACCAGCGACATCGGCTGCCGCCCCTGCCGCATCTTGGATTGGGACAGCGACGATCCGGCTTACCACCCCTGCCTACGCGAGATCACAGTCGGGCGTGTGTTAGAAGCCGCCCGCCGCGCCAGCCGCACCTGACTGCCATCTAGTCGGGGATAACCACTCGGTCCAAGCCCGGTTCAGGCGGCGGAAATTCCGGCTTCATCGATTCGAGCGTGTCCACAATCACGCGGGCGATCACCAGGTCACGGTACCATTTCTTGTTGGCCGGAACGATTACCCAGGGCGCGTATTCGGTGCTGCACTCGGTGATGGCGTCTTCATAGGCCTGCATGTAGTCATCCCACTTTTCCCGCACGGGCAGATCGCCCATCGAGAATTTCCACTGCTTGTCGGGGTTGCGCAGGCGATCTTCTAAACGGCGCTTTTGTTCAGCGCGGTCGATATGCAGGTAGAACTTGATGACGCGCGTGCCCGTCTCCGTCAGCAAGCGCTCGAAAGCATTGATGTGATCGTAGCGCCCCTTCCAGACCCTCGGTGGGACAATCTGGTTCACGCGGACCACCAAGACATCCTCATAGTGGCTGCGGTTGAAAATGCCGATGTAGCCTTTCGGAGGAACGTGCTGGTGCACGCGCCAGAGGAAGTCATGGGCGAGTTCTTCAGCGCTGGGCACTTTGAAAGCGGTCACGCGCACACCCTGAGGGTTGATCCCCTCGAACACCTTGCGGATCGCGCCATCTTTACCGCCCGTGTCCATGGCCTGGAAAACGACCAGCAGCGCCTGCGTCCCCTGCGCGTAGAGGCGCTCCTGCAGGTCAAAGATGCGCTCCTGAAGCTGGTCCGTTTCAGCTTGGGCGATCTCCTTATCGTAGCCGCCGTCTTCTTCGGGATCATAATCGCTCAAGTGGACTTTTTTGCCCGGCTGCGGAATATGAATGTGCACTTTCACCATCAACTCTCCTGACCTGTTTCATCGGATTCGCCCCGCGGTACGGCCATACGGGTCTGTTCATTGCGGTAGGTAACCATGCCTTGGGCCGCGCCTTTGATCTTGCGAACATCCATACAGCGGGTCATATCTACGGCCACACGGGTATCGTGCCGGGCTGCGCTGTAATAGGCTGCCAGCGACGCCGCCCGATCCAGCACGGATTCAGGGATGCGGCGGCCATCAGCTTTGATGACCACGTGGGCGCCGGGAATGCCGCGGGCGTGCAGCCAGACATCCTGACCGCTGCCTTTGCTGAACGTCACGATTTCGTTCTGGCGGCTGTTCCGCCCTACCCAGATGACGAAGCCTTCCGGGGTAACGACTTTGAGCGGGGCGCTCTGCCCGCCGCCCATGCGTTTGGCCGTCTGCCCGTGCCAGTGGCCGGCTGACTGGAGCGCCTGCTGAACTTCATCAATTTCCGGCCAACTGGCCGCGAACTCCAGGTCAGTCTCCAACTGCTTGAGGTGATCCAGTTCCAACCGCGTAGCTTCGATCAGGCGCAGCACATCATCGAGGGCACGTTTGGCCTTGTCGTAGCGCGTGAAGTACGCCTGGGCGTTTTCCAGCGGGGTCAGCGCTGGATCGAGGCGGATGACCAGCTCCGGCTGGTCGAGATCATACTGCGCCTTGAGTTCGGTCTGGCCGGACTGTATAGCATATTGGTAGGCTAGAATGAGTTCACCACTCTTGCGGAGGACTTCGCGCTCGGATTCATCGGTCAGCGATTTTTCGAGCGAAGCCAGGCGCGCCCCCAGCTTGACCAGCGCTTCATCGAGGGCGGCCTCGACAGGGACTTTCGCCGCGCGGTAGGCATCCTCTCCAACAGGCGCGCCGTAGTAGGCACTCATGGCTGCGCTGAGCAGCTCTACCGGACGCCAGCCAGGTTGAGCTTGAACCGGGTAGACCGAGAAGGCCTTTACCCCATCAGCATCTTCGATGATGCCTGGCTGCCATTGGCGCTGGCGCATCGGTTCGACCAGCTCCCGGAGCGCCTTCCAGAGCGCATCCGGCTGCGCTTGGGATGCAAGCTGGCTGGGGTCCCCACCCGCGCGGTAGACGATCTCTCTAGCCAGCAGCGGGCTGACCCCCAACAGGCGCGATGACAAAACCTGCTGCGTTTTGCGTTTGGGATCGGTTTCAGCGGCAAACAGGCCGTAGAGGTCTTCGGGCTGCACGCTGGTAGGATCGAGCTTGCCGACCTGCGGCGGCGGCAGTTTGTATTCGTGGGCAGGCAGGCTCAGGCGGTGACGGTTTTCATCCGGCCCCACGCGCCGCATGCAGTCCAGGATGATGCCATTCTGCACCAGCAGCAGATTGCTGCGGCGCTCCATCGGCTCGGCGACGATTGAAACTTCCCCCTCCGGCCCAGCCACATCCAACTGGATGATGCGCTCCCAGGGCGGCTGGCTGACATGGCCGACGATCCCGCCTTCGACATAGCGGCGGAACAGCAGGCCAATCTGTGTTGGTTTGACCACGCCGCGCCGCAGCTTATCATCGACGACGTGAACGCGCGGGCGCTGCATGTCGGCACTGAGGTACAGATAGCGGCGGCGTCTATCGGCATAAATTTCGAGGCCGATACCCGTCGGATCGACATCGATGACATCCTGCACCCGCCCGCCAACCAGCGTATCCAGGAATTCATCCACCAAAGCGGACAGCGTGAAGGCATCTAGGTACATCGGCTGTCCGCAGCCTCTCAGTGGGCGTCCGGCGTCAGCAGGTAGGCGATGATGTCGCCAATCTGCTGCGGAGTCAGCCGGGTGGCAAAATCCTGGGGCATCGCTGCGCGGTAGTCACTGCCCGTCGAGGCGGCTGGATCAGTGGATGACTCGCTGTGAAGATCGCGGGCAGTGTAGGCGGTGGGATCGGTGATCGACTCGTAGAGGTAAGCGTCAGCGGGCAGCGGTGGGCGGCGGGCTGCCGCGCGTTCGGCGATCCCCACAAAAGGTGGCGCAATCTTGTTAGCAGCGCCTTCACGGTGACAAACCGTACAACCGAACTGCTCGACCCACTGAGCGCCGCGCGAGGCATCTGCCGAGGGCAGGATCGCAGCAAGCGCCTCGCGGTAGCGATCTGCCTCAACCGGGAGCGGAGTTTGGCGGCTGGCCGCGATTTCCACCTCGGTTTCGTAGGTGAACGTGAAGACAAAAGCCACCGTTACCAGGATGAACAAGACGCCGACCAGATACACCGGCCAGCGCGAAGACTTCGGGGAAGAAGCGGTCACGTCCTGGGGATACCTTTACAACAGCAGGCGGTCGAGAATCATCGCCATGAAGAGGAACGCGAGATAGGCGGTGGAATACTTATAGGCGCTGCGGGCCGCCGCACCATCTTTGAGTTCAATCAGCTTGACTGCCTTGTAGATCAACCCCAGCCCCAGCGCCACGGCCAGAACCAAGTAGACCGCGCTGAGCATCCGAAACGGCGCGGGCAGCAGCGTAATCAGGAGCAGTTGGATCGAATACAGCAGAATCTGGGTGCGGGTGGCCTCCTCACCGCGGGCGACAGGCATCATCGGCACGTTGGCCAGCGCGTAATCCTTGTTGACCAACAGCGCCAGCGCCCAACTGTGCGGCGGAGTCCAGTAGAAAACGATGGCGAACAAGATGAACGCCTGGAACGAGAGCGTCCCCGTCACAGCCGCCCATCCGACCAGCACAGGCACAGCGCCAGCCCCGCCGCCGATCAGAATATTCACAACAGTATTGCGCTTGAGAACCAGCGTATACAGGATGACGTAATACAGCCCGCCAAGCAGCGCCAAAAACGCTGCCAGCCAATTCACCCACACACCGAGGATCAGCACCGACCAGGCTAGCAGCCCCAGGCCGAACAGCAGTGCGTTGACCGGAGCCACCCTCCCCGATGGGATCGGCCGCCGGGCCGTGCGTGACATACGCCCATCCAGGTCGCGGTCAATATACTGGTTGATGGCGCTGGCTCCCGCTGCGGCAAACGCCCCGCCGATGATCGTCGGCACGAGGATGTGCAGCGCCGGGATACCATCAGCAGCGATCACCATGGCTGTGACGGTGGTGAACAGCAGCAGCAGCACGATCCGCACCTTTGCCAGCTCCAGGTAGGTGCGGAACAGCCCTTTCAGGCTGACGGACTCACTTCGGATCGTCGTTTCCATTCTTCCCCAGCCGCCTCACTCACCTGACTGCCCAACCATTCCATCGCCGATAATGCCGCCAACAATGCCCAGGTCGTCGCGGCCATACCCACATGGGCCGCGCCCCACAGCGGCGCTCCCGCGCTCCACACGAAAAACGCACCGATAAGCGCCTGGCCCAAATAGGCCGCCAGCGCCGAAGCCGCCAGCAGCCGCGCTCGCGAATCGGAACGATCCCGGTAGACGAAAATCACCAGAATCACCAGGCTGATCCCCAATGCCAGCACCGAGAAGCGGTGGAACATGTGAATCAGAGCCAACTGCCCCTGCCCAGTCGGGATCACCTGCCCATTGCACAGCGGCCAATCCGTACAGGCCAGCGTCGCGCCGCTGCCGCGCACCAGCGCCCCAGTCAAGATGATGACCAACGAGAGCGCCGCTGTCAGATATGCTAGCGCGGTGACGCGATCCGAGGGCTGCCGTGCAGCCGGTCGGTACATAGCGAACACCGCCGCCACCAGCAGCGCCGCCAGCAGCAGCATGGCCGTGCCCAGATGCAGCGTGACCATCGTCGGCGGCAGATCGAACACCACCACCAGCGCGCCCAGCGCGCTTTGAACAGCAAACAGCACCGCCGCTGCCACCGTCATTCCCAACACGCGGCGGTTGCCCGACCGCGACGCGCGAACCGCGACCGCCAGCGTCCCTAAGCCGAACAACCCAATGGTGACCGCGAACAGGCGGTGCAGCCACTCGATCCAGGCGGTCAGGTTATCCAGCGGCGGGATGACAGTGCCGTTGCACAGCGGCCAATGATTGCCGCAGCCCAGACCCGAGTCGGTCACCCGAACGACTGCCCCAAAAACGATCAAGCCAAACGTCAAGAGCGCCGTAATCAGCGCAAGGCGAATGAACGGCCCCCAGCGGGCCTCAACCTGCTGCATACGATAAACCTCAAATCCGTTCTACTCCGACTTTTCTGTCGATAACTCGCTTTCAGATGCCGCCGCCCGCGCGCCGGCTTTGGTACGCCGGATCTGCCAATCCAGGAACCACATCACCACCATGAGGCCGATTGCCAGCGGGACCAGACCAGGTGGGAACGGGCTGAAAAGGATGAACAGCACGACGATCACCAGTTGTTCAGCTTTCCAGGGAGTTACATCCAGTGCCGAGGCATTCGGATCGTTGGTCTGGCGGACGATACCCGGAAGGCGAAGTTCTCCGCCGCCCGCCTGAATCTGCGCGGTCAGACCACCGCCGATAACCATGATAAGCATTAACGCAAAAAGGATGGCGAGACGTTTCACCTTATGCCTCCTATTTCACCGCGCCAAGGCGTGAGATTGTACTCTTTCTCACAACCCCCTGCAAGCGGGTCTCAGCTACAGTTCATCCCCTGCTGCATCCTGTGGGGCAGAATCGCGCTTCTCTTGAATATCGTCATTCACAGGGTCAAGGATTTCACTGGCAAAGGGACGCCTCGCACTGGGCCGCCCGTCATTGCCTTCACCCAAGCTCGGCAGTGTGTCGTCCGAACCATCATCGCCATCGGCCATCGTCTGACTCAGCGGCAGCGTGAAGTGGAAGACGCTGCCCTCGCCGAGCTGGCTTTCGACCCAAATGCGCCCACCGTGCCGTGCCAGGATGCCCTGGCTGATCGCCAAGCCCAGACCGCTGCCTTCGATCTTCAGGCGAACGCCTTCCGCCGCCCGGTAGAACCGCTCGAAGACGTGGGGTTGGTCATGCGGCGAGATGCCGATCCCGCTGTCAGCTACGCTGACCAGAATATGCCGGTGATCGCGCGTGACCCGCACCCGCACCACCCCGCCCTCGCGGTTGTACTTGATCGCGTTGCTGAACACGTTGTCGAACACCTGGATCAGCCGCGTGCCATCCGCCGGGATGCTGCCGACATCTTCGGGAATATCAACCTCGAAGGTGACTCGCCGCTGCTCGGCTACTTCTTGAAGCATGTCGATCGCTTCGGCCACCATCGCCGGGACGTAGACATCGCGGAGTTCCAACGGTCCTTCTCCATCTACCCAACTGATGTCCAGCAGCCGGGAGATTAAATGCTCCATGCGGCGCAGGCCGGCAAAAGCCCGCTTGACGTAGTGCCGCTGCTTCTCGTTCAACGGTCCTAGATGCTCGACCATATCCAGCGCCCCGCTCACTGAATTGACCGGAGACTTAAGATCGTGCGCGACCATTTGCAGCCATTCCGCGGCGGACTTGAAATTCGGCATGAACCCCTTATTCCCCTACTGGATACAACACATCAGGCAGCACAGTCAGCGCGTAAGCGATCCGCGTGCCGTGCCAGGTCAGCAGTGATCCATCGATGAGATGGATGCGCCCGCGCTCGGCAGCCGGAACATGCAGCCGCTCGAACAGCGGAAGATAACTCTCGTCGAAGGCGAACGGCTCGCTGGGCAGCAGAATCACATCGGGCTGCGCCGCTTCAACTTCCTCCCAGGTGACGCGCGGATAGCGCGTATCACGCCCTTCTGCCGGGTTCGGTGGAACCTGTCCGTGATCGGCTTTCAGCGGATACTGGCGCTCGCGCTCGGCAAAAACATTCACCCCGCCGCAAATCCGCAGCAAATCGCTGGCATACGTGTCGCCGTTGAACGTCATCAGCGGCTCCAACCAGATCGGCGTGAAGACCCGGCAGGGATGGGCGGCCAAACGCGGCTCGCTCAAGCGCCAGACCCAATCCATCGTCTGCTCGATCAGCCGCACCCGGGGAACCATCTCTGGTTGGTCGAAGACGTGCATGATGTTCCACAGCAGGTTGAAGGCATCTGCAACTGTCCGCGGGAACGTCACCCACACCGGGATTCCCGCCGCTTGCAGCGCCAGCACATCTTCCTTGCGGTTTTCCTCCTGGTTGGCAATGACCAGATCAGGACGCAGCCCAATGATCTGCTCGATGCGCGGGTTCTTCGTCCCGCCGATGCGCGTCAGCCGTGCCACCCCCTCAGCCGGATAGACGCAGTAATCGGTGATCCCAACCAGGCGGTCGCCTAGATGCAGGTCAAACAGAGACTCGGTGACGCTCGGAACCAGCGAAACCACCCGCTGGGGCGGTTCTCGCACTGGCGCATCCATCTGATAGACATAAGTTGAGTCGTTCATGCTTACACGAACACCAGTTGGTCCCGCTCCGGCCCAACGCTCACCGTGCGGATGCGTACCCCTACCAGCTCGCTAATTCGCCGGATATAAGCAGCGGTATTGTTCGGTAGATCAGCAAGCTGCCGCGCTCCGGTCACATCCTGCACCCAACCGGGAAGAGTTTCATAAACCGCTTCCGCCCGCGCCAATTCCGCCACCGTGCTGGGGGGGTAATCCACATCCCGGCCGTCGATGCGGTAAGCCACCGCGATCTTGAGTTCCGGCAGGCCGCTCAACACATCCAGCTTGGTCAGGAACAGTTCAGTGAAGCCGTTAATCTGCGCTGCATAGCGCAGCGCCACCGCATCCAGCCAACCGCAGCGGCGCGGGCGGCCGGTCGTTGTGCCGAACTCGTCCCAGAAATTCTCGCCCGTACCGCGCAGACGGCTTGCCAGTTCACCTTCCAGTTCGGTCGGCATCGGCCCAGACCCAACCCGTGTGCTGAAGGCTTTGGCAACCCCTACGACACGATCCACCGCGCCAGGGCCAATCCCCAAACCGGTCAAGGCGCCGCCCGCCGTCGGCGACGAGCTGGTCACGAACGGATAATCGCCGTGATCCACGTCCAGCAGCGTTCCCTGTGCCCCTTCGCACAGCACCCGCGCCCCATCACGAAGACGTTCATTCAGATAATGAGCGGTGTCCCGGATATAGGGCCGCAGCAGTGCCGCCGCCTCCAGATACTGCACTGCCGCCAGCTTGGCATCCAGCGGCGCATGTCCATCTCGGACGAGAGCCGCATTCGCCCGCTCGATCATCCGTTCAATGGAGTCGGCAAAACCTTCAGGATCACGCATTTCTCCGGCACGGATGCCCTGCCGTCCGGTCTTGTCCAAATAAGCCGGGCCAATCCCGCGCAGCGTCGTACCAATGGCCTGGCTGCCGCGCGCCTGCTCGGAAGCGCTGTCCAGCGCGATATGCGCCGGAGTGATGAGATGCGCCCGGCTGCTGATCATCAAGCGTTCAGGGGAAACTTCGACGCCGATGGCTTTTAAGCCGTCGATCTCTTTCAACAGGTTGACCGGGTTGACCACCATGCCGTTGCCCAGCACACACACCACGTGCTCGTGGAGGATGCCGGACGGAACCAGATGCAGCTTGACGACCTGGCCGGAAACAACCACCGTATGCCCAGCGTTATCACCACCTGCATACCGCGCTACAACATCGGCCTCAGCCGCCAGCCAATCAGCCACGCGGCCTTTGCCCTCATCGCCCCACTGCGCGCCGACCAGAATCGTTGCAGGCACAATCTCCCCCCGGTGTAATGAACGGCAGCATCCGCCGTGTGTGAGTCTTTTGATACCAGGGGTTATTATAGCAAAGGTTCATCTAATCACACCGGAGTTTGCCAATCTGCCCAATTCGCCGGCTCCATCGTAGAACAGTGCCGCAGCACCGCTACCAATGTCTTCTTCGGCTGTCCGTAAAAGACTGTAAGCTGGTAGTTATTCAAGCATTCAAGAGGCACCAAATGTTTTTCCAAAAAGTCACCCTAACCAAGTCATTTTGTGGTATTGTGAAGACGCACGAACATGCGCAGTGACCATCTGCTGGCCTGAACGAGGAATTAAAAACGACCGATTCGCACATTCTCATTCTTATTATTCTTATCACTTTTCGCATCGATGACCGCATTTTTTTACCAACCATAAACTATGATTTATGAACTTCTGCCATATCCGGCGCTGACGGCACTGACGCCATTGCCGCCAACTCCGCCACATCAAGCAGAGGTTTAGCGGTGATGAATCATCTGCTCAGCCAGGGCTATCTCGCGAACCGAGGCCCCAAGGCAATCGTCACCTGGCGCTGACCCCAGGTTTCCACCTCGCCATCTGGCCCCAGCGCCAGCGCCGACCCCACGCCGATTCCGGCAGCGATTCCTGCCGGCTGAACTTCCAGGAACTGGCGCACGCTGGGCGTTTCGCCAGCGGCCAGCGTCCCCGGAAACACGGCCATCCCTTGTATCCAATCCAGCCCCGGCCGGACGCTTTCATCCGGCAGCACCAGCCATTCCCCGAAGACAGCCGCGCTGCTCCCCTCGGCCAGGATAACCGCACCGTTCTCGTAGGCGATCTGAAGCCCCTGCGCAGCCGCGCCCAACAAAGCAGACCGGACCTCTTGCGGCTCAGCCTCGATGCTGATGACGATCATCCCGGCCTCAGCAAGCTGCGCCTGAATCGTCTCGTCATCCTCGGTGAAAAGATCGACCAGATACCCAGAGGGCGCGCCCAGGTCTTCGAGATCGGTCAGCGTTTTCTCGGCCTCGATCAGGTGGCTGCCGAAGGTCACGTAAGCCACTCCACCATCGGCCAACAGCCGGCCCACCGCTCGCGCGCGGACATCGCTGGCCTCATCGACCCCGCCGGAAAGCACCAACCACCCGCGCCCATCGCGCCAGCGCAAAACGTTATTTTGCCCCATTGCTGTACCCTGGCAACACATACGAAGCCACCGCCGCGGACATCAGCGCCACGCCCAACGGCAGCGCGTCCTCATCAATGTTGAACAAAGGATGGTGGTGGCCGTGGGTGATGCCTTGCGCGCGGTTGCCCGCCCCAACAAAAAAGTACATACCCGGCACATCATCCATCAGGTAGGCAATATCTTCCGAGGCCATCGTGCGCAGGGTGTCATCCAGCGCGTCCGCGCCGACGACTCGCGTGAAGGCTTCCCGCACTTGAGCTGTGACTTGCTCGTCATTGACGACCGGGATGGTCAGGTGCTTGACGGTGATATCAACCGAGCAGCCAACCGATGCACAGACCGACGCCGTAACTGAACGAATAAGCTGCTCCAACAGCTCGCTGGTATAAGCATTGAAAGTACGGAACGTTCCCCTGATTTCAACTTCCTGCGGAATGATGTTGAAGGCATCGCTGCTGCTCCGCACCCCAGTCACGGACAGCACAACTGCGCCGGCCATCGCGTCCATCTTGCGACCAACCAGCGTATGCAGCGCCATGATGACCTGCCCAGCACAATGCACCGGGTCAATAGTGGTATAAGGCATGGCCGCGTGTCCCCCCCTGCCCCGAATCACCATGTCAAAGGTAGACGACCCGGACATGATCGCTCCATCAGCCACGCCAACCGTGCCGATTTCCAGACCTGTCCAAACGTGCAGCCCCAACGTCACATCCGGGCGCGGGTTTTCCAGCACGCCATCCTTAATCATCGCCAGCGCCCCACCCATGCCCTCTTCGCCGGGCTGAAAGACGAACTTCACCCGCCCTTTCAAGGCATTCCGGTAGCCGCTCACCAGACGCGCCACACCCAGCGCGATAGCCACATGAGCATCATGGCCGCAGGCATGCATCTTGCCCGGAACAACCGAAGCATAATCGAGGCCCGTTTCTTCCTGAATCGGCAGAGCATCCATATCAGCTCGCACCAACACAGTCGGGCCATCTTCTTCACCCTCCAGCAGAGCCACCACACCCGTCGTGGCAATCCCGGTCTGCACTTCCAAACCGAGCGCAGCCAGTTCCGCCGCGACAATACTGGACGTGCGGAATTCTTCGAACCCCAACTCCGGGTAACGGTGTAAATCACGGCGGCAGGCGACCAGGTCGCCTTGCATGGCTGAGGCCTGAGCCAGAAAGTCGATACTCACAGATTTTCCCTATTCAGCAGGCAGCACATACTCCGCCACCGCTGAAGTCATTAGGGCAACGCTCACCGGCAGCGCATTCTCATCGAAGTCAAAACGGGGATGGTGATGCCCGTAGTACTCCGTGCGATCCGGCACGGACGCCCCAACAAAGAAGTACATACCAGGGATGCCATCCATAAACAGCCCAACATCTTCTGAACCCATCGTGCGTTCGTCTTCAACTAGCCCCGATTCGCCCACAAAGCGCGTGAAAACCGGACGCAGCCGTTCAGCCACCAGCGGATCATTGGCAACTGCGGGAACGTTGTGTTCCACCTCCAACCGCGCCGTGCAGCCCATCGCCGCAGCGATGCCCTCACCAATCTCCCGCATACGGCGCTCAACCAGATCGCGCACCGTGTTGGTGAAGGTCCGAACTGTCCCCCAAAGTTCAACTTCCTGGGGAATGATGTTATAGGCTGTACCGGCCATCAGCCGAGTCACCGAGACGACAGCACTGTCTAGCGGGTTGACATTGCGGCTGACAACCGACTGAAAGGCCGTAACGATCTGGGCAGCACAGACCACAGGATCAATTGCATACTGCGGTGATGCTGCGTGCCCCCCTCGCCCAGTAACCACCATTCTGAAAGTGGTTGACCCAGCCATGACCGGCCCCGCTGCTACACCGAGCCGGCCTAGCGGCATGCCATTCCACAAATGCAGCCCCAGGGTCACATCCGGACGCGGATTTTCCAGCACCCCGTCGGCGATCATAGCCTTCGCACCTTTGACGATTTCTTCCGCGGGCTGAAAGACGAACTTGATCCGGCCGCGAATCTGGTTACGATACCCAGTGAGGATTTTGGCAACCCCCAGAGCAATCGCAGTGTGTCCATCATGGCCGCAGGCGTGCATCTTACCAGGTTCCTGGGAAGCGTAAGTAAAAGTGTTTTCCTCCAGGATTGGCAGCGCGTCCATATCCGCGCGCACCAACACAGTTGGCCCATCTTGATCGCCCTCCAACAGGCCAACGACTCCGGTCTTGCCCACACCGGTCTGAACCTCCAGACCGAGGCGGTGCAGTTCTTCGGCAACGATCCCAGCAGTGCGAAATTCCTCGAAACCCAGTTCTGGATGCTGGTGGAAATCCCGACGGCGGGCAATCAGTTCATCTCGCAGACTTTCGGCCTGTGCTTTGAAATCCATTTGGGGTTCATCCTCTTCAGCGTCTAAAAGTAATGACGCGGAACTGTTCCATATAACGGGGCGCATCATCCGGCGATTCCGGGTCACGGTTGGAACGCTGGCGTTCTTCCATCGCCACCATATCGGGTATCTGGCTTTTGTGCTCACGCAGCGCCCGGATTTTGGTATCCAGAAAGGCGGTCACATCAACCTTGACAGTAGGCGATGCAGTTCCACTGATATACACCTGTTTGACCTTATGTGTCTCCAGCCCTTCATCTTGCTCTAGTTCCGGGAAATTGAGGTGATCGCGCGCCGTCGGATAAACTGCCTCTAATGCAGCCGCTCCAATCGCTCGATGATCAGGATGGTTCAACGACTGCGTACCAAACCAGAAGACTGTGGGATCGCAGGTCACGACAATATCGGGCTTCTTGAGGCGGATCAGGCGTGTCAAGGCGCGGCGAAGGTCTAGATTCGGCTGTAGTTCACCATCGGGATAACGCAAGAAAATGACCTCAGAAACACCTAGAACAGCCGCCGCACTGCGTTCTTCCACCTCCCGAATTTCGACTAATTTTTCTGGGGTCATGCGTGGATCACTACTGCCTTTGTCCCCGCTGGTCGCAATCACAAAGACAATATCAGCTCCTTCAGAAGCCCATCGTGCGAACGTTCCACCGCAGAAAAATTCTGGGTCGTCTGGATGCGCAAAAATACCCATCACCCGCCGAGCAGACTGTTCTGGATGTGAGTCTAACATGACTTCCTCGATAAGATGTGTTTAGGAAAACAGGAAGCAAACAACCGCCGGATTATCCCGGTTCCGGCGGTTGAAGCATATCAATCCAGCCACGAATGATTTTAATCGTCCTGTGGGGTCTTACCAGGCTTCATCCCACACTCACAGGGACCATCACCATGCCTGGTGCAGGGGTCTTTGGCCTTGTTTTGCAGCGCTTCCCATTCCTCAATAGGAATTAGTTCCTCCCGTTTGAGAAAGTAGCGGGTTTCGTCCACAAGAACAGTGACGGCATCCAGCAGCGGGTGAACATCCAGCACTTTGCCTTCACCATGAGGGGTGCCTACTCGCTTATTTTTCTTGGGGAGAACTTTGCGAGCTTCGACATATTGTTCGTATTCATACACGAGGCAGCAGCGCAGCCGCCCACACATCCCCGTAATTTCCGACGGATTGAGGGAAATGCCCTGCATCTTTGCCATCTTGATGGAAATCGGGCTGAAATCGGTCAGAAAAGTGCTGCAGCAGCGGGTCTCGCCGCAGGCTCCGAAGCCGCCCAACAGTTTGGCAACATCGCGTGGGCCGATCTGTCGCATTTCGACTTGGGTCGAACTATAGATGCTGCTCAGCTCGGCAAGCAAGCGGTTGGTATTGACCTTATCTTCCGCAGTGAACAAGAAGGTCAGCATGCTACCGTCGTAGTTGTAATGAGCGGCAATGAACTTGACATCTTTGAGGCCACCTAATCGATTCGCGATTTCAATGCACTTCTCTAGAGCTTCATCTTGGCGCAGTTCCCAGTACTGCCGCAGCGTCAGGTCACGGGGCGTAGCAGGGCGCATGATCGGTTTGTATTCACGCGATTCATCATCGGACTGAGTGAAGCTAACGACCTGCCCCATCTGGCGCCCCCGCGCCGTTTCAACGATAACGTAATCCCCCACCTTGATAGAGGGATAAGCGCTGTAATCGAAATGATACAATTTGCCTACATGATGAAATCGAACGCCTGCCAGCGTGCGAGGTTGTTCGACAATTTGATCGGTCATGGAATCTGCTACCTTCTTCAACAATCAGTCTATCGACTGGATTTATCATAGTACAGACGTAGGCACAAGCCAAAATATTGACAGATTACCACCAAAATGCTAGGCTCGTCACGCCGACAACCTTTAACGTTACATTCATTCTTGCCAGATTATCACGGAGCAATCCAGTGATCTGGTTTCTATTGCACAAGAGGTTCGGTGCTTGACCTATGTCAACGCTGGTCATGAAATTCGGCGGATCATCAGTTGGGAGGCCAGACGCCCTCGCCCAAGTCCTCAGCATTGTCCTGCATGAACGTGAACGTTGGGATCGCCTGATCCTGGTTGTTTCCGCCCTGGACGGCGTCACCGATGTGCTGATCGAGGCGGCCCATCTGGCTCAACTTGGCAACCAACGCGGCTACCGGCGTATTATCGCCAACCTGCGAACACGACATCTGGCCTTAATCGATGAACTCCCGATGGGCACCACCGAGCGCACAGCTCTCCAGGTCGACATCGACCGGCTGCTATTCGACTTATTGGACATTTATCATGCAATGCCACAAGCGAATGCCGGAAAGCCCATGACAGGCATGGTCGATGCAACGGTTGGAGTGGGTGAGAAACTTTCCGCGCGGATTATTGCCGCGCTGCTGCGCCAGAGCCAGATTCGCAGCGTGGCAATTGATACCACGTCACTGATCGTCACTGATGACGCTCACGGATTTGCAACGCCGAATTTCCCGCTGACGCGGCAGCTCATCGATGCCAATCTGATGCCCCTGGTTGAGAGAGGGATTGTGCCGGTTGTAACAGGCTTTATCGGAGCGACCAGCACGGGGCAGCCAACCACGTTAGGACGTGGAGGCAGTGATTATACTGCCTCCATTCTGGGAGTCTGTGTTCAGGCTGACGAAATCTGGATCTGGTCGGATGTCGATGGAATGATGACGGCTGATCCGCGCGAAGTTCCCAACACACGGGTCATCCCTTTGATGGATTATGATGAAGTGGCAGAAATGTCCTACTTCGGCGCGCGCGTGCTGCATCCCCGCATGATTGGCCCGCTGCTGGCCGAACGTATCCCTCTGCGCGTTAAAAATGTCTTCAAGCCACAGCAGGATGGCACACTGATCAAATCGTTGGGCAAATCAAAGAGTGCGCCGATCAAGGCAGTGACTGCTATCTCCGGTATCATGTTAACCGCAGAACGACGCAGCCCAACTACGGCTCTCCCAGCTATGATCCAGATGTCTAGCTCAATCGCTGCCAGTGTCTACGCAGATGTGATTATTGCCGCACAGTCCAGCACGCGCACGCTGATTTGCTATCTGATCCCAACCCTAGCCGGGCCAGACGCTCTACATACAATGCAGGCAGCACTCAGCGAACTGGCTAAAAAGCATTCAGATCCGCCGTGGGAAATTCAGGTGGTGAATATCATCACAGTGGTAGGATCGGACGCAGCACACTGGGCCTCAATCAGCACGCACTTATTGGATGCCGTGGGCGATATCACCGTTACAGCCAGCGCACAGGGACCATCCGGATTCAGCTTCTCACTTGTGGTCAGCAGCACAGACGGCGAAACAGCTCTTCAGCGCATCCACGAGTACATCCTCAATAGCGCGTGATGTAACGATCGATCTCCCAGGCCGTAATCTGGCGATTGTATTCCTCAAATTCCTGTCTCTTGGCCGCCTGGTAACGGTCACTGATGTACTGACCGAGAGCACTCAGGATCACATCGTCCTGCCCCAACACATCCAGTGCTTCACCGAGTGAAGTTGGCAGCATCTCCAGCATCCGCAGACGCGAACGATCACGGCGGACCAGTGTCTCTTCAACTGGTTCGGGTAGTTCAAGTTGCTGCCGAATGCCATCTAGCCCGGCCACGAGCATCACAGCAGTCGCCAAGTAGGGGTTGCTGCTCGGATCGGGGCAGCGGAGTTCTAGACGGGTGTGAGCTTCACGCCCAGGACTGATGTGCGGCACCCGAATGAGGGCTGCACGATTGATGTGCGCCCAGGTGACGTAAACAGGCGCTTCGAAGCTTGTGCCCAAACGTTTATAAGAATTCACCAACGGTGCCAGCACTGCACACATGGCACGGGCGTGCTGTAACTGTCCTGCCAGAAAATAACGGGCTGTTTTAGAGAGTCCGTACTGATCATTGGTATCGACGAACACATTTGAGTCGGTGCTCAGATCGTGAAGGCTTTGATGAGTATGCATCCCTGAACCAGGCAGATTCGAGTCGGGGCGCGGCATGAAGGTACAGTGCAAATTGTGGCGTTGGGCAACCGACTTAAGCGCTACCCGCGCTGTCAGAATGCGATCCGCAGAAGCCAATGCATGGTCATAATGAAAATCGATCTCGTGCTGCCCAGCGCCATTTTCGTGATGAGTCGAATCGACCTCGATCCCCATCTGCGTCAGAACACGGATCATCTCGCGGATGACCGATTTAACTGGATCGGTCGAGAAATCAAAGTAGCTGGTTTGATCGATAGGTGAAAATGGATGAAGAGTGCGATTTTCACCTACGCGGAACAAGAAGAATTCTAATTCCATACCAGTCTTGTAGGAAAAGCCCATCTCTTCAGCCTGTTTGAGCGCTTTGATGAGCACATTACGGGGATCACCAATGAAAGGCTCCCCGCGGAGGGTATGGACACTACAGATGAGACGCGCAGTACGATGGTTCTGATCCCAGGGCAGCACTGTGAAGGTATTCACATCCGGCACAAGCATCATGTCACTTTCAGCGACACGCGCAAAGCCTTCGATGGATGATCCGTCGAAATGGGATCCATGTTCGATCACCCGGCGGACTTCAGAACTCGGAACAGTCACGCTCTTGACCATGCCGGTAATATCAGTGAACCACAGATCAACAAGTTCAATCTGTTGATCTTCAATCTGACTCAGAATCGCATCGGTTGTAGACATAGACACAGCAGCCTTTTCATGGACGCACAGGCATTATCTGAATGCCAGTATAGCGGAGAGAGAACTCAGAAACCTACAGATCAGTCCACCAAATCGTCCCAACTGGGTGTTGGTGACCACAACCAACTATTCGGTGAGCGGCAGGACGCCAAGGTATCCGAGCACAGCATCGATGCCGAGGATATAGCTGCGCCAGCCAAAGCCTGTGATCTGCCCAATGCAAACAGGCGCCAACAGTGAAGTATGGCGGAAGGGTTCGCGGGCATGAATATTGCTTAGGTGCACCTCAACGACAGGGATGCTGATGGCACTAATAGCATCGCGGAGTGCAACGGAAGTGTGTGTGTAGGCTCCGGGGTTGAAGACAACCCCATCAGCCCAATTACGGGCAACATGCAGAATATCAATCAACGCCCCCTCATGATTGGATTGTTCAGCGCGTAGTTCGGCTTTGTGCCAGCGGGCGCGAGCAGCCGCCCACTGGTTGATCTGTTCCAACGTAACGCTCCCGTAAACTTCCGGTTCACGAGTACCCAGCAGATTCAAATTAGGGCCATGCAGCAGCAAGATCCTTTTGGTCATTTTAGACTCTCCAGAACACGAATCACATCCGCTCTGGGGATATTCTCCTGGACTAAGGGATGTCCGACATCGCTGAGCAGCACAAAGCGAGACTTTCCTAGCTGCCACTTTTTGTCCGTGCTCATGGCCGCATAGAGTGCCGATGAATCAAGCCCACCCAAGCGAGTGGGAAGCCCGACCTGAGCGACAATCCGCTCGACCCTCTCTGCCAATGCTGCGGCACACAGACCAAGCCTCGCCGATAAGTGCAGCGCCGCGATCAACCCTACACCAACGGCTTCTCCATGAGGCCAGCCATAGTGTGAAACCTGCTCGATGGCATGAGCAAAGGTGTGTCCAAGGTTGAGATGAGCACGGATGTTGTGTTCATAGGGGTCTTGCTGGACTACATCAACTTTGACCTGCACCGCTCGCTGTATTAGATCAGCGGCCTGAGATGGATCATGAACCAGTTCGGACAAATTAACTGCTGATTCGATCTTTGCGAGCAGCAGCGCATCGGCGAGCAGAGCGTGCTTGATGACCTCAGCCATCCCGCAGCGCCATTCCCGCTGAGGAAGCGTCAACAACACGGATGGATCGATAAAGACCACTTCCGGCTGTTTGAAGGAACCAACCAGATTTTTTCCCTGCGGCAAATCCACGCCAACTTTGCCGCCCACGCTCGAATCGACCATAGCAAGGAGGCTGGTCGGAATCTGAACGAAGCGAACACCACGCAGAAAAGTCGCCGCGACAAATCCGGCTGTATCGCCCACCACGCCGCCACCTAGTGCGATAATTATTCCAGAACGATCCAGGCCATTCCTGATTAAATCGCCATACAACCGGGATACCGTGTCCAGGTTCTTGTACTGTTCACCATCCGGCATGGTGACGAGCGCCGCATCGGACAGCTCAGTAACTAGCTTTTCTCCATAAAGGGGAACAAGGGTATCATTGGTGATGATAATGGTCCGGACAGAAGGGAGCCATCGACCGAGATCACCGAGGATACCAGGCACAATATGGATGTCGTAATCTCCGCCTGGAGCGGTCACACGGATACGGCCTGCCATAACTTTATGATTTCCTCGGCAATTTCCTCAGGAGTTCGATTACTCGTATCGATTTGAATTGGTATGGACTCATAGGCAGGGCGGCGTTTTTCCAGAAGACCACGCCAATCCCCTTGCAGGAGCGGGCGGTCTTCAGGATCACCCAAGAGACGCTTGGCAATCACATCTGGAGAAGCCGTCAGGCAGACGACGAAACCAGAGGCAAGCATGACTTCGCGGTTGCCATCATCTACTAACATTCCACCGCCGGTCGAAATCACATAACCGCGCTGTGAAGCCAGGAAGCGGCACATCCGGCGCTCGATATGCCGGAAGCCTGCTTCTCCCTGCCTAGCGAAGATCTCGGGTATGCTCATCCCAACCCGGCTAACGATCTCGGCATCAGTATCAAGATAAGGGCGCTGAAGCCGCTCAGCAACCAACCGCCCAATGGTTGATTTTCCTGTTCCCATGAAGCCGGTGATGACAATATTGCGATCACTGGTCGTAGCCAAAGCGCCACTCCACATTATCCATCGGCAAATCTACCAGGCGGGCACGCCGCAGCGAGTCAAAACGCGGTCGCATCTCAGCCAAACTATCGCCGCCCAGTTTCTCCATCAGAGCGTCGGCCAGGACGATTGCCATCATCGCCTCGCCAATCGGAACTGCACGGGGCAGGGCACAGAAATCGCTGCGTTCATAAGTTGTGACTTCAGGTTCACCGGTTGCCAGATTGACAGACGGCATGGCTTGGAGGATGGTCGAGATCGGTTTCATCGCAACACGTGCAATGACCGGTTCACCCGTGGTGATACCCCCTTCCAAACCGCCTGCACGGTTGGTGCGTCGAGCGAGCATTCCATCAGAACCAGTCAGCATGATCTCGTCATGTACCTGCGTACCACGCTTACCTGCGTTTTCAAAAGCGGGGCCGATCTCAGCGCCTTTCATGGCGTGAATGCTGACCATCGCCGCAACGATGCGGGCATCCAGGCGACGATCCCACTGAACATGCGATCCCAAGCCTGGTGGCACATTCAGCGCGACGATTTCCATGACACCGCCAAGCGTGTCTTTGTCGATCTTCACTTGACGGATAGCTTCGTGCATCACCTCAACGGATTCAGGTGATGGGCAGCGCACATCGTTTTCTTCGGCGATACGGAAGCGATCCATATAAGACAGCGTCTCATCCATGGTCACGTGGACATCGCCAATCTGAACGACATAGCCACCAATCTGAATATCGAACTGGCTGAGCAGTTTTTTGCAGATGGCTCCTACGGCGACGCGCATAGTTGTTTCACGAGCACTAGCCCGTTCGAGGGCGATCCGCAATTCGCGGTAACCGTACTTGATTGCGCCAGTGAGATCAGCATGGCCAGGACGCGGCGTGGTCATTGGGGCAATGTCTTTTTCGCGCCAATTCTTGTAATCGCGGTTATCGACATGCAGTGCGATGGGCGCGCCAGTTGTCATCCCATTCATGACACCCGATGTAATCCGCACTTCATCGCGTTCGATACTCATACGGCCACCCGAACCGTAGCCTTGCTGGCGGCGCGCTAGTTCAGTGTTGATATCTTCCACAGATAACTTCAAGCCAGCAGGCAGACCATCAATAAGGGCAGTCAAGCTGGGACCGTGCGATTCACCGGCCGTGAGAAAACGAAGCATAGAACCATAAACCTTCCAGGATTATCTACCACTCACGCAATCCAAAGTTAAGTCACTCTGAAATCTATTCTAACGCAGGGAGTCATCTGGCGCTGAGCGCGCTGCGAGCAGCGGTAAACATCACATCGATAGGAGCGGGTAAACCTGTCCAGATGGCGAAAGCCGCAGCGCCCTGCCGCACCAGCATACCTAATCCACCGACCGCATGTCCACCAGCTTTCTCGACCTGCTCCATGAATCGAGTGCGTTCAGGACGGTAGACCATGTCGTAAGCAATGACGTTCTTCGGGAAAGGTATCCCTTCGATCCAAGGTGATTCGTGAATGTTCGGCCACATCCCAACTGATGTGCAGTTGATGATAAGTGAAGGGCCTGCTTCAGCCGCTTCGTCAAGAGTCTTCACATCCGCACCTATAAGACCCGCCGAAAGCGAAAGATCAGCCAGCATCACCTGGGCGCGCTGTGGTGTGCGATTCACAACGGTGACCGATGCTCCCGCTTTGACTAATCCATAGACAGCGGCACGGGCAGCACCACCCGCTCCCAGAACAATGACCCGATGTCCATCGATTTGAATGCCATGGGCGCGCAGGTCGTCCATAAAGCCGAGGACGTCCGTATTGGTTCCTGTGCCATCTCGAAAATCAATAGTATTGACTGCACCAATCGCGCGCGCACGTTCATCGATTTTGACAAAAGGAATGACTTTTTCTTTCAACGGTACAGTCACATTGACCCCTATAAAGCCGCCCTCGTCACGTAGGGTTCGCAGCCCTTTGCCGACAATGTCCGGCGGAATAGGAACCAATTCATAGCTCCAATCGTGTAGATCAAGAGCCGCAAAAGCAGCATTGTGCATGGCAGGGCTAATGCTATGCGTGACTGGCCAGCCAATAATCCCGACTTTGTTCATCTGAGGACAAACCTCCAGGCAGCAATCCCGAACGCCATGACAGAAAACAAGGTATGTGGAGATGGACAACATATCAACAAAGGCGTGTTCGTTAAGATCAGGGACAGAACTGTTGTACTAATCCAGATTCCGCCAATGACCATCACAAGTGTGCATCCCACACCCCAGAAGCGAATACGCTGCTTCTCACGTTCATGAGTCTGGCGAACGGTAGGCAGCACTTGTCCTACACCGCCGCACAGCGCACAGGGTTCCAACTTGAACTGACGGCTCAGGCCACGATCGGACTCATTCCATGACCATGAGCGTTTGCCACGGTTTCCACCACATGCGGGGCAGGTCACTTTCTCGTGCTGCTGCTTCTGCCACACTTCATAGGCAGAAGCAGAAAGACTCCCCTCTCCTTCACAAACCGGACAGGTTTCCGCGTGTTTCTCGCCGCCACCGGCATAATCATACTTATGACGTGGCTTGAACTGATAGAACTGCTCGATGCCGCCTGATCCATCACAGACGGGACATCGAATGCGTTCAGCAGGCTCCAGCGCAGTCATGGTGAGAAATCCATTCCGCTGGCCGAATCATACCGGAATAGGAACCACACGAATGTTCGCTCCCAAGGCGGACATGGTTTCCGCAAAGCCGGGGAACGAGTCTCCAGCACAACGCGCATCCAGCACCGTGGTTTCTCCGATGGCGGCCATTCCTGCTACTGAGAGACTCATTGAGACGCGATGGTCATCATGCCCATCGACGGCTGCACCATGCAACTGCTGAGGGCCGTCGATTACAAAGCCGTCGGGTGTCTCGGTGATGTTCGCACCCATCTTTGCCAGCTCCTTCACCATGACGGCAATACGATCCGTTTCTTTGACACGGAGTTCCTGCGCGTCACGCACTACAGTGCGACCTTCAGAGGCTAGGGCTGCCACCATCAGTATCGGGAATTCATCGATCATTTCAACCACGACAGATCCGCCAACTTCAGTTCCCTTCAAGACACCATGCCGAACACGGATCGTGCCGACAGGTTCGCCCGCCTCCAGACCCGTTTCCTGAACCTGGATGTTTGCGCCCATCGCGGTAAGGACATCAAGAATACCAGTACGGGTGGAATTGAGATTGATCCCAGTGAGAGTAATATCGCTGTCTGGAACGATCAACCCGGCAACCAATGGAAAAGCTGCCGAAGAAATATCGCCTGGAACCGTCAGGTCAACCGCCCTTAGATCAAGTGTGGGAGTCAAAGTGATTTCACGACCATCGGACTGAATCGAAACTCCCATTGCGCCTAACATCCGTTCGGTATGGTCGCGGGCTGGGCCGGGCTGGATGACGGTGGTTTGACCCTGGGCAAAGAGGCCAGCAAGAAGGATGGCACTTTTCACCTGGGCACTGGCGACAGGCATCTCGTAGTAAATCCCGTGCAGAGTAGATGGTTTAATGGTGAGCGGAGCGCGATCATTGACGCCGCTAATTTCTGCACCCATTTCACGTAGAGGCGTAATGATGCGTTTCATCGGACGGCGGCGAAGCTGCTCACTGCCATCCAAAACGCTTTCAAAGGGTTGACCGCACATGATCCCGGCCAGGAGACGAATGCCAGTTCCGGCGTTGACCAAATTCAGCACGGCCTGTGGCGAATGCAGTTGTCCGCCATGGACAATCAATTCTGAGGGGCCAAGCCGTTCTATCGGCACGCCCAACGCCTGAATGCTGGCAAGCGACGCTTCGGTATCTCCAGCTGCTAACCAACCGCGTACATGGGTTATTCCTTTCGCCAATGCGCCAAATATGACGGCACGGTGGGAAATCGATTTATCACCTGGAACGGTCGTGATACCACGCAGAGGGTGTCTAGGCACGACCTGAAAGCAATCACTTGCTGCCATTGCGGTGTCCATTCTCGTAGTGTTGAATCCAATTTAAACGAGCCTCGCGGGTGGGACGGAGAAAATCCGCCAACTTCTGATCGTCACGGGAAATCAGCATCGCTTCGAGCATTGCCAACTGTACCCGGAACAATGCTAAAAGTGTTGCCACAGCTTGGGTGTTAGTGCTAAGAATATCGCCCATCATCTGAACATCCTGACCAGCCAACCGGGACATATCGCGGAATCCTCCCGCTGCCAGTTCCCAAACAGTCGGGTCAGCTTTTCCTTCCTGCGCAACAGTGGCAACCAACGCCGAACTCAGAATGTAGGGCAAATGGCTGATAGCCGCTACAAGGTGATCGTGGCGATCTGCCTCCATCTCGAAGGGAACAGCGCCTATTGCCTCGACCAGGCTGAGAGCGCGGATGCGTGTAGCCGGCGTCGTTCGACGGGTCGGGCATAGGACAAAAGGCCGGTCATTGAAAAGTCTGCCATCGCTGGCTTCGACCCCACTGTATTCCTTACCCGTCATCGGATGTCCACCAATAGCATGGATGCCAACAGGTAGGCGGCCCATAGCCTCACAAATGTCTCGCTTGGTGCTGCCGATATCAATGAGAAGTGTATTGGAGCGCAAATAAGAGCCGATGCGCCTTTCAATCATGGATTGGATCGCGCGAACGGGCGCAGCTAGAATGACCGTTTCAGCTTCCGAAACACCCGTGCGAAGGTCATCAGTCGCATGATCGACGATTTTGTGATTCAGCGCATACTGGCAAGCCTGCGGGCTGAGTTCAACCGCAGTGATTGTATCAGCATGATCTCGCAGTGCCAAAGCCAGCGAGCCGCCCATCAAACCTAGACCAACGACAGCCAGATGTCGGGTATGAAAACCGCTCACTTTCATAGAAGTATCCGTTCAAGAGCATCTAGCAAACCCATGAGTAGGCAGCGATTTAGTCTCATATGTCCTGCTCGGTATTCAGAACAATTTTGTTATCGGGATACAGATCGGGGCGCAGTGCCAGCGCTCCGCGCATATACACATGTTTGATGTCATCCAACTTTCGGTCTGTATTCCAATGAATGAGAACCCGAATGCACATCGGGATTCCATCCGGAGCATCCATCTCCTGAGCGCCCATTAAGGCCGTGCGATGCCAACCAAGGTCACGGGCCGCTTTGGCCGGAAAAGCTGCATTGAGATCGGGGGTAGTTGTGAAAAACACACTGGCCACATCATCCTCTTCAATCCCGTTGGTCTCAATTAGCGCCCGCATCAGCCGAGCAGTAGCCTCCAAAATCTCGCTAGCGGTGTTGTGTTCAACCGTTGTCGCCCCCCTTACACCGCGCATTTGGATCACCATAGCTACCCATGTCCTTTCTATGCCCAATCCTGCAACAAAAAAGGCGCGGAGCGTATGCTCTGCGCCTGTTCATTCCACATTTCTTTGGGTTCAGTTCACTCGTTCCGACCCAGGACGCATCGCACCAACCGCCTCTATGTACAGAGTTTCGTATCGGTACGAGCAGATGAGCGACTGGCTAAAGATTAGCATGGTCCGCAAACGGTTATCCCCACAAATGGGAAGAGCATAACACGGGTTTTTATGGGTTGTCAACGTGGCTGCGTGGGTTCCCTTTCACGAGTCTAGAGCATGTCGAATGTCGCCAGCAAGAGCTACTGCACGATCGATTCCCTCACCAGCAGCGCGAATTAAGGCGCTAGCGACGATGAATCCATCGACCAGCCTTTTTAACATGCGAGCATGATCGGGGCTGCTGATACCAAAACCAAGCACCAGCGGCATTGTTGTGCGGGCACGCAGACGAGCGATGTAGTCACGCAAATCAGAAGGCAATTCAGCTCTCACACCTGTAATACCCGTCACAGAGACCACATAGATGAAACCGGTCGCTTGTTCTGCCACCCGGTCGATCCGGAAAGTACTGCTGGTCGGCGCAAGAAAGAAAACCAGCGCCAGGCCTTCGCGATGGCAGAATGTGACGAACTGGTCAGCCTCTTCAGGTGGTAAGTCCGGGATAATCAGCCCATCAACGCCGGCAGCTCGCGCATCCTGAACAAAGCGTTCTGCGCCATAGGCCAACATAGGATTGACATAGCCCATCATGAGCATCGGTTGGTGCACACCCCGTCCCCGGAGGCTGCGCACCGCCTCGAGGCATTTGCGAACCGTTACGCCGTTCTCCAGCGCCTTCTGGGTAGCCGCTTGAATGATTGGCCCATCAGCCAGCGGGTCGCTGAAGGGGATGCCGATCTCGAAGCCATCCACATCCAACTGTGACATGGCATACAGGGCTTCCAATGAAGAGTCGTAGTCCGGGTAGCCGATGGGGAAATAGGGCAAGAACGCCGGGCGATCCTGTGATTTCGCCCGTTCAAACATAGCGGCAACGGATTCCAGGCCCGTCTTCTGTTTGACTTCAGTCATAATGCCTCCAGATTCACCCACAATATTTGTGCTTCCACAAATTGTCCAGCCTCATAACTCAACCGCACCCCTTGCCCTACCCGCCTGCGAAAGACAGTCGTCTGACTTAATGCAGATACTATGCCTGCGAACTTCGAAGTAACGCATGTTCGCCCTCCAGGTGAAGCGTACGGGTCCAAGCGTCCAGACCGGCTTCGACAATCTCATGGGCAATCCCGACCCTGTGCGCCCAATGCTTCGGATCGGCATCATAGCGCGCAGCCATCTCCTGCTGCCGATTCGCATCAGCAGCTTTGTCCTGATGCTGGTCAGCAATCTCCCAATCGAGACCATCAACCAATACCGTATCGATCCGAAAGCCGGCGCGATGCAGCAGCACGATCCATTCAGAGTCAGTTCCGATAGCGCGTCGAGGCTGGCTGTTCGCCAAAATGAAGTCAGCAGCGTTCCGGCTGAATCCTTTGGAGCCAGCGCTCAAATCCAACCGCTGGCCGAGCAAACGCGAAAATAGATTATTGGTGATCGCTTCAGTATCGCGTAAGGCGTGAGGATGCGTCTCCCAGGCTGCCTGAGTACGGCCTATGACGAGGCAGTCCACCTGCTCGATTCGATTGAGAGTCTGTTTCCATTCCTGTGAGCGGGTTTCAACCCAACGCAGCAGTCGATCCATATCCGCGTAGTGAATGTGATCCGACTGGGTTTGGGCGGCTAACTGAAGCGACATGAAGCGGCCATGCGACCAATCTTCGTTGACGTGAATGATCGCACCGGGCAGTTCCCGAATGGCGAAAGCATCTTCCATCGCCACGACAGGCGGCAGCGAAATCACGATATGATCGTAGGCCACTTTCAGCAAAGCATAGAGGCGGCGCAATCTACCGACTTCACCACGCGGATTAAAGGTTGCTGCTAAGGTGACGGACATACTCGGCAAAGAATTCCTTCAAGAGCTTCTCAAGGCCATAGGCGATGGGAACGTGGTCAATTTGTTCGGCATCAAAGCAATCGAGGCGCTGGCCTTCATACAGGCGAATTTCGCTCACCATGCCATCATAGTGCCCGACAAAGGCATGGTTTTCAACATAACCTGGCTGTCCATTCCAGACATAGGCATGGTCAACGCGCCGCCAGTATGTTAAAGGAAGGGTTAACTCGGTCTCTTCATAGAGTTCGCGGCACACAGCCTCTTCCGGACTTTCACCGGCTTCGATCCGTCCGCCAAGGGTGGCCCAGTGTGCCGGAAATGGTAGGTCAGGCTTATCATCCCGAAGCTGAATAATCACCTTGCAATCAGGCGTAAGCAATAGGGCACTCACACAGGGGCGGACCGGCGTACCAGGGTGAAGCATGTCGCGTTTGGTCTCCTAGGTGGCTGTGCGCTTGAGTTCGCGCATGACGGTATCAAGGTCTTTATCACCCCGTCCAGAGAGATTGACCAGCATAATTGAGTCTTTGGGCATGGTCGGGGCACGCTTGATCGCTTCGGCGACTGCATGGGCACTTTCCAGAGCAGGTATGATCCCTTCCATCTTCGCGAGGGTTTGCAGCGCAGCCAGCGCCTCATCATCAGTCGCCAGTGTGTAATAAGCCCGTTCGCTCTGGCGCAGATAGGCATGTTCTGGGCCAATCGAGGCATAGTCCAAACCAGCGGAGATACTGTGGGTGTTCATGATCTGACCATCGGAATCTTGGAGGACAAATGAGCGTGTGCCATGCAGCACCCCCGGCCGACCGAGACTAGGATCAGCAAAACGGGCGGCATGTTCTCCGCTGAGGATGCCGTGACCACCTGCCTCTACGCCGATTAGCTCAACGCTTTCGTCTTGGCGGAAGCCATGGAAGAGACCAATGGCATTGCTGCCGCCGCCGACACAAGCAATCGCTACATCGGGGAGACGGCCGGTGCGTTCCAGGATTTGCTGGCGGGCTTCAATGCCGATCACACTCTGAAAATCACGCACCATCATCGGATAGGGATGCGGCCCAAGCGCACTACCGAGCAGATAGAAGCTGGTGCGCACGTTGGTGACCCAATCGCGCATGGCTTCATTGATGGCATCTTTGAGGGTCTTGCTGCCGCTTTCCACAGGGATGACTTTAGCACCGAGCAGGTGCATACGGAAGACATTGGGCTGCTGGCGGGTCATATCAACGCTGCCCATATAGACGACACATTCCAGGCCAAGCAGCGCGGAGGCTGTCGCACTAGCAACGCCATGCTGCCCTGCCCCAGTCTCAGCGATCACGCGCTTCTTGCCCATACGCTGGGCAAGGAGCGCCTGCCCTAACGCATTGTTGATCTTGTGGGCGCCGGTATGGGCGAGGTCTTCCCGTTTAATATAAATCTGGGCGCCGCCGAGATGCTGGCTCAAGCGTTCGGCATAAGTGAGCGGAGTCGGCCGGCCGGTATAGGTGCGGTGAAGCTGCAAGAGGCGATCCTGGAAAGTAGGATCGGCCATGGCCGCATAGTAGGCTTCAGTCAGTTCGTCGAGCGCGGGAATGATGGTTTCAGGGACATAACGCCCACCGAATTCGCCATAGTAGCCGCGCTCATTGGGGACATCGGCTGTGCCGATCTGAATGTAGGGACTCGTTTTCGTATTCGATATCATTTTCTGCCCTGTGTCTCTCATCAGATGCTGACCACATTACTTTTGCGTTCAATCAAGATGGTGTCGTGTCAGAGGCCATCCAGATGCCCGATACGCTCCAGTTAAGTTATCCCTCTACATAAATCTCGCGCACGCTTTCCCAATGATCGGGACGCATGGGTTGGATGTTGATTTCCATTAATGCGCTCCTCCCGCTCAGGTTTCGCTGCGGCGAACAGCATCGATGAAGGCACGCACTCGTTCGGGGTCTTTGCGACCTGGCTGACCTTCGACCTCAACGCCGCTGGCAACATCAACACCCCAGGGCTGAATCTGCTCGATCCGCGCGCCGACGTTCTCCGGAGTCAATCCGCCAGCCAACATCAGGCGCGGAACAACCGCTTTGACTGCCAGGGCCACCTCTAGGCTGGCCTGCTCACCCGTACCGCCGTAAAGTTGGGGGTGATAGGCATCCAGAAGGAGGGATGGAAACTGCGGATTGGTTGGGAACTGTGGGCGAAAGTACTCAACATCATCGAGTGCCTGAGCACGGTTGGCTGGACGGATCGTTTTGTAGCCAATGCCATACAATTCCTTCAGTAGAGCGTCGGACTCATCACCACTTAACTGTGCCCCGTTGAGACCAACTTTGCGGGTGACTGCGGAGATGACGCCAGCCACTTCGTTGACAAACAGGCCAATCAACACTGGGCAGCGTGATCCAAGCTCAGAACGGAGTGTGTCGCAAATCTGGAGAGCAGCATCCGGCGAAATGTAACGCGGACTCTTATTGTAGAAATTGAAGCCCAGCAAGTCTGCTCCAGCAATCGCAGCCGCGCGGGCATCCTCTAATGTCAACAAACCACAAATTTTGACCTTGACCATTGTCTTTATCCCGCGAGAGTGCCCGCATCCAGCAAAGAAACTGTGTATTCACCGCCCACATAGCGGCTGAACAACTCAACCAGATCAGCACAGGCATGTTCGACATCAGCACGTCCAGCAGCATGATGCGCTTCGACTGTAACGATTACGCTGGTTGTAGTTGGTGTAGCTGCACTTTCGGCGCTCTGCCGCCAGCACCAGCGGCGCGCCACCACTGACCCAACAGCATCAGTAAAGATGACTTCGCCGGATGGGATGGGATCAATATCCTCTTCGCCCAGACGCACGAAACGCTCATCACCACGTGCAAAGCGGACGGTAATAGGCAGCTGAACCATTCGATAATCAATCACCGCGACAGGGAGAGCATAGCGAATACTCACTAGATTGCCGATATCGACCAACAAATTTATAGAGGGGATGTCGCCTTTCTTGGTGAGCCGGCGAAGCAGCGACTCGGCCGCACTGCGATACTGGGTCGGCTCGACGCCGAAGCGTCGAAATGCCTGACGCCAGGCTGCGAGCGGCTTGAGCAAGCTCAAGCCGCTGCCATCTGTACGAGACAGTACATCACGCTGCTCTGCTAGATACACCTGGATGAATCCTAGGTCAACACAAGAAGCGGAAAGACCTTTTCCAACAATCACGCCTCCAACAATGTCCGGAAAGCGTTCGATAATATCCGGATGGTATCGAAAGACAGTCATAACATTGTCCTGACTTGCCTGGGTTGGCTGCTAAAAGCCCTTACAGCCGCGGCTCGATCCGACGCTTTGACCAATCCTTCGCCAATCAGCACTGCATCAACACCACAATCTCCCATCCGGCGAACATCTTCCAGACTCCGCATAGCACTTTCCGCCACCAGCGTGACACTGCTGCCGCCCAACCGGTTCGCCAGCCGCTCAGTCGTTCGAAGATCCTCATGGAACGTCCGCAAATCACGATTGTTCACCCCAATGAGCGTCGCACCAACGGTGAGCGCCCTATCCAATTCCGCCTCATTGTGAACTTCCACGAGTGCTGCCATACCTAGTTCACGAATAAGAGCATGCAGCTCGACCAACAGATCGTTTTGGAGGGCCATGACGATGAGCAGCACCGCATCGGCACCGGCAGCACGAGCCTCCAAAACCTGAATTGGATCAATCACAAAGTCTTTGCGAAGCAAGGGAATATCGACCTCGGTGCGGATTGCACTGAGATACAACAAACTGCCTTGAAAGAATTTCTCATCGGTCAAAACAGAAATGGCTGCTGCACCATTCGCAGCATACGTGTGAGCGATGGCAAGTGGATCGAACTCCGTGACCAAAATCCCCTTGCTAGGCGAGGCCTTCTTAACTTCGGCGATCAACGCAACTGTATCTCTGTGCAGCACAGACGTGAAATCGCGCGGTGAAGGACGATGCCGTGCCTCTGTCTCCAATTCTGCGATGCGATCCGGGCGCTGGCGCAGGAATTCGATCTCAATCTGCTTCTGAGCCAGGATTGTATCCAGCACAGTGTCTGTCTTGACAAAAGGCATCACTGCACCGCCGCGAACTGACGAGAATAACGAATCAGTTCATCGAGTTTAGCAAGCGCTGCACCGCTGTCGATCACCTCGCCTGCTTGTTTGATCCCATCGGCCAAGTTGTCGACTGTCTCAGCAGCCATCAACGCTGCGCCAGAGTTCAGCAGGACAACATCACGGCGGGCATCATGGATCTCACCACTTAGGATACCCCGGAGAATGGCAGCATTGGTCGGCGCGTCATCGCCTAGCAGTTCACTGATGGCTGCCCCACGGAACCCGAGTTCGCGCGGGTCAATATCGAAGGTACGAACTGCGCCATCCTTGAACTGGCTGACACGGTTTGGGCCAGTGGTTGTTAACTCATCAAGACCACCGTAGCCACTGACGACAATAGCAGACTGCGCACCTAACTTACCGAGGACATGCGCCAACATATCAGTTAGATCAGCAGCGAAAACCCCCATCAACTGCCGTCGTGCTCCCGCCGGATTGGTTAATGGGCCGAGTATGTTGAATATGGTACGAATCGCCATCTGGCGGCGCGGCCCAATGGCATTCTTCATCGCAGGGTGCAGTTTAGCCGCGAAGAGAAAACCTATACCAATCTCGTCGATGCATTGGCCAACTTGTTCTGGGGTTAGTTCCAAGTTGACGCCCAATTCAGCCAACACATCAGCGCTGCCACACTTGCTGCTCGCTGCACGATTGCCATGTTTAGCAACTTTCACACCAGCTCCAGCAGCCACAAAAGCGACTGTAGTGCTGATGTTGAATGTACCAGAACGGTCACCACCTGTACCACAGGTATCCAGCAGTTGACTTCCATCTATTCGTGTTGGGACACGGTGCGCATTGGAGCGCATGGCGCGAGCACTGCCAGTAATTTCATCGGAGGTCTCGCCCTTCATCCGCAGAGCCATCAGGTAGGCACCAATCTGGGCCTCAGTGGCTCCCCCAGCCATAATCTGGTTCATGACTGCTTCGGCTTCTTCTTCCTGCAAGTGACCGAACCGGCTCAATATATCAAGGGCGTGTTGAATCTCCATACGCATACCCTTCCCTATACTCCGGTCAGGCGGCGGACATCGGCCAATGTCTGGTCAGCAATAGCGCTGGCACGCGCTGCGCCAGAAGCAAGCAGTTCGTCCAGATAACCTTCACGTTCGGTAATTTCACGATAGCGAGTCTGAATAGGTTCGAGGGTTTTGACTACAGTATCAACAAGTTCACGTTTCAGGAAACCATACCCTTTGCCCGCAAACTTGTCCTCGATGGCTGGGCGAGATTGGCCCGTCAGAACCTCGTAAAGGGTTAGAAGATTAAGTACACCAGGCGAGGCATAGTCAAAGCGGGTTTCGCTGCCCGGATCGGTGACAGCGGACATGATGGTTTTCTTGATCGTACCTGGATCATCCAACAGCGAGATAGCGTGGCCTTTTTTGGTTTCAGCCATGCTCTTACTCATCTTAGCAGTCGGGTCATCAAAGCCCATGATACGAGCACCACTTTTGCGCAGATAGAGTTCAGGCAGTGGAAAGTAATCCTCGCCAAACAGGTGATTGAAACGCTGAGCGATGTCACGAGTGATCTCTACGTGCTGGCTCTGATCTTCTCCAACCGGGACCAGGTCAGCTTTGTAGAGAAGAATATCAGCCGCTTGGAGTGATGGATATGTGAACAACCCAGTTCCAACCGTTTCTTGCAAGGCGGCTTTGCTCTTGTATTGAGTCATACGTTCCAGCCACCCCATGGGAGTACAACAGGTCAGAATCCAGGCCAGATAGGGATGGGCAGGGACATCTGACTGCAAGAAAATTACCGATTCATGCGGATCGATACCGCAGGCAATATACAAAGCCGCCACACGACGGGCATTCTCTCGCAGTTCAGCAGACTTAATCGATTCCGGCACGGTGAGCGCGTGTAAGTTGGCAATCATAAACAGGTTGTTGTACTGATGTTGATTGGCAACCCACACACTGAGCGCGCCAATATAGTTTCCAATGTGAAGAATGCCGGTCGGTTGAATCCCGGAAAGTACCGTTTTTTTATGAGCAGCGCTGCTCAGAGTTGGAGATTTCTCGACCGTTTGTGGCGTCGTCATTCAGTGCACTCCTAGAGGTACATTGATTTCCAAGAAATTTCGCAGCAGGCGAGGACCGTGGGTAGTTAAAATGCTCTCTGGATGAAACTGCACCCCGTAGACTGGAAACTGTTTGTGACGCAGCCCCATGATTTCGCCCTGATCTGTGGTAGCAGTGACATACAGGCAGTTGGGCAGAGTCGCTTGATCAACGATTAAGCTGTGATAGCGGGTCGCTTCAAAGGGATTGGGCATCCCATCAAACATAGGATCACCCTGGTGATAGATCAGGCTAGTCTTGCCGTGCATCAGGCGAGGCGCGCGCATTACCACACCGCCATAGACCTGTCCAATGCACTGGTGTCCCAGGCATACACCCAAAATCGGCGTCGTCTCACCAAGCTGGCGCAGCACTTCGAGTGATACACCGCTGTCATCAGGATCGCCAGGGCCAGGGGAGATTACGATGTGACTGGGAGAGAGGCTGCGAATTTGATCCACCGTGATCTGGTCATTCCGAACCACTTCTAGTTCTGCGCCCATCTCCCCCATGACCTGGACTAGGTTGTAGGTGAAACTGTCGTAATTATCGATAACCAGGATCATTTCAGGCTCTCCAGTTCCGGTGATTTCTTTGAATCCATGCCTTCAAGATGAGTGACATCATCGGAAGTAACCAAGCGCCAAGTATCACCTTCACGGACGATAGTCGTGACTGATGTATTACGAACACCTTCTTCACCAGCGAACCCACCAGGCAGGATAACATCTAATAAGGCGTGAACTGCTGTGGTATGAGTAACAATCCCAACTGTCTCAGCGCGAGACTGTGCCAGAATGTCATCAAATGCAGCAACCATACGCTTCTTGACATCTTGACGAGATTCTCCACCCGGAATTTGGAAGTTCTCTGGATCCGCTTGGAAGCGATCATAATCTTCGGAGTACCAGTCACGCATTTCTTCAGGGGTTAAACCCTGCCAAGCTCCGATGCTGCGTTCGCGGAGGCGAGGATCGGCAACTGCGGCAAAACCCAACCGCTCGGTCAGAAGCTCAGCGGTCTCCAAAGCACGTTTCAAATCGCTGGTATAAAGCGCACCAATGCCAATGTTGCGGATGAAATTCGCCAACCGCTGAACCTGCCGTCGGCCATGCGCATTCATCGGCGCAGCAACCCACCCCTGCCAGCGCAGATCACGGTTCCAATCGGTTTCTCCGGGACGGATGAAGATCACACGTTTGACGACCACTCTAACCTCCTACACTACAATAAGCCCTGTTCCGCGTATTGGATTGCAACAGCAACAGCACGGGCTTTGTTGATCGTCTCCTCGTACTCGCGCGCAGGATCACTGTCAGCAACAATCCCAGCTCCTGATTGCAGCGTGACGATATCGTTACGCATTAGGACAGCTCGAATAGTAATGCACGTATCCATGGAACCGTCAAAGCTGAAATATCCTACTGCCCCGGCATAGGTTCCGCGCCGTGTACCTTCCAGCTCCTCAATAATTTCCATCGCCCGGACTTTGGGAGCGCCGCTCAAAGTACCTGCCGGAAAAGTCGCCCGTAGTAAGTCAAAGGCGTCCATATCTGCACGCAGTTTACCTTCAACTTGGCTGACAATGTGCATGACATGGGAATAGCGTTCGACATACATCATGCGTGAGACGCGCACTGAGCCGTAGTCACAGACACGGCCTAAATCATTCCGCCCCAGATCAACGAGCATGACATGTTCGGCGCGTTCCTTCGGATCATTGATAAGTTCGTCTGCCATTTTCTGATCTTCGGCTTCGGTGGAACCCCGTGGACGGGTTCCAGCGATCGGCCGGACCATAGCTATGCCATCTTCTAGACGCACCATGACTTCTGGCGACGCACCAATCAAACTGAGGTCGGATCCAAAATTCAGCAGGAACATATAGGGGGATGGATTCAGCATCCGCAGTGAGCGATAAATGGCAAGCGGCGGGGCCGAGGTGTGCCGAGTAAAGCGCTGGGAAAGCACAATCTGAAAAGCGTCACCTGCTGCGATATACTCCTTCGCCTCACGAACGATTTCCTCGTAGCGTTCGCGGGTCATATTGGAACGAAGTTCCTCATTCATTGGAAACTGGGCCGTAGGAATGGCGGGTGTGGGCCGGCGCAATGCCTGTACAATATGGTCAATACGGGCTAAGGCATCATCATAGGCCGCATTAGGATCGCCTGTGTTATGGGCATTCGCGAGGATAATCAGCAGATGCCGTGCGTGATCGAAAATCACCAACGTGTCGGGAAGTAAAAAGGCGGCTTCAGGAACATTCAGTTCGTCTTCGGCGGTGTTCGGCAGACGCTCGAAGTAGCGCACAGCATCGTAACTGAGATAACCGACTGCGCCACCCACAAAGCGAGGCAGTCCTTCTAGCCGAACAGGTTTCACACGAGCGAACTCAGACTTAACTGCTTGAAGAGGATCTTCGCCAGAAGCCAACGGTCGGGTCATACGCTGACCGTGGTAGACACGGGTGACCTGACCATTTTGTACAAACACGGCGCCCTTCGGATTCACACCGAGGAAGGAATAACGACCTACCTGTTCTCCACCCTCAACACTTTCCAAAAGAAAAGAGTACTGACCAGCTTGAGTCAGCTTGAGATAAACCGAGACTGGGGTTTCCAGATCGGCCAAGAGGGTTCGATAGATGGGAACGAGATCGCCCTGCTCAAACAGGCGATGAACAGTCTCTCGGCTCGGTTGAATGTTTTCACGGGCTTGTGTCGCGAATAGCACCACGGCTGGATCCCCCTGACGGGTTTTCGTCAATAAAAAATCCCTTTATCGCTCAAGGACGAGAAGGGATTCCCGTGGTGCCACCTTGATTAAACCATGACCAATCCATGGTTTCACTCTTGGCGGGTACAATCGTTTTCGCGATGATACCCTGCGCTCTGATAACGGTGCGTTTCCGGCACAGCCTACTTGATTTTTCGGCTATACAGCTCCCTGGCCCATTCAATGTTGGCGTTTGTACTGCCTTCACAGCTACCGGCAGCTCTCTGAACACCGTTTCAACATTTACTCTTCCAGATCAACGCTTTTTGGCATATGTGAAGTTGAATATGATCCTAACGATATTTCAATGGGCTGTCAAGCAGTTCCAGATTGAGTCTGTCAAGACTTTGGTGTAAATGACCTGTCCTTCAAAGCGGTATTCTGCCTTCAAAGCGAATGGCGAGCTGGTTGAGGATCAGTTC
>DAOUCY010000028.1:0-9581 GCA_034431625.1 Anaerolineae bacterium | reverse complement strand
TGCCGGCGTCCCTCAGCCGAGGTATGGGATAGCCATACAAAAAAGCCGGCCACCCTATCAAACGCGGTGGCCGGCTTATCAAAATTTGGACTTGAAGAGATTCAGTCCGAACATCCGTTTCCTCTCAAACCTTCCCTCAGATTTCTCCAAGCAATTGTTTTCCCCCAAAGCACCAGTCTCCAACGCATCTTGAAACTGAACTAATTCGGCTTTTGCGGTGAGCCGAGGAGGGACCTGCACCCTCCCAGCCCACCTTGAAGCACCGTCGCGGAGGCTAACGGCACTCCCGCCCAACAGCATAACACGGGTTGGCAGTTCGTTGGTTTTGCAGACGGTTTCGTTCACACGTTTTCAGTTTGCGGAGGAAACCTCTATCATGACTCGTACTTTTGTACTCACCAATCACAAAGGCGGCGTGGGTAAGTCTACGTCCGCTACCACCATCGCACTCGGCATCGCTGGCGTATTGCGGCGTGCTGGTGCCTCCAACTCCCGTGTCCTGCTGATCGATACCGACAGTCAGGGCCACGCCACGTTGGTGACGACTGGCCGTAACGACTTTGGCGCTGAAGACAGCCTGTATGCAGTGCTCTCGGCGGATCGCCCCAATGCCGCGCAGGTGCTTTCAGAGTGTATTGTTGAGTCGACATGGGACCCTGACCTGCATGTGCTGCCCGCCTCCCCCATGCTGGAAGGCGCAGAACGCGAGCTGATGCGCGTGGCGGGTGCGCCATACCGTCTGGCTGACCCGCTCAGTCGCATCGCCAGCCACTATGCAGCGATTGTCATTGATACCCGCCCGTCGTTCTCGCTGATGACCGAGATGGGACTGATCGCCGCGACAGATGCCATCGTCCCGGTGGAGCCGCGCTATCTGGAAACCGTCGGTCTGATGAGCGTGATGAGCAAGATCAACGACATCCGTGAAGGCTGGCGGCATCCCAATCTGCGGATCAGCGGCATTCTGGTGACCAAGATGGACAGCCGCATCCGCGGACATAACCACCTGCTGGATGAACTCAAAGGCCACAGCGTGCTGGGCAAGCTGCTGATTGGCGTGATCCCCGCCAATGAAGCGGTATCCTATGCCCATCACAACCACCTGAGTGTATTCAACTACGACCCCAAAGCGCCAGCCAGCCGAGCCTATGCCCAACTAGTCGGCACGCTGGTACGGCACATGGCGAAAGGGGGTGCCTAGATGCCTCCGAAAAACAACTCGCACCGGATGGATGAACTGCTGGCGTCGGTCACCGAGGATTTACTGGAAGGCAATCCTCAGCAGTTTGAGGACAACAGTATCCGTGTGGAGCGGATCCTGCTGGAGATGGTTCGCCCTGATCCGGTTCAGCCGCGCCGCGTTCTGCCTGAGCAACTACATCTTGCTTTTCACAGCAGTCGACTGACCCCGACACAGGCGCTGAAGGAACTCGTTCAATTAGTACAGGTTGCCGCTCGCCAGCGCGGGCGGCCCTTCAACAATGTGCTGGAAATGCTGCCCAACCCAGATGATGAAGGTGGCGACGAGCAGGACGCGAAGCTGTCTCCAGAAGAACAGCTTCTGCGTGATCTGGTCAACCTCGCGGTGACCATCCGCGATGATGGGCAGGTCAACCCACTGACGGTAGTGGATGTCTCCGAAGGAGTGACACGGCAGTTCCGCATTGAGACTGGGGAGCGGCGCTACTGGGCGACGTGGCTGCTGCGCGACTTCATCCCGAGCTACAGCGGCGACGGCATGATCCCGTGCATCATCATCCCCGCTGAACGCTCATCAGTCTTTCGTCAGGCGAAGGAGAACACCGCTCGCAGCGGCTTATCTGCGATAGCGATGGCGCGGCAGGCTGCCCTGCTCCTGCTCACGGTCCATGGCTATCAGATACCCGACGCAGCAGTTCCGAATGACTTCTACCGACAGGCATTGGAACTCGATCTGCGCGGCAAGCGTGAATACACGGATGCGATCCTCAGCGCAATGGGTGGAATCAAGAAGACACACTTCAGTGAGATCAAAGCTCTTCTGAAACTGTCTGATGAAGCAATAGAACTGGCTGATCGTCACGGTATTGAAGAAAAAAGACTTCGCTACGTGGTTACGCTCCCGCAGGAGTTTCACGCAGAGATTGTGCGTCAAATCATTGACTTCAATCTCACAAGCAAACAGATCAAGGAGTTGTGTCAGGGGGATGGTCCGGATACTGAGGGCGATGAGGTACTAGAAAAACTGCCGCCAGCCGCAGTAAAGATGGCAAAAGTCACCCATTCGGTCACAACCACGTCACCACAGGATTTCGTGCTTGCACTGATTCAACAAGAAGGCGATCCGGCTATCGCACTCGCCCGCCTGCAAGCGATGCGAAAGCTTATTGTGGAAGCCGAACGTTTATTGAGTGGAGATTGAAAAAGGTTCGCCCGGGCGAACCTTTTTGGAGATTATGTCGTGAAAAATAGCCGCTCTCCCCCATAAATGGGAAATGACCACTCGGAACTGCGCGGGTGGGCTGGGCGATGGTGGTAGTTGTTTAGACTGGACACCTAAACTCTATCACAGTCTCCAGACCCTCGCAACTGAATCTGTTTGCTTTTCGGTCATGTTCGCACACGACTTTAGTTCAGCTTTGCCTGGAGACAAATCATGAGTATCGACCTGGAACATATCCGTTCTCGCAACCCCATCGAGGACGTTATTGGTGAAAAGTTTAGTCTGAAGCGGTCGGGGAAACGCTTCATCGGGGTGGAGCACGACAGTTTGGTGGTTGTGCCTGCCAGCGGGATGTATTTCTGGAATTCGCGCGGTGAACACGGCGATGTGTTCGACTTCGTCGGACGCTATCACCTCAACTATGGCAGCGGGTGGAACAACCGTGATCCACAGCACTTCATGGAAGCCGTCGAGTATCTGGCTCGCCGAGCAGGGATCAGTATCCAGCGTGGTACAGACTTCCGTCAGACAACGACGTGGTCGGAGCGGCAGCTTGTGCAACGTCTGCATGACACGCTGCTGGATACACCGTCTGCGCTGTCCTACGCAACGAAAAGGCGCGGGTGGGACATGCAGACGATCCGGTTGGCGAAGCTCGGCTTCATGCCGCCAGACAAGCGTCCGCTGCTGGAAGGATTGAACCTGTCCGACAGTTGGCGCAGTATTATTCACAAGTTCCCTGGCGGGATGCTGGTGTATATCCATCTCGACAAGAGGCGTCTGACATACCTCAGCGGACGTTCTATAGAAGGAAAGAAGCACTACAACCCGCCGCGTGACCTCATCGGTGAAAAACAACCCTATCGCAATCACCTGTATCATGGAGAGGTTGAGCAGGTAGTGTTGGTCGAAGGACAGGCGGATGCCATCACATTCGGGATGTGGGACATCCCCGCCATCGCCATCGCTGGCATGACGCTCAACGACACATTGTTGGAGATGCTCAAGCGACATCGGCGCGTGTTCATTACGTTGGACAACACCGATGAGGCGCGTGCCAAAGCCTTCGAGATCGCCCGGCAGCTATCGGATCGTGCCCACATCCCGCAGTTTCCCGAAGGCGTGAAAGACGCCAACGACTGGCTATCGCAGCAGGGCGCAACCGCCGAAGATGCAGCCAGCCTGCTGAACACCGCACCGTCGTGGATCACACTGGAAATCGACCGGGTTAGTGATCTCGAAGGTATCGAGCGGCAGGATGCTGTGCGCCAGTTGTTCACGCACGCTGTTCGCCTGGATGACTTTGCCTTCGCAGAGTTCAAGACGGCAGTCGGTAATATTGGCATCAAGGGCCGGGCGTTTACTGATCTGGCGAAAGCCGCCCGATCCGAAGTCGAGCAAGAAGAGGAGGACGATGTGCCACAGATACTGAGCGATGACATCCCGCTGTTGTCCCCGGCGCTGGGTTTCCGTCGGGATGTGGCGATGGTCACGGTGTCGATTACCGAGCGGACGAAGGGTAACAAACTCAACATTCAGCCCTATCTGGTGACCAGCACCCGCGAACTGCGCCGCCTGACCGATGAGCAGATTATCAGCGTCAGCGACAAAGAAGTCGCGCTGAAGGTCATCCCGGAAGGTTCTGAGTTCCTGATGCGCTGGCGCTACAGCGATCTGCGCCGCTACCTGGAAGGTGAGACGGTGCAGCCGGGAGAAGTGTTCACTGCCATCCATGATCTGTTCAAGCAGTACATCGACTTCCGTTCGGAGATCGAGAGCCGCATCCTGACGCTGTGGACGATCGGCACCTACTTCTACACGCTTTTCCCCGCCTATCCGTATCTGGCGTTGAACGGCCCGAAGAACAGCGGCAAGAGTACGGTGTTACGTGTGCTGCAACCGCTGGCCTTCAACATGATTACAACGTCCGATCCAACTGGGCCGAGCATGTTCCGGCTGATCCATCACACCTCATGCACAGTGGGTATCGACGAAGCCGAACGCTATCACAACCCGCGTGATCCGGGGATGCAGCAGATCCGCCAACTGCTGAACAGTGGCTATAAGCAGGGGATGCCCGCCATCCGCGTCACCGGCGATGACTTCAAACCACAGGCATTCGATGTCTATTCACCCAAGATTCTGGCCGCGATCATGGGACTGGAGGACATCCTCGCCAGCCGCTGCATTGCCATACCGATGCGCCGCACCAACAGGAAGATGCCATCGTTCCCGCCCGACTTCGACGGTGCAACCATCCGGCACCAGCTCTACACGCTGGCGCTGACGCACTTTCAGGCGGTGTATCGCAACTACTTTGAGCGCCCCGAACTGCATAAGTTGCACAACCGGTCAGGCGAGCTGTGGTCGCCACTGGTCGCGCTGGCTGCTTTCTTTGAGGAGCAGGGCAGTGTGAACGGGCTGCTGGATGCCGTCTCCAACGCGGCGGAATGGGACGAACAGATCAGCGAGGGCAAGTCACTCAGCGAGCGCGAGGAGGCAGTCCTACAGGCGTTGGAATTGCTCACACGCAACGCGGAAGACATCACCTGGATCAAGGGGACAGACTTGCGTGAGCGGGTGCGTGACATTCTGGGGCAGACAGCCGATCAGATGGGCAACACCCAATGGATCGGGCACATCCTGAAGCGCTTGCAGTTGGTGGATAACTCGCGCCGCAAGCATCACGTCGGTGGCAAGGTCTATGCGATTGATCGCCACGAAGTGCTGGACATAATGCAGCGTTACGATGTACCGCCGGTTGAAAACGAGGCAGCCAAATAACCAGTCAAAGCGATCAGACCGGTCAACCAGTCAGCGATCCTGATTGGTTTGACCGGTTTGACTGGATTGATCGGTTTTGCTGAAAAGCAAAGTGGCGTATATTCTGAGCTGAGAGGCACTCAACTTACCTCTCACTTTCGCTTGCTGGTATTGTTGCCTTTTTAAACCCAGGGCTTGAACACATCAAGCTGATCTTTGACCAGCGTGCGCGCCAAGTGAAGTGGAAACGCTAAAACGATATTGCCACCTTCCCATGCCGAGGTTGAGCGTAGCAGGTGAGCGATACGGCAGTATACGTAGGGGTCTTCATCCGCAGGTTGCGTGAAAAACGGCACCATCTCGACCGCCTGCTGGTGCTTGTAAGCCACATCACCGCCTTCATCAAATGAATATAGCGTATGGTCATCATTCTTCGCTGCTGCCAGCTGACGACCAATGGAGAAGTAGTGCGGCAGGTCGGAGGTGGTGTGCGTATCGATAACACCGATCATCATGTCGAATAACTCAGCCGCATCAAGTTCATTCCAGGTTGTGTTGTTGGTTGCTGCGTACTGCGGAGTTTCCCCCAGATTCCCTGCATCGCGCACACGAACCATCCGGACATACGGGAGTGATTCAGGCGCATAGGTCCTGTTGTTGATTTGAAGGCGATTGTGCTGAAGCACTTCGTTGCCAATCGGCAAAACACCGTGTGATCGCCAGCCGTCCGCTTCCATCAGAATCAATGTCGGCTTCTGTCGAACCCTTGTCAGCACGGCCTCGGCGAACCGGGTCAGGCGTGGATCATTATCCCTGGGATAGTAATTCACCTGCCGTTTGTTTTCCTTGTTCATCGGTTGAGCAAACACGCGACCGATCTGAATCCCGGCTTCGACATAGGGCATCGGTTCCTGAGGGTTCCCCTCCGCGTCCGGTAGGATCACCATCACCGTACCGTCAGGGCGAAATTCGACGGCCAGCGGGTAATCCACCTGATTGGGTATGCTGGCCCGATACCGATAAAGCCCGACGACCGTCAGATTGCTGGCGTTGTCCTCGCTCAGTCCAGCGTGGGCGTAGAGCGCCTGCGGTAGATCATACAATACGTGTAGTTGGCGCAGCAGTAAATCACGAACGGCGTTTTTGATGCGACCAAGTTCGGTCGGCACAAAGGGCGCAAAGTATTTCGGGTCTGCCATCGCTGGTGGAATCGTACGCAGCATCTGTGAGACGACACTAGTCTGCACACATGCATGGCGAACAGCAGACTTGTGCCAGCCGCTTTTCTCTCGGCTATTGTCACTCGGATTGCTGCTCCCATCGATCTCAATGAGTGCCAGATTGTAGGCTTCTGACAGGGCATGCTTCTTCAAAAGTTGCTCCCACTCGTTGACCAGTTGTTGCCACTCAGCAGTCAGTGTCGCTTGATGAACTTCGCGATCTGCTGCCTTGCGAGCATACGGAATAGACTTTCCAGGTGGCACACTTAGAGCAGCTGGAATGACCACTGGTGTAATAACAACAGACGACGGAAGGGGAGACTCGGCGTCGAGATAGAGCAGGCGGCGAATCTCTCGCTCCAGCACAACTTTCGCCGGTTTCTCTTTAGTCACCAGCATGATGTTAAGGCGCTTGCCGTGACGAGCACGATCAAGTGCTGCACCAATCAGATGTCTCTGCAACCGAAGCCGACGCTCTGGAATCCGCTCGCGGTCGACATTAGGCGGCGGCAACGTTGTCCTGGGTAAGGCCGATGCTTGGTCGATGTCGCGGGTGGTGTACATAGCCCGTAGCTGCTTCGCATAGATGTCTTCAGGTGCCAAGATGGATCGAAAATCCACATCGAGATCGGTATCGGGTGTCAGCAAGCTCATCAGGGGATCAGACTCTGCGTCACGCTGGTAGTTGCCCATCACCGCTGCAATGTGATCCATGATCTCAGAACGCTCGCGCAGGCTAGTGCCTGTTTTCGCTGTGTGGTTCTTCGGAGTGTCGTACTTCATTCCCTCGGCGTGCAGGATGTAGTAGCTATCCCCGTGGTCATCGGGTCGCGCATAGTTCTGTGGGTCCGCAAAGAGTGCATTGGGATTGACCAAGGGACGCGCCTTCCATGCCTCTAACAGAAGCGGCGTATCGTTTTTCCAGGACAGATTGTTTGCCCCACCCTGTACCTGAAGCCGCACCATTGTTGGCTGTGTCTGCCAGCCAGGCTTGCGCGATGATCCTAGGGTAACCAACACCGATACATCTCGCCCGAAATTGGTGCGGCTGACTGGACGGTCGGCCCAACGGCGCATACGCATGTAAACTGCCACCCATGGCGCTTTTCCACCAGCCTGGGTTTGCAAGCGGAACTCCAGCTTATAGGAAATCAGATCGCGGTTGCTTCCCGATTCATAGTGAAAAGGCTCGCTCACCACGCACAACAGACGGTCACCGTCCTGCGTAAGCTGCCAGCGCAAAGCGCGTTGGATATGTTCGTTGCCCATCGCAAACGATCGATCTTGCATGCGGCTGGTGAAAGTAGCCGCCAGCACGCTGGGTAGCGCACTCCAGACCGCATTATTAGTCTCGCGCTGGTCCCAAAGATCAGCCAGTGTCTGTTCCTGCCACACCGGTTGAGCGGCACGGATATTTTCATCGAGTGCCTCAACAGCCTCCTCTCCACCACGCATCGCAATCTCATCGGAAAAGGTCGCTAGCGCCCACTGCGTGGCCCAGACAGCTGCTAGGTCATTGATTTGGTCACTATCCGGTCGCCAGACTGGATGATCATCCGCGTCATTCGCCAGTGCCAACATTCGCCGTGGTTTGGTATTGATCCCACTCTGCAACCATGGCCGCTTACGACCGTGGGTCTCAAAGCCGTGAACCAGAACAGGTGCGGTGCCCACCAATACATCATTCAAACGCCGGATGGGAGGATATTCCTCATAAGCAACAGCGTCGCGTGCTTGATTGATCGCAATCATATCGCCCATGAAGGTATCCAGGGCATTCTCATATGGAAAATCCATCGTCGCCACATGCATTGTCTTCAATGCATCCATGTTGAGCGCAAAGCGTGCTAGCAGGATTTTGTTAGCCATTAGTTACTCCTGGTTTCGTTTTGGATAGAAGTTGTCTATTTCAAGCAACCCGGCGAATGGTTCATAGAGGCTCTCCCCCAGTGTATAGTCAGAGCTGTAGCGCTCCAGTAACAGAACCATCTGGGTCAGCAAGCTGTCCCGGGAATGATCCAGTTCGGCATTACGGGGTGTATTGGGTGGCGCTGCCGCACTACCGGGTGCCCAGCGCGCATCCACGAAACTGGCACGAAACGGCACACCGCCCCGCAACAGGCGTCCAGCCGCCTGAATGACTTTGCCCAGGGTGGTCGCGGCCAAGTCTTCGCGCTCATTGGGATTCATATCGCTATAGAAGCGGCGCATCTCGGCCTTGGTCCAATAGTGCTTGGTGTAACGTCGGAATTCCGCCGCCTGATCAATCAGACGGGGATGCTGCCAGCCCGCGAAGTGTGGATCGGCACACCACTTTAACGTCCAGGCATTGAGTTCACCCGCCAGCGCCTGAATATCAAATGGATGCGGCATGGGTCGGATCAGGAAGTAAACTGACCCGAAGGCGGCTCGATCGCGATCACGGTTGAGAATATTGTAACCTCGTCCGATAGCATTCATAGGAGCTACCAGAATACGCCCCGTAGTCAGCGCAAACTTCTCAATCTCTCCCCGTGGGATATGTCCTACACTAAGCAAGTCCTCATGCCCGGACTCGTCCGGACGAGAGAGGTAGAAAATCTCTGATTTGTCCGCCCAATGACTGCCAATCGTCTCTGCAAAGGCCTTTGCTTGAGAGTACGAGTTGGTCAGAAACAGAATACGCTCCCGGTCGCTCCACATATCAGGAGCTGTTTCCACCAACTTGGCCAGTTCGTTCAATTCGCGCTCGATTTCGTTTGAGCGGATCATCGCCTGAGCCATCATCCGGGTTGCGGCGATTTTGTCACGCTGGCCTGATATGGAAATAGGGTTACCCTTTGTGTCGTACTGAGGTCGAAAGAAATACTGGCTCTGCATAGTGATGCGCTGACGAGCTGACATTTCAGATTGTAGGATGCCAATGGGGGGCACCTCCACATGCCAGCGGGTTGAATCCGGTAGCCATGATGTGCCTGACAGACCGATGACATGTGGTCCGGGAATGCCGAGTGGTTCTAGCAGGCGGTGATAGTTCAGAAGATACCAACGACCAATATTAGCGTACTCAAAGCGGGCCAAGGCACTGGTATCATCACCATCTGCCTCCGGGGAACGAGCGTAATAGGTACCAAAAATGCGTCCGGTGGGCGGAATTGGCAGTGCGTCTGAAAGAGCCATTGACGATGGTCGGTAGG
>DAOUCY010000027.1:0-11422 GCA_034431625.1 Anaerolineae bacterium | reverse complement strand
GATCCCGGCCAGCGCCACGCCGGTTCCGCCAACCAACACACCGATCCCGGCCAGCGCCACGCCGGCTCCACCGACTAACACGCCGATCCCGGCCAGCGCCACGCCGGTTCCACCGACCGCAACTGAGGTTGTGGTCGTGAACATCGAACCGACACCTGAGGTTACGGTTGAAGTTACGGTTGATGCTACGGCAGTTCCAGCCAGTGCCACGCCGGAACAAACGGCGGAAGCTACGGCCGAAGCCACCGAACAGGCCACCATCGCTCCGACCTTCACGCCTATCCCACTGACGGCGGAAACGCAGACGACCGCAGATCAGGCACAAAGTCCGCTGCTCATCGGGATGATCTGTCTGCTGGGTCTGCTGCTTCTGGCGGTGATTTACTGGCTGGCTAGCCGCCGGCGCAAATAGGCTGCTTGAAGATACTACGCGCAAAGGAGCGAGTTTATCACCCGCTCCTTTTGTTTTCAGCGACCGATTACTTCGCCCGTTCCACTGGGTATTAAATCTCGGTCAGATACTCCTGCACTGGGACACCACTTTCCGGCCCGCGCAGGTAAATTTCACGCGGAGGTCCGGAGATGCGGCAGCCGCCAGCTTCCATCCACTTGCCGACAGCAGCGTAGGTCTGCTCGATGGTCTCGTAGCTACCCTGGTGGATGGCCGAGGCCACGGCAGTGCGATCGAGTGTTCGGCGGGTGATTCCAGCGGGCAGTCCAGCCGGATCGACCACAGCGGACGTTTCGGTATCGATGTTCTCCTCATGGAATGCGTAGCCGCTCTGCTCATTGGCATGGTAGAGCAGCATCGGTGCGCCGACTACTGTCACACGCGCCTGGCCGATGAAGCTGTACAGCCTACTGAAGGCGGCGCTGACCCGCGGCCCCATCTGATCCACTGACGGAACCACCTCACGGATCGAGAGGATCGTGAGCGGTTCGATGGTCTTATAGATGACTTCTGCAGCGGACATGAGTCCCTCCTGTTCGATCTGTCGAATGCGGATTTCCAGCCGGGCCAGCCGACCTTGGGCCTCTTCCATCTCCTGCGTGATTTCGGCCTGCCGCAGCCGCAGCATACCCCGGATTTGTTCCACCGTGAGCGCTTCATCCAGGAGCTGCGCGATCTGTTCGAGCGACAAGCCTAAATCCTTGAACGTCAGGATGCGGTTCAGCCGCGCTAACTGGCTGGCACTGTAGTAGCGGTACCCGGTGAAGCGATCTACCTCTGCCGGCGTAAGCAGACCGATCTCGTCGTAGTAGCGCAGCGTCTTCACAGGTACCCGGCTGATGCGGGCAAACTCCCCTATCTTGAACATGGTCACAGTCTCCGAAGACCTTCACCTGTTTCAGTGTCACCCTTCCAGTAGATGGAGAGTCAAGAGGCCAATTCTGTCTACTGGCACTTGCAGCCACACTCACCGCGCGGCACAATCCGCCCACTACCTCACTTTGAAGGGAGCAACTTCATGCCTGAACTTTGGCTACCGCTGGTGCTGGTGGGCCTAGTCGCCGGGTTCGCTGCGGGGATGTTCGGCATCGGCGGCGGCGTCATCATCGTGCCAGCGTTGAGCGTGGTTCTTGGCCTAGCACTCAAGGCGGCTATCGGAACTTCCCTGGCGGCGCTGCTCATGCCGGTGAGCATCTTCGCTGTGCTCACTTACTACCGGGCAGGTAAGTTCAAGATTGCCAGCGCTGCCTGGATCGCGGTTGGATTAGTCGGCGGAGCCATCGCCGGCGCGCGGATCGCCCTAGCGCTGGATACGACTGTTCTGGAAGTATTGTACGGGCTGTTTCTGCTGTATATGGCCTGGCGCTTCATCGAACCGATCAAATGGTGGGGAGAATGGCGGGGGACAAGACCCGTCCAGCCTGATCCTGAAGTGCTGGCTAATCCTCACTGGGCGCACCTGCTGATCCTCGGTTTGATCGCCGGTGTGCTGGCCGGGATGTTTGGCATCGGCGGCGGCGTCATCATCGTCAGCGCCTTGGTGCAGTTCCTGCACTTCGACCAAAAGCAGGCCGTTGGAACCTCGCTGGCAGCGCTGCTGCCTCCGGTCAGCCTGGGCGCGGTTATTTCCTACTATAACGAGGGGCTGCTCAATATCGCCGCGGCGGCCTGCGTCGCGGCAGGTCTGGTGCTGGGATCGGTGGCTGGGGCGCGGATCGCCCTAGGTATGTCCTCGGCAGCGATCAGGCGGATGTACGGGTTCTTACTGGTTTTTGTCGGGCTGCGCTATCTGCTCGGGGCGTGAAAAATCTTTGACCTTACCGCGTCCGGCCGCAGCTTCCCATACGCGCACCCGCCGCTCATCTGACGGTCGGCGCACTGCTGTTCGACTCCAGCCTATAATGAGGGTAGATCACATTCGGGGAGTGTGGGTCTCAGCCTGTCTGAGAACCCCAGGAGCAGCCAATCATGTTACGCCTGAAAATCCTGATTCTGTTCGTGCTGGCGCTGATGACCGCCTCGGCCGTTCCCGCTGCTGCCCAATCAGGGGTCGTGTGGAATGCCGAGTATTTCAACAACACAATTCTGTATCCCGCCCCAGACCTCAAGCGCCAGGATGCCAGCATCGGCTTTGATTGGGGCAACGGCGCGCCTGCGCCCGGCATTTCCGCGGATAATTTCAGTGTGCGCTGGGGAGCGGACCCGTTCTTCTTGGCGGGAACGTACCGCTTCTGGGCACTGGCGGATGACAAAATCCGCATTACCATCGACTTTGCCTACACGCCGCTGATCGATACCATCACTAACCCCAGCGTCGGACGCATCGTCTCGGCGGATATTACCCTATCTACAGGGTCGCATCACATCCAGGTGGATTATATTGAAGAAGGTGGCAACGCCTATGCCTTCGTCACCTGGGCGAACCTGGCAAGCAACCCGACCGGGCCGAACTTCCCGCCGCTGACCAACTCCAACCCGATGCCCGTCAGCGGCCCCTGGACGGCGCAGTATTTCGCCAACCCCAGCCTGTTCGGATCACCGACGCTGATTCGCACTGAGGTGAGTCCTAGTAATGACTGGGGCTTAGGGTCGCCCGTCGCCAGCATCCCATCAGATAACTTCTCCGCCCGCTGGACGAGCGTGCAGACGCTCAACGCCGGAACCTACCAGCTTTCTGTCCGTGCTGACGACGGCGTGCGCGTTATCATCAACGGCGTGGTTTATATCAACGAGTGGCACAGCGCAACCGGTCAGACCTACACCGTCAACGTGCCGCTGCCCACTGGGACACACAGCTTCATCGTCGATTTCTACGAGGCCAGCGGCGCGGCTTTCATCAACTACAGCTTCACGCTGATCGGTGCGGGCGGCGGCTTTGCGACTGCGACGCCCTATCCGACCGGGGCCTACATGACTGTGACGGGTGCGTTCCGGCTGAATGTCCGCAACCTGCCTGATCCCATCAACGGGGCGGTGCTGACGCGCATCAGCCGCAATGACAGCTACCCGGTGGTCGGGCGCAACGCCAATTCAACTTGGTGGCAGATCAACGTCAATGGGGTCATCGGTTGGGTGAATGCGCGCTACGTCACCGCCTACAACGTCTCCAACGTGCCGGTCACCAGCGGTGGTGTCGTCATCGTCCCGACACCAACTCCAGTGCAGATCACCTGTCAGGGGGCACCCGCGCCACGTCTCGTAGTCGGGCGTTATGGGCGCGTCACGCCGGGGCTGCCCAACAACATCCGCTTCCAGCCCGATCCGAACAGCGTTCTGCTGGGCCAGATTCCGCCGGGCAGTGCCTTCTACGTCATCACTGGGCCGGTATGTTCCTACGGGTTTTACTGGTGGCAGATCAATTACAACGGCATCACCGGCTGGACGCCCGAAGGGGGCAGCGGCCAATACTGGGTCGAGCCAATCTAGGCAGTCAATATATGAGGTGAGGTGTGCCTCAAAAGGGTACACCTCATACCCCGTCCCAAACATCCCTCTCTTGGGATTCCACAGCGGCCTGTGCCGGTCTAGGACGGTGTCTCACCGGGGGTAAAAAGCGTACTGTAGCGGCGCTGGAGCGTCCCCCAATGGTCGCCGCGGCTGGGCACCGAGACCAACCGGAAGTCTGGAAGCAGCAAGCCAGTTAGCGAACCGCCGTAGCAGCAGCGCGTATCGATCCCATAAACCCGATCCTGATAGACCAACGGCTGCTGGCGGCCATCGCTGTAATCCCGGTGACCGACAATGAGCGGTTTGGAACCATCGTAATGGGTGTACCACGGCCAGGGGAAACGCTGGCGCAAGTAGTCTTCGCCGCTGAGTGTACCAACCAGCACAGTCTCGCGCTGCTCGGACAAAGGGACGCCCGGCTCCCAGAAGCCGTGGATAAGGACAGCTTCAGGCAGTTCCAAGAAGCGGGGAAAGCTGTCCATGAAGGCCACAGCGGCCGGATACTCCGCCTCTCCGATCTGCTGGCGGGTGATGACCTGCGAAGGCGCGGGAGCGATCTCGCCGCGCAGGACGCGGATGTGCTTGCGCTCGTGATTGCCGAGGATAGAACGGGCATTGGGAGTTTGCTGGAAGAAACGCAGCACTCCAGCAGAATCCATCCCTCGATCCACAAGGTCACCGATGGCGATGATGGGATCATCTGAGGCTAGGCCGGCTTTATCAAGCAGATCAAGGAGTTCTGCCGCACAACCGTGCAAGTCACCGATAATGAGAGTGGGCATGGTGAAGTAGGTCGCTCAGTGGCACATGCGAATCTGCTTAATTCCCGCTGCAATCCTGGCAACACTGCGACTAACACGCGGTGACAGCGCTGCTCCCAGCACATCATGCTCTGGTTGGATTCCCAACAGCCGGATGCCGCATTTTAGCTCGCTTTCGACAAAACGAGCGAACAAATGGCAGGATAAGGCATGTGTCGTCCAACCTATGTTCTCGATATCGCTCATGTCAAACAGACGGATTGTGCCGGCAGGCTTCCCCATCTCCACCGCATCGATGATTACGACGAGATCAGGCCCAAATTCTCGCAGCACGCCTGTGACGTTTTCTGGAGCCGAACCCGCATCCAGGATGAGGCAGTGCTGGCCTGACAATGACCGCAGTGACCGAGCAGCGGCAATTCCAGCAGCGTCGTCGCCGCGCAGTTCATGTCCCACGCCGACCAGAGCCAGCCGCGGCTGGGCGATGTTTGTCTGGGCTAGGGCTTGTTCCAGATGGTTGAACCAGGTGTGTGGCGACATCTTCTGGTGAGCCATAGTAGACTTCGAAGGGGGTTTTGTCCGCTGCGGCAAGCTCCCAGTCATCGGGCGACATCTCCAGGCAGTTAAAGCGGCAGTTTTGTACGCACTGTGCGCAGAAGGTACAGCGCCCGACATCATAACGGAGGATAAAGCGCTTGGCCGCCCGATCCAGCGTAATAAGTTCCAGGGCATCCGAAGGGCAGTCGGTCACACATAGGCCGCAGCCGGTACACTGATCTGGATTCCAGCGCAGTCTGCCACGCAAGCGCGCCGGTACGGGATGGCGTTCTGCCGGATAGAGCCGGGTGACGGGGCGGCTGAACAGCCCGCGAACGATGTCCTTCAACATGGTTCCGATTTTCATCGCCCTATACCCTTTCTAGCAGCAGCACGAGCCACTGCAGCAGCACGAGCAGTGCCCCGAAGCGCCACCACAGACCAACTGTTTGGTCAATTCGCAGGCGCGGCATCAGCGTTTGGATGCCGGCTACGCCCAAAAGCAGGAGCAGCGTTTTGAACAGATATTCCAGAGGTGTATTGACTCCACCGAGATAGAATGCTGCGATCAACGTCAACCCGCCAACCAGTTCTATTTCACGACCCAGATAGAACAGCGCCAGCCCGCGACCGCTGTATTCGGTGACAGCCCCTGCTACGATCTCGGTTTCGGCTTCCGGCGCATCAAATGGAGCCATCTCAAGTTTGCCCATGAGGCCGATGAGGGCAACGCCAAAACCAACCGGCTGGGCGAAAATCAACCAGTGTTGGCTGGTGTATTCCATGATGCGGTCGATCTGCCAGCTACCGGCTGCAAAAGCAGGCCCCAGAAGCGACATCAATAGAGGAGCCTCGTAGGAAAACATCTGTGTCAGCGCCCGTGTCGCGCCAATGACTGAAAAGCGTCCTTTTGAGTTTGCGCCTGCCAGCCCAGTGCAGAGTGTCAACATACTCAGCAGATAAACCGCGACAATCAGGTCGCCAGGGAAGTTATACAGCGGAGGCAGACCAGCAATGGGCAGATACAGCATCGCAGTCATCGCGCCGGCCAGCGCCACCACAGGCAGCGCCACAAAGAGACGGGCATCCACCTTTTCGGGGATGATCTCTTCCTTCGCCAGCAACTTTAGGATATCGGCGGCTGCTTGATACCAGCGAGGACCAACTCTATTTTGGAGACGCGCTACCAGTTTGCTGTCCAGCCAGCGATATGCGATCCCGTTCACCAGCACGAACAGACCCACCGGAAAGATCGTCAGGGCGAACAACTGCTGTAACACCTCACACCTTCTCCTGATAGTAGGCGATGCCATACTGGCGCAGTTTTTCCCATGTCCAGCGTTCTGTGGTATCCCGCGTGTTGACTGCCACAATGCGGTCATTGCAGGAAAAACAGGGATCGATCCCGGTCAGCAGCATGGGCATATCGGCGAGATGATGCCCCACGGCAAGCTGGGTCACCGACGCAATATTGCACAGGGTAGGCGTGCGTACCCGGATGCGGGCAGGTTGGTCACCGCCTTTACTTTGAATGAAGTAAAACAACTCGCCGCGCGGCGCTTCGACCCGGCTGATGGTTTCGCCTTCGCTGATACGGCGCGGCATGCGCGTTCTGAGTTCTCCTGCTGGCAAATCCGCTAGCAGAGCGCGGATCAGCCGGCAGGTTTCAAACAGTTCTTTCAAGCGCACGATAAACCGTGCTTCTAGGTCGCCGGCGGTACCCAGAACAATCTGAACTGGATGCTCGATGTATCCTGCATAGGGCGCATCGACCCGCACATCGCGGGCGACTCCGGAGGCGCGCGCGGTCGGCCCAGTCACCCCCAGCCGTTCAGCTTGTTCGGCAGTCATTACACCGATACCGCGCGTTCGCTGCAAGAAAAGACGATCTGTACTAACCACTTCCAGATAAGCCTGCGTGCGTTCCTCGATGAAGTCCACGCCTTTCAGAATGGCACTGGCAATTTGTTCGTTTACATCGAATTTCACACCGCCCAGGACATTGGCTGAATAGTTGACACGGTTCCCAGTAAACTGCTCCAGCACGTCCATCACTGTTTCACGATCCCGCCACGAATACATGAACAGCGTTTCAAAACCAGCCTGATGCGCTGAAACACCGAGCCAGAGCAAATGACTGTGAATGCGTTCCAGCTCAGCGACCAGCGTGCGGATTGCCCTAGCGCGGGGGGGAACCGTTACGCCGGCCAGTTTCTCAACCCCCTGGCAGTAGGCTGTCGCGTGGATATGCGAGCAAATGCCGCAGATGCGTTCTAGTAAGTAGAGATTTCGCACCCAGTTGCGGCTTTCGACCGCTTTTTCAATACCCCGGTGGGCATAACCCAGCCGCACTGATGCACCCGTGACAACTTCACCATCGATGGTGAAGGTAAAGTGCCCAGGTTCTTTTAGTGCCGGATGCTGCGGGCCAATTGGGATTGTGAAGCGCTCTTCACTCATAACACACCTCAATCCAACTGCGCATCCTTGCGGAGTGGAAACAGGCCATCTTGCCAGTCGTCAGGTAGGTACAACCGTGAGGCATCCGGGGTGTCACGGACGTGAACACCGAACATCTCGCTCAGTTCGCGCTCGAACACGCTGGCATATGGGATAACGCCGCAGATGCTCGGCACAGCCGCCGCATCCCGCGGCACGGTCACACGCAGCGTCAGCACGGCCGCGCCGCAGCCAAAATGGTAAAGTATCTCCAGAGTTCCTGCTTCGGTACCGTTGTCTAGGCCAGTAATTGCGATCAGATACCCCCAACGGCCTTCAGCCAGGAGTTGCACGACCTCCGGCAGATTCTCAGGGTTAACCTTAGCGTCAAGCCGATTCTCTTCTGGCGTTATCCAGTCCTGAATCCGTCTAGCGAGCAGTTGCCGCGCCTGGTCTAAAGGAGTCATGATTTTTCTCCTTCAGGGGCACCCTCTAATCGGTGCAGCAGCTTGGTAATGCCATCAATGATCGCTTCTGGGCGCGGCGGGCATCCCGGAATGTAGATATCAACCGGGATGACCTGGTCGATGGGGCCAACCACGTTATAGCAACCATCAAAGACACCCCCAGAAACAGCACATGCGCCAACCGCGATGACAAACTTCGGCTCCGGCATCTGCTCATAAATTCGCAGCAGGCGATCACGCGCCTGGCGGGTAACCGGCCCGGTACAGACCAACACATCGGCGTGGCGCGGGCTGCCGCGCAGACTGACTCCAAAACGCTCCACGTCATAGTAGGGTGTGAATGTCGCCAGGATTTCAATGTCACACCCGTTGCACGAGCCTGTGTTGAAATGTACAGCCCAAGGTGAACGAGTACGCGCCCAGAGCTTCAGGTGTTCCAGGGTTTCTGCCCAAGTTGTACGATTCAGCAGCATTGGCATGTTCCCCTCCTCTAACCCAGAATGAGGGCGATCAGCGCCAGCATCAACCCAATCAGATACAGGACAGAGACAACCGAAGCGCTGCCGCTGCCCAGCACCACCACGCCGAGATGCAGCACGGCAAAAAACAGCGCCACCTTAAAGAACGGACGGTAGCCAGGAGCAGCCGAACCAGGCAGCGCTTCTTCGCCGCTGGCGTAGGCACTGGATTTGGCTGGATTGGGGTTTGAGTGCCCGGCAAAGAAGCGCCCAGCAAGAGTTAAGGCGCTCGCCAACAGGACATAGATCAGGAACGCGACGGGCGGCAGAAATAGAATGTCATTCACAGCGCTCCTCCAAACAAGGCTTGCAGCGCTCGTGCAGCCGGAACGACAATCCCATCGACGAGGGACGGATACAGACCGATGAGGATGAGCGCTCCGCTCAGCACGAGAACCGGCACGCGCATCGCGAGGGGTAAGCGCCGCTGCGGCGGCCTGATCTCAGACCGAAACATGGCGTTGATCACCGGTAGATAGTATCCCAACGAAAGAACACTGTTGAAGGCAGCAAACACCGTTAGAAGGGTGATCGTGCTGCTGCTAGTCCCTACACCTGCATAGAAGATCTGCCACTTAGACATGAAACCAGCGAGGGGCGGCATTCCCGCCAAGCTCAGACAGGCAATTACCATGGATGCGGCCAGGAGCGGCTCACGTTTCGCCAGCCCTGCCAGATCGTTCACCCGCAGTGACACGCCGGTGCCATAGATGTAGATCGCCGCACCGGCAGCCAGAAAGGCCAGCGCTTTCATCAACCCATGTACCAGCAGGTGCAGCATGCCGCCCTGGAAGGCCAGCCCCTGACTCTCGTAGATGCCGATTCCCACTGCCAGCACCATGAAACCAATATGGCTGATACTGGAACAAGCGAAAATGCGCTTCAGCTCGCGCTGGGACAGTGCCAGCAAATTGCCCAGGACGATGTTCACTGTCCCAAAGCCGATGAGCACAGCCCCCCACTCAAATCCCTGTCCTTGCAGTAATCCCAGGACACGCATTAGTGCTACCAGACCACTCACGGTTACGATGCCGGAGAGCAGCGCACTGATCCCCGATGGGGCCTGAGCATAAGCATCTGGCAGCCAGGTGTGGGTAGGCACAAAAGCCATCTTCACTCCGAAGCCGATGATGAAGAATGTTCCTGCAACAACTGCCAGCGGGGAGGCGGTCAAGGCCATGTGATCGAAATCAAGCTGTCCGCTCTGCGCGAACAGCAGCGCGACTCCGAACAGGACGAGGATCGAACCGGTGGCCGTTTGAATGAGGTATTTGATGGATGCGGCCAGGGCGTCGATATTTTCCCGGTAAAAAGCCACCAGCAGATAAGATGAGATGGCAGACAGTTCGAACCATACCCACAGGTTGAAGAGGTCACCGCTGCTGACCAGCCCAATGACCGAAGCGGTCAGCAGCAGAAGCATCGCATAATACTTCTCGGCGCAGGGTTTGCCATTCATATCCGGAATCGAGAAAAGCGTGACCACGGTACTGATGAGCAGCGCTGCGGCGGTGATGAGCAGGCTGAGGCCATCAAAACGAAAAGGCACAGCCCACAATGTATAGATGGATGCGCCGCTGCTGGTAAAATCACGTATGAGCGACAGTAACACTAACCAGAGCGTGGCCAGACCGATGAGCGTGATTACCCAAGCAGACATCGCACGCCAGCGACCGCTGAGGTAAATCACCGGCGACAGAATCAGTGAAACGATCAGCACGGGGGGCATATTCAGCCCTCCAGTCTGACGATCCGGTCGATATCTAACGTGCCGCTGCGTTGTTGAATCCGAATCGACAGCGCTAAACCAATAATTGCAACCATCGTATCGGCAGTAATTACGGTAACCGCGAGACTCTGCCCCAGGTTCATCTGCCCGTTGAGGCTGCCTGCGACGACCAGTGCCAACATCGCACCTTTAATCATGATCTGGATAGCGATCACGATTTTGATTAGGTTGCGGATAATCAACAGACCATACAGCCCAATTCCGAGCAGAATGAAGGCCGTGGCGAACAGTAGATGAAGCGGCATCATACTTTCTCCAGCTCTAGCTCGTCTTCAGAAATAACGGCTGGCTGAGCAGGTTCGGGTATCTGGCGCGATGCGCTCTGTATTTGGGCAGAGCGTCTTGTTTCCACCTCGGCTAACAAACCCAATACCCCCAGAACACCTGCCAGAATCAGGGCTATTTGTGCCACAATGTCTGCTTCGCGGTGCTGCCAGAACACGGTTGAAAAAGAGGCCTCGTCGGAGTTTGTGGGATAGGCAAGCAGAGGGATCGTGAGGCCGATCACTAGGAACAGCATCGCCAATAGGAGCGGCCAGTTGAACCACCGGGTCACCGGCACATCCGGCGAGTCTGCTCCGACCATGCTGATGGCAAAAACCAACAGAATGGTGATGAGGCCAACACTGAGGCTCAATTCGATTACCGCCAGTGGATATGCCCCAACTAGGTAGAGCATCAGGGTCACCGCCACACTCACCCCTGCCAGCCAGAGTGCAGCATGGAGCAAATGGACAGCGTGAACAGCTTTGATCGCGCAGATGCCTGCAACCAGCGTTAGAAAGGCAAGTAAAATCACCATACCAGCCTCCCTATCTATAGGGTAATGCAGTTCTCCGCAGGCGGGCAGTGTTAAATTACATATTGCGGACTGTGACTTATCTTCATTTCAGCGACGCAGCGGGGTTTTGCTTTCAAAAAAGGGTGCATTTCAAGTTGGTGCAATCAAGCAGCATGCCAGAGGGAGTCAAAGTCATTACCCAGAACAGCAGCACGAATGACGAGCATCCGGT
>DAOUCY010000026.1:0-6358 GCA_034431625.1 Anaerolineae bacterium | reverse complement strand
AGACCGTGTTATTCAAGCATCACGATGCTCAATGGCTGCGTAAAAATTTTAAGGCGGCAAACAACTTCGTGAGCCGTGTTCAGCAGTTAGGCTTTCAGGTTGTGGATCGTTCCGGACATCAGGTGCTTTATGGTGTGCCCGTCGATATGATTACCGATTTTTTGGATCAGTATCAGTTTCATGAAATGAGCAGGGAAGTCTCGGCACGGGCACTGAAGGAATATATTCGGCAGCAGAACAAATATGGTGTGCTGCGTCAGTGGAATGTGGTGCTGCGCGGTGTGACGGCAAAAGAGAAAGGGAACCATGGGATGCTGAAGCTGGGAGGGCTTGATGTGCCGATGCTGGTGCGTACCCGTCGCACCACGCCCGTCGAATATGCGAACATTGGTGTATTGATGTCCGATGGCGATACGGGTGCAGACCTTCCCGTTGATCGTTCAGCTTTCAAAGGCAGAAAAGCACACGAAATCCGGGAACTGCGCCAGCAGTACGGCGAGACACAGAATCGCGGAATGCTCATCCTATATCTGATCTCTAAAGACTCACAGCCAGGGAAAAGTTCAGTAAAGACCAAACGCGCACTTGAGGCAGCCGATCATCTGGTTGGGCTAGGTCTCGTTTTCCCGCCTGCTCCCTCTGATTCCGTTTACGAAGTTGAGTATGTCGAAGTGAATCCTGACAATTTGGAGCAGTACGTCGAACCTGACTTCCTTGAAGAAGATGAGAGCGAAGCATGATCACGCTCGAAATCATTCAGCGCATCTGGTCGCTGATACCACCTCCCGCGCCTGATGGCAGCATTGAGGTACGTGAACTGGATACTTCAGCAGATGGAACTGCCAACCCGCGCCTAACGATAGACCACCAAGGTCATCGGCACCTGCTCATCCCTGCCCCATCGAGTGCAAGGCTCATCGAAGACAGACGCAGCAGCGGCGTACATCTGCTGTCGGCAGAATGGGGAGACGAAGATATCCATCGGCGCTTCGTGGATGTCGTTTGTTTGAAACCTCACCTCAACGGGCTTTTTGACTTAATCATCTATGAGGTGCTGGCAGAAATCGACCAGAGTGCTGCACAGGCAGACCGAGTGTGTCTTGCTGTCTTAAACCGCTGGCGGGAACTCCTGGCACAGGATACCCTGAAAGTACCACAGCGGAGCGAGATTATTGGCTTATTTGGTGAACTGTCGGTGCTGCGCCGTCTTGCACAGGTTAATCCCCAATCACTGCCCGCGTGGACTGGTCCCGATGAAGGGCGGTTCGACTTTTTTGCTGGCAGTTATGCAGTGGAGGTGAAGACCACTCTAAGGCGACAAGGCATTCAACTCACGATTCATGGACATGACCAGCTTGATCCACCAGCAGATGTCAACCTTTATCTCGGCGTGGTACTGATTGAAGAAACTCCAGCAGCGGGTGAAAACCTCAGTATGCAGATCGAAGCACTGATCGCCTCAGGTGTAAATCGTGCAGAACTGTATCGGAAGCTGGCAAGGATTGGATTTACACCTGATGTATTGGAAGTGCTGTCCAATCAACGTTTCACCCTCAATGAGTTCCATTTATATGCAGTTCGTGACGACTTCCCCAGTATTACAACCAGCAGTTTCGTCGGAGGCAGGCTGCCACGCGGTGTTACAGCACTGAACTACACCATTGACCTCTCTGTACCCCCACCGCATCCTTTGAACGAAGCTGACACATTAGCAGTTATTGCAGTATTGGCAGAAAGTGTATCTTGATGCGTTTAGTGTTGAAATCAGAGCCAGTTAGTCCTACAGGAAGCATGAGTTCAGTTGGAATTCTCAACCAGCTTGGACGACCAAAACTGGAAACTCTGGCTGTTCTTGTTCGAGAGACCGTGCAGAACAGTTGGGATGCTCGCATTGCAGACCATGTTCCGGTGTCATACATGGTGCATGGATGGGAGATGCTGCTCGGTCAACGGCAGGTTCTGCGAAATCAGGTCTTTTCTGAGCGTCCTGCTCCAGAGAGTCTGCCCATGGAAGTGCTGGATGGGAATGCACCGCTGTACGGACTGATCATCGCTGATCGTGGTACAAGAGGGCTTGCCGGACCTACGCGAGCCGATATTGTGCCAGAAGGCTCAGAACGCAACTTCATCAGTTTTCTGCGTGATGTAGGACAGCCCTCCAACCAGAGTTTATCAGGCGGCACGTATGGATACGGAAAGGCATCACTGTATCTCACCAGCGGCCTAAGAACTATTTTGGTGCATACGCGCTGCAAAACATCTGGTGGAAAATTTGAGAGCCGCTTCATTGCAGCATCACTTGGGCAGCGCTGGGCAGACGAGAAGCATCGTCAGTTTACTGGACGGCACTGGTGGGGAACTGACGGTGGAGATGTCGCTGAACCCGTCCTTAATCGAGATGCAGATCAACTCGCAGAATCGCTCGGTATGGGTGGTTTTGAAAGCGATGAAACAGGCACAACCATACTCATCCTCGATCCGCTGTTAAATGATCGCACAAGCGAGAAACAAGCCCGATTTGAAGCAGTCGAGCGGACACCTGTGCAAGCCCTGAACCTGATGGCTGAATATGCTTTGAAGTTCTTCTGGCCCAAGATGCTTGAGAACGATGCGGGGTTTCCGGCTGTAAGTTTCAGATTTAGCTGGGAAGATCATGTAGTTAAACTGCCACGTCCGTCAGAGTTTCCTCCGCTGGCGGGGTTTGTTGAAGCAATGGAGCGGCTGAAGGGCAGACGAAGTGATGACGCTGTACTGCGGATACATGCTAAAGATATCGCCTCAGAACGCCCACGTAAACACCTGGGAAAGCTGGTTCTTCAGCAGTTTATCCTTCAAAAGGCTTTTACCAGACTCGATACTGGCAGCAGCGAAAGCCCATTTGACAGCATCACACACCATACAGCCCTGATGCGGCAGGCTGAATTAGTCGTCAAGTATCTGGAAGGCAGACCGCCTGCCAGCAGCAGCATCGGCTATGCCGGGGTCTTCATCGCAGATGCAGATGTTGATGATGTCTTCGCAAAATCCGAGCCGCCCACTCACGATGAATGGAGTCCGGACTCGTTAACAGAAAGCTGGCACAAGACCTATGTTCGTGTGGCACTGCGAAAAATCAGCGAAGAAATGATGAGTTTTGCTCAGACACCTCGCACTGCTGCACCCGTTGGAACACTGACTCCTTTGGGAGCATTTGCCACCTGGCTTGGCGAGACCTTGATACCAATGGAGATTGGAACCTCAGCTAACCGCCCGCGTCAGCGCCCAAATATTCCTTTGCCAAATTTTCTGGTTCGCAGCGATGCACCTCCATCACCTTTAACGACATCTGCCAGCCCTACTTTCTCTACAAACGGCGGAACACAAATGTCAGAAGGTCTTCTAGGAATAAATACTGGTCCAGCAGCCCCAACATCCTTTTCGCCTGAATCGCACCTTTCAGACAGCACCGGAACGTCCGATGCTGTTTATCCGTCAAAAGAGCCGGTTTTCCCACGCCCGATGAATACACCGGCAGACAGCTGCCTGCCGCCAGCCCCAACGTTGCCCACAAACGCACAGGAGACTTCCTCGCCAAAACCTGTGTCGCCCCGCAAAGTAGTTCGTGGAAATTCAGCCGCCGAAATCATTCATGATGAACTGGTCGAATATGAGGGTAGACCAGCACTGCTTGTGACCTTTGATGTGCGCCATGCAGAAAATGCGGATGGGACAACCATCAAACTCCATGCACAGGCAGTTCTGGACAGCGATGTCATCGAAGATGAACCACCGTTGGGAGGAAGTACGGCGCAGGCTGCACGCTGGGTGTCCCCTGCCGGTGAGGTGTTCCTGGACTCTGATGGAAGCATCTTCATTGCAGTTTCTCAACCTCGTGAGAAGTGGCAGGTCTTAGTGCTGCTGCCTGATGACATGATGGTCAGTGTCGAGCTTGATACGAAAGCTGAGGTGTTGGGGTGAAGCGAGTTCAGCGCAGACCCTATCTCACGCCAATGCCCGATCGGATAGCAGTTGAACAATGGGCGCAGCAGATGGACAGTCAGATTGTCCCGCTTGGTGAACGTTTGCCAGGCTGGGATCCAGGCACAGACATTCGGGTTCGAGCGGAGGTATTTGTTAACGTCGAAGGCATTTACCAGGACTGCCGTTTGGAACGCGATGCGAAACTCCGGCTCGTTCTTCTTTGGGAATCCAGCGGCACTAAACTGCGAGGGAGTGGAAGGGCTGTCGACTTTAGCTTTCAAGACGCATCTGGGCGGACAGCACTCAACGCGAGCATTGATGGCAAGCTTCTTGCAGATACACTCACTTTATTTATCTTGGTAATGATGGTCAAAATTCTATAGCACCATTTGATTTAGCCGACGTTATTACTGCGCTTCAAAGCGTGAACGTCTCAAAATGGATGTCCACAGCCGCCCCCAACACCGGGGAGACGGCTTCTTTTGATTCTCCTGAGGAGGAGCCATGACCACCCTACCCGTCCCGTTGGATGGACGCTGCGTGCCAAGAGAGGCAGTGTCCTACCGTCCGTTTTTCGCCTATCGCAAACACCATTTTGAGTCTGTTGAAAGGAACAAACCAATGCACAAACAACCGTTAGCGATTTACGTGGTGAAGCCTTTATCCGGTCTGGAAGGCGGAGTATTCGGAGAATGGCGGGTAGAACGATGGGACGATCATCCGGCGCTGTTTCCGCGTGGGCTGGTCGTTCACACCATCAGCACGGCAGCAGGCGACGTGGAACTGCACATCTCCTATCCGATATCGCGGGACTCGAGTCGTGTGGCATGGGCGGTCAGCGAAGTGGAGAAACTTCACCCGAAGCCGCGCGATATGGAATGGGTAGAGGCGCTGCCATCCTCTCAAATGCTGCTGCTGACCTTGAATTTAGCGCTGGCGTATATCGAGCTGGCCGAGGATGGACGCGGACATAATGCCCGTTCACGTTATCTGGCTCAGTGCATCCGCCATCTCCATTACATCAATTTCACAGAATGGAGTGAATCTGATGCTGACGCAGATTAAGCCGCTCACGCAGGAAGAACGCCAGCTCGCCCATGCCGCCGCCGAAGAAGCGGTGATGCGCGACATCGGTGAACGCCCGCAGCGCGAGCACTACAACCAGTACGCCACCCACCGCTACCCGCCCATGGTGACCAAGCTCATCAGTGGATTGTGCGTTGTGCTGCTGCTGGCTGCCTTCACGCCGTCGGCGATTCGCCTGTACGTCATTGGCTCATCGACCTTTGGCGCAGCCGTCCCTTACGAACTGGCCATGATCGCCGTCGGGATCGCGACGGTTCTGACTGCCGAAGTCGGTCAGGTGGTGTTCTCACTGGCCTTGGCCACGCTCGGCACGACCCCCAGCGCGAGACGGCTGTTGTATGCCAGCATGGGGATCGCCACCGCCATTGCTCTCGTCGGGAATGTCCAGCTTGCCCTGCCCGGTCACGTCGAGAGTCCGTTTGCATGGCTGGAAGCGATTGCCCCGCCGATCCTCGTCCTGTCTACGGCTTATGTCCTCAAAGAGCAGATGCTGGAAGCGATTGAACTGCGCCACGCCAACGAGCGTGCTTATCAGGAAGCGGTCAACGATTGGCAGCGGGCGACCATCAACCCACAAGCCCACAGCCAGTGGATGCAGTTCTACGCCAATGCGCTGCGCGACGCCCTGCGGAAGTCCAACAGCCGCCGCCGCGAGGTGCTGGAAGGTTTGAACACCGCCAACTGGCGCGCCCTGATTTACCGCGAGTTGCAAGCCGACAACTGGTATGAGACACCAACCATTCCCGCGACCCCAGAGACAGCTGAACCGCAAAGAGAAGGGGGTGTCGAGACATACCCTGTCCCTTTAGCCCTGAGCATGAACGGACACAGCGGTCATCCGATAGGAGGCGAGTGATGCGCTGTGTGATCTGCAACGCGGTTCTGCGCCCATCCGACTACTACGCTGGAAGACCTCGGCTGTACTGCAGCAACCGCTGTAGGCAGCAGGCCAAGTGGTCACGTCAGCGCGCTACCGCCGCTCATTTTGTGTCAGACAGATATGTCAGACAGAAGGGTTAAGCCTGTATGACAAAGCCGATCATCATCCCCAACTGGAAGTATCAGAAGCCGTCGAAAGGCGGCTACAAAGGGCTGAAAAAGCTGTTGAAGTATGTGTCTTACCGCGAGAGTCCCGACCATCGCCCGGTGGATTTGAACGACCGCTGGACCGACTGCGGCTTGGGCAGCGGCTGGCGCGAGGTGTATGACAGTGCGGGCAAGCTGTCGGGTCCGTATGTGCTGGCGCACCATCTGGTGATTGCCCCCGCGCCGGATCTGATGGAATTGGTACCGGAGGAACTGCGCCAAGAAC
>DAOUCY010000025.1:0-92798 GCA_034431625.1 Anaerolineae bacterium | reverse complement strand
TATCCTGGTTCTCGTTCATGGTCGTGTCCTTTCCTCGTTCCTCTATTCTCTACCTGACACGCCATTTACACCAATTAGTTTACAGTCTCGTTTTGGCTGGATGGACAATTGCTGTCACTTGGTGGTGCGCTATGACCGTCATTTGCATATCTGCCGTGCGTTCTGTCTCGTCGCCATCATTCTTTGGTGTATTGACCGAATTTTGAAATGAGTTCTAGTTAACGTACCTGAGACCCTCAGGTCCACACCTCTTTACACCAGGCATTTCACCTATCACCTCTATGATTATTAGATTTTAGAGTCATCTAGCAGTCCAGCGTTCGCTATGCTGCATGCCAGCGATTGTTAACAGCATCCATAATCTTGTTATTGAACTTTTGCGATAACCTCCTTTTCGGCATTTCTCAGAAGCTCGTCGGTATTTTGCTGCTTATTGCGATGAAGCAATCCAACTCTTGCTCTAGTTACTTTGCAAAAGACTGGGCAAATGCATCATCCGCAGTGTCTTACCCTGGTTCTGCCGGGGCAGCCGCACCGGGCTGCGCCAGATCATCCTGCTGCTGGTTAACTGGCACGCCTTGCCGGTAAGCTGCCGAAGCAATGGCATGAGAGGCAACTGGTGACGTAATTACCACGAACAACGCCAGCGCCACCGCCTTCAGCGCAGTTTCCGGCATAAGTAAACCAGAGGCTGCCAGCAGCCCCACCAGGCCGAGGGTCGCTACCTTGCCAGAGGCATGAATCCGGCAGTAGACATCTGGGAAGCGCACCAGTCCAATGATCCCGACCAGTGAAAAGAACAGTCCGAACAGCAGCGCAATCAGACTCAGAATTTCGACGAGGGTCATATGTGTTCCTTTCAGAAAACCCTGCCTTCGCAGATGTAGCGGGCCACCGCCAGCGTGGCAACAAAACTCAGGGCAGCCAGGGCGATCCCCACGTCAATGACCAGACTGCTGCCCTGTACCAGCCCCAGCAGCACAATGATGCCGATCAGCAGCGTCGTCAGGATGTCGGTAGCCTGCAAACGGTCGCTCGGCGTGGGGCCGACTATCAGACGGTAGACCGCCGGCAGTAAGAGTGCAATCATGAAGACCAGCGCGGCCTCAATAGCCAGCACAATTATCGGATTCATAGATCGTCTCCCAATAGATCTCGCAAACGGGTCACACGGCGTTTTTCAGCGGCTTCTGCTATGGGTGTTGACTGGTCGACATCCAGGCAGTGGACATACATCACCCGGCTCTCGTCATCAAAATCGACCACCAGTTCCCCTGGTGTGATCGTGATGTTGTGGGCAGCCAGCGCTGCTACAATCTCTCGCCCATGCGGATCCTGCACTGGTACGGCGATGATGCCGGGCTTCAAGCGCATGTCTGGCGAGAGTGCTCGCCGGGCAACATCAACGCTAGAGAGGAAAATATCGCGGAACAAGGTCAGAGCATACACCACAGCCGCAGCCAACTGCCGGGGCAGCCGCGCGGGGCGCAGGGGAGGGATGGGAGGTCGCTGTATCAGCACCACCATCAGACTGATAACGCAGCCAACAACGAAACCGCCAGGGTTGAACTGAGCGGTGATGATCATCCAGATGATGGCGAATGTCACCGTGAGGATGAGGTAGTAGAGCATGGCTTCAACCTCCTAAGACGGCTCGGATGTAGATTTGTGGATCACCAAGCTGGACGACCACGCGGTTGGCTAGGTCAATCAGCGGTGTGGCGAACAACCCTAATCCGATGCACAGCGCGATCAGCAGGCTGGGCGCTAGCTGGCTGTCGCCGGTTGACTTGGTCTTGGTGTGTTCATCCGGCTTCTGTTGGAAGATAAGCTGCCACGTTCGCATCATATACAGCAGCGTGATCATGCCGGCGCCCACTGCCAGCCCCAGCACCAGCCACCCCTCCGCGCCAATTCCACCCTGAATGAGCGCTACTTTGCTGATAAAGCCGTTCAACGGCGGCACGCCCGCGAGAGCCATCCCACCTAGGAAATACAATCCGCTGGTGTAGGCCAGCTTGTGACCTACCCCGCCAATCTCGCTCAGGCGAGAGGTCTTGCCAGTAGTGCGGCTGGAAATCGCGCCGGTAATCATCAGCAGCGCCGACTTGATGAAACTGTGATTGACCGCGTACACCAGCGCCCCAGCCAGAGCCAGCGGCGTTCCCCAACCGATGCCGACCAGGATGAAGCCGATCTGCCCGAACGTGGAATAGGCCAGCAGTCGCTTGGCATCATAGGTTCGCAGTGCGCCCAAGCTGCCGAAGAAGATGCCGATCACACCCAACACCAACAGCAGGTTCTGCACCAGCGGCGCTTCTGCCGTGAACATCAGCGTGATCAGGCGGATTAAGCCGTAGATGCCCACTTTGACCACCACCGATGACAGCACCGAATGCACGGGTGTGGGAGCGGTTGTGTGGAAATCCGGCTGCCAGAAATGAAATGGGAACACTGCGCTTTTCAGTAGAAAGGCGCACATCAGCATGACAGCAGCCGCCTGCGCCAGCAGTGGCCGATCCCCGCCTGCCAGCAGCCGCCCGATGTCCGCCATGGTCAGCGTGCCAAAGGTGGCATAGAGCGCACCAATGCCAATCAGCAGAAAGAGCGTCCCCATGCTGCTGATGAGCAGATACTTGATGGCGGCCTCCAGCCCCAGACGGTTATCGCTGATGGCGACCAGAATGACCGAAGCGATCACCATCAGTTCGATGAAGACGAACAGGCTGAAGATGTCCCCCGTGTAAAGCGCACCGTTCAGCCCGGCGCCCATGCACAGGAACAGCGGCATGAAGGTTGGCACGCTGACCACTTTATCCTTGCAGCCCAACGCATACAGGATGCCTGCCGCGACGACTGTGGTGGACATGACTGCGAATAGGGCCGAAAGCAAATCTGCTGCCAGCACAATGCCAAACGGAGTCGGCCAGCCGCCCAGCCGGTAGATCTGTGGCCCGCTTTCTAGGTTAGCGGCCAGGACGCCCAGGCTGCACAACCAGGCTCCGACTCCCACCGCCAAGCCGAGCCAGTGCTGCAGCCTGCGATTCCGTGCCAGCAGCAGCCCTACGGCGGCCCCACCCAGCGGCAGAAAGACGGTTCCGAGTACGAGAATGTTCATAGGCACCTACTTCTGAAGACGGTCGATGCCGTCAGTATTGACCGTGCGGAAGCGGCGTGAAGATACCGCGATCAGCGCGGTCAGCAGGGCATACGAGCCGAAGCTGATGACAATAGCCGTCAGGATCAAAGCCTGTACCAGCGGATCGCTTGGCTGGCCGCCTTCAACCTGATTAGCAGCATTAACGTAAGGGGCGCGTTCACCATCAAAAGCGCCGACCGCCAGTAGTAGGAAGTTGATCGCTGTGAACAGGATGTAGAAGCCCATCGCCACCTTAATGAGATCGCGACGGAGCAGTTGGAACACGCCCAGGGCGAACATCACCCCCGTAGCAATCGCGAAGAGGACATTCATAGGGTTTCCACCTCTTTAGGATGAGTCAGCGCCTCCATGATGGCGCTGATACCGCCGAACACGGTCAGGAAAATGGCAATTTCAAAGAGGGTTGTTGAAGCCAGTTTGATACTGGCCGGCAGGTCAGCGGGCAGCAGGGTGAAGGCAAAGAATGCCCTCCCGGCCAGCAGCGGCAGCGCCGCATTAACCAGTGCCAGCGTCAAGCCCACACCGACCATAGCCGCTGGATGGAGCCAGCGCAGTTCTTTGCGTGCGCCTTCATAACCGAAGACGATATACCAAAGCGTCACTGCCAGTCCGGCGATCACCCCCGCGGTGAAGCCGTCGCCCGGCGCAGCTCCGGCATACACAATGTGGGCCAAGGCCGTTAGCAGCGCCACTGGCAGCACCACCCGCGCGGCCAACCGGTTGAGCGCATCGGAGAAAACGAAGTTGTATTGAGGCGCGTGCGCTTCGCTGGAAGTGGACTCTTTGCCCTCGCTCGTCCGCTTGCCTGCCAGCAGTGTCAGCACGCCCAGCGCCGCCATCCCGAAGACACCGATTTCGACCAGGGTATCCATGCCGCGAAAGTCGGTGACGATGCTGGCGACGACATCATAAACCCCAGTTTCCGGCAGGGCATTTTCCAAGTGCCAAAGGGAAACCGTTTGCGCGTCAGACCGGCTGGCGACTGCCGCCAGCGCGAACAGTGTCACGCCAACCCCAACGGCTCCGGCGATGGCAATATCCCGCCAGAGGCCCGCGCGTGAGCCGCTCCAGAGTTTTTCCATCGCTTCAGCTCGTTCAGCATCGCTGGTGCGAACTAGGATCATGATAATCAGTACAGTAGCGATGGTCTCGACCAAGAACTGCACCAGCGCCACATCGGGAGCCGGTTCCAGCAGGAACAATCCGCCAATGCTGTAACCCGCGACGCCCAGCGCCAGCGCTGCCAGCAGGTGCTTTTTGAACAGGATACTGGTCAGTGTGGCTCCCAGCGCAAGGAAAATCAGCACAATCTTGAGGATGTCTGCCGCGCCCCGAATTTGCAGGTTCAGCCGAGAGAAATCAACTGCGTCTTGCAAGCCGGCACCCGACATCAGTGCGATCACCGCTAGCAGAATGACGATCAGGTAATGGCGGATGCGTCCGTTCTGCGACTTGAGCAGTTGGTCCGCACACCATTCTACACTGCTGACCACACCCTCATAGATGGCGCTTCCAGCCGGCAGAGTGAGCAGAGTCAATGCCCGCCAGCGCGAGCGAGTGACGAAGATGGCTGTTCCGCCCGCCAGCGCGATCATGCTCAGGATGAATGCCTGGTTAATGCCGCCTGGCGGGAACAGGTACAAGCTGATGGGTTTGCCCACTGCTGGCTGCACCAACGGTGTTACCAGCGGTCCGATCCCCACCCCCAGCCCAATCGAAAGCGCCGCCATTGCCAGCGGCCCGGCAGCCATCCAGCGGCTCGGCGCGTGGAAGTGATGGTCGTCGTGATTGTTATCATGCCGCTCAGCGGGCTTACCCATGAAGACATCCCAGAATAGAATGAAGGCCATCGCCACCGTCAGCGCGGCGCTAACGATCACTATCGCTAAGGTGACCAGCATCGGCAGCGTCTTAAGTGAGGCTTCGATCAAGAGTTCTTTGCCCACGAAGCCAAACAGCGGCGGTACCCCAGCCATCGACAGGCCGGAGATGAGCGCGACCAGGGCAAAGGCGGGCATCAAACGGCGCAGCCCGCCCAGTTTGTCTAGGTCACGGATTCCGGTGGCGTGGTCCACCGCCCCGACAGTCAGGAAGAGCGCACCTTTGTACAGCGCGTGTGCCAGAATGCCCACCATGGCCGCCTTGATGCCCTCGCCTCCCGGTAGGCCTAGCAGCGCGACCAAAGCGCCCAATTGGCTGACGGTGGAATAGGCTAGGCAGCCTTTTAGATCATTCTGCCGCAGCGCCAGCGCCGCACCGACCAGCAGGGTAATCAGCCCAAAGCCGACCAGTGCTCCCTGCCAGAGCGCTGTTTCCCCCAGTGCTGGCTGCAAACGCGCCAGCAGGTAGATGCCGGCTTTGACCATAGTCACTGAGTGTAGGAAGGCGCTGGCCGGAGTTGGCGCAGTCATTGCGCCCGGCAGCCAGAAATGCAGCGGCCATTGGGCGCTCTTGCTGAAGCAGCCGATGAAGATCAGTACGGCGATAGCGGTATACCAGGGATGTTCGCGCGGCAGATCACCGCTGGTCAGGATCGCTGCCAGCTCGGCGGAACCGGCTGCACCTGCCAGCAGCAGCAGCCCTACCAGCAGCGCCAGCCCACCTCCACCCGTCACCAGCAGCGCCTGGAGCGAACCCTTGCGGGCTTTTTCATCACCGTAAAAACCGATCAGCAGGAAGGAAATGACGCTGGTCAGCTCCCAGGCGATGAACAGTGTCAGCACATTTCCAGCCGTGACCAGCGCCAGCATCGCCCCGGTGAAGGCCATCATCAGCGCCAGGAAGCGGCCGGACTTTCGCCCATCCTCAAAGTAATAGCCGGTGTAGAAAATGATGCCCGCGCCCACACCAGTAATCAGGATGACGAACAGCAGGGCCAGCCCGTCCAGATAGAAGGAGAGTGCCAGCCCGATCTGCGGCACCCAGTCCAACTGGTAGAGCTTCGGCTGCTGGGTGACGGCAGACACTTGCGTCAGCCCAAACACACACAATCCAATGAGCACAGCGGTCAGCAAACCGCCCTGTATGGGAGGTGTAGTCCGGTCGCGCAGCCCGGCTGCAAGCACGGCCAACAGAAATGGAACAGCCGCAATGAGCACAATTTCCATGCGTTGTACTCCATGGATTCAACTGGAAGACCACGATACACAACAACGATAACCCGACCTATCAGATCGGCTTGACGACTCGCCCTCTGGAATGGGCTGATGGAATCAAAAGAGCAGAACTAATTCGGCCTTGGGAGGCGGTTATCATCCACAATCGTCCAGCCCGAATGGGCATCCAATAACCGCTCGTGGCAGCGGAAGTGATTGTGTTCGTTTGTGACTAGCGCCGTTACGGTGGACGCACGTAATGAAACTGAAACACTCATCATGATCACGAACCCTCAAGCAGGGTTCCAGCAGCGTTGTTGGATCGTGAAAACACGAATTAGCGTTCGGAAGTATATCAGTTCGGGTTGGATAAACCAAATTCCGTGGGGCATAGATTTAGGGGAAATTAAGCAAGTCCGGGAGGGTCTTGTGGCGGAAATAGCGGCAGCAGCGCCGCTTGGACTGCCGGGCCTCGGTGGGGGGCGCCCCCTGATCACTACACCGGACTAATGCCGTAGAGGAGAGCCGGGTTGGGCTCCCGCTCCACCTCATCCAAGTTGCAGATGCACAGGTGGCCGTGCTGGTAGAGGTACTCGACGTGGGCGCCGACTTCTTCCAGCGCCAGCAGGACATCGTAACCGTGACGTTCCGGGTACATGTGCTTGGAGATGTCGCTGATCGTACACGGTCTGTTATGGCTGCGGATGGCGTCCAGCACGCGGTCGAGCTTGCGATTGTGGCTGGCGCGGATGGCCTCGATGCGCTCGTAGAGGTTGGTCATCGGTTCTTCATGACCGCCAAGCGCCACGCGGATGCCGTCGATGCGCTCGATCTTGCGGAGCGCTTCCAAGTAATGGCCTAGCCCAGTGTAGTGAGTGATGCTTTCTGGGGCCTGGTGCGGTGAAGTGCGAGCCAGCACGTGGTCGGCGGTGATGAGGACATCGCCGATGTGGATGCAGACCTGACCCGGACAGTGGCCGGGGGTATGGATGAAGCGTAGCCCATCGAGTGGTTCGTCTTCGTCAAGGTGCAGATCGACCGGAACCGATTTGACGTGTTTCTTGGCAAATCCGTACATTTCTAGGAGCTTATCCAGCCGCTCTGGGGAGACGCCTGCCCGTTCCAAATAAACGCGCAGATCTTTAGTGGCGATGACGACGCGCTCTTCATAAGCAGTCAGCACACGGCGGTCGATCTCGTGGATTCCAACCTGTGCTCCAGTCTGCTCAACCATGAAGGCCAGCCCGCCGAAGTGGTCGATGTGGCCGTGGGAGATCAGGATTCGGCGGATGTCTTTCACGTCCAGCGGTTCGCCGAATTCCGAGCGGATGGCGCGGATGCCGGCCAGCACGTGGTCGCTGCTGCTGCCGAAACCTGACCCCGTGTCGATCAGGGTTGGCGGGCCAGCTTCCAGCAGCACATAGCAGTAGGCAATGAAATTAGGGAAGGCTTCGGTCGGGATGCGGTAGATGCGGACGCCGGTATTGGACTGGAAGCGTTCGACAGCAGGCAGGATCATGACCAGCTCTCAGGCTAAGGGGAAACTGCCTGAATTATACCACGCAGCCGTGGCCGGTCACTGACGGATGACGCCTTTGGCATGGCGCAGCGCATACATCTGGGCAAAAAGGAGCGCCTGACTGAGTTCTTGGACGCGCTGGCGGATGTCGGTCGCCATGTCACCGATAGACTTGCCATCCAGTCGCGGCAGCACCACGCTCGACAGTGCCCGGTCCGCCTCGATCAGCGCCGCCCAACGCTCGACTTCCTCAAGGTTGCGGCGCATGACGCTGGTCGAATCCAGGATATAGCGTTCGGCTGGGCATGAGGTTGGGATGGTGGGATCGTCACCTTCGAGGATGGCATGGCTGCCGCTCATGGTTGCGCGCATGTGCCGGAGGATGTCGCGCAGCCCGGCCATCTCAACTGGGACACCGGCAGGGAGGCGCTGTAGGCGCATCGTCCGGGTCACAGGCAGGCTGCACACGATCTGCGTGTAGACGCAGACGACGGTATAAACCAGCCTCGCCTGCTCACGCAGCGGGCCATACAGCACCGTGGCGATGAAGTGTTCAGGGTCGAGTTCGTCGTAACGCAGCCGTGTCTCGGTATGCAGCAGCATGGTAGCATCCCTTTCGATGCTGCCTGACCAGCACGGGCAGCATCTACCTTAAAGATACCATTGATTCCTCGCGGCTGCATCAATGCTTTCGTGAAGATTCTGTAAACTGCGTCGCTCAACCGCCGACTTTCTTCCAGCGTTCGGTAATTTTCCGCAGCGTATCTTTGTCGGTTAGGTAGGTTTCAAAGTAACCGCAGGTGGCGCACACGTAGTCATCCACGACCTGAAGCCGACCAGAGACATGGGTTTCCTGAAGTTCATTTTGCTGGGTGTAGATGCTTGTCGAGCCGCACTTGGGGCATTTGCCGCTTTTCATACTTTCCTCCGAAGTCGATTCTGTTTTCAGGTGGATCATAGCGAGGATGGCGTGAGCGTCAAATGCCATTTTTGTTCCAAGCTGGCGCAGTTTTTATAAAATTCTTGAAGCTTGTCATTTTGTGCAGTCTAGAAACCTATTATATGATATTGTTCTGGATGTCATATCCGCATTTTCATCGTAAGGTGAGGGTTATGGAAACACCAAGCAAAACGGTTCACGTCGAAGACTTCGGTGAATTCCCCGCAGTCAAGATGACCTGGCAGCGCGAGGTCAATTATCCTGATTTGAGTGATGCGTTCCGGAAAATCGAAGAAAAGTTGAATAACTCAGTGCGGCCCCTGTACGTGGTGGTAGATATCACGTGCAACCCCAACTTCCCGTTGAATACGACTGTCGCAGAAGCGGCTGCCGGGCCATATCGCAATCCCAAGCTGGTTGAATGGCTGGTCATCGGCTCCAATCTCGGCGCACGTATGATCGAGCGATTGTTGAGCAGCATCACCGGGCGGCATAATGTGCGCTGGTTCAAGTCTGAAGCTGAAGTCACCGCCTATCTCCAGAACCAATTCCCCATCGAGACCGGCTCCACTATGTCCACACCGGACAGTCAATAAATCCCTCGTATGCCTATACGAGGTACAATCTCCCACATCTGTTCAAATCCACTGAGCAAGGCCGCAGCATGGAGCCGAATTCGGCAGTCGGATTGTTCCTCGCGCTGGGAATCGTGATCGTAGCGGCGCGCCTTGCTGGAAGTCTGGCGCGGCGGTTCGACCAACCGCGCGTCCTAGGTGAATTAGTCGTGGGCGTCATCCTTGGCCCTTCGATGCTCAATATACTGCATTCATCTGTGCTGGGTCTGGAACAAGCGCATCTAGAGCAGACCATTCACAATCTGGCCGAATTGGGTGTCGTGGTGCTGATGTTCAAGATCGGGCTGGACATCCATGTGCGTGAGCTGGCGAAAGTCGGCCGGGTTGCGTTCACAGCGGGGACGGCCGGTGCGCTCGTGCCGGTGATTTTAACCATCCCAGTGGTGATGCTGGCTGGGCTGGGATTCAAGCCGGCGCTGTTTGCAGGGGTCACGCTGGCGGCCACCTCGGTCAGTATATCGGCGCAGGTGCTGCTGGAACTCGGCGTTTTGCAGACGAAAGTGGGCAATGCCCTGCTCGCCAGTGCCCTGATCGACGATGTGGTAGCGATACTGCTGGTTTCATTCGCTGTGGCGATCACCGGCTCGGCCGAAGGCGCAAATCTGGGAGATTTACTGGCAATCCTGGCCCGGATGCTTATCTTTCTGGCCGGCGCGTTCGCGGTCGCCTGGTTCTTTCTACACCATCTGATCCACTGGATTCACCGGCAGCCCACCGTTGCCCAATCCTATGGGGTGCAGGCGGTAGCGCTGGTGCTGGCGCTGCTGTTCGGTTGGGCGGCGGAAGTCTTCGGCGGCGTGGCAGCCATCAGCGGTGCGTTCATCGCCGGGGTGGGGCTGAGCCGGGTGAATGAGCCAATCAAGCGGCTGATCGATGTAGCGGCATCGAATATGGCCTATGCCTTTCTGGTGCCGGTCTTTTTCGTGAGCGTCGGCCTGACGATTGACCTGCACCTGTTTCCATTGAGTGCCGTTCCTTTTGTTGCTGTTCTCCTGCTGGTCGCTGTCATCTCCAAGGTCATGGGCTGCGGATTGGGCGCTTATGCTAGCGGTTTCAACCGGATTGAATCGCTGCAATTGGGAGTATGCATGATCTCGCGGGGGGAGGTCGGCCTAATCGTGGCAGCGCTCGGTGTGAGCAGCGGTGTCTTCCAAGCCGATAGCTCCTTGTTCGGGGCGCTGTTCCTGGTTGTCTTGCTCACAACCGTGCTGACGCCGCCGCTGGTGCGGCGCGTGTTCCAATCCGCGTCCGCGCGTACTCCACAAGGAGAAAGCCGCCATGTCACCTCATAAATTGGTCGTGCTGATCACATCCCAGGTGGAAGAGGGCTACAGCATCGGCGAAGCCTGGAGCCGGGCCGGCGCGCCCGGCGTGACCTTCCTGGAAGGCTTCGGCTTAGCGAATCTCCAAAAGACAGTGAGTACAGCGGAAGTCTTGCCAGGTATGCTGTCGGCATTAGAAATCCTGCGGGCAAACCGCGAAACCAGCTTGGTGCTGCTGTCGTTAGTGCATGACGAGACGCTGATCGCCACCCTATTTTCGGAAGCCAAAGCGGTTCTGGGCGACATGCTGGCGCCGAATGCCGGGGTGATGTTCGTGATCGATGTCGAACAAGCCATGGGCATCCGGTTGTTCAACGGCGGATGAAACCGTGCCCGGACACCCCACGCGGCAGGGATCAGCGCACGACCGAGTAGACGATGAAACCGCTGTAGGCTAGCAGCAGTAGGACAGAGGCCCAGCGTGGGAGCCGTCCGCGCAGCCCGAAGACTACCAGCACCAGCGCGAATCCCACCATCACCGGAAAGTCGAAGCTGAGCAGCCGTTCCTGCACTGGGATCGGGCGCACCAGCGCGGTCACGCCCAGAATACCCAATAGATTGAAGATGTTCGAGCCAACGACGTTGCCGAAGAGGATGTCTTCATGACGACGAACGGCGGCCACGATACTGGTCACCAGCTCCGGTAATGACGTGCCTACGGCCACCAGCGTCACACCGATGACCAGTTCGCTCACCTGAAGGGCACGGGCGATGGCGACCGCTCCATTCACCAGCAGTTCGGCTCCGACCAGCAGGATCACTAGCCCGACGACGATCCGCACCATTTCCGCCCAGCGGTTGATCGGGCCGGTGATATGTTCTTCTTCTTCTAGTTCGCGTTCTTCATCCGGCTTGAGTTGTTCGCGCCGCGCGGCACGGATCATGACGATATTGAACAAGATCAAGCCCAGGACGAGCAGCCCGCCCTCCATTGTGCTGATCTCGCCGTCAAGCGCCATAAGCCAAACCAGGATTGAGGCGCCGATCACCATCGGGATTTCTCGCTTGATGAGGTCTATGTGGATGGGGATGACCAGCACCAATCCGGTCAGTGCCAGGATCAAACCGATGTTAACGATGTTGGAGCCGACTACATTGCCGATAGCAATATCGCTGGCGCCGCGTGCTGCAGCGGTGACACTGACCAGCAGCTCCGGCATGGATGTGCCGAAGGCAACGATGGTCACTCCGATGATGAGCGCCGAAATACCCAACGAGGCGGCCAGCCGGGATGCCCCCTGTACCAGCCAGTTCCCGCCGAAGAATAGACCAAGCAGTCCGAGGACAATGTAGACGAGGTTGGTTAGGTCGATCATGATGATGGATGCTCAGAAGTAGATGACATACTGCTTCAAGAACTTGATGACGGCTTCGTAGTAATGTTCGAGCGTTTCCGGCTTGCGGAAGCCGTGACCTTCACCGGGATACAAGTGATATTCGTGTGGAATGCCGCGCGCTTTCAACGAGGCGATGATGCTGTCCGACTGGTTGCGCGGCACGACCTTGTCATCTTCACCCTGGAAGACGATCACCGGATCGACGATGCGTTCAGCGTGGAAGATCGGCGAGCGTTCCCGGTAGAGCGGTGCGGCTTCCGGCAGCGGCCCCAGCAGCGAGTCGGTGTACCGCGCCTCGAACTTGTGGGTATCTGAGGCCAGCGTGAACTGGTTGCTGATGCCGAAGGCGCACACCCCCGCCCGGTAAAAACCTGGATGGCTGACCAGCGACTGCCACACGGTATACCCCCCCGCGCTGCCACCCATAATAACAAAGCGGCCGGGATCAGCCAGCCCTTTTTCGGCCAGGTAAGCCGCGCCGCTGGCCGAGTCTTCAACATCGTAGAGTCCCCAGTTGCCGCGCAGTTTGTTCATGTAGGCCTTGCCGTAGCCGGTGCTGCCGCGATGATTCACATACAGCACAGCATAGCCGCGCGTGGCGAAGAACTGCGCCGCGGCGGCATAACCGGCCGTCACCTGCGAGGTCGGCCCGCCGTGAACAGATACGATCAGCGGCGGCGCTCCGCCAGATTCAAAGCGGGCGCTGGTTGGCCGGTACAGCAGGCCGTGAACGGTCTCGCCGTCATGCCCCGGCCAGCTAATCGCCTCAGCCCCAGCCAGTTCGTCATCCGTCAGCGTTTCAGTGGTGGTGCGGCGCAGAATCGTATGCGCCTGGCGGGCAATGGCCGCGCTGGCCCCCTGGACAATCACCTGAATGGTCGGCTGGTCGCTAGGATCGAGCGCCAGCACCGGCGGCACGTCCGGGCGGTCGAGGTCAAAAGTGATCAGGCGCTGTGGAACTTTGGGCGCGGAGGCGATCACGGCCACGCGGTTCTCTCGTGGAGAAACGGCCACCTGAGTGAATTCACTGTAGAGCGAAGGCGAAATGGCTTTGCTGGCTTTCTGCCCCGGCTTGCCGCTTTCGCCTGGGCGAAGCACCGGGACTTCATACAGAGTCTTAAAGCCCTGAAGGTTCTCGGTATAGATCAGCGAATGGCTGTCTGGCGTCCAGCCGTAAACCCGCACCCCTTGAATCCAAGCGGGTTGGCCGTGGTCGCTTTCAGCATGGGTGATCTGCTGGTGAGTCCCGTTGGAAATGTCGTAGACGTACAATTGGTTCCAGCCGGTCGCGTCGCTGATGTAGGCCAACCAGCGCCCATCTGGAGAGAATTCCGGCTGGAAGATAGCCGTTTCTGGCCCGCCTGCCAGCGTCGTCACCGAGGCAGCGTAGGGCGCGCCGTCGCGGTCATAGGCCAGCGCTGCCAGCCGCAGTTCGGTTCCGTCCCAGGGCATGTTGGGATGATCCCAAGCAATCCAGGCCAGATACTCTCCAGCCACGTGCCAGGCGGGTTGCATCACAAAATCGGTGCCGAAGGCGAACTTGCGCGGCCAGTGTGCGCCTTCAGCATCCACGATTGCCAGCCCATCAACGCCTTCATCGCTGTGCACATAAATTACCCAGCGGCCATCCGGCGAAAGCCGTGGCGCTGCCGCCTGTCCAAAAGCCGGAGTGATAGGGCGGGCGCCACCTCCGGCCAGAGCCTGGCTGTAGAGCCGACCGTTTGGCCCAGCATAGATCACGCGCCCGTGCCCAGCGGTAAAACTGCCGCCGCCGTAGCCAACCATGCCGCGGACATTGTGTTCGGCAGTCAGATCACGAGGAGCCTGCCCTTCAATCTGGGCAACTAGCACGCCTTTGGCGCCCCGGTTCTCCAACCAGACCAATGTGCCGCCGTCACTGTCCCACTGGACATCGACCAGATTGAGGGACTCGGATAAGGCGCGGGCGCTAAGCGGACTAGACCAGGTTCCGTAAGGCTGGCTGCGCTTGGGCATGGGTGTCTCCATTGATCAGAGTAAAATGACCTTGAGCCGGTCAGAATTGTAGCGGAAAAAGGGAGAGAAATAAAAACGCCTCGTGGTGAACGAGGCGTTGGACTGGCTGACGCGGGGCTAAGAAAATATGTTTAAGAATTTCTTTTTGTTCCCCGCGCCGTTCTTTATTCTGTCCACAGTATATGTCCGTCAAAAGTCGGAGTCAACTCCCCTGCAAAAGGCTGAGACTTTGTGCCTTTCGGAATTATCGATAATTCCGAAAGGCACAAATTGGCACGGCAATTCTGAGAATCTTGTGAAGAGAATGTTAATTCGATTTTACAATGGCATTTCCATTGCTGAAGCATTGAGATGATTTACGGCCATGCACGCGATCACCATCCTCGCCTGTCTCACACGACCAGAAATTCCCTCGTTAAATTCAGATAACCTGCACAATACCCCCAAAAAATCGGGGTGTTCGGAACCGTTTCCAGATCAGCATTTCTTACAAATCTTAAGGCTTGTTAACGACTCTTATGGCTTCACCCCTCCCCGTTGTACCCGCCATCCACGAAGTAGCTCCGCATCACATCCATCCACTGCACCAGCCCGCGCCACTGGCCGAACGGCTCATAGTAGGCGCGGATCGCCTGGTCATTACCGTCAACCCCGCCGTTAATCTCTCGGAACACTGCCCGGCATTCGCTGTCGGTTGCCAGCCGGTCGAAGTGCCCCAGCAGCCGCAGCATATTGCCGGCCGCGTAATCCCCAAAGCCCTTCAACCCCTTGATGCGCTTGTAGATTTCCTCGGAGGGCAGGCCGGCATCCCGCCATGCCTCGACCTCGATCTCGCCGGACGCGATGCGCTCAGCCAAGAGGTGCAGATATGCGCTGCGGTAGCCTGCCCGTACTGCCTGGTCGAGTTCGGCGGCTGTCAGCGCAGCAATTCGCGCAGGTGACGGGAAAGCATGGCCGCCGTCCGGGTAGCGATCCCCCAGTGCGTTCAGCCGCTTGACCATCTCGATCGTCAGCTTCCACGTCGTGTTGGTGGTCAGCAGCGTCTTGGCAAGATCTTCCCAGACGGTCGGCGAAGCCAGTAGCCGTCCCGCCCCCAATTCGGCAATCCAGGAATAACGGGGATAGCCGCGCACCAGGGCATAGAAATCCGTCAGATCGCGGTCAATCTCCAGGCCGCGGCTCACAGCACGGCGGATCGCATCTTCCTGCGCAGTCGTTAGGTCTTCCAACCCCTCGACATGAACGAGCAGACTGCCTGGACGGCAATCCGCTGCCCGCAGGATCAGGCGGACAACGCAGCCGTCCTCAAACTGGAAAAGACGCTCCAGCACACGGGCAGTCTCATCACAGCGGTAGGGCGGCAGATCGCACCAACCATGACCGACCACGGTCGGCCAGAAGCGGAAATCGGGCGGGGTGACAATCGGAATGGTGGGCATAAACACGCCTGCTCACAGCAGTCGAATGCGAACATTTATTCTACCTCGGTCCTGCTGGGTCGTCAACAGGCATGTGCAGCCTAAAACAAATCCGGCGGGAGAGGCATTAGGATGCGCGCTTCCGCCGGATCCTGATCTATCTGGTCTAGAAGGTTGGCGGCAGAACCCTTTCCATGCAGCTTGCATCCAGCTCCGCTTGCGGATTGTCGATGAAGCTCACTAACAGTTTAGAAGCGCATGGGTGCTGGATAACATAGTGCAGGTGGTACGGCAGCATGAAACCGTGTCCGTTAGGTAGCGTCTCCAAAGTCGAGTCCAGCCACTCTTGGGAACTGAATGGATCGAGTGCCCCGCTGATGATGAGCACGGGCGTATCTGTGACCGCCGGGGCTGTATCTGCTGCCGTGGGAATGCGCGCACCCCATTCCATACACTGTTTGACACCAACCTCATGGCGCTGCTTGAAGGCTCCACGGAACGCCGGATGTATGGTTTGCAGCGCGGCGTCGTATGTGGCGTCGGAGACGACCAGAATGCTGTCGGTGCAGCGCATGGAAAAGTATGCTCCGATTGGATTGAGCGGGTCGGGTGGAGGCGTCAGGTTGTTGGCGTAAGTCTCGACGATGCCGTACTGCTCGGCGTACAGGCTGGCGATGAAACCGGGGATAATCGGAATGTTGGCATGGTCTTTCATGAGCTGATTGACGCCGCTGACGGCATCATTGCCCGTGATGAGCACTTCAGCGCCATGCACCATCACAGGCAGCGGGTTGGCATTCAGCCGCTCGACTACCACCGCCAGCGCCTCAACGAGATCGAAGGGGAACGCGCTGGCACAGCCCGCGTTGGCCTGGCATAGATCGGAGATCGCGCTCAACGACCGCTGAAAATAGACCGGCATGCCCGATTCCAGATCGCCCTGCGGCGGTTGGAGCGCGGTCACGATAGCTGCCCGGATGCGTTCCGGATGGTCGCGCAGCAGCGTCATGGCTACTGAGGAACCATACGACCCGCCCCAGATGTTATAGCGCTCGTAACCCAGAGCGCGGATGATATCATCGGCGTCGGTCGCATTGTCGCGGGTGGTGTAAAAGGTGACATCCACTCCTTGCTGAGCCAAACGCTCACGGCAGATCCTCACCCAATCAATCGCTGCTGGGTCAACCGACTCCGGGCAGGTCAGCGCCGGATCGGAATACCCCATGCCCCGGTAGTCAAAGAGAATGATGTCATGCTTGCGGTTCAACCGCCGCAGAAGATCGCCTAGACCAGTCACGTAAGCATCCAGTGTGCGCAAGCCGGGGCCGCCATCTAGGAAGATCAGCGGATCGGGAACCGGTTCTGGACCGTTAGCTTTGAAGACGGCCACAGCCAGCCGGACGATTTCCCCCTGTGGTTTCGCCCGGTCCTGCGGGACTGTCACCGTCCCACACGCGGCGGGTGAGGGGAATGATACAGGGCATGGCCCCGGTTCAAAGACAGGAACAACCTCCGCAGAAATGGCCGTCTGGCTGATGAGTAGCACGGCGGCAGCGAAGATGAAATTCACAGAGAAACGAGGCAAACTCAGCATGGTTGACTTCCTTATTATCTTGCTGCTCCCGGCGGGTAGCCTGTGAACTTTATTCCCAGTCTTGCCCCGCCGGCTTAGCTGCATTCGGGTTTTCACCGGGCGTGTGCCCGTGGCGCGATTTTCTCCGGTTTGCCCCACAGCTTGGGTAGGAACATGCCGGTACGTGCTTTGTAGGCGCGGTAGGCCTCGCCGAACTCGGCTTCCATCTCAGCTTCCTCGCGCCGTGCCAGCCGGTAGTAGATCAAGAACAACAGCGGCCACATCAGCAGCAGGGGCAGCGTCAGCCAGTCGAACATCATCCCCAGTGTGACCAGCATAAAGCCGGTGTACTGCGGGTGGCGTATCAGACCGTAGATGCCCCAGTTGACCAATTGGCCTTTGCCCGCCTCTTTGCTCCAGTAGCGTCGATGAATGACGCTCCAGCCCACGATGACCAGCCCCAGCCCAGCCACGATCATCACCGTGCCGATGTACATCCCCCACGGGCCGATCCACTGGTTGAGCGTATGTCCGAACAGCACACCGTCCGGCAGCACAATCCCGAATGCCCAGGTCAGCGCGTACATGCTCAGCGGGATGCCGAACATCTCAAAGGCCAGCGCTACAATGAAGGCCAGGTAGGCGCTGGTCGGTTTCCACTGCGATTTCTTGTAGAATGGGACGAAAGCTAGCATGACCGCGAACAGTGCGATCCAAACCAGCATGTACCCCCACTGGCCGAAGTGTCCTGAAGCCGGATCATTCATGATTCCCATGTCCTCAACTGAACTAACCCAACGGCGTTTTGTCGTACCACCAGGCGCGGCGGCTGCGTCGATTCAGCCAACCGCGACCTGGCAGCAGTCTCCGAGATAAAAGGATAAACAGACCCTCTTAAATAGCCGTGCGCGCTCGGATCGCCACGTCACTAGTCGGACTCAGCCGCGAGCGGATCACTGTCCAGGTCGCTCCGGCTGTGACCAACACATCGAGAATGAACCTCCAAAAGATTGGCGGTTGGATGAATGTCAGGATAAACAGCACAACCACCGCCGCGGCTGTCACCACCAGCGGCACGCGCCACTCCCGCTGGACGAGGAAGGCCAGCCCGCTGATGACCCCTGCTGCCAGCGGGATGAACCACAAGACGATTTCGACCGTCTCGATCCATTCCGGTTCGCTTCCACCTTCGGCGCGGAGCTGGATGCCTTGGAGCATGTTCTGCTGCATCACGAAGCCGCCCAGGTTCATCATCATGCCCATCACGGGATTTTCCATCCCCGGCGCAGGTTCGATCAAGAAACGGCTGACTAGGCGCGTCCGCTGCCCCCCATCGATGGGATACAGATGCCAGACCCATGTCCAACCCATGACCGTCGGATCAATCGACTCAGCCAGCGCATACTGGTTCGGCTGGAGTTCGCGCCACTTCAACGATCCCTGAATGATGGCGTCACCCGGCTGTGGGTTCTGCCATTCCGGGATGATGGCATTAGCATTGCGGTAGACCACGGTGTAATCCACTGCGCCGGTGATCGCGCCGATGCGGTTTTCAATGAAGGTATAGCTGTAAAACCCGCCGCGCGTATCGCCGATCTGGGCGATCCACGGCCAGACTTTTTCCGGCGGCGCATTGATGGTGATGGCGTTGGTGAACCGTACCAGCGGGTTAGCGAGGATGTCGTCGCCCGGTTCGGCAGCAGCAGCTTCAGCATCGGTTGCACCCCAAGTCGTGATGAGAGCCATAGTGACGCTGAAGAGAGCCACCAGCAGAACAATCAGCACCGTCAGCCCGGTGAACAGTCTCAGCAGTCGATCTCGAATAGTCATGGTATCCCCCAGCGGCACTGAATAAAACCTATTTACAGTATGACCACACACTGCTTGGGTGAGCAGTGTGTGGTGTCATGAAAATGCCTAAGTAAGGGGGATTTTGCGGTGGGGCTTTGGATGGACGTCGTTCCTAGTCAACTGACTAGGATGGCGCTTTTCTCCACAGGTAGGCGATGTAGGCGGGGTTCGCGCGCCTCCAGCCGCATATGCAGGCCGTTTTTGGGACGCAGCGTGATCAGCGGCTCTGGCTCCACCACCTGTCCCGGAGCCAACCGCAGTTGGTAGCGCTGGGCGACAGCCACCAGCAGCAGGTGCGCTTCCATCATCGCGAAGCTGTTGCCGATGCAGATGCGCGGCCCCGCCCCGAACGGCAGATAGCTGTAGCGCCGGATGTGCGGCTCATGCTCTGGGCTGAAGCGCTCCGGGTTGAAGCGCTCCGGTTCATCCCACCAGCGGGGGTCGCGGTGCGCCAAATACGAAATCACCCCCACGCTGCTCCCCTGCGGGATCACATAGCCGTCGATCTCGACATCATTCAGCGCCATCCGCCCGAAGGCATAGGCCGGCGGGTACAGCCGCATCGATTCCTTGATAACCTGTTCAGCATACGGTAGCTGCTTCAGATCGGCCAGCTTGGGCGGGCGGTCGCCCAGCACAGCGTCGATTTCGGCATGCAGCCGCGCTTCGACCTCTGGGTGCTGTGCCAGCAGCATCCACGTCCAGTTGAGCGTGTTGGCGGTTGTCTCATGCCCGGCTAGGAACAGCGTGACGGCCTCATCGCGCACCTGCTTGTCACTCATCCTCCCGCCGTCCTCATCTTCACTCAGCAGCAGCATCGACAGCAGATCGCCCTTGTCCTCGCCGCTTGCCCGTCGCTCGGCGATCAGTGGGTACACGATGCCGTCAAGGTCGGCCACGGCGCGGCTTTCGCGGAAGCGCTTCGGCGTCGGCAGCCATTCCGGCAGCAGTGCCTCGATGCTGAAGCTGTTCGACCCCGCCATGTACTGCAGCACGGTCATCGCGTCGCCGACCCGCTCGGCCTCCTCGGTGATATCCGCGTTGAACAGCGCTTTGACCACAATCTGGAGCGTCAGCCGCATCATCTCAGCGTCCACATCCAGCTCGCGCTGCCCCTCCCACCCGTCCAGCATGTGCAGCGTCCGTTCGATCATCGTCTCAGCATAAGCGCTGATCCGGCGCGTATGGAAGGCCGGAGCCACCAGCTTACGCTGCCGCTTCCAGAACTCGCCATCGCTGGTCAGCAGGCCGCTGCCCAGAAACCGCGCCAGTCCGCGCCGGGTATCGCTGTAGTCGCGGTCTTTATGGAACTGGTCAGCCTGCCGGACGCAGACCTCATAGATGTGGTCAGGATGGCTGATAATCACCTGGCGCATCGGGCCGGTCTCCATCTGCCAGAGATCGCCGTAGCGCTGGGTGGCCTGCTGCAAATAGGCCAGCGGATCACGTTCAACTTCGCGCAGAGTGTGGAGCATAGCTGGCAGGCTTCGCACGGGGGCCGGGCCGGGGATGGTGCGTTTATGGGGCATGGTGACGGGTAGACCTGCTTTCCAATCTAGTAGATATTGAACACTGTGTAGTACAATTCAGATCATATCGAGATAGGTTACCCTGTCAATCACCAATTTTTAGGGACTGTTACTTAATGAACAGGTGTCTATAATGACCGCTGCAGCCGCCAAAATCGACCGCCGCAAAGCCCGTACCCGCCAGCTTCTTCGGGATGCCCTCATGGCTCTGATCGTCGAGAAAGGCTACGAGGCCATCTCCATTCAGGACATCGTGGATCGCGCCAATGTTGCCCGCCCAACCTTTTACCTGCACTTCAAAGACAAGGAAGAGCTGCTTTTCACCAGCCTGGTGGAAATCTATGAAGAGCTGTTCAGCCGCCAGCTCTCCGGCACACTCGCTGATCTCTGTATGCCCATCGAGTCGCCGGAGACCGTCGATTCCACCGACTTCGAGCACATCGCTGCTCATGCCGATTTCTACCGGGTGATGCTCAGCGAAAAAGGCTCCATCGCTTTCCTGCTCTCAGTGATGGATTACCTGGCAAATGCGATGGTTCAGTCAGTCATCGAACCGCTGCAGCGCGAAACAGGCCAGCCGCGCATCCCTGCGGAATTCATCGGCAGCTTCCTGGCCGGGGCGCAGCTCGGCGTCACGCGCTGGTGGATGCAGAATCAGGACGCCTATACCCCGCAGCAGATGGCTCAGATGATGCACTTTCTAGCGATGATGGGCATGGCCTGGGCGCTGCGCATCCAGCTCCCCGAGAGCGACTGGTCGATCTGATCTCATCGCATCCTTACGGCTCTGTTTGTCTTAAAGAATCGATCTCAGGCGCTCTCGACCACCAGTGGCTGGTACTCGGCATGCCGCTCAATGTAAGTGCGGAAGAACGAACACAGCGGCAGAACTTTGCCGCCTTCGGCCTGAACCGTCTCCAACGCGGCCTTCGCCAGCCGGCTGGCGATCCCCTGGCCGCCGAATTCTGGCGGCACTTCCGTGTGGTTAAAGATGTAAACCTGGTTTCGCAGGCGGTATTCGGCCACCGCCATCTTCCCGCCACCCAGGTCAATCTCGAAGCGGTTCTGTTTGCGGTTGTGTTTCACTTCCAGGATGTTGGTATGCATATCGATACGTCCTTTTGTTTATTCGGCCTGAAAGCCGTTCTTCTTATGGCTGCTGTCGCAGAAGGGCTTCTTCTGGCTGCCACCGCACCGGCACAGCCACGTCTTCGTCCCGGTGTAGATCATCTCCCCACCAGCATTCAGGATGGTCATCGGCCCTTCAACCGTGAATGGCCCGTTCGGATTCACGGTGATCTTGAGCTTTCCCCCTGCCGGATCAATCGGCTGCACCGTCACCGCTGCCGGATCATCGGCCTGGAAGCCGCTGTTATGATGGCTGTTGTCGCAGAACGGTTTGTTGTGCGAGGCTCCGCAGCGGCACAGCGTCGCCCGCGTCTCGTCGTGGAGTTCCACCACCGCCCCAACGATCTCCAGATCGCCATGGAATTGCAGCGGGCCGTGCTGCCACAGCCGAATGGTATTCTGGACGGGTGGCGCTTCCGCCGCGCCGCCATCTTTGCGCTCGATGTGCAGCGCTCCGGAAGGGCAGGTCGCTACCACCCGCGTCACCTCGTCCGCCGCTGCGCCGTTGGCGTCAATCCATGGCCGTCGCTTCGGGTCAAAGACCGTTGACAGGTTGCGAATGCACGACTCCGCGTGAATACAGCGTTTGAGGCTGTACGTAATATCCACAGCCTCACCTGCATAGCGGCGGTCTTGGGCGCGGCCAGTGTACTTGTCACGCATAACAGCTCCTTGGGAAATAAACCTCGTTCCAAAATGGGGATCATGTTCTAGTCATGTATGGACGCCTTGACCCCATCCAACATTACCGCGCCGCATCCAGGAATCAAATGAGGAGGCTCTGTGCCTCCCCATCCATGTATTGGTCAATCGGCTAAATGCTTGTGCGATGGCGGCCGTCCGCATCAGGCCAAGTTATCAGGGCGTTTTGCCAGTTCCCAATTCAGAGTCGGGTACATGTCCTTGAGGAATTCAACAGCTTCATCAAAGGTGTCAAAGCTGCGATACCGCAGCTTGAGGAGTAACGTCCCCAACATAACCCCCAACTTGATCAGAGGCGAGGACTCCTTGATCACCAAATTCCAGCCGCTTCGTGGGTGGTTTCCTATCGTGCGGGTGATCTTCATCGATTCCGCTGGCGCTACCGCCTGTGTAACCTGTGAGGTGTCGATAATCACATGAATCAGCGGACGTGTGCTGCTGTCCAGGATAGATTGTTGGGTGAGCAGCGATTCACGCAGTTCATCAACAGTAACCACACCGGAATATTCAAGGTAAATGACTTCATCCGGAATGTACCAGTTAAGTGAATATGGCATTGTGGGCGCTCCTGATGGATTCCGTTGCTTATTCCTAATCATAGCGGCTGGCGAAGAACAACATACCTTAAGATTTATTGTCCTCATACGGACTCATCCAGGAATCAAACGAGGAGGCCCTGAACCTCCTCGTAAGACGAACCCAACGGTGACTTCCGGTTTTATATCACCGGCTTAGTGGCGGTGACGCGCGCGCTGAAGAGCCGCGGCATCCCCTCACGCCGCTCGATGATCCCCTCAGCGTTCACCTTGTCTACCACCCGCACATCAACGAAACCGGCTGCCCGCATCATCCCTGTGTACTCATCCACGTCAATGGCCCCGGTGACGCATTCCGCCCACTTAGCCGCGTCTGCCCGCATTTCCGGTGTGAACGCGCCCTCTGTCACGATGTCGCTGACGCTGATCCGGCCGCCCGGCTTCAGCACCCGGAATGCCTCGCTGAACACCGCCCCCTTATCCGGTGAGAGGTTGATGACGCAGTTGGACATCACCACATCCACCGTGTTGTCCTGCACTGGCAGCGCCTCGATCTGCCCCCGGCGGAATTCGACGTTGTGTACGTCCATCTTGACCTTGTTCGCGTTGGCTTTCATCAGCATTTCCGGCGTCATATCTACGCCGATGACGTACCCCGTCTCCCCCACCTGCCGTGCCGCTAGCAAGCAGTCGATCCCGCCGCCGCTGCCTAGATCAAGCACGACTTCACCGGGCTTCAGGCTGGCAATCGTCACCGGGTCGCCGCAGCCCAAGCTCAGCCCCGTCACATCCACCGGCAGTGTCTCGATCATCTGCGGGTCGTACAGCACAGCCGAGCTGTCGCAGCCGCAGTCCGGCCCGCAGCACGAAGACTGCTGCCCGCTGGCAATCGCCCCGTACCGTTCCTTGACGACATCGTGAATCTGGATCACATCAGACATGATGCGTGTTCTCCTGAGTAAGGACGCGATCAGTTCGCGTCCGCTGTTCGAATGATCGGCGTTTCAACAGCAGTTTGGCGGGCCGTTCTGGGATTCTTCTAGCAGCGCCGCGTGGAGCAGTTCCAGCGCCCGTTCGACGCCAGCGCGTTCGGACTCCGGAATGCGCTGCATCACTCGGCTGGAGAGATCGTCAAGATCGTCGTTGATCTGGCAGCATTTCCCGTCGCCGCCCTCAGTCAGCGAGACCAAGATCGCCCGGCGGTCGCCAGGATTCTCCCCTTTGACGACCAGCCCGTCGCTCACCATCCCCTCGACCACCCGGCTCAGCCAGCCTTTATCAACCTCCAGCCGCCGTGTCAGGTCAGCCAGCGTCTGCGACCCGCTCCGTCCCAGTTCGGTCAGCACCAGGCATTCGGTCGGCGTCACCCGGCAGCATTCCACCGTCGCCCGTTGAAGCGCCTCGTGCAGCCGCGTCACTTCTCGCAGCAGAAATCCCAAATCTGCCATGACGCGCTCCCAATTCATTGTCATCCACAACGTTGTAGTTGGCAACAATATACCACAGCTCCAGTTCGTTGTCAATGTCAACAATTAAAGCCTATCCCCCACAATGGCATAAAGTCCTGTGTGCAGAAATCCACGAAGGGAACTATACTGGACTTCAAACCCAACTGGCCTGGCGAGGTCACCCCGATTCTCGCCTGATGTGTGAACTGGAGGCGTGGGCCGCATGAGCAGACGACCGCTGGCAGCAGCCCTTTTACTCGGCATCGTTATCCTCTTCATGGCCGTCGTCCCCTTGACGCTGGCGCAGGAATTCGGCACCAACTGGTCGGCGACGTTCTTTCCCAGCAACAACCTGACCGGCATCGGTGTCCCCGTTACTGGCATCAACGGCCTGAACTTCAACTGGGGAACTGGTGCGCCCATCGTCAACGGCGTGGCCGTGCCTGGCATCCCCAACGACAACTTCTCAGCCCGTTTTACCTCGGTGCAGAACTTCTTTGCCGGAACCTACACCTTTACCGTTTCGTCGGATGATGGCGTGCGCCTCTACATTGATGGCGCGCTCGTGCTGGATCGCTTCATCGGCCGCGCCCTCACGACCGATACCGTCCAGCAGACCCTCACCGCCGGGCCGCATACCCTCACCGTCGAATATTTCGAGGGCATCGATCAGGCCGTTCTGCAGGTGCAGTGGGCGCTGACCGGCGCGACCACCGCGACTTTCGCCGGCCCCACCCCAACCCCCGGTCCGACGGCCACCCCGGCCCCGACGTCGCTGCCGCCCATCCCGCCCGGCGCTTTGACTGCGACTGTCATCCGCGCTTCGGTGCTCAACGTCCGTGGCGCGCCCTCGGCCTTCGCCCCCAAGATCGGTCAGGTCTTGCGCGGCCAAACTTACCAAGTGGTCGGACGCGATGAACGTGCTCGCTGGTTCCTCATCCAGCTCAGCGGCTTCCAAGGCTGGGTTTTCGGCTACTACGTCTTCATCAACGGCAACGAATTTAATGCGCCTGTCGTCAGTGATTATGTGCTCAGTGGCAACCCGGCTGCCCAGTCACCCACCGGCGTCGTCGCCATGTCGGAAGCCACCCTCCGGCTTCGCGCCGCTCCGACCGTCAATTCGGCGCAGATCGGGCGCGTCACCTGGGGCGGTACGATGGCCGTCATCGGGCGTACCCGCGCCGGTGACTGGTATCAGGTCATCTGGAAGGGCACGACCGGCTGGGTCGCCTCCGCCTGGGTCGAAATCGTGGAAGGCAACATCAACACCGTGCCGATTGTCTGAACCGGAATTCGCTCCTGCGGTCGGGGTGGCGTACCAACCGCCCCGCCCGCACCTATGCACTACAGCCTATCCCCATTCCCCCAGCCATGAACACGACCGGAACCACCCTCCCTATCGAACTGGACGCCCGCATTCGATTCCTCGAAGAACTCAGCCTGAACGCGCTGCCCGCCCTTCGCACCGCCTTCTACGATGGTTGGGTGCTGCGCTTCTCGGACGGCTATACCCGCCGCGCCAATTCCGTCTCACCGCTTTATGACTCCCGGTTGGAGATCGAGCTGAAAATTGCTGCCGCCGAGCGGCTGTATGCCGCCTACAAACAGCCGTCCATCTTCAAGCTGACGCCGCTGCCGGAAGCCCAGCACATCGATACCCTGCTGGCCCGCGAAGGCTACCGCCGCGATCAGGGCGCCAGCGTGCAAATCCGCTCCCTGGATGACCTCGAGTCCCCCGGCGAAGCCGAGGTCGAACTCGTGGAACGCTTTGACGAAACCTGGTTGGAGGCTTTCTTCTGCCTGCGCCCGGCAAAACCTAACTACCACCCGGTCATGCGCCAGATGCTCACTGCCATCGTCCACCCCCTCTGCTGCGCCGCACTCCGCCTGGACGGCCAGGCTGTCGCGCTTGGCCTGGGTGTCCTCGAACGCGGCTGGATCGGCCTCTTCGACATCGTGACTGACGCAGCTTTCCGCAGTCAGGGCTGGGGCCGCCAGTTGACCCTGAAGCTGCTCCATTGGGGCAAGCAGCGTGGCGCAGCCCACGCTTACCTTCAGGTGCATCCGGCCAATGATCCAGCTCTGCATCTCTATGACACACTTGGCTTCCGCGAAGCCTACCAGTACTGGTATCGAGAGCGCTGGTGAACCCCCAACCCCTTTTGCGTGTAAATCAAAAGCACGATGGCACATCAGATCCCCATCCCTTGCGAAGCGTGCTTTCCCCATTTGGGTTGGGAGAAGGAATTTTGTGAAGCCTGGAATGGCTCCCCCTCTTCCACAAATTTGGAGAGTGTCCAGGGAGGTAAGGCTCATGGATTAGTGGCTCAACAAAACTCGTGCTCACGAATTGTTGTCGGTGTCTGTCGAGGGCGTTATTATTCAACGCACTCGCGTTTTGAACCGAGTTTGAACACTTTTCTAAGGAGAGTATCGTTATGAAGAACCGAGGGATTCTTCTGCTGGCGCTGGCCTTGGTCCTCATCATCGCCGCGCCGGTGATGGCCCAGGATCGCAAGGTAGTCACGGTCAGCTACGTGCAGGAACCGGACAATCTCAGCGCTCTGTATACCAACATGTGGTTTGCCACCAACATCATCGACCTGTACTTGACCCCGCCCTGGTTCATCGACAACAACCTGGAGCCGGTTCCCGTCCAGGTCACCGAGATTCCGACCACCGAGAACGGCGGCCTCAGCGCTGATGGCAAAGTCCTGACCATCAAGCTCCGCGACGACATCACCTGGTCGGATGGTGAGCCGATCACCGCCGCCGACTATGTCTTCACCTACGAGATGATTATGGCCGACTCCAATACGGTCAGCAGCCGCTACCCCTGGGATACCAAAGTCGCCAGCGTCACCGCTCCCGATGCTCAGACCGTTGTCGTCACCTTCAGTGAACCGTTCGCCCCTTGGCTGGTGCAGTTGTACAACGCGACCCCGGCCATCCCCGAACACATCCTTCGCCCCGTCTTCGAAGCCGAAGGCACGCTCGATAACGCCGAATTCAACCGCGCTCCCAGCGTCAGCAGCGGCCCCTTCCTCTTCAATCAGTGGGAAACCGGCAGCTTCCTCTCCTTCGTGCGCAACGACAATTACTTCGGTGGCAAAGCCAACCTGGACGAAATCTTCTTCCGCATCGTCCCCGATGATGCCACCCAGAATGCCGCTCTCGTCGCCGGCGATGCCGATATCGGCCCCTTCCTAACTCACGCTGACGCCGCTGATCTGGAAGCCCAGGGCCTCGTCATCGACATCACCCCGTCTGGCTATAACGAAGCCTGGTTCCTCAATGTCAACCCGGAGAAGGGACACCCCGCCCTCCAGGACGTCAATGTTCGCCGTGCCATCGCCTTGGCCTTCAACCGCCAGAAGATCGTCAATGACCTGCTTCTCGGCAAGACCCGGATTGCCGCCAGCTATTGGGACGGCACCCCCTATACTCGCCCAAATGCCGAGCCGTATCCCTACGATCCCGAACAGGCCGCCGCGCTCCTTGATGCTGCTGGCTGGGTAGATACCAACGGCGATGGGACCCGCGACAAGGATGGCGTCGAGTTAGTCCTCCGCTACATCGCCAACCAGCGCCAAATCCGCAAGGACATCCAGGCCGTCGTCCAGCAGGACTTCGCGGCTCTGGGCATCGGCATCCAAATCTATAACTACGACAACTTCTTTGATTCGTATGGTGACGGCGGTCCAGCCGCCACTGGCCAGTTCGATATCGCCGAGTGGTCGCAGAACCCAGCCTTCCCAGACCCCGATACCAGCGTCTTCTCTTGCAGCGAGATTCCCAGCGACGAGAACCCCGAAGGCAGCAACTGGACTGGCTACTGCAACCCAACCCTGAGTGACCTCATGGAGCAGCAGCTTCAGACGACCGACACAGCCGCCCGCATCGCCATCTTCCAGCAGATCGACCAGATCCTCTATGATGATGTGGTCTGGATCGGTGTCTGGTACGATGCCGACCTCTGGGCCACCAATGCCCGCTTGCAGAACGTCCTCTACAGCGGCGCCGATCCATTCTGGAACGCCGTCAATTGGGATGTGACCGGGTAGTTCATACGAACTTCAGGGGTAGGGGCGGTTCTGAACCGCCCCTATCCTATTCCGTGCCGGGGGAGTCATGTTTGCCTACATCGTTCGCCGCCTGCTGCAAGCCATCCCGCTCCTGCTGCTCGTTAGCCTGGTGATCTTTTTGCTCCTGCAATCTGCCGGCGACCCCCTGGCGACAATGGGCGGGCGTGTGCCCCCCCGTCCAGAAGACCGCGAACGCCTTCGCCGCCAGTTGGGGCTGGATCAGCCCATTCTCGCCCAGTATCTCTTCTGGTTGATCGGCAACGATTGGACCCGCTTCGACCGCGATGGCGACGGTGTGCCGGAAACACCCGGAACCCGCTTGGGCGTTCTCCGTGGCGACTTCGGTACCTCGATTGTCACCAAGCAGCCTGCCGCCAAAGTCATCGCCGACCGCCTGCCCAATACGCTCCTGCTGATGATCACCGCCGAGATCATCATCCTGTCTGCGGCGCTCTTGATCGGCATTGTCTCCGCCGTGCGCCAGTACAGCCTCCTCGATAACCTCCTCACCAGCCTGTCTTTCATCACCTTCTCGATGCCCATCTTCCTGGTCGCCTTCGGCCTGCTGTATATCTTTGCCGTCAAGTTCAGGGAGTGGGGACTGCCTTACTTCCCCACCTCCGGCATCTTTGACCCTCAAGAAGGCCGTACCTTCGGCCAGGTCGTCTGGCATATGATCCTGCCCGTCACCACCATCTGCATCATCAGCATCGCTGCCTACAGCCGCTACATCCGCTCCAACATGCTCGAAGTCATCAATTCGGACTACATCCGCACCGCCCGCAGCAAAGGCCTCACCGAGCGCAGCATCCTCGTCCGCCACGCCTTCAAGAATGCCGCTCTCCCCCTGGCAACCCTCATCGGCCTTGATCTGCCTTTCCTGCTTGGTGGAGCCGTCGTCACCGAGACGATCTTCGCCTGGCCGGGCATGGGCCGTCTCTTCATCGACCATCTCAACCGGCTGGATTACGCCGTCCTGATGGGCCTGCTGATGATGATCTCTGTTGCCGTGGTCGTCTTTCAGCTCCTGACCGACATCGTCTACACCTGGCTCGATCCGCGCATCCGCTACACCTAAGAGGCCTGAACGATGACCAGCACATCCGCCGCCGCGCCGGTCAAACTAGCCGTCAAAGATGCTGTTGAGCCGCTGACTCCCACCCAGCGGGTGCTGCGCCGTTTTGTCCGCCACCGTGCCGCCATGGTCGGCCTGTTCCTGCTGGCCGCCGTCATCCTCTACATCCTCATCGGCTCGTTCATCTTCAGCGAAGCGGACGCCAACTACAACGACACGAGCCGGCGCTTGCAGCCCCCTTCCGCCGAACATCCCTTCGGCACGGATCGCATCGGCCGCGACATCCTGGCGCGTACCATCTATGGCGGGCAAATCTCCCTCATCATCGGCGTTCTAGCCGTCTTGGTCGAAGTCGTCGTGGGCACGACCATTGGCGCGCTTTCCGGCTATTACGGCGGCTGGATCGATTCGATCCTCATGCGTGTCACCGAAGCCATGCTCAGCATCCCCTCGTTGCTGCTCCTGCTCGTCATGGCGAAGTTCTTCGGCAGCAAAATCCCCTCCATCGAGCTGCTTGGTCGCAGCTTCAGCGGCAGCGTCATCGTCATCATCCTCATCCTCGGCCTGACCAGTTGGATGAGCCTGGCCCGCATCGTCCGCTCCAATGTCCTCTCCCTCAAAGAGACCGAGTTCATCCTCGCCGCCCGCGCCCTCGGCCTGCCCAATTGGCGTATTATCACCGCCCACATCCTCCCTAACACCCTGGCCTCGATCATCGTCGCTCTTACCCTCGGCGTCGCCACCGCCATCCTCTCCGAAGCCTATGTCAGTTTCCTCGGTCTCGGCGTCCAGCCACCCACCGCCAGTTGGGGCAACATCCTCACCGAAGCCCAAGAGTTCCAGATCATCCGCGACGCGCCCTGGTACTGGTTCTTCCCCAGTCTGCTCATCTTGCTGACCGTCCTCAGCATCAACTTCGTCGGCGATGGCCTCCGCGACGCCATCGACCCCCGCTCCGATAAAAAGGTCTGAGCCGTCCTGACGCCTAATCAGTTCATGCTGCACGGTGTACAATGGAGAAAAGAAGTCGCAGATGAGTTATATCCTCCATGATTTTAGATGACGTACTCAAGCTCATAGATCGGCTGACACCGGAGCAAAAGCAGCAGGTCAAACAGTACATCGATCAGCAGACAGACGCGCTGCGGGACGAAATCGACCTGATCCTATCAACTGTGCACCCTATCCTCCTGAAAGCTGGAACGATGGACATCGATCAACTGCTCCATGCCGCCCAGGACATGTGGGATGGACTAGATGAACCTGAAATTGATGCCACCATCCAAGCGATGAATGAAGAGTACATCGAACCAGTTAGGGCTTCAGATGAGTGACACCGTTTATGTGTTCGATACCAATCTCATCTGCAGCCTGCGCCCCGGAAAGAATCCGGCGCTGTTCAAACGTTTGCGGCAAAACCAGGATCAGACCCTATGCCTTTGCGAGCCAGTTATTTTTGAAATCGAGCGTGGCTATGAGTATCGCCAGGCACACCGGCAGTTAGATCGTTTTCGAGCGCACTTGCTTCCCTCGTTCGTGGTTGTCCCAACCTAGTTAGTGGATTGGCGTGTAGCGGCGAAATTATGGAGCAACGTGCGGCAGCACGGACGTCAGCTTTCGGATATAGATCTGCTGCTGGCGTCGATGACTTTGCGTCTGAACGGCATCCTGGTTACGGACGATGGTGATTTTGCTTATCTGCCACTGGTGAAGACGGAAAACTGGCTGGCAGATGATAACTCAGCATAGCGACACCCGATCCCTGTTGAATACGCCCCTGTCAGCTCCTCAGGAACCCCGTAGGGGGTGACCTTCATGTAACCCTGCCATTTCATGGTTGGGCGTCCCTGCCGTACCGGCCCGCCCAGAAATTCCCATATTCCTTTGAGTTCTTTGCGGTTCAAGTCTTTTCTCCCCCTTGGAGCTTGACTCCGTTCCCCACCTGCATTACCGTATCCCTATGAATACATGTGCAGTCGCACATATATTGAGACGCTGTATCGCTGCAAGGACACCCCCATGAACGCCCGAACCTACCGCGTTGAAGGTATGGATTGCGCCAACTGTGCCCGCGAACTCGAAGACGGCATTGCCCGGCTGCCCGGCGTCCAGTCCGCCCGCGTCGATTTCGCCACTGCCTGCCTCATCGTCGAAGGCGATGTCACCCCTGCCGCCCTCCAAGAACGTGCTGCCGCCTTGGGCAAGCGCCTTCTCGAACCGCGCCAGCCCGCTGCCGCGCCGCGATCTTTCCTCGCCTATCTCCTCTCCCGCCTGGAAACTCGCCTCGCCCTATCCGGTGGAGCCATTCTGCTCACTGGCGTGGCCGTCGCCCTTTTCACCCAGTCCGAGTCCGCCGCTCTCCCGCTCTACGTCTTGGCGACCGCCATCGCCGGCCTGCCCATCGCCCGCAGCGGCCTCACCAATCTGTTCATCAACCGCGACTTCAACATCAACCTGCTCATGACCATCGCCGCCGTCGGAGCCATTTTCATCGGCGAAACGCTCGAAGCCGCCACCGTCATCTTCCTCTTTGCCATCGGTGAGGCGCTGGAAGGCTATACCGCCGACCGCGCCCGTGGCAGCCTGCGCGGCCTCCTCGACCTCGCCCCGCCCACTGCTGTCCGCCTGCTCGATTCGCTCGTGGGCAGCAGCCAGGTCATCATGCCCGTCGATCAGCTTCAGCTTGGCGACCGCATCCTGGTCAAACCCGGCGAGCGCATCCCCATGGATGGTCGCGTCCTCTCAGGTGAAAGCAGCGTCGATCAAGCCCCCATCACCGGCGAGAGTCTGCCCATCCACAAAGCCCCCGGCGCGGAAGTCTTCGCCGGGACGATCAACGGCGCCGGCGCGCTCCAGATCGAAGTCACCCGCCGCGTCGAGGATAGCACCCTCAGCCGCATCATCCACCTGGTCGAAGAAGCCCAGAGCGTCCGCGCCCCCAGCCAGCGCCTGATTGACCGCTTCGCCCGCGTCTATACCCCCGGCGTGGTCGCCCTGGCTGCCGGAGTCGCCTTTCTGCCGCCCTTCCTCTTCAACGCCCCCTTCTACAATCTGCCCGACGGAACCCAGGGCTGGCTTTACCGCGCCCTCGAACTCCTGGTGATCGCCTGCCCCTGCTCGCTGGTCATCAGCACCCCCGTCACCATCATCAGCGCCATCACCGCTGCCGCCCGCCGTGGCGTCCTCATCAAAGGCGGGGCGCACCTGGAAGCCTTCGGCACAATCCGTGCCATCGCCTTCGACAAGACCGGCACGCTCACCCGTGGCCGCCCCGCCATCACCACCGCCCGCTCGGTCGATTGCGCCGACGGCCGCGGCTGCGACCGCTGCGATGATGTGCTGGCTCTCGCCTCCGCTTTGGAGCAGGGCAGTGCTCACCCCCTCGCCCAGGCCATCGTCCGCGCCGCCGAACAGCGCGGCTTAGAATCGCGCTATGCCCCTGCCGAGACTGTCACCGCCCTGGCCGGACGCGGTCTCCAGGGAACCGTCGGTGGCCGCACCATCACCGTCGGGAGTCACAGCCTCTTTGAAGCCGAGCACCCCCACAGCCCCGAACTCTGCGCCTGGGTCGATGCCGCTGAAGCCGCTGGGCAGACCACCATGCTGCTCAGCGATGGTGACCGTGTGCGCGGCTTCATCGCCGCCGCCGATGAACCTCGTCCCGAAAGCCGTGAAGTCATCGCCGCCTTGCGTGATCTCGGCCTGCGGACAGTCATGCTCACCGGCGACAACCCCGCCGCTGCCCACGCCCTGGCCGCGCAGGTGGGCTTGGATGACATCCGCGCCGGCCTGCTCCCGGCGGATAAAGTCGCCGCTGTACAGTCCCTCACCGCCGAGTCCGGTCCGGTGGCGATGGTTGGCGACGGCATCAACGATACCCCGGCGCTGGCCGCGGCCGCGGTCGGCGTAGCCATGGGCGGGGCCGGCAGCGCCCAAGCCCTCGAAACTGCCGATATCGCCTTGATGGCCGACGACCTCCGCCAGCTTCCCTATGCCGTCCGCCTCTCCCGCTTCGCCCGCCAGATCATCCGGCAGAACATCGCTGTCAGTTTGGGACTCAAGCTGTTGGTGGTGCTGCTGGCCCTGGCTGGCTTCGGCACAATGTGGCTGGCGGTGCTGGCCGATATGGGCATGTCTCTGGCCGTTACGCTCAACGGCATGCGCCCCCTCCGCCGCTGATCGCCCGGCCGGGCTTCTACCCGTTCGCCTTCCGGGGTGTCATGCCCCCCGGAATTTCATCGCTCGGTACATCCTTCGCGTCCTTTGTGGTTATATCTTCTTCTCTCCGATTTTATGCCAAAGAGTAGACAAAATGTCACCCTAAACGCCCCATTGTGTGCTATCGTAGGCATACGAATACAAAACTCCCCTCAGCCATTGCAATGGACAGCGGCCGGGGGTGAGGGCACCAGATTCTCACATTCTCATATTCGCATTCTTATCATTCTTATCATGTTTCGCATAACCCTGTTCAGAGTATTCCGTATGGCTAAAAGCCATCAGCGATCAACGACTAGCGAAACAAAAAAGACCCCGCCCGGCCGTTAGGGGCCAGGCAGGGTCCCGGACGCTCAGCGAAACCCCTAAGACTCCGGAGCCTCGATCTTGAAGCCGTCCACCATCACCGTGAACACATCCCGGAACACGCCGTTGAAGTCGGCCTCCGGTGCTTCGAACCACAGCGCGTACGTTCTTCCGTCCGTCACCGTCACGTACAACCGCCCGGTGACTGTCCCGCCGTCGGCGTCCTCGTGGCTGAAGGTCGCCACCTCCCAGTTGTTCAGTTCGCCGTAGTAGGTCTCTGTCCCTTGCAGGTCGTAGCCTTCCAAGTCTTCCACATAGTCTTCCAGCACTGCCTGGAGCGCCGCGCTGCGGTCATCCCCCAGCCCGGTCAGCACGCTCACCGCCGCGAAGGTCGGGCCGCTGTCCGCATCGTCCGGCCGATAGTACCAGAAGTCCCCGTCTTGCCCGCCCGGCAGCCAGCTCTCTGGAACAGGATAGCGCGTCTCCTCGGTGAAGTAGTCCGACCCCCAGAAGCCCGTATCCTGCTCCGCCAGTGCCACTGCGTCGAAGAACCGCGTCGTCTCCCGCAGCAGTTCGTAGTTCGAGTCGGTCACTTCGGGGTCCAGCGACTCCGAGGAGAACACCAGCCCCAGTGCCTGCCGCTCGTTGAACACCGCGAACCCCCGCCCGGTGAACTCCCCGGAGTCATTGCTGTACTGGAAGCGGAATTCCACCGCCTCTTTCCCGTCCACCGTGATCTCGTCGTACCCGCCCTCGATCTCCATGCCGTACTGCTCCAGCACCGCCTCAGCAATCGCCTCCAGGTCGCCATCCGAGTCGTACACCGGGTAGACGAAGAAGTACTGGCTGCTGTCCAGGTCGCTCGTCTGCAGGAAACCGGGATCGGGGAAGTAGTTCACATCGTACCAGCTTGCCGGCCGCTGGAAGCTGAAGCCCCAGTCGTTGTCCACAAAACCCAGCAGAGTCGGGTCAACCTGGCTGTTGTCCACGTCGATGCTCACCGAGCCGAAGCCAGTCGTCCCGCCCACCGCCTCGATCAGGAAGCCCAGGTTGTAGCGCCCCGTTGGCGCTGGCGCATACGAATAGCGGATCCCGCTTTCCGGCCAGGTGTACTGCGTGCCCGGTTCCGACCGTACCCGCCCGTCTGGCGTCACCACCGAGCGGTACGTCTGGAAGATGCCGCCTGCGTCCAGCCGCACTGTCGCCAGCGCCGCACTGTTCCCGTAGCGGCTGACCACTCGGTCGGTTCGGTTGTTCTTGTCAAAGATCACCGTCACTTCGATCCAGTCGCTCTGGCCGGGGTATTGGTAGCGCCCGGAAAGCGACGCCACGCCGTCGCTCGTCACGACCTGCTCGTTGGCCGTGACGCTTCCATCGGTCACCACCGTAAGCTGCACATCCCAGGTGAAGTCGAAGTCATCCACGCCGGGATTCCACAGGTTGACGTAATCTACCACCCCGTCCGTCACTACCTCGGTGACGATCCGCGAGGTCGTCAGGCGAACGGCCGTTCCGTCCGGCTGAATCTGGTCAACGGTGAACTTGCCCTCGGCGATGTTCCGCCCGGTCACCTCCATCGACACCGTGACCGGCAGCGCGATGCTGGCCGCCGTGGTCGGATACAGGTTGGTGATGCTCACGCGCGGGATCAAGCTCGGCGCGGTCACCGGAGCCGCCGTTGGAACGCCAGTCGTTACTCCCCGGAAGTTGCGGAACTGCGGCCCGGCACTGCTGTAGAAGTTCACCAGCATTTGTGTCCAGTTCCGCAGTGGACTCTGGTCGCGGTACTTTCCGTCGGCGGTGGATGCGCTCGGTGGAAAGTAGATGTTGTAGAAGCTGCTGAACTGGTAAAGCTGGTCGCCGGCGTCGGCGTACAGCCGGACTTCTTCCAGCGCGTTCAGCACGGCCTCAGCCGCTCTGTTCAGACGGCGATCATCGCTGATGCGGATCACGCGCTTCATGAAGTCGCCCAGGTCGATATTCGTTGCTGGCCCGAACTGGTCTTCCGGCAGGAAGAACGAGTATGCATATGTGTTGCTGCGTGCTCGTCCCAGCACCGAGACGTACGCATCCGGGTTCTCGTTGACCACAGCGGCGAAGTTTTCCACCGCTTCAGTCACCCCGTCGAACTTCTGCAGGTCGGTCACTGCCGCCCCCAACACCGGCCAGGTATCCGGCGAAAGCTGCGCCATATCCTGCATGTACTTATCGACCATCAGCTTGCCGAACGCTTTCATGTCGATATTCGGGTTGTCATTCAGCGTTTCCGTCAGCAGCGTCATGTCGAAGCTGGGATTAAGCGTGATTTCCGGCGAGCTGATCGAATAGCGGAAAAAACGCGACATCGCCGTGAAGAATTCGACGCCGCTCATCAGGCAGGCGTCGTTGATGAGCAGGTCAAACTTTTCCAGCCCGGTATTCTTCAGCGCCGCGTCGAATACCTGCGAAAGCTCCGGGATCGTCAGAATCGCGCCCTGCCCGGTGGTATCGTCGGTCACGATGCCGTACCAGGCCCCGCCGTGGTCGTTCAGGATGACCGCGTACCGCTGTGCCGGGAACGACCGCACGCCCCATACGATGAAGTCCAGCAGGTTCGACGGGTAGCTGGTATCCAGTTCACCCAGACTGCCCAGCGGAGCTGTGTCGATAGTCGGCGGATAAACCGAACGGAAGTCACGGCTGCGGTCGCGTCCTGGCTCGAACAGGCGCGTTTCCATCCAGTTGCCGTTGCTTCGGCTGTATTGGCCGGAACGGTCGAGCAGTGTGACGATCCGCACGTCTTCGGTGCTGCCGCCGGCCCGCTCGAATTCATCCAGGTCATTTTCCAGACCGTCTTCCAGATTGTTATCGCCGCCCATGTACACCAGCACTGTCCATTCAGCGATGTTCGGCGTGGGCGAAATCGTCGGGTAGCCCGCCGCGATTTCGGCTCCGCCCCCGGCGGAAACCACGCTGGCCGCATTACCCACCTTGATCGACACCTCAAAGCTGCCGCTGGTTTCGCCTTCATCGAAGCCGTAGCGGGTGACGACCACGCTGTAATCCCCGGCCTGCGCCTGGGTGTATTCCAGGTAAGCGTCGGTCGTCTGGTTGTCGCGGTCATCGTTCTCGGCCACCGCCCGCTCGCCGAAGAACAACCCGACATACACATCCAGATCGCCGCTCGTTGCCCGCGCGTCGATGGTGATAGTCTGGCCGTCTTGCACCCCTTCCAGCGGATACTCGACGAAGTAAGTGTTCCTGTTGATCGTCCCGGTGAAAGTCTGGGCAGTGCCGCCTGTATTCGAGACCGGCTCGGTCGTGATGCCGCCGCTGCCTTGGATCAATTCCAGCTCAAACGGGCCAGCTTCATAAGCGAAGACGCCGATCAGGTAATCGCCGCTGGCTGGCAGCACCGTCTCGACATACGAGTTGAGGTTGTCACTGCTCACGTCATCGTTCTCGACGATGGTGTTGCCCTCGGAATCGGCCAGCACCACGTAAGTATCAACCTCATCGCTGACCACTGCGATGCTGACCGTCTCTCCAGCCTTCCCAGTGAAGGTGTAAACGATCGGAGTCTCGATGTCGATGGCCTCGCCGCTCACAACATCACCGTAGCCAATTTCAATGACCTCGTCTTGGGCGCTGCTGCCGCTGCCTCCGGCGCGGTTTTCCAGTTCCAACACGTAGGAACCGGGGTCATAAGCCAGCGCCGCGATGTAATACGTTCCATCCTCCAGCACGACGTATTGAATGGATGCGTTCAGGTTGGAATCGCTGATGTCGTCATTTTCGGCCAAGATGTTGCCGTCTTCATCACCCAGCCGCAGATAGACATCGGTGTTTTGGCTGCTGAGCGTGATCTTGATGATATCACCGCGCCGCGCCTCAAAGCTGTAGAGAATGCCTTCTTCTGGGTTGGTGATTCGTCCCCGGATGCTGTCGCCATACCGAATCGGTTCCACATCCTGTGCGCGCGCCACCGGCAGGATGACCAGAAGCGCCAGGATCACTCCGATAACCACTTTGCGTCGTGACATGAGTTGCCTCCCTCAGAATCCGCTTTCAACTATACATCGGATTTGAGGGATGCGATACGGGAACGGCGAATCGCTATAATGTCTGCTGAGCCAGTTCATCCGGCGAGGAGGCCGTCCATGACCCACCTGATCGATTGCAGCCATACCATCCTTGATGGTATGGTCACCTACAAAGGGCTGCCCGCCCCGCTCATCTGCGATTACTTGAGCCGGGAGGCCTCGCGCAAAATCTATGCGCCTGGTACGGAGTTCCACATCGGCAAGATCGAGATGGTCGCCAACACTGGAACCTACATCGACAGTCCCTTCCATCGCTACGAACACGGCATCGACATTGCTGCGCTGCCACTAACCTCAATTGCCGATGTCGAGGGCATTGTCATCACGGCCACACAGCGTCAAGGCCGCGCCATTTCTGTTGATCTGTTCCGCAACCATGATCTCCGCGGCAAAGCTGTGCTCGTACAGACTGGCTGGTCCGATCATTGGCAAACTGACGCTTACTTCGAGGGACATCCGCATCTCACCGCTGATGCGGCTGAGTTTTTGGTGCAGGCGGGCGCCAAGCTGGTCGGCATCGACTCCTACAACATCGATAACACCGATACCGGTGAACGTCCAGTGCATTCGGCACTGCTGGCCGCCAATATCCCGATTGTCGAGCATATGTGCAATCTGGCGCAGGTTCCGCGGCAGAGCTTCCGCTTCTACGCGGTTCCAGCGCCGGTCAAAGGGATGGGAACTTTCCCCGTGCGGGCGGTCGTAGTGACTTCGGCAGGATGATTTCCAGCCGCAGCTACTCGCCGTCATCTGGCGAGAGGAACTGCTGCCATTCGCCCTGCATTCCAGCTTCAGTCACGCCGTAGTATACCCGCAGCTTGCCGTCCTGGCGCTGCACCAGATCGTAACGGGTTTCACCGTTCTTCTGGTACTTCTGCCAGAGTCCGATGTCCCCGTTCCACTGCACGCGGTCGGGTCGCACCGGATTGCCCTCGGCCTGCTTAATGGCGTAGTGCCACAACCGCCGTGCGGACGAACGGGTGACATTCTTGACGATGTTGCCGTTCCGCAGGTCGCGCATGGTGAAGTAGCGCTCGCCTTCCCGATCTTCGGTGGCGATGATCTCAACGCCTCCCGTTGGCGGGGCTGCTGTGTGGGGAAGGGTGGGTTCCAGGCGGGGCACAGGTGTCTCAACCGGCTGCGCTGGAGCGATAGGCGCAGGCGCGGCTTCTGGTTCGATCACACGCTGCTGAATATGGAGGCCCTGCTGTACTAGACTGACGATCTCGTCGCGGACAGCCAAGCTCGTCTCGGCCTCATCGCGTACATAGATCTTATTGTCGTCGATAGCGTAGGGGCGCTCATCACCGGAAGGCACTTGCAAGCGGATGACCGCCTTGCCCTGCGTTTCCTGAATATCAATCTCGACATCCAGCTTGGGGGTAATCGCCCGGCTGATCTCGTGCTGGAGCTGGTCAATACCTTCCTGGGGATTAGCTACTCCAACAGGCGCTTTCTTGGGGTCCGGGCTGACGCCGACGTAGATTGTACCCCCGTTGGTATTGGCAAAGGCACACACGTCAGCGATGATCGCATACAGTCTCCCACCGTGGCGAGTCATGCTCTCGTGGAAAGATTGCACCAGCGTTGCGCCTTCTTCCCGCGCCGCCTGAATGTAATCGACAGGCTGGCGGCTGGGGTTGTAGGGTCGCGTCCGCGAATAATCCGTCCCCAAGAACATCTCGCGCAGTGCCTCAAAGCTGCGTTCCGGCAGCAGCACCTCGGTCACGCGGTCGCCCACCCCGTACTGCACATGCTTGCCGCTCTTGTCGGTGATGCTGTTCAGACGGTGCGCGTCTGATCCCTGGATGCAGCGCATCCGGCGGGTGTAACCGGATTTCGTTCCGTTGAAGAAGCGCTCAGTCGTATCACGGCTGCGGCGGCCTAGGTCGGTAACTTCCAAGGCATGGAGGTGACGATCCTGTGTATAGGCGATGCGCGTCTGCCCGCCAAAGTCAAAGCCCTTCATGGCGACACCATGGCTGCTGTTGGCATGGGCCGCGATGCAGATTCCACCCGCTTCATCGATCATCTGGTAGGCCGTCAGTACATCGGACGACGCGCCAACATCACTGCTGCCCTCGTCAAGGACATGTGCGGGGACGTTCAAGCTCAACAGAATGTGTTCAATCTGGCGAATGGGGGTCTGTGGCGAAAAGATACCCAACACATGAAAGCCGAAAGTAGCGGTGAACTCGAATCCCGGCAGCACCAAGATTTTGTCCAGCAAGCGGCGGTATTCGCTCAATCGCTTGACTTCATCCGGTTGGGCGCGCCCTAGTTCTTGCAAGTAGCTCAGCCGCTCGACATCGCGCAGCATAGCGGCATAGCCGCCAACTGTGTTGTGGTCGGTAAAGGCGATGATATCTACGCCGCGGAGTTCGGCTTTCCGCAAAATGTCGAGATAGGATAGGTGAGGTTCCTGGTAGTCGGCTGAGGCAGGGGTATGCAGATGCAAATCCATTCGGAACCACTGCATCCGCGATTTTTTACGGGAGGACACGTTGGTTACTCACATTGATAGACCGTCCTGATAATGCGGCACTGTACCGAGGTCAGGCTTTGTTTTCCAGTAACGAATTGAATAGTGTAGGCAGGTCGCCCGGCTCGAAGGGTTTAATCAAGAACTTGTTCGCGCCTGCCGCCAACGCCTCTTCCGAAACATCCAACCCGGAAGTCATGATGATGGGTGACTGAGCGAAAGTAGCATGGGCACGCAGCAGGCGAATGATATCCACGCCGTCCATATCAGCCAGGTGATAATCCATCAGGAAGATATCTGGTGGATTCTGCTCAGCCGTTGGGATCACGTCCGCGCCACGCGGCGCAATCAACACTTCAAAGCCATCAAGTTCCAGTAGCGTTTGCAGCAATTTCACCGTGTTCCGATCATCATCGACAATCATGACTTTGGGCACGCCGGTCTCTCGCTTTCGTTTCGCCCAACAGAGAACAATGGGGGTAAGATACCCTTACCCCCACTATACACTACTTCCGGCTTTTCCGCCCATTCTTTGCCACTGCTTCAGGTTCAACCAAAGCTGCTGCCAGTACATCATCGACGCTCTCGGCCAGGACAAATTTGAGTTCCTTACGCACCTCTTCCGGCAGATCATCGAGGTCATTCTCGTTCTTCTTTGGGATAATGACCGTATCGACGCCGAAGCGGTGTGCGGCCAGCACCTTATCCTTGATCCCGCCAACAGGAAGTACCTGCCCACGCAGCGTGATCTCTCCAGTCATGGCAACGTTGCTGCGGGTCGGCCGTCCGGTCAGCAGCGAGGCCAATGCTGCTGCCATCGTCACACCTGCTGAAGGGCCATCCTTCGGAACGGCGCCAGCCGGGACGTGAATGTGAATGTCGTTCTTCTCGAAGAAAGTTGGATCGAGGCCAAAGTCCTCAGCCTTCGAGCGAATGTAGCTCAATGCCGTGCGGGCGCTCTCCTGCATGACTTCGCCTAACTGCCCGGTATACTGGAAACCTTTGCCGCCGGGCATCCGCGCTGCCTCAACAAAAAGCACGTCTCCGCCAACAGGTGTCCAAGCCAGTCCAGTCGCAACCCCTGGCAGATCAGTGCGCTCTTCCAATTCTTCGCGATACCCGTAACGCGGCTTACCGAGAAGATCACGTACAGCCTTTTCATCGATCACCACTTTGTCGGTCTTTCCCTCGGCGATACGGGTAACAACCTTGCGCGCGGCCCGCCCAATCTCACGTTCGAGGGTGCGGACACCGGCTTCGCGGGTATAGTCACGGATAATCGTTCGCAGTGCATCCGGCCGGAACTCAATTTCCTCAGGACGCAGGCCGTTCTCACGCATCTGGCGCGGCACAAGGTACTGCTCGGCGATGGCGGTCTTCTCGTGTTCGGTATAGCCGCTGAGCTGGATAATCTCCATGCGGTCGCGTAGCGGCCCTGGAATGGGTTCAAGTTCGTTGGCAGTGGTGATGAAAAACACATCGCTCAAGTCGAAGGCTACATCGATATAGTGATCGCGGAACTCGGCGTTCTGTTCAGGATCAAGCACTTCCAGCAGTGCCGAGGCTGGATCACCCCGGAAGTCGCGCCCCAACTTATCCACCTCATCCAGCATAATGACTGGGTTATGTGTTTCGGCACGGCGAATGGTTTGGATGATGCGGCCAGGCATCGCCCCGATATAGGTACGCCGGAAACCGCGAATCTCGGCCTCATCGCGAATCCCGCCCAGACTCATGCGGATGAACTTTCGCCCCATCGCCCGCGCAATAGACGCACCAAGCGAAGTTTTACCAACGCCCGGCGGCCCGACGAAGCACAAGATCGCGCCGCGTCGCTCCCGGCGGATGGCATAGTCGTCCTCGCGCTCGACCGCATCCACGCCGCGTTCTTGGCGCAGCTTGCGGACGGCCAGGAATTCAAGGATGCGTTCTTTAATATCCTTTAGACCGTAATGGTCAGCATCCAGTACCTCCCGAGCGTGGGCCAGATCCAGATTGTCCTCAGTCGTTTTTGACCAGGGTAGACTGGTAATCCAGTCCAGGTAGGTACGGATGACGCCGTACTCAGCCGCTGCTGTCGGCAGCTTGGAGAGGCGGTCGAGTTCGCGCTCGGCCTCCTTGCGAGCTTCTTCGCTCATGCCAGATTCGGCAATGCGTTTGCGGAACATCTCGATCTCGACGGCCTGCTCATCGGATTCGCCGAGTTCGCGCTGGATAGCTTTCAACTGCTCGCGCAGGAAGTATTCGCGCTGCACCTTCTCCATCTCGGATTGGGCTTCGCTCTGAATCTTGCGCCCCAGTTCTAGCACTTCCAGTTCTTTGCTGAGGATGGTCATCAGCCGGCGCAGCTTGGCGTCAGTGCTTTCCAGTTCCAGGATTTCCTGGGAGTCCTGCAAACTGATGCGGATATAGGTCGAGACGGCATAAACGAGCTGCAGCGGGTCATCGACATTGAGCGTATTCGAGATCAGCTCTCCGGGGATGCTCGGGACCAGATCAGCCAGTTTGCCGAACAGCTCAACGACGTTGCGAACCAGCGCCTCGACTTCCAGCGTGTCTTCAATCGTCTCCGGAATCGGGTGCACCTTTGCCCGCAGGTATGGCTCGGTCTCGGTGTATTGATCGACCTGAATACGCGCTAACCCCTGCACTAGCAGCCGGATCGTTCCATCCGGGGCGCGGAATAGGCGGTGGATCGAAGCTAGCGTACCGATTTGGTAAACATCCTCCGGACCAGGGGTTTCCAGATCGGGATTCTTGGCCGCAACCAGACCGATCAGGCGGTCACCAGCGATAACATCATCGACCAGCTTGATGCTCCGCGGTTGGCCAACAGTCAGAGGAATAGCTGTCTGAGGATAAACGACCACACCCCGCAGCGGCAGAATCGGCAGGTTCTCAGGAATATCGAGCACTGGCCGTCGGCTGTCTTCAACTTCGCCTTCTGGCTCGTTTTTGACCTTCACGTCCAGTTCAGCTTTAGCGATCTGCGTGTCGGCCAGGTCAGCCGGAGACAGGTATTTGATCACTTCAGTGCCTCGCTTTGAAGTCATGCTCAGTTACCGCCTTTTTCGACGGCATTCACATTGATCACCGGGACAGTACGGGCTGCTTTACGCGGCAGTTCAACTTGCAGAAAGCCGGCATCATAGCTCGCACTGACGGCATCCCGCTCGATCATCCAAGGAATATCCAGCGCAATGCGGAATTCGCCGTAGCCAATCTCGACCTGATGAAAGGCTGGATTGGGGTGCTGAGGTTTTTCTCGTCTACCACTGATAACGAGGTGCCGGTCCAATAAAGTAATACTGACATCTTGATTACGCACCCCGGCGATCTCGACCAGCACGACGATCCGGTCGGCCAGTTCAATAACATCCGTCGGCGGTGTGAAAGCGCGTGTCGGTCGAATCATGAGAAACGCTTTCCGTTCCGTTAGGTAAAGGCTGAGTGGGTCGGTGGTCCGTATGCGACTGCTTTTAGTGCTCGGACGCACTGCCTTCAGCACCAGCTTACTGCCCTGCGCGTAAGAAGCATGTTAGAGCAGCAAGGCAAGGTCTGCCTTCTCGGTTTAGCATTTGATGAAGATTTTGGGTCGAGCTGCACGTAGTGCGCAGGAGCCACCCACTGGATCGCTCTTGCGCCCATCAATTAGAACATGTTGCGCCAGTTGTTGCCGCCTGTTCCAGGTAGCGAATTGAGAAACTCTTCGTTGCTCTCCGTTTGGCGGAACTGGTTGATGAAGCGTTCGTAAGCACCCACGGGGCCAGTTTCTTCATCTTCGGAAAGATGCGCCATCATGTTACGCAGTGTATACACGCGCTGAATCACATCGGGGCCGAGCAAAAGTTCCTCGCGCCGAGTCGAGGACTGTTCAATGTCGAAAGCCGGGAAGATGCGGCGCTCTTGCAGCTTGCGGTTCAGCACTAATTCCATATTGCCGGTGCCCTTGAACTCTTCATAGATCAGGTCATCCATCTTACTGCCAGTGTTGACCAGGCAGGTGGCGATGATCGTCAGGCTGCCGCCTTCTTCCACGTTGCGGCCAGCGCCGAAGATGCGCTTAGGCGGGTGAATGGCTGACGGGTCAAAACCGCCAGAGAGAGTGCGGCCGCTGCTAGGCACCACTAGGTTATACGCGCGTGCCAGCCGGGTGATGCTGTCCAGCATGACGACAACGTGCTGTTTGCTCTCGACCAGCCGCTTGGCGCGGTTAATCGCCATCTCAGCCACACGGACATGATGCTGCACAGGATCGTCAAACGTTGAGGCAATCACCTCAGCATCAACCGAGCGATCCATGTCAGTGACTTCTTCTGGTCGCTCACCGATCAGCGCGATCATCAGATGTACATCCGGATAGTTCTTGCTGATAGCATTGGCGATTTCTTTCAGAACCGTTGTCTTACCAGCTTTCGGTGGCGAGACGATCAACCCACGCTGCCCGCGTCCAATCGGCGCGATCAGATTCAGCAAGCGCGTCGAAAGGATGCGAGGGCTAGTTTCAAGGTTGTAGCGTTCTGACGGATAAATGGGGGTGAGGTCTTCAAAATTGGGGCGGTTCTTGGCTTCTTCGGGATTCAGGCCGTTGACCGCGTCCACCCGCAGCAGCCCGTAGTATTTCTCCGAGTCCTTGGGCGACCGTACCTGCCCGATGACCATGTCCCCGGTACGCAGGTTGAAGCGTTTGATCTGCGTCTGGCTGACATAAATGTCATTCGGGCCGGGTAGATAATGCTCGGCGCGGAGGAAGCCGATGCCATCATCGACAATTTCCAACACACCGCCCCGTAGTTGGTATCCTTGCTTTTCTGCGTTGTAGCGCAGCATTGCCAGGATCAGGTCTTGCTTCTTCAAGCGGCTGTAGCCGCTGATGCCGGCCTCACGCGATATCTGGCGCAGTTCATCCAGTGTGCGTTTTTCTAATTGGGCAATGTCCATTTTGGTGAGACTCCGAGGGTGAGATGCACTTCACGATAAGAAATAAGAATCCGAACAGGTGTTACGGATAAATCCGGGGAGCTTTCAGGCGAGTTTACGACCGTCACGTCGGGTACGTCTCGCTACCGCTGCCTAAACGTATTCGAGTGAATGGGTACTGGTGCAGACGTTTGATGAAGGAAGAGTGTGGTCTATCCTTAGTTCGGCACTATAGCATAAGTTTGATTGTTCGGCAAGAGAGCTTTTTTGAAGGGTGCATTTCACTTGAGTGCAAAAAGATGTACTGACCCGCTCGAATTGGACACAGGGCTATCCTATGTTCAGGAAGGGGATGACAGATGCGAACCAGACGGACGTTCACAAGCGCGTTCAAGAGCCGGGTGGTGCTGGAGCTGCTGAGCGGGGAAAAGACCGTCGCGGAGGCGTGCCGGGAGTACGAGCTGACGGCACAGATGGTCAGCGACTGGAAAGCGCAGTTCCTGGCAGCCGCACCACAGGCGTTTGAGAAAGGCGCACCCAACAGTGGGGAGGCAGAACGGATCGCGGAGCTGGAGCAGATGGTCGGTAAGCTGACGATGCAGTTGGAGATTGCAAAAAAAGCCTCGCGCTGGCTGGATGGGACGCCGCGCAGAAACGGCAGGCAGTCATGAGTCTGCGAGCGGAAGGGTATCCAGTGGCGGAGGTCTGTGCTGTCGTTGGACTGGCGCGCAGCACGTTTTACCGCGCTGCTGAGGAGAGTGACAGCACACCCCTGCGCCAGGCGCTGCTGACGCTGGCGGGCGAGTACCCAACCTATGACTATCGCCGTCTGACGGCGCTGCTGCGCCGAGCGGGCTGGACGGTCAATCACAAGCGGATTCAGCGGCTGATGCAGCAGATGGGCTTGCAGCGTCGGGTGAAAAGGCGCAGGACGCGCACGACCAACAGTGACCATCCCTTCCCGCGCTATCCCAACCTGGTCAAGGGGGAGACTGCCGCACGCCCGGACGCCATCTGGGTGGCGGACATCACCTACGTGCGCCTGGGACAGGGCTTTGTCTATCTGGCGGTGCTGATGGATGTGTTCACCCGCGCGGTGCGCGGCTGGCATCTGAGCCGCTCGCTGGATCATCACCTGACGCTCAAGGCACTGGAGCGGGCATTGGCAGGCGGACACTGCCCGCTGATCCACCACAGCGACCAGGGGCTTCAGTATGCCTGCAAGGACTAAACCGACCTGCTGAAGCAAGACCACGTCCGGATCAGCATGGCAGCCGTCGGCAAGCCGGAAGACAATGGCTATGCCGAGCGGCTGATGCGGACGATTAAAGAGGAGGAAATCGATCTGAGCGAGTACGCCGACTTTCGCGATGCCTACCAGCGCATCGGGCGCTTTCTGGAAGACGTGTGTACCCGCAAGCGCATTCACTCGGCGTTGGACTATCTCACGCCGGCTGAGTTTGAGGCAAGCTGGTTGACGCGGCAGCCAGAACCAGTGCTACAAACCAGCGCTACAATAAGCACAAGCACTTTCGTGTCCAACTTTTTGGGGTCACTACACTCCTGAAATGCACTCCCTTTCAAAGGACACGTCGGTTTCCCATCATGTCCCACCTGAGCAGCAGTTTTCCCGGCACGTCTCACTCGTAGCGCAGGATACGGGCGACCTGCTCGCGGATAGCGATGCGGGCACTGAGTAGAGTTGTGCCCCAGGCGATCAGCACCGAGGCAGCAACCAAACCCAGTGTGATGAGCAGAGCATCGTTCGGCAGCGGGATGGCCGATCCGGCTCCTAACAGCGTTAGCAGCGAGACACCCAGCGAACTAATACCGATTCCCAGCAGCCCCCCCAGCAGTCCGATCAGTGTATTTTCCAGCAAGATGACGCGCAGCACGCGTCCACGCTGAAGTCCCAATGCCTTGAGGATGCCAATCTGCTGGCGGCGCTCTAGAATGGTCAGCGCCACGGTGTTGCCCATAATCACCGCAGCGGCGCTCAACGAGAGGATTCCGACCAGCGTCGGGATCGAGGCCAACTGGTCGATGATGCGTTTGAGTAGCCCGTCGATGAAGGACACATCCAGGGCGAAAACGAGCGGGATCGCAGTCATATTGGTCAGGAATGCATTGATCGACTCCGGCGCGACCTGCACCATCGTCAGTCGGTAGTCGCGAGCCATACCGGGAACACCGGGCGGGACGTAGGCATTGGCTGGGCTGGGGGTGAGTCCATTGGAGTTGCTGACGATGCCGATCACCTCGAAGTCAATATTTTCGCGCCCGATGCGCAGCCGGATGGTCGAGCCAACGGTAATGCCGATGTCCTCTAGCAGCTCGAACCCCTCGACCACCGATTCGAGCGCAGTCTGCTCGGCCAGCACGATGACGGGCTTGCCTCGATCCTCTGGTGTCAGATCACGCCCGGCCAGCAGCATCCCGCTGCCAAGCGCGGGGTTATTGGTCTCGCGGGTGAGAACGGTCAGCGGCAGGGTGCGTTCATCCTCGCCGATGACGATGCGCTCGCCGTTAACGCGGGTAATCCGCGCCAAATTTAGGTTCAACTGGGTAGTGGATTCGACGCCGGGCTGGGCCGCGATCGCTAGGTTGACGATCTGCTGGGCAATGTCATTGGGCAGCAGGGGTACGATCATGACATTCCCACCGAGTGTCTGGGCGAACTGGAAGCGGACGATTTCGCGCGTTCCTAAGCCGAAATAAGTGATGCTGCTGAGCGCAAACATCCCGGCGGTGAGGGCCAGCAGCGTGGTCGCCGTGCGCAGGCGCTGGGTCGAAAGATTCCGCAGCGCCAGTCGCAGATCCACTTGTCCCAGGGCTGGCAGCCGTCCGACGATCCAAACGATCACCCACATCACCCCCACCAGCAGTCCCAAGATCAGTACTGTCAAGCCAACTACGACGATTCCGATCAGTGCCGAGGTTGGGGTACGATCTCCGGTGACGGTCTCTAGCACTGGGCCGACAATCTGCCCGGCGACGATGCCCAACACCACGACAATGACTCCTAGCGCCAGCAGACCATAGACCAGGCCCGCGCGAGGGATGACAACTTCGTTGGGACGCAGGATAACAGCCGGGCGAATCCGGGCGGCTGTGAGGATAGGCAGCACCCCAAAGACCATTGTCACCACCATCCCTAGGGTAATGCCGTAGCCTAGCGCTTCAGGGTGGACGCGCCAAGGGATGCGCTGCTGCAAGAAAGCTTCGCCATAGCCGTTGACCACGCCGCTAAGCACCAGACCGGCGATGACTCCGGCGATGCTCCCCAGGATTCCCAGCAGGAACGCCTCGGTCAAGAAAACGGCAGCGATCTGCCCAGCCTTGAGGCCAAACGTCTTGAGCGCAGCGACTTCCATCGTGCGGCGTCGGACGAGGACGAGCATGGTGTTCATGATGCCCACCCCACCGATCAACAGTGCTCCCAAGCCCATCACCACGATGAAACGCGAAAGCGTATCGGAGATGAACTCGTTACGGCGCAGCAGCCAGGGTGTGGCGTTCATATCGCGGATCGGGATGACCGACCATAATTCGGATGCCAGCCGCTCGATCTCATCCGCAGTGGTTCCGTCCGGCAGGATAATGCCGATGTGGTTGGGCAGTGGGTTCAGTCCGAGCGTTCCGGCCTGGCGCACATCGAAATAAGCAAAACCGAAGAAAGCTGCCAGGATGTTATTGATGCTGGCTTCGGTCTCAGTCGCCACGATGCCAACCACGGTGAACGGCTGGTCGGTTCCGCTGACGCGCACCAGATCGCCCAGGCGCAGGCGCTGCGACTCAGCCAGGTTCTGACTGATGACGATCTCGAAGCCGCCGGTGAAGAGATCGCGCAGGGGAACGCCTGCCGGTTCCAGCGCCAAGATGGGCGCGGCTTGGTCGAATGTCAGCGGGTCGATCAAAAATGAGCTGGTGAACTGCGGGCGCCCCAGACCTCCAGCATTCAGCGGCGTGACCTGCACATTGCTGACCAGGGTATACGGTGAGAGGCGGGCATTGTGGCGGCTGGCCCAGCCCCGCACCTGATCAAGCTGCCACTCGCGGAACACGGAGGGTTCATCTGTGCCGCGTTGGAAGGTAGCGGTAAACGGCCCGAAGTTGGCGACGCTGCTGATGTTGATGTCACCATGATTGTACTGGCGCAGGTTGCTCACCAGTGAGTCAGTGATCGACAGCCCTAGGCTTCGCAGCGCTACGACAGTCGCTACCCCGGCCGCGACGCAAAACACGGCGAAGGCCGTCCAATGCCCGCTGTGCCAGAGATGGCTGATGGCGTGTTTGAAATAGAATGGGATTCGGCGCATCGGGATTCCTAAATTATCACTCCAGGCATGACCTTCAACCTATCATTGCCTCGTACACCGCCGCTGTCTCAGCGGCAATCTGCGTGTGGGTGAAACGTTGGAGGACGCGAGTACGTCCCCGCGCAGCCAGATCGCATCGCAGGGCAGCATCGCGCTGCAAGCGAGTGAGTGCCCCGGCCAATGCTGAGATGTCGCCTTCGGGCACAACCAGCCCGGCATCGCCGAGGATGTCCGGAATGGCTCCACTGTCCGAACCGACTACCGGGATGCCGCTCGCCATCGCTTCAGTGATGACCCGTCCGAACTGTTCTTTCCAATTGGGCCGCGTCAGCGAAGGGATTGCCAGCACATCCAAACGGTGGTAATGAGTCGGCATGTCGGTAGAGGCGGCCCAATCGATCCAGGTGATCTGCCGAGCAATGCCCAGCCGCTCGGACAGCGCGCCCAAAGCCCCACGTTCCGGCCCGCTGCCGATAACCCGCAGCCGCCAGTCACCATCTAGGCGAGCGGCAGCTTCAAGCAGCAGATGGACGCCCTTTTCCTCTACTAGCCGCCCGACATACCCGATGGTGAATGGATGATCTTCACGCCGCGGCGCAGGTTTGAATAGGTCAGGATCAACACCAAACTGCGGCACAACCGCCTGCGGACCGGTATAGCCTTTCGCTCGCCATACCTGCGCAGCGCTTTCTGTGCCCATCAACGCATAGTCGGCATGGCGTAGCACCCAGCGTTCACCCCACCGGAAGGGCGGCGGATAGACACGGCAGAGATTCTGCCAGGAGAAGAACAGCGTTTTGGCGCCAGCGCGGTGGCCCAACCAAAGTGCCTGCCAGGTCGCCAGGTTGTAGGGTTCCTCGTCGATATGGACGATGTGCGGCCGGAATCGGTCGATCCACCCGGCGAGGGTTGGGTAATAGTGCAGATGGAAGTTTCCATTGAACCGGATGGGGATGGCTTCTAGGTGGTAGCCTGTGGTGAAGGCGCGTTCTAAGTGGATCTCGCCGCGCTCGTCTTTCCAGGACGGCGGAACCAGCGTCAGCAAATCGATACCCAGCCGGGCAATCTCTTCCAATTTACGCTGGTAGATGCCAACGATGCAGGCTTTGGAGAGCATCAACACGCGCATGCAGGATCAAACGGCGTCGAGGGTCGGCGCGCGGCGGAGCAGACCCATCAGAATGGCGAGGATGACCTTGAGCATATAATAGCCGGAACGCAGCGTCGTGATCGACGACTGCCCGCCCAACCGCGGCTGCATCGTCACAGGGATTTCGCGGAGTTTGAGGCCGGCGCGGTGCAGCAGGACAATCGACTCCGGTTCAGGGTAATCATGTGGGTAGACGCGGGCACAAAGCTGGATGGCGCGGCGGTTGCAGGCCACAAAGCCGGAGGTTGGGTCAGTGACAGGCTGGCCGACAATGCGCGAGATCAGGCCGGAGAGCAGCAAACTCCCGGCGCGCCGGGCAACTGATCCAACATAGCCACGGTCTTCCAGATAACGCGAGCCAATGATGATGTCGGCGTCCTGCTTGAGGAGATGTTCGAGCATGACTTCGATTTCATTGGGTGGGTGCTGGCCGTCGCCATCGCTGCGGATCACAACTTCGTAACCGCACATTTCGGCAAAGAGGAACCCCGTCTGCACGCTGGCGCCGATGCCGACGTTGTAAGGCATGTGTAGCACAAAAGCGCCCGCCGCCTCCGCAATCGAACCGGTTTCATCTGACGAGCCGTCATTGATGACCAGCACATCTGCCCATGGCGCACACCGCCTCAGGTTGGCAATAACATGAGCGATGCTGTCAGCTTCGTTCAGCGCCGGGATGACGATGAGAGTCCTAGGATGGGTGGACATCGACCTGCTGCGGCCCCTTTCTATTCTGGGTTGATTCTGGCCGCCAGGCGGCGTGGCGTCAAGGACAGCCTGCCAATCGCTGGCCAAGCGATAGGTCGGCGGTGCAGTCACAGAAAGAAATCCCTTAAAGCGTCACGCACCTCGTCGATGAGTTCCTCCCAGGGTATATCTGGGTCACGAGTGATGATGAGGTTCGAGCCGCTGATGACCAGTCTGCGGATCCCACGCACGCCGTTGAAGAGCATTTGAGCGATGGGCGTGCCTTCGTCGCCTTCAGCAAAGCTGTTGTAGACTTCGTCTTCCCCCAGTGCGAGCGGTTGGTTGGTGATAATCTCCAGCACGTCCGGGTCAGCGGTCGGCTGGCTTTCGACGGTGACGTATTCGGACATAGCTCTACTTCAACACGCGCACTGGGTCGCCGACCTGAATTTTGCCACCTACAACAACCTGCGCCATGACGCCCATCTGCCCGGCGACCAGCTTGAGCGGCTTGCCCTGGTACGCCTCAAACTTCTGGCAGCCGTTGCGTGGTTCGGTAACCTCGATGATTGCTTCCATTCCTAACTGGACGCGCGTCCCGGGCGCGAGGTGATCGACATCCAATTGGTGAATGACGATCTGCTCGCCCATCTGCCCTGGCTCGGTGTAGAACCCCTGGGAACGTAGGTTGGTCAAGGTCTCATAGGACATGATGTTCAAATTGCGCTTGGGATGCCCCCCTTTGGCGTCGCCTTCGATGCCGTAGTTGGGAAGCAGCACGGCTTCATCAAGATCAACGCGCAGATAGGCGTTAGGCGGCTCTGGTTGGCCGGCAGGTTTGTAGACAATGCTCGCAATCTGGGTCATCCTGGTTTCTCCTTGCTGAACGCCATTATAGCAGGTGGTTCCTAGGTGACGAAGCTCCGACCAGCCGCATAGGGCTGCCAGCTCCCCTCGGCAATGATTCGCTCCATTGCCTCGAAGGTGCGCCGCAGCTCGTCGTCGCTGTTGTAAAAGTGCGGTGCGATCCGGATGCCAGCTCCTTCCCGGTAATCGACGATAAACTGCTCGGCGATGAGGGCGCGCGAGACCGCATAGGCATTGGGCATCGAGATCGTCACCGTCCCCGCACGGTGGTCAGGATCACGCGGGGAGCGGACTTCATAACCGGCGTGGTCGGCCAGTTCGATCAGCAGCGCCGTTTGCCGCAGCGATTTCTCGCGGATGGCGGTAACACCCACCTGGGTGATAATCTCGACTCCCGGTTGGATGGCGTAAAGTGAGGCAATGCCGGGTGTGCCGTTTGCCAAACGGTAGGCATCCTCGCGCAGGGCGAAATGCTCGATGTCGAAGGCGAACGGCTGTTGGTGGGCAAACCAGCCCGTGATCTTCGGTTTCAGCGTCGTCAGTAGATCGGGCCGCACGTATAGGAAAACCCCGCCAGGGCCGCCGCACAGCCACTTGAGCGTCCCGCCGATGTAGAAATCCACATCGAGCGCCGTCACATCCAGCGGGATGATACCAACGCTGTGATATCCGTTGAGCAAGACCTGAGCGCCAGCGCGGTGCGCTTTTTCGACCACTGCCTGGACATCGACGACATAGGCGCTGCGGAACAGTACGTGACTGATCGAAACCAGCCGCGTGCGTTCGGTGATAGCGTTGAGCAGATCGTCAGTCTCAATGCCGATCCCGTCACGGCTGTGGACGACCCGAATCTGCATGTGGTCAGGCAGCATCGCCCGCAGGCTGTAGACATCTGATGGGAAGTCTTGGTCAGTTGCGACGACCTGATCGCGACGGAGGTCGCTGAAATCCATTCCGCTCAGCAGGATGCTGTTGGCGATGCTGGCATTCTCATGGATCAGAACGCTGCCAGCCGGCGCACCCATCAGCAGTGCGATCTTGTCGCCAACTGCGCCCTTGAGGTCCCACCAACCTGCGCCCCAGGCCCGCACGCCCAGTGTCGCCCACGAGTCAGCATAATCGCGCAGGCGCTCGTAGACAGTGCGGGGCATCGCGCCCAGCGAGTTGCTGATGAGGTAGGTCGTGTTCTCTAGAATGGGGAATTCACTGCGCCAGCGCAGCAGGTCATCGTTCGCATCAAAGGTCATGGATGTTCCTCGGTGGGTGACTGTAGTAGGGACGATACCTCCGATGAGATAAGCTGACAAGGAGATTTAGACACTGTATCTAGGGTAAATGCATCAAAACTACTCTGAGAATCAATTCCCTGCGCTGCCGTTCATATGACTCGATTGGCAATATCTAGAAAATATCAAAGATGCAGAGCGTTGCTCTGCGGCGCTCAGCCGAGGTTGGCTTCGAGCAGTCCACTCAACCGCCAGGCAGTTGGCCCCCAGGCCAGTGTCATGCCTTCAGTCATCAAGCCATCTGTACCGGGGACGGCAGTTTCTTGATTGTCACGCCAGACGAAGGCGCTGCTGTTCCGCACGTAGGCGGCTGCCTGGCCACCCGGAGCAAGGGCGATCTGCTCAGGGAGGACGAAATGGCTGGAGGCCAGCAGGATTTCCTGTCCGCCGGTTATTTGCAGCAGGACATCATAGAGGCCGTATTCCGTGGGCGAGGGGCGGAAAGTGATCGTGATTCCATCCGGGGCAAGCGGGCTGTAGAGTTCAGGCAGGTTGGTGACAAAGCTGCTGGTTCCGGTTGCCGGATCGATGATCGTCATGCTGTTCACCAGGACATCCCAATATCCCAACCGTGGGCCTTCGCTGGTCTGGAGCCAGCCGAAGATGGCGGCGTACTGCGGGCCATCTGGCACATCCAGTAGCAGATCACCTGCCTCGGAATACACCCGGAGGAAGATGCCCTCAGCACTGCTGCTGTAAAGGGCTAGACCACCCTCACCCCAGCTCACCTGGGCGGGCAGGAATCGGCTGATGGGTAGATCGGAAACCAGGACGCGGGCGCGACCAGACTCCATCTCATAGACAATCAGCCGCTGAGTTTTGCGGGAGCCATCCGGCGCGGCGGCCAGTTCAACCCAGGCCAACTGCTTCCCATCTGGTGACCAGGCCGGACGAGAAGAACTGACATCGATAAGTGTAATCTCGCCGACCGGGGTTTGATCAGCGATGCGCTGCGCTTGCCCGGTGCGGGGGTCGCACAGCCACACATTGGCGACCGCGACCAGAAGATCGTTGGAGGTGCGACCGGTCGGAAGTTCAAAGCTGGTGTGCAGGGCGGCCCAGCGACCATCCGGCGAAACGACCGGTGCTGCCCGGAGCCACTCCCGAGCACAACCCGGCAGGCGTTCCAGGCGGGTCTCACCTTCGATCCAGGATGAGAGGGGCGTCCCACGGGCTTCGACAAGCAGGGGTTGGGAGTCGGATTGAGCGGCGGTGGGACGAATCAGCCCCAGGAGCACAATTAGCGGCAGTAAACTCCGACTATGGCGCATGAAAACCTCCCATATCCTGGCTCGGCAGATATCAGAGTATCTATCATCCTAGCAGAATCCAATATAAGCGACCATGACAGGGAACGCATTGAGCAAATGGCTGATTTCAGAAATTGACGAAGTCAGGCTGTGGTGATCTGCTGGCGTTTACGGTCGCGAGCGATAATGTCAAGCGCTTCTTCAAACGAGGAGACCATGCGGTAGCGTTGGGCGATGCGGGTGGAAAACTGGGCCGCTACGGTATGGAGCGCGCGTAGCCAGCGATCCTCGGTCACAAAGATGACCAGATGTGACTCGACGCGGGGACGTTCGGCAACGCGGGTGATGTGCGAGAGCGTATTAGCTGGGATCGCGGTGCTGTGGCTTAGATCGGCAATCGTATCAAAGCGGCCCAACTGCTGGCGGACGAGTGTGCATTCCAGTGACGCATCCACATACGTCTTGTAGAACTCAGCCCAGGTCCAATTGCCGGTGAAATCATACCGGGCAATCCCCTGTTTGCGGTCATGCCAGGAAAACTGCACGGCCATGCAATCTATGCTCCCCAAACTGGATGATCGTTACAATCGATCCTCCTCATCCATCTAATGTAAAGGCCACAGGTAGCAGTCAAAGCTTAAGACTTTGAAAGATCATGAAAAATTCATACGGGGGAGTATGAGCGCAGCCAGCCTATTCTGTATCGAACCGGACGACAGCGGCCTGCCCGGCGGTGAGGTCGGTGAGGCTGTTCGTGAAGGACTCCAGCGCGGACTCCGGCAGGGTCACAATGACCGAGACCTGCTCGCCGAAGCTCTCGTCATCGATCACGCCTTCATGCGCTGCAATCAGCCGCTTGAGGCGTTCGTAGTAGGTGTACGCCAGATCGATGCCGATCTGGGCGCGGCGAATCTTCAGGATGCGCGGGACGGCGGCCAGTGCTTGCTGGGCAGCATCGGTATAGGCCCGTACCAGCCCGCCTGTACCCAGCTTCGTCCCACCAAAGTAGCGGGTGATGACCACCATCACATCGCCCAAATCGCTGCCGCGCACGGCTGCTAGCGCTGGCGGCCCGGCTGTACCCGTCGGCTCACCGTCGTCGCTCATCCCTTCGATAACGCTGCTGCCGAAGCCAATACGGTAGGCATAGACGTGGTGGTTGGCGTCGGGCATGGCGGCGCGGATGCGGCTCAGCGCCGCCTTGACATCCTCAACGCTGGAAACGGGCAGCGCCGTGGCAATGAAGCGCGAATTGACAACGAGCTGTTCGATCTGGATTTCGCCGGCAGGGATCAGATATGGTGGGCGCGGTAGGGCGGGCATGAGTCCGGCAGGTTTGTCCCCTCGACCATCTGGTGAGGGGACAGTTCCATCGAATAGTTTAGAGCCAGCGCTCGATGACGATCTTGCGCTCGGTGTAGAAGTTGATCGAGTCGATACCCTGGCCGTGCAGGTCACCGAAGAAGGATTCCTTCTGGCCGCCGAATGGGAACGAGGCCGAGGGAGCTGCCACGCCGATATTCACGCCGATGTTTCCGGCATTGACGCGGTACTTGAACTCGCGGGCATACTTGCCGTTGGTGGTGAAGATGCTGGCTGCGTTGCCGTACTTGCTGCCGTTGATGATCTCGACGGCCTCGTCGAAATCGCTGGCCTTCATCAGGGAAAGAACAGGCCCAAAGACCTCTTCACGCGCCAGGATGTTGTCCGGCTCGACACCTTCAACGATGGTCGGGCCGACGAAATTGCCGCCTTCATACCCCTGCACCACGCTGCGGCGGCCGTCTAGCAGGATTTTCGCGCCCTGCTGTTCGCCTTCGCTAATCATCCGCTCAATGCGTTCCTTGGCTGCCGCCGAGATGACTGTACCCATCTGGGTGGTTTCATTCAGACCGTAGCCAACACGCACATTCGCGGCCTGCTTGACCAGTTCATCGCGCAGCCGGTCATAGGCATCGCCGACGCCGACCACAACCGCTGCTGCCAGACAGCGCTGCCCAGCACAACCATAAGCTGCCCCCATGATGTTCTTGACCGAGGCGGTCATGTCGGCATCCGGCATCACCGCGATGTAATTCTTGGCGCCGCCCTGGGCCTGGACACGCTTGCCGTGGCGGGTGCAGGTTTCGTAGACGATGCGGGCCACCGGGCTGCTGCCGACGAAGGACACGCCCTTCACACCAGGATGCTCCATGATCGCCATGGCCGCTTCCTTACCGCCGTGCACCAGATTGACCACGCCAGGGGGCAGATCAAGGTCTTCCAAGATTTCGAACATCAAGTCCATGCTGATCGGAGTCTGGGGCGAAGGCTTGAGGATGAAGGTGTTTCCGCAGGTGATGGCTGTCGGCAGGAACCACAGCGGAACCATAGCCGGGAAGTTGAACGGTGTAATGGCGGCGAAGACCCCGACTGGCTGGCGCACGGTCGTCTCGTCAATGCCGGAGGCAATGTCCTCCAACCCATCGTTCCTCATAATGACTGGGACGCTGGCGGCGAAATCGACGCTCTCGATGCCGCGCCGGACTTCGCCGCGGGCTTCGTCACGAGTCTTGCCATTTTCCTTGACGACCATCTCGGCGATATCCTCAAAACGCTCTTCTAGGATGGTCTTCATCCGGTACATGTACTGAGCGCGGTTGAGGATCGGCGTGCTGCGCCACTCGAAGAATGCTTCCTCAGCCGCTTTGACGGCTGCATCCACATCCGCCCGCGTCGATTCGGGGCATTCGCCCAATACTTCGCAGGTGGCCGGGTTGATGACCGGGGTGTATGTCGTCGCGCTGGATTCGACCCACTCGCCGCCGATATAGTTCTTCAGTCTCTTCGCCATCTTGGATACTCCTGACAGGGTTTATTGCAAGCGCGCGAATCTTAACTGCTGGCACTCCCAAAAAGCAAGCGGGGAGCAGGCTGCGTTCCGAAATTCTATGTATCCGCGCAACCTGAAAGTTAACCTTGTTTGACCTTGTGATTTTTGTCACCTAACGACGACTCTTCGCGGGTGCAGCCTGCTGATGCGCATGCTGTAAATGCCGAACTTGACCGTCCGCGTAGATTATGCTCGTAGTGATGAGCATAATGGGGAAGCATCACCACACAACAAGGAGTACATTGCGATATGAGCCGTTCAAGTTCGTTTGTTCTCGTGATTCTGCTGGTTGCTCTGTCCGTTGGGGCTGCGCCGATGCTGGCGCAGGACAGCGGTGTGGTCAACGTCTACTCAGCCCGGCATTACGGCGCGATGGAAGCGACTTTCACACGCTTTACCGAAGAAACCGGCATTCAGGTGCGGCTGTCCCAGGGTACTGTGCAGGCCCTCCTGGAGCGGCTGCGCGCGGAGGGGGCACAGACCCCGGCAGATGCCTTCTTTTCGATTGACGCCGGGACGCTCGACCTGGCTGCCAGCGAGGGGCTGCTCCAGGCAGTCGAGTCCGATGTGCTGGTCAAGGCCGTTCCCCAAGATCTGCGCCACCCGGATAACCTTTGGTTTGGTGTCAGCCAGCGCATGCGCGTCATCGCTTACAATCCGGCGGCAGTTGATCTCGCCGAACTCTCGACCGTCGAGCAGTTGGCTGACCCCATGTGGAAGGACCGGCTGTGCCTGCGTCCGGCCACGCACATCTACACCATCTCGCTGACGGGCAGTCTGATCGCCGCTTACGGCGAGGAGCAGGCCCAGGCCATCGTCGCAGGTTGGGTCGCCAATAATCCGCAGTACATCGACAGTGACACCCGCATCGTCGAGACGATTGAAGCGGGCGGCTGCGATGTCGGCTTGGTCAACCACTACTATATCGCCCGCAAGATCAGCGAGAACCCGGATTATCCGGTCAAGCTGTTCTGGCCGAATCAGGCTGACGATCAGCGCGGCGTCTTCCGCAACGTCTCCGGCATCGGCGTAACTGCCGCAGCGCTCAACCGCGACAATGCTGTCCGGCTGATCGAGTGGATGGTGACCGATGGGCAGGCCGCCGACTCCACAGGTGTCCCTGGCGGCAACTACGAGTATCCGGTCAATCCGGAAGCTCCCATTCATCCGATTCTGGAGGCTTTTGGCCCATTCGTGATCGATCCGCTCTCGCTGACCGAGTACGGAGCGCTCCAGGCGCGGGCGATTGCCATCTTGGAGCAGGCGGGCTACGGGTTCTAGTCTTGACAGCATCGAGGATAATGGGTGGGGCGCAGTGCCCTGCGCCCCGCCTGGTGATGGACTCTATGGGAACATACCGCGCGACAATGATCCAAATTCAACGATGGAACCCTGCCGGCCTGCGTGGGCGCTGGGGCTTTTTTCTGCTGGCAGCCCTGGTAGCAGGGCTGGTGGCGCTGCCAGTGGGTTCGCTGTTAGGCGAGCTGCTCAACCCGGCCACCGAGGTCTGGATTCAACTGTGGACGACCACCCTGCCGCGGATGCTGGTGAACACGCTGCTGCTGATGGCCGGGGTCGCCTGTGGGACGCTGCTGTTGGGAATCGGGCTGGCCTGGCTGGTGACGGCCTACCAGTTCCCGCTGCGCGGCCTGTTTGATAAGGCCCTACTACTGCCGCTGGCTGTGCCGACCTTCGTGATGGGCTTCGTTTACATGGCGACCTTCGACTACGCCGGGCCAGTGCAGACCTTCTGGCGCAGCTTGTTCGGACGCGGCGCAGATTTTCCCGACATTCGTTCTGGTTGGGGGGCTGCGCTGGTGATGACGCTGGTGTTGTATCCCTATGTGTATCTCCTGGCTCGGGCCGCCTTCCGTGAGCAGGGAGCCAGCACCTTCGAGGCAGCTCAGGTGATGGGGTACTCGCGCGCCAAGACCTTCTTCAAGCTGGTGCTGCCTTTGGCCCGCCCGTCGATCATCGCCGGTGTCACGCTGGCCCTCATGGAATCGATGACCGATTTTGCCACGGTACGCTTTTTCAGCTTTCCTACCCTCAGCGAAGGCATCGTCCGCACCTGGGAAGGGCGCATGGATCGCGCAGCGGCCACTGAGGTCGCCACGCTGATGCTCTTCCTGGCGCTGGCGCTGATCCTGCTGGAGCGGACGCTGCGCCGCCGCGCCCGCTATGACCAGACCGGAGGCCGCGGACGGCGTCCGGTTCCGGTGCGGCTGGCAGGCTGGCGGCGCTGGGCGGCCTTCGGAGTGTGCGCGGGCGTGCTGGGGGTAGCCTTCGTGCTGCCGGTTAGCCAGTTGGTCGCCTGGACTGCGGCCGAGATCAACGGTCACATTCCCGGAACCTGGGAAACTGTCTTCGGGCAGTATATCTTCAATTCCTCGGCGCTGGCGGGAGCCGCTGCGCTGGTGACGGTGCTGGCGTCGCTGCTGGTCGCGCACGGGGCACGGACGCAGCGCAGCCGCCTCTCGCGCGTTGTGGTCCGTCTGGCGACGCTGGGTTATGCCATGCCTGGCGCGGTCGTCGCGGCGGGCGTGCTGGTAACGCTCGCCCCGGTTGATCACGCCCTGGCGGATGCCGGCATCCACACCGGGATGCTGCTCACCGGCTCGGTCACCGGGCTGGTCTATGCCTACGTGGTGCGCTTCATGTCGGTGGCCTACAACAGCGTCGAGGCCAGCCTAGAGAAGGTTAAGCCTTCGATGGAGCAGGCCGCCCGCACCATGGGGGCGCGTCCAGCGCGGATTCTGTGGCGCGTGCAGTTTCCGCTTGTGCGCAGCGGTGTCGCTGCTGGAGCGATTCTGGTCTTCGTGGACGTGATGAAGGAGCTGCCGGCCACCCTCCTGCTGCGCCCGTTTGGGATGGATACGCTGGCGATCTGGGCCTACATGCTGGCCGCCGAAGCGTTCTGGCAGGCGGCAGCGCTGCCCGCTTTGACGATCCTGCTGGTTGGGTTGATCCCGGTCATCCTGTTGATGCGTGTAGGCAGCCGATGAACGCGATCAGCCTAGATCAAGTCGCCAAGCGCTACGACGGCCATGCGGCTGTTGACCAGATCACCCTGGAAGTTCCAGCCGGTTCGATCCTGGCGCTGCTGGGATCAAGCGGCTGCGGTAAGACGACCACTCTGCGCCTGATCGCCGGGCTGGAGACCCCCGATTCTGGCACAATTTCCCTGCATGGACGGATCGTCTCCGGCGCGGGGCACTGGGTTCCGCCGGAAGAACGCCGCGTCGGTATGGTCTTTCAGGATTACGCTTTGTTCCCGCACCTGACCGCCGCCGACAATATCGCTTTCGCGCTGGCCGGGCTGCCTGCGCAGCAGCGCCCGGCGCGGATTCAGGCCATGCTCGATCTGGTCGGGCTGAAGCGGCTGGGCGGGCGCTATCCGCACCAGCTTTCCGGCGGGGAGCAGCAGCGGGTTGCGCTGGCGCGGGCGCTGGCCGCGGACCCGGCCGTGGTGCTGCTGGACGAACCCTTCTCCAACCTGGATGCGGCGCTGCGCAAGGAAATGCGCGAGGAAGTCCGCCGCATCCTCCAGCGGGTGGGGACAACCGCCGTCTTCGTCACGCACGACCAGGAAGAAGCCCTGAGCATCGCCGACCAGATCGCGGTGCTGCGGGCTGGGCGCGTGCTGCAAACCGGCCAGCCGCAGGCGGTCTATCTGCGGCCAGCCAACCGTGAGGTGGCGCTCTTCCTGGGTGAAGCCAACTTCATTGCCGGGCGCGGGCACGGCCAGATGGTCGAGACCGCTCTGGGCAGGCTGCCGCTGCTGGAACCGGCGGTCGGGGCAGTCGAGGTGCTGCTGCGCCCGGAAGCCATCAAGCTCCAGCCGGACGCGGCGGGCAGCGCCCGCGTGACGGAGGTGCGCTTCTTCGGTCACGACCAGATGGTGCGGCTGCGCCTGCCTGACGGCACGGAAATCCAGGCGCGCACCTGGGCGCGGGCGGATCTGGAAGCGGGCATGGCGGTGCAGGTGAGCGTGCAGGGCGCGGTCATGGCGCTGGCGAATTAGCTTTTAGATGGGCGAAATAAGTTTGTATTTGGTTATTTATGATTAATATAAAAATGCGATGATAGATGAGAAATGATAAGAATGATAAGAATGAGAATGTAAGAATGTGAGAATCTGGCCCTCACCCCCGACCCCTCTCCCAGTGAGCGCAGCGAACGTTCGGGAGAGGGCAGGATCACTGGACGCCAAAAATGGCGTCTCTACCTGTATGCCTACGATAGCACAAAATGGAGCGTTTAGGGTGACATTTTGGTAACTCTTTTGAGGGGAAAAGGTTGATGGGGCGGTTGGGGACGCAGCCGGAGGCCACGCATGGCGCTGCTTCTTCGACGGGATCGCCGGGGGATGAATTTCGCCCTGGAAATCCGTTGAAAAGCCAGTACAATCAATTCTTACGCAGATATTTTGCTTCGCAATCGATGAATTCACGGGCGCGGCCCGGAGTGACGAGGTTGGTGTAGATGGCTTCTTATCATGGGCCTAAGGCCAAAATTCAGCGGCGGTTCGGCGAGGTTCTCAGCCCCCGCCCCAAATACGCGCGCATCCTGGAAAAGCGGCCTTATCCCCCCGGCGACCACGGCAAGGAAAAGCAGTTCCGTTCTGGTCGCCGCAGCGACTACGGCCTGCAGCTCAACGAAAAGCAGAAGGTCGCCTTCATTTATAACGTCCGTGAAGGCCAGCTTCGCCGCTACTTCATGCGCGCTCGCCGCATGCCCGGCAACACCGGCGCTAACTTGATTGCGCTGTTGGAACGCCGCCTGGATAACCTGGTCTACCGGGCGGGCTTCGCCCCGACGATCTGGGCGGCTCGCCAGTTGGTCAGCCACGGCCATGTGATGGTAAACGGCCGCCGGCTGAATATCCCGTCGTATCTGGTCAATCCAGGCGAAACGATCAGCCTGGTTGAGAAGATGCGCAAGAACCCCCACGTGGTTGAAGCGATTGAATCGAATGCCTACACGCCGCAGTATTTGACGGCAGACGCCGCCAACTTCGCGGTGACGCTCTCCCGCATTCCAGAGCGCGGGGAGATTCAGCTTCCGGTGGACGAGTCCCTGGTCGTCGAATTCTACAACCGCCTCGCCTAAGCCAGCCATCTGCGGCCTGCTGCAACTTGCACAGCCCCCTCGATCAGGGGGTTGTGTTTTTAATCCCGACTTTCGGCTGATTGTGACATGCGGCATGGGGCGATATAATCGTGCGAACACATTCACCGCATGCCAAGGGGTTTCGCCATGCAGGACTTTGATAAAACCACGCGGTTTTTACAGACCGTCCCGATGTTCCAGGGGTTGAGCGAACGCCAGCTCAACCGGTTAGCTCGCCGCTTCACCGAACGCGCCTATAATCCCGGCGAGACCATTGTCACCCAAGGAACACTCGGCATCGGTTTGTTCATCGTCGAGTCTGGCAAGGCGGAGGCGGTGCGGCAGCACCCTGATGGCAGCACCAGCGTCGTGAATACGCTGGGGCCGACCGATTTTTTTGGTGAACTGTCCCTGCTGGATGACGCGCCGCGCACGGCCTCGGTCATCGCTACCGAGCCGACCAAGTGCTTGGTGCTGACTCAGTTGGATTTCTTCTCGGTGCTCAAAGAAGACAGCGACATGCCCATCATCATGCTCAAGGAACTGGCCCGCCGCTTCCGCCGCGCCATGGAAAACCTGTAGCTCGCTTCACCGAGGGGCTGCCTTTCAATGCGACGGCAGCCCCTCAGCCACTAACCTCGATTCTGTTCCTGCCCCTGCCGTCCACGAGAAAGATCACGCCCCGGCGCGTCGTTTGGCACTACGCGGCCAGACTTCGACGGGCGCATAATGGTGGATGAGGAGAGTTGATCTCCGCGCAAATTCCCACGTCGAGCGCTTGCAGGAGAGCGGAATATGTCCCCGTTCAATCGAGCCGTCTGTGCGGCGGGTCTATTGCTGGCGCTGCTCACCATATCCTACTTCGCCGCTGCTCAAGATGAGACCCCGGCTGTGGCCCGAGCCATCCTCTTTTACAGTTCAACCTGCCGGCACTGCATCGAAGTGCTTAACAATGTGCTGCCGGGGATCCAAGCGCGCTATGGCAGCCAGCTTGAAATCCAGATGCATGACTTGGGTGACCCCAACAGTTACCAGATTTTCGCCGCGCTGCACGAGAACAACCGTGATTTACCCATCGGCGTCCCACAGCTTTACATCGACGGGGTTGTGCTGGTGGGAACCATCCAGATTCGGGATAACCTGCCGCCGCTGGTGGATCAGTGCCTCGCCAACAACGGCTGCGATTGGCCGTTCACCGTCGTCCAACCGACCGCAGTGCCATCGCCGGAATCCGTGCCGGCTGCTCATCCGGTCTATCTCGCTTTCTGTTACGACCCCACCTGCCTCGAATGTGACCGCGTCAAATATGATTTGAACTATCTCCAGACGCGGTATCCCAACCTGATCGTGCAGAAATTTAATCTCTGGTACGATGCTGCCGCGATTGAAGCGATGTGCGACCGCTACGCCGTTCCCGTAGAAGACCGCTTGAAAGTTCCTGCCATCTTTGTAGGGGACAGCTATCTTGGACGAGAAGACATCAGCCTGTCCCGGCTGACTGCATTGGTGGATGCGGCCAGTGCGTCCGGGAGTACGCCGCCCTGGGAGTCGGTTTCAGAGGCAGCCATCGAATCGGCGGAGGCCAGCATTGCCCAACGCTTCGGCCATTTCAGCCTGCTGGCTGTGGCTGCGGCCGGCCTGCTGGACGGCGTGAATCCCTGTGCTTTCACTACCATCATCTTCTTCATCAGCTATCTGGCCCTGGTTGGCCGGAGCAAACGCGATGTCCTGGTGGTGGGCACAGCCTTCACGCTGGCAGTTTTCCTGACCTACCTGCTGCTGGGGTTAGGGCTTTCGGCAGTACTGGAACAAATTGGGGCGATCAGCAGCATCGCGCGGGTCATTTACGGGGGCACGGCGGTGGTGTGCCTGGCGCTGGCTGGACTGAGCCTGTGGGATTATGTGCAGATTCGCCGTGGACGGCTGGGGGATATTGCTCTCCAGCTCCCTTCGTTCCTTAAGCAGCGCATCCATGCCACTATCCGCACCCACAGCCGCATGCGCGGTTATGTCGCGGCGGCGTTCGGGGCGGGCATTCTGGTCAGCATCTTCGAGCTGGCCTGCACCGGCCAGGTGTACTTGCCAACGATTGTCTTCATGACCAGTGTCGCCGAGATGCGGCTGCCAGCGATTGCCTATTTGCTGCTGTACAACGCCGCCTTCGTCATCCCGCTGGTGATCGTCTTCAGCGTAACCTATCTCGGCATCAATAACCAACAGCTCACAGCCGCCTTCAAAGCGAATGCCGGCGCGGTCAAGCTGTTCACGGCGGCGCTGTTCGCCGTCCTCGGCGGCTGGCTGGCTTATCTGCTGTTCCAGTAGAGGGGATGCGCCGGACAGGTGACATTCGTTAGGCTGAAAGAAATCACTTCACACTACTGCCACGCCTTCCTCTCGCGGTAGAATCATTCGGTGAATGGCTGATCGATCAGCAGCCGGCGGTGATGACTGCGAGAGGAGGCTGTGTTGACTACCGGCCACGACCCGAACCCTTCTCTAATCCCCGCCGCGGACGATCTGCTGCGCGGCCGTTCTGCGCAACTGCTCGACATCTTCTTCGACACGATGCCGATGGGCATCCTGATCCTCGACCGGGAACTCCGGGTCATACGCTTCAATCCCACCTGGGCAGCACATGTGCTGCGCTATACGCGCGTGCTGCCGGAGCAGCTCCAACCCGGCGTTGGCTTCTTTACGCTGATCCCAGATGTGCGCGAGTCGCTCGAAGCCATCTTTGAGCGGGTGCTTCAAGGGGAATCGTTTGCCCAGGACAGCGTGCGATTGGTCGCCGGTGGGATCGAATCCTACTGGAATTTGGTGTTCAAGCCGGTTGTCAATGGACACGGCACCGTGGGAATCCTAGCCGTTTCGACCGATGTGACTGGCCGCGTCTTGGCGCTGCGCGAGATTCGGGAGGCTCATGAACGCACCGAGCAGCGCGTGGCCGAACGCACCCGTGAATTGATGACACTCATCCATGTGCAGCAGGCGCTTACCAGCCGTTCCAACGCTGGGGAGGTCCTGCAACTGGTCGCCGACGAGTCCCGGATTTTGACCAACACTGATGTCAGCGCGGTCTTCCTGCCCGACAATGACGGGCTGTATCTGGCCGTAATGTCCAGCGAGGTTCCGTTGGGCGTGCAGATCGGTCACCGCATGTCGCTGACGGACTCGGTCAGCGGGATCGCCTTTCAATCGGGAACGGTTCAGATCGTTACCGATGTGTTCCATGAGAAGGTGATCGACCCTCAGGCCAAACGGATTGGGCTGCGCTCGCTGGCAGCAATCCCGCTCATGTCGGGGACGCGGTCGGTGGGGGTGCTGTCCGTCGGCAATGTTTCCGAGCGGCCGGTTGGCGCAGAAGAAATCCGCCTGCTGATGATGATGGTTCCTTCCGCGGTCATCGCCCTGGAGAATGTGCGCCGCTACGAGCAGGCCCGCGAAACCGCGGTTCTAGCCGAGCGCGGGCGGCTGGCGCGTGATCTGCACGATGCCGTCACGCAGACGCTCTTTTCGGTCAGTCTGACGGCGGAGGTGCTGCCGCGCATTTGGGAACGCAACCCGCAAGAGGGACTGAAGCGGCTGGATAAGCTGCGGGAACTGACGCGCGGAGCGCTGGCTGAGATGCGGACGCTGCTGCTGGAGCTGCGCCCCTCGGCGCTGGTGGAAACGCCGCTGTGCGATCTGCTGCGGCAGCTTGCCGAAGGCATCGCCGGGCGCACCGGCATTCCCATTCGCGTCCAGGTGGAAGGTCAGACTGCACTGTCTTTAGATGTGCAGATCGCCTTTTACCGCATCGCCCAGGAAGCCCTCAACAACGTCGCCAAGCATTCCAACGCCACCCGGTCAGTCGTCGATCTTCGATTTGGCGAACAGGATGTCTGCCTGAGCATAAGCGATGACGGCTCCGGCTTCGACCCGGCGGCGAATCCTGCCAACCATTTGGGGCTGCGGATCATGGCAGAACGGGCAGAAGACATCGGCGCAGCGCTCACAGTCGATACGCAGCTCGGTCACGGAACCACCATCACCGTCGTTTGGTCGAGAGAGAAAGAAGTTTTATGAGTGAAAAACGCATTCGCGTTGCCATCGTGGACGATCATGCTGTCGTCCGCAGCGGGTTAGCCGACTTCTTGATGGTCTACGATGACCTGGAGATGGTCGGGGAAGCCACGAACGGCCGGGCTGCTGTGGAATTGTGTCTGCGCGTCAAGCCGGATGTCGTGCTGATGGACATGGTGATGCCGGAGATGGACGGCTCAGCCGCCACCCGTCTGATCCGCGAGCAGTGCCCGTCCGTCCAGGTGATCGCCCTGACCAGTTTCCGCGAAGAAGAATTGATCAACGCTGCTCTCAAAGCCGGCGCGATTGGCTACCTGCTCAAGAATGTTTCGGCGGACGAACTGGCGCAGGCCATCCGCTCCGCGCACCAGGGGCATCCAACGCTGGCCCCGGAGGCCACCCTGGCGCTGATCCATGCTGCGACTGCTCCGCCCATCCCCGGCGGCGATCTGACCGAGCGTGAGCGCGAAGTTTTGAAGCTGCTGGTGGCCGGGATGAACAACCAGGAAATCGCGGCGCAGCTCACCGTCAGCGTCTCGACCGTCAAGTACCACGTCAGCAACGTCATTTCCAAGCTGGGCGCCTCCAACCGCACCGAGGCAGCCACGCTCGCTGTCCAGCACCACCTGGTCGACTGACCGGGGAATCTCCCCATCTGCCGAAGGGCACAAGACTCCCCGACTGCATGACGCAGCCGGGGCGTTTTTGTTGTTCCATGAAGGTAGAAGTTATTGGAACGTGAAGCACGGTCATGAACATCTCATGCACGGACAGGAAGGCGCGATGCGTGTGCTAATCGCGGATCGTGAGCCGAACGTCCGGCAGGCGCTGTGGTTGGTTTGTGAGGAAGGACTGCACCTGACGGTCATCGGCGAAACGGCCCATACCCTGGAACTGCTCAGGCTGACGCGGACAGCGCGCCCGGATATGCTGCTGCTGGATTGGGGACTGGCCGAATCGACACCTGCTGACCTAGTCCGGATGATCCGCGGGATAAGGTCGCTCACCATCATTGGTGTGGGCGCGGATATCGAGCAACGCGACGCGGCACTGGCCGCTGGAGCAGATGCGTTCATCTATAAAGGCGACCCGCCGGAGAAAGTGCTGGCGCTGCTGCGGAATTTCATCGAACCGGAGGATGATCCCTGCTCGCAACCATAGTGTGACTCAAGCTGTACAGACTGGTGTAGGAGGTTTTTACCGATGCGTCATCCATCCATCTTCATCATCGTGTTAGTTGGGCTGCTGCTGGCGGCCTGCCAGACCACCGTCACCCCAACCGGAACGATCCAAGGGTCGGGGATGATTATCAGCGAGGAGCGGCAGGTGAGCGGGTTCAACCGCGTGCAGATGAATCTCGCCGCCGATCTGAATCTGATCCAGGGCGATCAGGAAGGTCTAACCATCGAAGCCGATGACAACCTGATGCCGTTCATTCAATCTACAGTGCAGAATGGCAGCCTCGTCATCGACTTTCCCAATAGTGCCAGCATGTCGCCCAGCCGCACTATCCAACTGACCGTGCGTTTTAAGACGCTGACCGCCGTGGATGTCCTCGGCAGCAGCACTGTCACCGCCGATGATCTCAACCTGAACGCGCTGGCAATTGGCTTCAAAGGTTCCGGCTCAACGCGGATGGCCGGCCGCGTCGTTAACCAGACGATCACGATTGACGGTATGGCTTTCGTCAACAACTTCAGCCTAGACAGCACTACCGTTTCGGTGAACATCGCCGGGAGCGGCACGGTGGATGTCAAGGCCAGCCGCAGCCTGGATGTCCAGGTCGCCGGGCAGGGAACCATCCGCTATTTGGGCAACCCAAGCATCACCCGCAATATCACCGGCAGCGCCACCATCGCACAGCAGAAATAGGGGGAATCCGGCGGAATACGCCCGGCGCGTGCTGGCTATTTTTCGGTTCGGCTCCCCGGCTCACCTGCCGAATCCTCTAGCAATCCGTGCCAAATTTTTGTGCACATTGTGACTTGCCGGATCAGTAGGCCGCGTTAAACTCTCTTTAATCGGGCATATTCCATCAGGAGGAAACCATGACTCGTAAGTTCGTCTTGTTCGGTATCCTGGTCGTGGCATTGGGCGTGATGGCTGTGGCCCCTGCTGCTGCCCAGGATGAATTCGTCTTTGGCATGGTGCTGGTTGGTCCGCAGAACGACCGCGGCTGGAGCCAGGCCCACTTTGAGGGCGGCCAGTATGTCGAGCAGACCGTGCCCGGCACGAAGATGCTCGTCTTTGAAAAACTGAATCCTGCTGACGCTCCCGAAACTACTCTAGCCGATGTTGTGGCCGAAATGGTCGATCAAGGCGCCAAGCTGATCTTCACCGCCTCCGATGAGTTTGAAGAAGATACCGCTGGCGTCGCCAAAGCCAATCCTGATGTCACCTTCATCAATGTGTCCGGCGACGATGCCTATACGGGCGAAGCTCCGCCTAACCTCGGCAACGTGATGGGGCAGATGGAATGGGCCAAGATGATGGCCGGGTGCGCCGCCGCTCTCACTACCCAGACCGGCAGCATCGGCTACCTCGGCCCGCTGATCAACTTTGAAACGCGCCGTCTGGCGGCCTCCGCCTACCTCGGCGCCAAGTACTGCTACGAAACCTATCGCGGCATGGACCCCGCCAGCCTCACGTTCACCGTCACCTGGATCGGCTTCTGGTTCAATATCCCCGGTGTAACGCTCGACCCGACTGAGGAAACCAACTCGTTCTTCGATAACGGCGCCGATGTCGTCATCTCCGGCATCGATACCACCGAGGCCATCGTCGTCACCGGCCAGCGCGCCGCCGAAGGCAAGCAGGTCTGGGCGGTTCCCTACGACTTCATGGGGGCCTGCGATGTCGCGCCAGAGGTCTGTCTAGGCGTTCCCTACTTTCATTGGGGGCCGGCCTACAAGCAGATCGTCGAAGCCGTCAAGGCTGGAACGTATACTCAGAGTTGGGATTATGTCGGCCCCGATTGGACGGACATCAACAACCTGGATACTTCGGCGGTCGGTTTCGTGGAAGGGCCTGGCCTGAGCGACGAGGCCAAGGCCAACCTCGATGACTTCATCGCCAAGGCCGCCGCTTACGCCACCGATCCGGCCAATGAAGGCACGTTCTTCCTTTGGGAAGGTCCGCTGGCCTACCAGGATGGTACGGTGCTGGCCGAAGAAGGCGTCAAGCTGCCGATGATCGCCGAGCTGGGCAAGGAGCCGAGCGTCTGGTATCTCGAACAGCTCCTCCAAGGGATGGTCGGGGCCAGCACGCAGCAGTAACCTGAACGCACTGCGGCAGCCTATCTCTCGTTTGACAAGCAAGGGCGGATCACAGCGATCCGCCCTTGTGTTTTTCTTGAAGATCGAACACTGCGGTTTACGGCAGTTCTCCATCACGGGCAGGTCAGCGCCGTTGGCACGCGCGCCTGCGCCCAGCGGCGGTTGAATTCCTCAACGTACTGCAAGGCCAGATCAGGATCGCTGATGATGACCAGGTTCTCGTCGTTTTCATCGCGCGCGCCCTGCGAAAAGTTGAACGAGCCAGTGATGACCGTGCGGTTATCGACGATGAAGACCTTGTGGTGCAGCACGAAGGGATTTCCATCCTGGCGCACGTCTAGGCCGGAGCAGAACAGCGGGGTGAGTTCGCTGGTGCGGGTTTCGCTGCCGGTGCGCTCAAAGATGCCCTGAATGACGACACCCTGCATCGCTTTCTGCTGCATCACGCCGGCGATGTCATCCAGCGTGAACGAGAAGGTCATGAAGCGGATCGACTGCTGGGCACTGCTTAGCGCGACGGCGACAGCAGCCACGATGCGCTCTTTGGGGGCAAAGAGAACTTGAATGGGGATGCTGTCCTGGCTGAAGCTGGGGAACGGCGTATCCGCGCGCTTGCTGACGCTGAAGAGCCGCTGCTCGAACATCTGGTTGAACTGGTTCTGGAAGTTCTGCACCGCGCGGCGCGAAGTCAAAGCTAGGGCGTTGTTGTTGTTGCGGTAGGTATCGTTGACAGTAAAGTTCCACGAACCGAACCAGACGGTTGTCCCATCGAGGATCATGAACTTGTTGTGCATCAAAGACGGGCGCGCGTCATCGACCACCGGGATTCCAGCGGCTTGAAGCTGTGGAATGGTCGAAGCGCGGTCTTTGACCCCATGTTCGTTATCGGCCACCATGCGGACAGCGACGCCGCGTGCATGGGCATCCAATACGGCCTGAGTCAGGATCGGGCTGTTGAACTCGAAGGCGGCGATGTCGAGCGTGCGCTGGACTCCGGCGATGGCTTCGGCCAGTTGGTAATCAATGCCGCCGACATACTTGGAAGCGTCGCGGCTGCCGGTGGGATCGGTAAAGAGCACCCGCCAGAAGCCTTTCTCGGCCCCGAAGCCCTGTTCCAGCGGGGTGCGACCGACCGGCGGCGGCGTGCTGGTGGCGATGAAGGGTGTTGGGGTTGCGGTCGGGTTAAGGACGACGGTCGGCGTTTCAGCAGCCGGTGGGGGGGGCGTGACTGGAGCAGAGGTTGGCAGCGCCGCGCCATCGCAGGCAGCCAGCAGCGCTGCAAGGAGGGCGAGAATCGTCAGGACGGCGCAGCGGTTCAGGTTAAACGCGCTCATGAGCTTTCCTCCTGGGGGGTGATCTCGGCGGCGGATTCGGCGGCCGGTTGGGCGGCTGGCTCCACTGGTGGAGCGGGTGTCGTGACGCCCAACGGCAGCGGCTTCATCAGGCCGAGCAGCTCACTGAGCGCGTGGTCATTCGGCCATTCGGCATGATCCCGCAGGTAGGCTTCAAGCTGCTGCGGCGCGATTTCATAACCGGCGGCTTCCGCCACTGCGCCGATGCCGGATAGAACCGCCTGCTGCTCCTGAGGGGCCAGCGTTTCCCGCTTGCCGATGAAGCGGTTCAGGCTGACCAACAGGCGCTTGAATGCCGCAGCCCACGCTTCAAAAGCTGGATCGGAGAGTTCCTGAGCGGCGACCGCCTGGCACTGGGCTTCACCCCACTTCAGCAAGAGGTTGGCTTCATCATCAGTCAGTTCTCCCCGGAGGCTTTCGTCTTCGTAGAGACGGGTGATCGCATAATCTGCCTGCGCGATGCTCATGAAGCTCCCCTTTTGACCGCAGCGTACACCATCTTTATACTACCTATGACCCGCTATTGTACCGCATGTGAGAGGAAGCCGGATCACCAATGGATGCGCCGACCCAGACCCCACCGCCGGGATACCGGGATGTTTCCGTCCCCATCGAGTCGATCTACCGCAATAAGGCCGTTATCCTGGGGGCAATTGTGCTGGCCGCCGCTCCGATCTTGGCACATGCAGCGCTTGCCGGCGGATTGGATGCCTTTTTCTCCCGCGCCTACGGGGACAACATCCTGCTGTTCCTGATCTGGCTCCTCCTGCTCATCGTGGCGCATGAGGCCGTCCATGGCTTCGGCTGGATGACCGCCGGCGGGGTGGGGCCGCGTCACATCCGTTTCGGGATCGACCGCAAGACCTTCAGTCCCTACTGCCATCTGACCACGCCGATCCGTGCCGCCGCGTACCGTTACGGCGCGGCGCTGCCGCTGGTCGTGACCGGCATCTTACCCTTGACGGCCGGCCTGCTCACCGATACCCCGGTGCTGACCATGCTGAGCGCCATTATGATCTCGGCGGCTGTCGGCGACTTGTTTGTCCTCTGGGTCATCCGCGAGGTTCCGGGGAATGCTCTGGTGATCGATCACCCCACGCAGGCGGGCTGCTACGTCAAGGAAGCGTAGCGCCTACTCAACCGCGCCGCGCGACCGCAGCAGTTCGACGACCTCTGGCAGGTTGTAGTCCTGGGCCTTCTGGAGCAGGCTCTTGCCCTCCCAGTTCTTGACGGTCAGATCGGTCGCGCCGTGGTCGAGCAGCCAGCGCACCATGTCGGCGTCACGGGCATTGATGGCAGCATGCAGGGCAAAGCTGTAGCCTTCCGTACAGCCGTGGGCGTGGAGATATTCCACCACGTCGCGGCTGCCGCTCATGGCTGCGTGGAACATCACCGGAATGCCATGTGCGCCGCGGGCATTGGCTTGTTGGGGATCGGCCTCGATGAAAGCGGTCACATCGGCCAGGCGGCCCAATGTGGCCGCGGCGCAGACCGTCAGCGGCGCGCCCTGCTGGAGCAGGAATTCGGCAATGGGCTTATTGCCGACATGAGAAGCCGCACTCAGGGCATCCTCGAAGTCGTTTTCGCCCCATTGGTGGGCGGCAGTGAGCAGGGCAGGCGTCTCGGCCAGCATCTCCTGGACTTTCGCCAGATTGCCGTGGGCGCTCAGGACGAAGGCGCGGATCCGTTCGGGAGTCAGGGCATCAGTCATGGCATTACCTTGTTTGCTGTCGGCATACCGTATGCATCCCCACCGCAGCGGTGAGGCCGCTGGGAGGATCACCGCCACCAGTATACCCGACCTGTTCGTGTAGCCCAACCGAAGCGAATGAGCGATGCTGGGGGTGTATCATCCAACAGGGTCGGGTGAATTCCTTAACCCCGATCAAGCGCAAAAAGCCATTCTCGTTGCCTTGCGGAAACCAATCGACTATGCTTGTACTTAATGTCAGAAAAGGGGCTTAATGATGGCCGATATTCCTTCTCCCGACCAGCGGCGTCGGAACATCCTGCACTGGCTTCAGGAGTCCCAGTCCTTGACCATCGAAGAACTGGTGTCCCGCCTGGGCGTCTCCGTCATGACCGTTCACCGCGACCTTGACCAGCTCGTCAAAGAGGGGATTGCCCGCAAAACCTACGGCCGAGTCGCGCTGGTTAGACCTGCGCAGGAGAATCCGTCAGCCGCTCCGCTGTGCGCCATGTGCCATACGCCTGTCTCCTTCCGCACTGCTTTCACCCTCCACCTGGAGAACGGAAAGCAGATTCAGGCCTGCTGTCCGCACTGTGGTTTGATGCTCCTGAGCATGACGGGCCAGGTCGCTTCGGCGCTCACCCGCGACTTTCTCTATCATCGCATGGTCAATGTGATGAAAGCTGCTTACGTGGTTGAAAGCCGCGTGCATCTGTGCTGTGTGCCCAGCACGCTCTGCTTTGCCAGCCTGGAAGATGCGCAGGACTTTGTCCTGGGCTTCGGCGGAATGGTGATGGATTTCGAGCAGGCGACCGCCTACCTCACTGATCAGCACCACCATGCTAAGATGCGATAGCCTCAGCCGGGCTGCCTGCGATTCAGTTCGACGACGGCGTGGGCGGTGAGGTCATCCGTCGCCAGCACCCGCATGAAACCGCCGCGCAGCGCCCCCAAGATTGCCGGCGCTTTGGTGATGCCACGGGCAACAGCAACCGACTGTGGAATCGCGCGCAGATCAGACAGCTCGATGCCGATGATCCGCTGGTTGATCTCGAACTGTTCAGATTGGCCGTTGATATCGTAGAAACGCCCACAGGTCTCACCGACAGCCCCGGCCTGCCGCAGCGCACTCAAGTCCGCCCGGCTCAGCAAACCGGCCCGCAGAAAGCTGGAGGCCTCATCATGCACCGAACCAATGCCGGTGATCGCCAACCGGACGCTGCGAGCGCGGATGATCCCTTCCAGCACCACCGGCTCTTGCAGGAATAAATCGCGCGAGGTGGCCCGTTCGACCAGCATCGGCGCGTGCAGGTCATGATGCCGACCGCCGAGCTTCTGCGCCACCATGCGCCCCAGATCAGGGCTGTCCACCACCAGCTCGCCCACACCGCCTAAAAGCTGTACCACATCGATGTTCTGGGCGTAGTGGTCGGGTAGGGCACTAACTGCCGCATGTACCCCCGTCCCCCAAGCTACCCCGATGGACGAACCCGGTGGGAATGAGCCGATGATGTGTTCCAGGTAAACTGAAGCCAGCCGTCCGATGCCTTGCAGGAGCGAGTCGCTGTCGGCTTCCCCGGAAGTTTGCAGGATATAGGCATCCTTCAATCCAAACTGCTTGACGAACAACTGCTCCATCTCTAGGTCGCGGGGGATGGGCATTTGGATGTGAAACTGGACGAGGCCGCGTTCGCGGGCTTCTTTGAGGTAGCGGGAGATGGTGGCAACCGAAACATCCAACCGCGAGGCAATTTCCGCCTGGCTCTGGTTCATTTTGTAATAGAGGCTGGCGACGGTAGCGAGCAATTCTTCACGCTGTTCCATAAAACAACCGCCCTGCTGAAAGTGCGGGCTGGTACATATCCTGGGACGCAGCCTGCAAATTTTTGCAAAAATAACACGCGATTATCGTACTGTCAAGCAGTTGCATGCCATTCGGTTGACAAATCCACAAAGGTGTGTTACGTTCTGTGCAAATATTCTCAGTATGTGAATGCTTTTTCAGGTTAACCTTTTGGCTTTTTTGAACAACTCCCCAACTCTATTCTGTTTGATACCCACCCGCGAGGCTGTGCATGGCTCATTCTGTTGATGGATTCATCTTCGACCTGGATGGCACAGTCTATCTGGGCGAAGCAGCCCTCCCCAATGCAGTCGAAGCCATTGCCGCGCTGCGCGGCCTCGGCAAGCGTGTCCTCTTTGTCTCCAACAAACCGCTGGAGCCGCGTGAAAATTATGCTCGCAAGCTGACCAAACTGGGCATTCCTGCCGAGCCAGACGATGTCATCACCTCCGGCTTTGTGCTGGGCTACCATCTTGCCCGCACAGAACCGCACCTCAACCTGTATGTCATCGGCGAACCCAACCTGCACAACGAACTGCGCAGCCACGGCCTCAAGGTCATGGCTGAATTCGTCGATCAAAGTCCGCTGGAGGTCATCCAGCCGCACGGCATCGATGCTGTCGTGGTGGCGTTCGACCGCACCCTCGATTACCGTAAACTGAACACCGCCTACCAAGCCCTGATGCGTGGGGCGCGCTTCTTCGCCACCAACGCCGATAAGATGTGCCCGATGCCTGGCGGCGGCATTCCTGACGCCGGCGGGACCATCGCCGCGCTGGAACACATGACCGGCCGCAAGGTCGAACTGCTGGCCGGCAAACCTTCTACCCTGATCATGTCGGTCGCTCTTCAGCGGCTGAACCTACCGGCCGAGCGCGTCATGATGGTCGGCGACCGCCTAGAGACGGATATCTTTATGGGGCAGCAGGCCGGGATGCAAACGGCTGCTACCATGACTGGCGCATCGACCCGTGCCGATGTCGCCCGCATGGCCCAACCGCCGACTTACGTCATCGATAATTTGGGCGATCTCCCCGGCATTGTGGCACAGATGGTGCCATAAAGCGGTTCATCTGTCCGGTGTCTGCCGAATAGAGGAGGTGCATCAGAACGCATCGTGAGTCAAGTGAACTTTACCCGGCTTGTTCAGCAGATAGTGTCTTTTAGGAATGGAGTATCACCTCGTATGAAGCGCAAACTGTTCTTGTCGGTCCTCGTTGTGGCTATCGTTCTGGCGCTGGGTGCGAACCTGGTCGTCGCGCAGGACGGCTTCAACTGGCGCGCCTTCGAAGGCACCAGCCTGAAACTGCTCCTCAACCAGCATCCCTATCAGCAGGCTCTCGTCGGCGAACTGCCCAAGTTCACCGAACTGACGGGCATCGAAGTCACCTACGATGTTTTCCCGGAGCAGAACTATTTCGATAAAGTCACCATCGACCTGTCAGCCGGCTCTGCAAGCACCTATGATGTGTTCATGACCGGCGCCTACATGATCTGGCAGTATGCTCCGGCGGGTTGGATGGAGCCGCTGGAAGGCTACATCAACGACCCGACGAAGACCAACCCCGATTACGACTTTGAGGACATCTTCGCCGACCTCCGCAATAGTGAAATGTGGAACCTCGAGCCGGGCCGTCAGAACCTCGGCCAGGGTTCGCAGTACGCCATTCCGTGGGGTTTTGAGACCAACGCCCTGATGTACCGTAAGGACATCTTCGACGCCAACGGCATCGCCGTCCCGACGACCTTGGACGAACTGGTAGCGACAGCCAAGCGGCTCAAGGAGATCGATCCGGCCAATGCGGGTATCGTGGTGCGCGGCAGCCTGAACTGGGCGACCATCCACCCTGGCTTCATGACGATGTACGCGAGCCAGGGCTGCGTGGACTATGATGAGAACATGATCCCGCAGATGAACAGCCCGTGCGCTGTCGAAGTCACCAGCAAGTGGGCCGACATGGTTCGCAGCGCTGGCCCCGAAGCCTGGACGACCTACACCTGGTACCAGGCCGGTTCTGACTTCGGCGCGGGCAAGGCTGCCATGCTCTTCGACGCCGACATCCTCGGCTACTTCCAGAACCAGCCCGGCACGGCTGCGGAAGGTGTTCTCGGCAACATCGCTTGGGCACCCGGCCCGCTCGGCCCGGATGGTTCGCTCCGCACCAACATCTGGATCTGGTCGCTGGCGATGAATGCCGGCTCGCAGAAGAAGGATGCTGCCTGGCTGTTCATGCAGTGGGCGACGGGCAAGGAATTCCTGACCACCGGCGCGGTCGATTACAACATGGTCAACCCGGTGCGGGCCTCGATCTGGGAAAATGCCGACTTCCAGGCCAAGATGGCGCAGCAGACGAACTATCTGGAAACCTTCAACACGATCATGGCGAACGACGCCAAGATTCAGTTCACGCCGCAGCCGCTGTTCTTTGAAACCACCACTGAATGGGCGCAGGCGCTCCAGGACATCTATGCCGGAGCGGATGCGCAGCAGCGTCTCGATGAACTGGTGGAAAGCCTGACGATCCAACTCCAGGATGCAGGCGTCATCCAATAACTCAGCAGTACCGTCTGGATGGGGGCGACCTCGACGGGGCCGCCCCCGATTTTCATCCGCGTGGACGAGGCTGACTTCGTCCCGGCATCCTCAACCCCGGTGAACTGTCCGCCTCAAAAGTTTGCGAACTGCTGCAAAGCTGGTCACAATACGCGGAAAAGTATTCAGTGTAGAGGATTTTTATGGCGACCAAACAAGTTTCGGCAGGTGATCTCGCCGCCATTCCAACGGACGAGATTGTGCGCCCGCCGCTGATGGTGCGGCTCCGTCCCTATCTCATTGCCCTGCCTGCCCTTCTGGTGCTGATCGGCATCTTATATCCCTTCGTGATGGGCGTGGCTTATTCCTTCACCGCCTATGCCTTCACCCGCCCGAACACCGCTTTCGTCGGGCTGCGGCAGTACCAGCGCATGGTCGAAGATTCGGATTTCTGGTACAGCACCTTCGTCACACTGGCCTATGCTTTCTCGGCCACCGGCGTCCAGTTGGTGCTGGGATTGATCGTCGCTATGCTGCTCAACCGCGAAAGCCGCGTTGCCAGGGTGCTGCAAGTTACCCTCATCTTCCCCATGATGATCGCGCCGGTCATCACTACCCTGATCTGGAAGATGATGATGCAGCCCAGCGTCGGCATCTTGAACCCGATGCTGAACACCATCGGTCTGCCTTCATTAGAATGGGCGGCTGTGCCCCAGACGGCTTTGTTCTCGGTCGTCCTCATCGATGTGTGGATGTTCACGCCCTTCGCTGCGCTCATCCTCCTGGCCGGGCTGCGCTCTTTCCCGCAGGGGCCGTTCGAGGCAGCGCGTGTTGATGGGGCGTCGTTCTGGTTCACCTTCCGCAACCTGACCCTGCCGATGCTGACCCCCTTCATCCTGATTGTCGTCATCTTCCGCTTCATGGACTCCCTGAAGATGTTCGACATCATCTTCGCCATGACGGAAGGCGGCCCCGGCAATACGCTCATGACCTACCAGCTCACGGCCTACCGCACGGCCATCCAGTTCCAACGGTTGGCCCAGGGACTGCCCTACGCCATCGTCCTCTATATCGTGATTTACTTCGTCAGCCAATGGCTGGTGAAGCGCTGGGGCATCGCGCAGCGCCGCGCGGCCGGCTACTCGTAGGGGGTGCGGCATCATGGATGCTCGTGTACGCAAAAACCTGACTAACATCCTTTCGGATGGCTTCCTGATTATTTACTTCCTGTTTGCCCTGTTCCCAATCCTGTGGATGGTTCTGGTGTCGCTGAAGAGCACAGACGAACTCTTCACCACGCAGTTCATCTTCACGCCGACGCTGGAAAACTACCAGGCGATCCTGTTTGGCGATCCCCGCGCGGCGGCGGGCGTCGTTGCCCGCCAAGAGTTCCCGCGGAACTTCCTCAACAGCTTCATCGTCAGCAGCGGCGCAGTGATCATCTCGCTGATCGTCGGCGTCCCGGCCGCCTATGCCCTGGCGCGGTACAACTTCAAAGGCAAAGAAAATCTGGCCTTCACCTTCCTCTCTTTCCGCTTCGCGCCCGAACTGGTCGTCATCATCCCTCTCTCGCTGCTGTATCGCCAGTTGGGGTTGTACGACACCTATTTTGGGATCATCTGGGTATATCAGCTCGTCACCTTGCCCCTCTTGATCTGGGTGCTGCGAAGCTACTTTGAGGACATCTCGCCGGATATCGAGCAGGCCGCCATGATCGACGGCTACCCCTGGTATCGCATCTTTTGGCAGGTGCTGCTGCCGCTGGTGCGCCCCGGATTGGCTGCCGCTGCGCTGCTGGCCTTTGTCTTCGCCTGGAATAACTTCATCTTCCCGCTGGTTCTGGGAGCCTCCAACGTACAGACGGTGACGGTCTCGGCGCTGGGATACATCTCCTCGGCGCAGGCCTTCTTCAACCGCATGGCCGCCGCTGCTGTAATTTCTTCGCTGCCTCAGATCATCCTGGCGCTGAGCATCCAGCGTTACCTAATCCGGGGCTTGAGCTTCGGCGCGGTGAAGGGATAGCATCATGTCCAAACTCACCCTCCAGCATCTGACCAAAGACTTCGGCAAAACCCGCGCCGTCAACAACATGAACTTGGAAGTCCATGACGGCGAGTTTCTGGTCATGCTCGGCCCGTCCGGCGCCGGCAAGACCACGACGCTCAAGCTCATCGCCGGGGTCGAAACGCCAACCGCCGGCAAGATTTTCATCGGTGACCAGTTGGTGAACGCCATCGAACCGCACAAACGCAACGTAGCGATGGCTTTTGAAAGCTACGCCCTCTACCCACATCTCACCGTTGGACAAAACCTCGCGTTTCCGCTGCGTGCCCCAGGCCAGAAGTTCACCGCGGACGAAATTGACCGCCGCGTCAAACGCATCGCCGAAACGCTCAACATCCACATGCTGCTTGACCGCCTGCCGCAGAACCTCTCCAATGGGCAAAAGCAGCGCGTCGCCGTCGGGCGGGCTTTGGTGCGCGAACCTTCCATCCTGCTGCTCGACGAACCCATTTCCCACCTGGACGCCAAGCTCCGCCACCGGATGCGCCAGGAATTCAAGGCGCTGGAAGCAGTCATCCACTCCACCACCATTTACGTCACCCATGACTACCTGGAAGCGATGTCCCTCGGCGACCGGCTGGTTGTTCTCAACAAGGGCGTCATCCAGCAGATCGGCAAGCCCCACGATGTTTTCGCCCACCCGGTGAATATCTTCGTCGCCAAAATTCTCGGCCATCCCCAGATCAATCTGGTGAACTGCAAGGTGCAGAATGTCTCCGGCCAGATGCAGGTCGCTAGTGTGGACGGCCGTGTCTGCCTAGATGTCCCCGGCAAGCTGACCCAGGCGCTCAACCGGGGCAGCTATGACAGCGTGCTGCTCGGCATTCGCCCGCTGCACATGCAGGTCGCCCATAACGGCGCTGCATCCGGCAGGGTGGTCGAGGGCAGCGTCTACATCTATGAGCGGTTGGGCACGAAAGGCGTGCTGACGGCCCAAATCGGCGAGCAGCGCATGGATGTGCTCACGCCCATCGACCACGAATTTCAGATCGACGAACCGGTCAAAATCGCGGTCGAGACCGACCAGATCATGCTCTTCGATCCCAAGACGGAAAACAATATTCTGGTAGGATGAAGCACCATGGCAGAAGTCCGCATCGAGCATTTGTACAAAACCTACAAGGGTGAGGTTGAAGCTGTCAAAGACCTGAACCTCACCATCCGCGATGGCGAATTTCTGGCGCTGTTGGGGCCGTCCGGCTGTGGCAAGACTTCCACGCTCCGCATGATCGTCGGCCTGGAGGCCATCACCGCTGGCGACCTGTACATCGGTTCGCGCCGAGTCAACGACCTGGAGCCGAGCGAACGCAATGCCGCCCTGGCGTTTGAAACCTACGCGCTCTATCCCCCGCTGACCGTCTACGAGAACATCGCCTTCTGCCTCCGCGCCCGCAAGATAGCCCCCAGCGAAATCAAGCGCCGAGTCGAGGAAGTCGCCCGCATCCTCGATATCAGCGACATCCTCGAACGCCGCCCTGTCGAATTGGGCGGCGGCCAAAAACAGCGCATTTCGCTCGCCCGCGCTCTGGTGCGCGACCCCGATGTCTTCCTGATGGACGAGCCGCTCTCCCACTTGGATGCTGCCCAGCGGGCCCACATGCGCGTCGAACTCAAGCGGCTCCATGCCGAATCCCGCCGCACGACCGTGCTCGTCACGCACGACCAGTTGGAAGCGGTGGCGATGGCCGAGCGCGTCGCTGTGATGAACTTGGGCGTCTTGCAGCAGGTCGGCACCTTCGACCAGATTTACAACCACCCGGCCAATGAATTCGTCGCCGGGTTCATCGGCGAGCCGCCGATGAACTTCCTGCCCTGCGTGCCCTTCAGCGAAGGCGGGACGACCGGCCTCCGTGCGACCGACGGCAGCTTCTCGATCAAGCTCCCCGCCGCATTAGGGCAGAAGGTCGCCGCGCAGAACCTCAAGCAGGTCAATCTGGGCATCCGTCCCATCGATGTCGTCGCCAAACACAGCCCTGGGACGAACGGCATAGTCGAAGTCGAAGGGCGGGTCTACACCTACGAGTCGCTCGGTGAAGAAGGGCAGCTTGCCGCCAAGATCGGCTCCCTGGATCTGCTGGTCGTCACCCCACCGTCCGACGAGTTCGACCGCGACCAACCCGTCTGGTTGGGGCTGCAGGCTGAACGCATCCATCTCTTCCACGGCGACACCGGCATGGCCTTGTAGAGTAGGTCATCATGGTCGTCCTGGGAATTGACGCGGGGACGGAGGCGATCAAGGCCGGGCTGTTCGATACCAACGGCCAGCTTCTCGCCTCTGGGTCGCGCAAATATAACACCTATTTCCCCCGCCCCGGCTGGGCAGAGCAAGATCCCAACGAGTGGTGGGCTGGGCTGGTCGGCGCAGTCAGCGACTGCTTGAAAGAATCGCCGGTTCCGCCTGACCAGATCAAAGGAATCTGCGCCGACGCCACGACCTGCACCATCATCCCGATGAAGGCCAACGGCGAACCGCTCCGGCGGGCGCTCCTTTGGATGGACGTGCGGGCGACCGAACAGGCTGCGCGGATCTTCGCCACCGGAGATGAGGCGCTGCGCTACAGCTTGGCCGGGGTCAGCGCCGAGTGGTTCCCGGCCAAGCTGCTCTGGCTGAAAGAGCATGAATCGGAAACCTACGCCGCTGCCGACTACCTGATCGAATTCACCGACTGGATCGCTTACAAGCTCACTGGGCGTTGGGCGCTCAACCTGAATACTATTGTGCAGCGCTGGTACTACCATGCCCCCAGCGGCGGCTGGCCCCTGCGCTTCTACGAACGCATCGGGTTGGGCGGGGTCGAAGCCAAATTCCCGCGTGACATCCTCGCGCTTGGCGAACCTGTCGCCGGGCTTTCCCCGGCAGCCGCCTGGCAGTTGGGACTGCCTGCCGGAATCCCGGTGGCGATGGGCGGCGGCGATGCTTTTGTTGGCCTGCTCGGATTGGGCGTCACCGAACCCGGCGACCTGGGCGTCGTCATGGGATCATCCAACGTCCTCTCCGGCCTGACCGCCGCCGAAGTGCATTTCCCCGGCATCTTCGGCAGCTTCCCGGATGCAGTCATTCCCGGCTTGAATCTGATCGAAGGCGGCCAGGTCTCCACCGGGTCGATCCTCAACTGGTTCAAGCGGGAGTTCGCCAGCGGGCTGGCAGCGGAAGCAGAAGAGAAGGGCGTGCCGGTTTACCGCCTGCTGGATGACGAAGCTGCCCAGGTTCCGGCGGGGTCTCAGGGGTTGATCGTCCTAGACTACTTCCAGGGCAACCGCACCCCGCACACCGATTCGCTGGCGCGGGGGCTGGTCTTCGGCCTGTCGCTGCAATCCAGCCGGGCGCATGTCTTCCGCGCCATCATGGAGGGCATTGCCTACGGGATGAAGGACATCCTCGACACCTTCACGCGCCACGAGTGTGCTGTCTCGCGGGTCATCGCCTGCGGCGGCGCGACTCGCAGCCCGTTGTTCATGCAGATTTACGCCGATGTCCTCGGCCAGCCGATTCACACCACCCGTGTGACCGAAGCCTCGCTGCTCGGCTCGGCAGTGGCCGCGGCCTATGGAGCCGGACTTTTCCCATCGCTCAGCGCGGCCTCGCGGGCGATGGTGCAGTCGGGCGGTGTGTACCAGCCGGATATGCGGCAGCACACCGAATACGGCTTTTACGCTCAACAGTATCGAGAACTGTACACGGCGCTGCGGCCAATCCAGCACGCCGTCACAAGGCATGTGCAAGGCTGAGGCACTACCGTTCAAACCGCCTGGAAAACGCGCAAAAAAAGACAGGACACCATGACCAAAATCGATCCCATCTATGTTGGCAAGAATGCCATCTCGCATCTGCTCGATTACGTGGCTGCCCACAGCCTGAACCGCTTCTGCATCGTCGCCGATGAGAACACCTTTCCGGCGCTGGGCGAGCGGGTCGAAGCAGCCCTAAAAGGCAAAGGGTACGACGTGACCAGCGTCGTGCTGGAAGGCCACCACATCCACACCGATGAGCACCAGTGTATGCAGGTCTTCATCCGCGCCCCGCTTGGCCCGTGTACCTTCATCGCGGTTGGCTCCGGCACGATCACCGATATTACCCGCTTTGTCAGCCACCGCACCGGGCGCGCTTTCATCGGCATGCCTACCGCGCCCTCGGTGGATGGTTTTACCTCCATCGGCGCGCCGATCATCCTAGCCGGTGTCAAGACGACCATCCTGTGCCAGCCGCCGCTGGCCGTCTTTGCCGACCTGGAGACGCTGGCAAATGCGCCCCAGGCGCTCATCGGCGCGGGCTTCGGCGATATGATCGGCAAGATCACCTCGCTGGCAGACTGGAAGATGGGCAGCCTGCTCTGGGACGAACCCTACGACGCCGCCATCGCTGCCCGCTCACAGGCCGCCATCGACAGCGTGCTCCAGCACGCTGATTCCATCGGCCAGCGTTCTGAAGAAGGTGTCCGTGTCCTCATGGACGCGCTGATCGAATCCGGGCTGTGTATGCTCGATTTCGGCACGTCTCGGCCGGCTTCCGGTGCGGAGCACCACGCCTCGCATTACTGGGAGATGAAGCGGCTCAAAGAAGGCCGGGAAACCCAACTGCACGGGGCGCAGGTCGGCTACGCGCTGACTCTGGTGGCGGCTCAGTATGCCCGCATCCGCGCCATCACCCGCGCCGAGCTGATGAACCGCCTGGAAGCCGCTGTGCTCCCGGATCGTGCCGCCGAAATCGAATCCATCCGCGTCGGCTACGGCGATATGGTCGACGACATCGTCAAGGAACACCGTCCTTTCCTCGACCTGAACGAAGAGGGCTTCGACCAGCTCAAGCACAAGATCGTCGATCACTGGGACGACATTCAGGCCATCGCCGCTCGTGTTCCAGCGCCGGAGGTGATTGCCGCCGCGCTCGACAAAGCCGGCGCGCCGTCCACCTGGCAGGCGCTCGGTCTGGACGCTGATGAGGTGCAGCCCGGCTTTCAGTACGGCCATTACCTGCGCAACCGCTTCACCGTCCTCAAGCTCAGCCGCGTGCTGGGCGTTCCCCTGGGCTAAGAGACGCAGCACAGTCGGGGCGGCCCATGAACCGCCCCCATTCGACCCCGGCCTACCGATGACGTAGATAATAAGGACATGAACTGATGGACACCGAGATCATGCTGGCGCAGGCGCGCGCCCTCATTCGTGCCGAAGGCGAGGCGCTGCTGCAAATCGCTGAGCGTTTGGATGAGCGCTTCATCCAGGCGGTAGCGCTGGTGGCGGAATGCCGCGGCAAGATCATCGTGACCGGAGCGGGCACATCCGGTGCGATGGCACACCGGCTGGCTCACATCCTGGCGACCTGCGGCATGACGGCTTTCTACATCTCCCCCGGTGACGCGCTGCACGGCGAATCGGCCATGCTGGGCGCGGGCGATGTGCTCATTGCGCTGTCCAAAGCCGGCAAGAGTGAGGACATCAATACCTTTGCGCGGATCGCCCGCGAGCGCGGCGCGGCGGTGATGGCCTGGACGGCCAATCCGCAGAGTGAACTGGCGTTGCTGGCGTCGCTGGTCATCGTCATTCAGGTTCCTGATAGCGCCGAGGGTGAAGGTCTGCTCCCCTTCGGTTCCACGCTGGCGAATGGAGCCTATGGCGATGCGCTGGCGCTGGCAGCCAAGACGCTGCGCGGCTTCGACCTGGCGACGCTGGCGCAGACCCACCCGATGGGCGGAGCGCATGACCTCGCCCAGCAGTCTAAGATGGCGAAGCAGCCTTAGCGGAACGAATCGCGCAGCGCTTCGACCATGCGCTTTTGTTCGGGGGTGAGCTTCTCCGGCACGGTGATGAGCACGCGGGCGTACAGATCGCCGTAGATATCCGGCTGCTTGAGGATGGGCATGCCTTTGCCGGCCAAGCGGAAGCGGCGGCCTGACTGCGTGCCTGGCGGAATCCGCAGCTTGACAGGCCGGTCCATCGTGGGCACTTCGACCTCGCCGCCGAGCAGCGCAGTGAACATATCGACCTTGACTTCAACCTTGAGGTTGTCGCCGTCGCGCTCAAAAGCAGCATCTGGCTCCACCTCGACAATGAGGTAGAGGTCGCCGGGCTGCCCGCCGAAGCTGGGGCCGCCTTCCCCGGCCAGCCGGACTTTTGTGCCGTTGGTCGCGCCGGCCGGGATGTTCACCTTGATGCGGCGGTCGCCTTTGGTGATCAGGCGCTGCGTGCCGGTATAGGCCTCTCGCAGCGTGATCCTGACCGGCTGCTCCATGTCTTCGCCCTTGACCGGGATGCCGCCGAATCCGGTCGAGGTTCGTGAGCCGCGCACGCGGCCTCCACGCCCCATACTGCCGAAGAGCGAATCGAAAATATCGGAGAACGGGATGCCGCCGGTATCGACATTGGTGTAGAAGCCGCCGCCGGGCTGCCCGCCGAATCCCTGCGGGTTGATCGTGCCGAACTGGTCGTAGGTTGCGCGCTTCTGGGAGTCGCTGAGGACTTCATAGGCCTCGTTGATCTCCTTGAAGCGGGTTTCGGCATTCGGATCGTTGGGGTTCGCGTCCGGGTGATACTTCTTAGCAAGCCGCCGAAAAGCGGCCTTGATGTCTTTCTCGCTGGCATTCCGGTTCACGCCGAGAATCTGGTAGTAGTCCTTCTTCGCCATAGACTTCCTCTAATTCACGTTCGTTCCCGTCGGGTTCCAGAACGTTTGTGTTTCATCTTTCATTGTATGCGGGTGGGCAGGTGGGGTCAACGACCCGGAAGTCTTTCTTACGGAATGTTGATATTGGTAGAAAACAAGGCGGGGATAGGCCGCTGGTTGAATGCAGCCTATCCCCGCGCTTCTTGATGGATTTCGGTCGAAGGGGAGCCTCAGCCCCCGATGGGTGTGGCAGTGAGGATTACAGGGGGCGCAGCCGCGCCAGCTTCCACTGCGGTCATGCACTGCTCGAAGCTCAGCGCTGCCTGTGTCCAGCCGTTGACCAGCCCTTCACCCACGAGCGCCTGAACCTGATACCAGATTGCCGGTTGTCCCTCCGGCGGCATAATCCGTACTTCTGCTGCCACCAGGTAAACCGTGGTGTTCGCCGGGAGTACCGCCACCACAGGCGAACTCACTGCGGGCTGTGCCACCAGCGGCGTCTCGGCAGATGTCCGCGCTGCTGCGCATTCCCGCGCCAGCGGAGCCGCAGCCGGCAGAATGTCAGCCGGCGGGACCACCGTTGGAGGAAGCAGGGTCGCTTCAATCGACACCGCTGCGCAGTCGGTCAGCATCGTGACCGCCCCCATCGGAACCCAGCCCGTCACCACAATCCCGCCGCTCGCCGCGTTCGGCGTCTGCACGGTGATCAAATACCACTCTCCACTCCGGCTCGGCTGAATGGCGATGACGTTCGCTGGCATTCCCGGCTGCAGGACGCCCGTGCTGGTCTCGACGCCCGGCGCAGGCATGATCTGCAGCGGTTCAGCGCCAGCGTTAACCACTTGGCAGATCGTCGGTGGCAGTGCTGCGGCTGGAATCTCTCCGGTGACAATGGTCGGAATCACGGGTACCACTTCGAGCGTTCCACCCTGGCCGGTCATGACGCAGCCGCTCGTCTCAATCACCTGCGAGGTTGTGAGCCACCCCTGCAGGCCGATACCGTCGATCTGCGCGTTCACGCGGTAAGCGTATTCCGGCGAGTCCGCCTGCGAGCGCATCTCCATCACCACGGCCATCACCCCGCCTGGCGGCACAAGGTCATTCAGCAGGATGCGCCGGCCTGCCCCGAAAGGTTCGCTGGTCAGCACATCGCTCGGCTGGACCAGCACAGTGCAGCTCGCTGCGCTGACCTGTGGGAAGGCCGGATCGATCCCCGGCATAAAACTCGGCAGCGGCGTCGAAGTCGGTACAAGTGTTGGCAGCGGCGTTGCCGTCGCGCCCCCCTGCAAGGCCGCCGGCGGATTGCCGCTCGGCGGTGGTCCCAACCGCAGCGCCACCAGCGGTATAAACACGGCCAGCATGGCCGCCAGCGCCACCAGCGCCACCAGTTGGCTCGACCAGCGCCGGGCTGGAGCTGTGGGTTGGCCTGGATACAGATGCGGTACACTCAGAACACTCATGCGTTTGTCCTCTCGATGATGGTTTGTGGACGCCGGATGCAAGACCGGGGACAGCGCCGCTTCCTGGGCCGCTTCTACGTTCACCTCGGCGATCATCTCCTCCAGCGCCGGGTCATACTCGGCCTCGCGTAAGATGGCCGCGATGGTCTCAAAGTCGCCACGTTCCAGGGCGCTCAAGTAGCGGAACACCTGCTTTTCCCGCGCCAGTTGGCGTCGATCCAGTGTTGTTCTGCGCTTCATGGTTCCTTCTCTGTCTCTGGCGCTTCGATCTGTGCTCGCAGCCGCTTCAGTGCCCGGTGCAGCCGCACCCGCGCCGCGCCGGGCGTCACGCCCAGTTCGGCGGCCAGTGTTTCGCCGTTCAACCCGTTGAGGATCGCCAGCCGGATCACTCGGGAGTCATCCGGCGCCAGCGCATCCAGCAGCGCCAGCATCTCGTTTCCGCCGTCTGTCGTTCCATCGACCGCGCCGTTTTCGGCCAGCGCTGCCAGATGGTCGAACAGTTCGTCTTCGCTGAATCCATCCCCGGCCTCTCCGGCCAGATCGCGGACGAGCGGCTCGCGCCGTTCGCGCTGGAAGGACTCCGCTTGCCAGCGGCGGATCAAGTTGGCGGCGATCCCCAACAGCCAAGCCCGCGGCTGTCCTGATGGGCGGAAGCGGTGCTCATGGCGCAGCGCCTCGCGCACCACCTCGTTGAGGAGTTCGGCAGCAGACGCATCCAGCGTCTGTCCGTGCCGTTCCAGCCCGGCCCGCACCAGATACACCCGCAGCGTGCCCAGCAGGGCGTTTGACTCCCGTTCGATGAACTGCCGGAGTCGGGATCGATCAGTGACCCGTTCTTGCATCGATTGACTTTCTGCTTGCGACGTCGCAGCCTGTCTGACTCCTATTCGATTGAACACAGTGTTTTGTTACAGCGGCAATCCGTCAAAAGGGGGAAATGGGTGGACTCGAACCGGGGGGAGCAGGAGATACTACAAAACAAAACGCCCCTCGCGGCCCGTGTGGACAGGAGGGGCGTATCAGCCGCTGCGAGGGATTAGTGGCGCGGGGGCATCAGCACCCGGTCGATCACATGGATGACGCCGTTGCTGGCATCGACATCACCCAGCACCACCTTGGCGCGGTTCACGTAGATGGCGCGCGGCACTTTGATGACCAGCGTGTACTGGTTGTTAAGCATCTTCACGAACTGGACACGGCGCAGGTCCTTGGAGAAAACTTCGCCGGAAGCCACATGGTAAAGCAGGATGTTGGTCAACATGGCCTTGTGTGAGTCCCGGTTGAAGTCTTCCTAAATAAACTTTCAAAAGCGCGGGTCAATCCGGGAAGACTGAACTCAATCTACCCTACGCCGCGAATCCCTCAGCCGCATCTCCCCTCTCTGTACACATTCAGCGTATAATCTTCCCCGTAATGTATACCACCAAGGAGTCCCCGAATGCGGCTGGAAGATTTGAACTGGATGGATGTCGCACGCTACCTGGAGCAGGACAACCGCATCATCCTCATCACCGGCGCGGCCGAGCAGCACGCCCATCTCAGCCTGCTGACCGATATTCAGATCCCCATGCGCATGGCGCTGGCAGCCGCCGAGCGCGAACACGTCCTCATCGCGCCGCCGCTCAATTTCGGCTTCAGCCGCTCGCTAGCGGCCTTTCCGGGCACAATCAGCCTCACGCCGCGCACCTTCGACCTCGTTGTGCTGGAGATCATCGAGTGCCTGCTGCATCAGGGTTTCCGCCGCTTCCTGGTTCTCAACGGTCACGGTGGCAATCACATGCCCGCCCCGCTGGCAGATTTCCGGGATGAGGAAGAAATCCACGTGCGCTGGTTCGACTGGTGGAGCAGCCCGGCCGTCAAGGACTTCGAGCGGCGTTATGGGCTGGAGATCGGTCACGCCAACTGGGGCGAAAACTTTCCGTTTTGCCGCGTGGCGGAAGTCCCCAGCGGGGTGAAGCCGGCCCCGCAGCTTCGTAACCCCGAAGACATTTTCGCCATGCGCCAGGACCTCGGTGATGGCTGCTTTGGCGGGCCGTATCAGGTGGATGAAGCCCTCATGCACGAACTCTTCGCCCTGGCCGTGGATGAAATCTGTGCGGCGCTGCGGGCACTCTAGGCGGCTCAGTTCGTCGGTTTGCCGGGATGCCGGAACGAGACCATCAGCACCAGCTTGCCGAGCCGCAGTTCATCTCCATGCCGCAGCACGCGCACCTCGCGCGCCATCAACCGCTGGCCGTTGAGGAACGATCCGTTGGCGCTGCCCAGGTCGGCGATCAGGATGGCATTGTGGGCGGCGTCGTAGCTGATCGACAGGTGCAGGCGGGAAACGCCCAAGTCGGTCGCCTGCTTGTTGCTCAGATCAATATCGGGCGCCAGGACGCTGCCTTTGGTGCTGCGGCCGATGATGATTTCATGGTCGGATTTCTGTGGGCGTGACTCAAAGGTTTCAGTAGAACCACGCACGCGCAGCACCAGCACCGATTCAGGCCCAAAAAATTCGCTGTCGAGCGGTTCGACGGTCTTTTCGCTCAGCAGCCGTGTGTCATATGCCCCTTTGACCGGTTCCAGGAGCTGCCCGCAGGCGTAGCAGAAGACTTCGTGTCGTTGGTTGGTCTTGCCGCAGTGCGGACAGTTGATCCAGATCACCTCGTCGGCTTCGGCGGGCACAGTCACGCTCGCCGGTTGCGCAGGCGCTGGCGGAGCGGGCGGTTCGGCAGCTTTTGCGGGGGAGGTGAGCGACTTCAGCGGTTGAATGCGCGATGCCGCGGCTGGCGTAGAAGCAGCCGGCGCTGCTGGCGGCGAGGCAGCAGTCTGGGCACCGGCGGGCGGCACATCGCGAACGACCGGGTACGTCCCGGTGGTCGATTTGGACTCGTGGTCGCGGATCATTCCGGCAAGCTGCTCGCGGTCAGTCTTGCTGAGCGACTCGACATGCGGCCGCAGCACATTCAGCACCGACTTGGCGTCCATCCCGTTCGTTCGCATACGGGTATATTCGGCAAAGATTTCCTTGATGTGCTTCACGACTTTGAATTCCCCCCAGTGGTGACAGAAGGACATGCTCACATCCTGTAGTGTATTGTCGCCTCATTGTTCGATTCGCGTCAAGTTGCATTGAAAGTTACGGCTTCGTTTCTGTTATGGGGCGGCTGGAGGATACACGCCCGTGGACGAACGTACCCTGATTTTGAAATGCACCCTGAAAGTCGCCTTCGGAGTTCGTCGCTGCGCCGCAGCCGTGTTATGATGAAGCAGTCGATAGGAAACAGCTTTAATATAAGGAATAAGGAAGGCATAATCATGCAGTACGCTTTGATGGATATTCAGCTTGAATACTGCGCAGTTTGAAACTACACCCCCCGCGCCGTCAGTTTGACGGACGAAATTCTGAAGGATCGACAGATTGAAGCCTTCATTCGCTCGTGGAACCTGCTCCCAAGCAGTGGAGGCAAATTTGAGGTGACGCTCAACGGCGAGCTGATCTTCTCCAAGAAACAACTGGGGCGTCATGCCGAACCAGGGGAGATCAAGGCGCTCATCATGCAAAAGCTGGATGCGATCCGGCCGCCGGGTGTCGTGATCGAAGAAGACGACTAAAACCTATCCATTTGGTGGTTTATCCGCTAAATTCTGCCTAGACCTAACTCCCCCTCCCATGCAGTGGGGAATAGGGGATGGGGAAACCTTGCCAGATGTACCATTTTGGGATTGAGGCCGCTGTCATGACGACACATTGGATGCGAATCGGATTCGTGGCAATCCTCTTGATTGCCGGGATTGGTGGAACCGCGCTGGCACAGGATCAACCCGCTGCAACCCCGGTTCCGGTTGGGCCAACCCTCCACTCGGTGCTCTCACGTGGGGAGCTGGTCTGCGGAGTCAACCAGGACCTCTTCGGCTTCGGCTATCTCGACCCCAATTCGGGCGAGGTTTCCGGCTTCGATGTCGATTTCTGCCGGGCAGTGGCTGCCGCCATCTTCGGCACTGCAACCGCGGCTCGCTTTGAACTGTACAGCTCTGCCGAGTCTGCCCTCGCCGCCCTCGCCGATGGCACCCTCGATCTGTTGGTGCGCAACGCTGTCTGGAGCCTCAGCAGCGATGCGGCTGGTCTGCGTTACGGCCCCGTCAACTTCTACAGCGGTCAGAGTATCGCCGTCGAGGTCTCCAGCGGCATTCAATCTTGGGAGCAGTTGAATGGGCGAACCATCTGCGTCGTCCAGGACAGCGTGGCTGCTTCAGAACTGCCGAGCTACCTCAACAGCGTGGGCGTGACGGCCCAAATCCTCACTCAGCCAACATTAGACGCCGCTTGGCAGGCTTTCCTCGACGGCCGCTGCGAAGCCCAAACTGCCGACCGCGTGCTGCTGGAAATCTACCGCCAGCGCTCGGAGGATCCAGCCGCCTTCACCGTCTGGGGGCAGCCCGGCCAGATTTACACGCGCGAGCCGTATGCACCCCTGCTGCGGGCTGGCGATGAACAGTGGGCCGACATTGTCCGCTGGACGGTGCTCGGCTTGATGGCGGCCGAGCAGGTCGGCATCAGCAGCGAGACTGTCTCACTGCTGGCGCGGCAGACACTATCCACCGGAGTCCCGGAAGAAGACCAAGCCTATATCGCACGGGTCGGCATCGAGACTGCCCGCATGCTGGATGAGCAGCTGGGGATTGGGGGCGTCCTCGGCCTGGCCCCTAACTTCATGCTGCCGGTCATCCGCGACGTTGGTAACTACGGCGAGATTTACCGCCGCCACCTCGGGCCGGAAAGCGACCTGCCGCTTGAGCGTGGGCTGAACGAACTCTGGACGAAGGGCGGCTTGATCTACGCCCCAAGCTGGCGCTGAGACGAGTCCAAACAAAAAGCGGGGACACACCCCGCCTGGTTGGTTACTTGCGATTTAGCCTGCTACTCAATCGGCTCTTTGTAGATGATGTAGCGGCCCATGTCGTCGCCCTTCCCGATGCAGGTCGACAAGTCTACCTTGAACTCCCGTCCTCCCGAAACCCACCGCAAGCCCTCTTGCA
>DAOUCY010000024.1:0-8998 GCA_034431625.1 Anaerolineae bacterium | reverse complement strand
CAATCGCATCTTACAGCCAGAGGCTGATCCCCAGGATCGCCTGTATCATCTCGCCCAGTTCGCTCTGTGAACTAGCACCAACGGTTACTAGATTACAGGAGTATCCGCATGCTCAAACACCGCACTGAGCTTTTCTTGCGCAAGCTCATGGTCCTCATAATGGCGCTGTCTTTAGCAAGCCTCGCCATTTTGCCCGCATCAACCGCCACAGCAAATGACTCGATCGTCCTGCGCTTTCTGAAGTTCGACAGTAATCCGGCGTGGGAACAGGCAGCCACAGCGTTTGCCGATCAGGATGCTGAGGTGAGCCAGATTGCCCTGCTGAATGTGCAGGATGGTGCCGAGAATATTGATTGCAGCTTGGCCGATCAGTTTCGCGAATGGCGCTGGCAGTACGCTGATCTCACAGCACTGATACAGTCCGATCCACAATTCAACCCGGCTGATCTGTTTCCAGGAGCGCTGGAGAGCGTCACCCGCGACGGACAGATCCTTGGCTATCCGCTAGCTATCTCACCCGATGTCATTCGATTCGATGTTGATTGGTTCAATCGCGCGGGTGTCCCGCTGCCCAATTCTGAGTGGACAACCAGCGATTTCGTCACCACACTGCAATTGCTCCGGTCTGATTCAACAATGAATGCGCCGTTCGGAACGCGCAGTTTTCCGCCAGGAGTTGACGCTATCGCCCACTTGGTTATGGCCGACAGTGCTTTGCCGGTGGATGCAACCACCATGCCGCCAACCCTTAATCTCACCCAAACACAAACTCGGGAAACCATTCGGCCTTTGCTTGATCTGGCGCGCAGCGGTTACATCGATTATCCGCGGTCCAGCGCATATTCTGGACAAGCGGTTAGCTTTACACCAGAGCGTTATCCGATGTGGTCTGATTCCCTATCAGGTGGCATCTGGAACGCTAGTCCCCACATACCGCAGCGCAACCTGGGCACATTATTATACCCACGCGGAACATTACACGCACCTGTTTCTTATCGTGTGATTGCCGGGTACATTCGTCCCGACAGTCTATATCCGGATGCATGTTACCGCTGGTTTAGATACCTAGCAGCGCGGCCTGATGTTATGGGGATACCGGCTCACCTGTCCCAGGCAACACAATATGCGCTTCTCTCCGAGCAGGGCGACTCGTTCCTGACATTTTATGAAACCCTACGTGAACGCGCGAGCGATCCTGCGGCTCGTATCCCCCAGCACAATTACCCCAGTCAATTTCTTGCCCATATCAATGTGCGTCTGGAACGTGCCTATCGTGAATACATCTTTGAGGGGATATCCCTCGAAACCGTCTTGTCCAACGCCGAGCAGGATACGCAGACATTTCTAGCCTGCATCAGTGATATTCCGGAAGCTGAGGTCATCCGGCAGATGAGCCAGGCAGATACCGTGCGCTATGATGGCATTATCCGCGAATGCCGACGTGCTTACGTGCCGGAGATCATGTGGATGTACGGCGGGTAAACCTGTTTGGAAGAACGCAGGTCGTCGTTGCGCGACCTGCGTTACAGTAGTTCATATAGAGTGTCAACCGGACTGATGATCTGTGTAATTGCACGTCACTGAATATCTTTTAAAACGGCTTCGAGCGCCCATATATCGCCGTGAATATCGGCAATGATCGCAAACTGGTCAAATCATACCTGCTTCCTAACTTCCAAAAGGAAAAAGCTCCCTCTAACTCAACTGTTCAGTAAACTGCCACCGGAACTCGATTGAATCATCTCGATACGATTGCCGAAAGGGTCGCGGAACTCGAAACGATCACAACCGGGAATGGGGATACTGTTTTCAGGATGTATGCCGTTCTCTTCGAGACGCTCCCGCCAATAGCTCAGGTCAGCGACCTGATAAGCAACATGGTCTTTCGTTCTGGCACGATCAACACCTTCTTCTGTCCCGACGTGAACGTCTTGGTTTCCGATGGACACCCAAAATCCACCCCGGTTCTTCAGCGATTTGGGTTTTTCAATTTCCGGCAACCCCAATAGGTCACAGTAAAAGGTGCGGGCAGCTGCTTCTGTATCCTTGGGGATTGTAATCTGAACATGGTGAAGAGAGAGAATCATTTTTGGCTTTTCCTCTATTGATGTGCCCGCAGCAGATCAACAATTTCGCTGAAGCCTGCTGCCTCTGCTGTATCGACAGGTGTTTGTCCCTTGAAATTCTGGATGGACAGGTTGGTTGCGCCATGCTCAAGTAGCCAGGCAACAACATCAGCACGCCCAGCCGCAATGGGAGCAAAAAGTGCCTGTGAGTCCATCGCAGCACCGTGATCGAGCAGGATTTCCAGCAGGGCAGTGTTCATACTATAGACGGCGTGAGCCATCAGGCTGATACGGTGTGCGCCTTCGGCATGTACTCTGCTCGGATCAGCTTCGAGCATCTTCCTCACTAGATCCACCCGGTCAAGCATCGCGGCTGTAGTGATGTGCATCGGTGAGCCCTGTTCCAGTAGATATTCAGCGATGATCCGATTCCCTACATGCGATGCGCCCTGCAACGCGGTTTCCGTATCGCCCGGATATCTCCCCCAGTCATGAGCAGCATTTAACAAGTGAGGATTTTCAGCAAGCATAGATTTCACCTTATTGAAATTGCCATGCCCGGCAATGACGAATTCGCGGATTAATTCTGGGGATAGTTCCATTCTACCCTCTCATTCAAAATATTCAGCTTCATCATCATTATGGCATCATTCCCACAGTCATTCACCGGACAACCGGATGGCTGCGATGGATGAAATACATAGATGAGCCAGTTCAGGTGTTACACAGAAAATCGCATGGCAAATTGGGCTTTACTCTGGCGAGCGATCTTCCAAGTACAGACAGCCTCTCATCAAATGTTTATCTGCAACTGTCTGTCTACCCCTTGACTTTCAAGTGGCTTGAAAGCGCACACTGAAGACGATATATCAACAAAGGATGTGGTGCCACATGTTTCGCATTGGAGAATTTTCCAAGTTATGCCAAGTGCCAACTTCTGTCCTGCGCTACTACGATGAAATTGGGATTTTCAAGCCTGAAAAGGTCGACACGTTCACGGGCTATCGCTATTACTCAATCAATCAACTGCCCAGTCTGAACCGGATACTGGCGCTGCGTGATCTGGAGCTGTCGCTCTCAGAAATCAGCCAGATCATCCATGAGCAGATCAGCATTGATGAGCTGAAAGGAATGCTGCGACTCAAGCAGGCGCAACTTGCTCAGCAGCAGGCAGAGGTACACGCCAAACTCCAAAGAGTTCACTATCGTCTGACCCATATCGAAAGGGAGTACAAAATGCCTGACTATGAAGTGATTATCAAAAGCGCCGAAGCGATGAAAATCGCGTCTATCCGAGAAACGATTCCAACAGTTGAACAAATGCCATCGCGCTGTGCTGCCATGTTTGAGGCCGTCATTCAGTGGCTGCGTTCCAGGCAGACTCACCCGGCAGGCCCTTCATTGGCAATCTATCACAACACCGAGTACACCGAAACCAACATTGATGTCGAGAATGGTTTTGTGGTGGATACCAGCCTTCAAGACGGGATATTCACTTATGGTGATTTCACGATCACCGTGCATACCCTGCCTCGCGTAGAACAGGTCGCCAGCACCATTCATCGCGGGTCATTTGACAACCTGATCGAAGGCTGGCAAGCGCTGGCACGCTGGATTGAAGAAAACGGTTATGAGGTGACGGGCAGCTCGTCACGTGAGTTTTACCTGAATGGGCCGAGCGAGGCACCTGTGGCAGAAATTCAGTATGCTGTAAAACGTCTGTCATAGTCATTCAGTCGTGTTCACTGCCACCGATTCAAGGTCGGTGGCAGTGTCAACCTATCCTCTCCAGCAGTCATCTATTCGGTCACTAAATCTCGTCCAAACGTAAATCAACACGACATAACCGTGCTGGTGTGCTTAAGGTTGAAAGGAGCACAAATATGCAAATGCAAGATCTCCTGTTTCAAGCTATGTCAATTCGAGATGTGATGGGTTCTAACAGTCTGGAACCCCGTGCATGGCAGCTTTACGACCAGTTTTCTCGCCCTGCTCGAAAGGGGCTGTTGGGCTTGTTCTCAAAACACCATCCACTCTTCACGATTCCGGATGTTGACCGCGATTATTATCCTGGTGAGCCGGTAGCATTTACACAGCCAGTAGCAGTGGGAGATATTGTTGGGTCGCTCGATCATCGCGACGATCTCGACGCAGATTTTCGCCCTATCAAGCATCATAACCAGCAGCGCTGGGTGAGAGTGGCAACCGCCATGCTCCGTGATACCCAACTACCACCTGTGGAACTGGTGATGCTCAATGAACGGTACTATGTGAGAGACGGCCATCTGCGGGTTTCTGTGGCGCGCGCACTGGGCATTCATCACCTTGATGCTCTAGTTTTTGTCGTCAGCATTAAACCTATACATGAAAGCGAACGACAGATCTGTCCAAACCCTACTTTGGTTAGGTCTGTCACGCCCGATTTCGTTGTACCTTCAACCTGAAATGAAGATGCTATCTGAGTGATGTCATCCATGAGCAGTTCAGTTTTAGACGCGCAAATCGCATACTATCGCGCACGTGCTGCGGAATACGATGAGTGGTTCTATCGTCAGGGGCGGTATGACTATGGTGATGACCTGAACCGACGCTGGTTTCAGGAAGTGGAGACTGTCCGGCAGGTGCTGCTCAACCTGCCGCCGGTGCAGACCGCGCTTGAACTGGCCTGCGGCACTGGCATCTGGACACAGGAACTGCTCAAAATTGCCACACACGTCACCGCGATAGATGCCTCGCCTGAAATGCTGGCCATCAATCAGGCAAAAGTGAAGTCCCAGCGAGTAACCTACCAACAGGCTGACTTGTTCAACTGGCAGCCAGAAGGTCGGTATGATCTAATGTTCTTTGGCTTCTGGCTTTCGCATGTGCCGCCCGATAAATTGAATCCATTCCTGGACAAAGTTGCCCGGGTACTCAAGCCTGACGGCAGAGTCTTCATGATTGACTCGCGCAAAGAGCCGTCCTCCACAGCCCGTGATATGCAGTTACGGGACGACGATGAGATTGTGCTGGAACGCCGGCTGAACGATGGGCGAAGATTTCACATCATTAAAGTGTTCTACGATCCCAACACGCTGGCACAGCATTTTCGGCAAGCGGGACTACAGCCCACTGTGCATTTGACCGAGCATTACTTCATCTGGGCTACAGCTATAAAGGAATAAGTCATAATCCCCACCTTTTGGTTGGGGATTATTCCTTTGCAGAGGTTGAAAATAGGACCATCAAGCACAAAAGCTGATGGAAGCGAGCATTATGCCAAGCTATTTTTTAGGCCGTAGTGGACTACTACTCATGATCGTGATACTGGCTTCGAACTGTTCCGCAGCGCCTCTTAATGTCAGTTTTGATGAGGCTTGTGTAGAAGCCAACAGTGGCAAAACGATCACCACAGAAGGTTATCTGGTAATTGGACGCTCACTGTTTTGCTCAAGTGACCGCAACGGGCATTTGCGCTGCAGCCTGTACTTGCTGGATGAGCCGCGTGAACCGGACTTCTCCCAAGTCAATTTCAGCATCAATATTCTGCAAGGTACCGGCAGCCACCAGATTGAGCCAGTTGAGACGGGATTCACTGAAGCTGACATCCGCATTCGAGATACTGACGGAGACCTAGTTAATCTGAATGAGACAGTTCAAGTGACCGGTAGGATGCTTGTTGGAGCTGACTCATGTCAGATGGATGTCAATGAAATTCGCCAGCCACCTAATGAATAACGCCATGCTCGTGGCGAGAGGGAGGAACCATGCGGCTTTACATCTTAGAAAGTGCAATGTACACCGGCGGTGAAATCGAAATCCCATTTCCTGTATACCTCATACAGACGGATGATGGCAGAAATATCCTTGTCGATAGTGGTTGGGATGAAGAACTTGCCGCAGCAACCGTCAATAGTCAGGGAAAGTCGGTGATTCGAATAACCGAGAATAACCGCCTCATCAACCAATTAAGCACCATAGGCATAACGCCTGAGAATATCGATCTGATCATCTGTACACATTTTGATGAAGACCATTGCGGGAACAATCGCCTGTTTCATCAGGCTGAAGTTATCGTTCAGCAATCCCATCTTGAGTTGGCGCGTTCTGGAAAAGAGCGACGATTTGAAGTAACACGTCCCTACTGGGATCAGCCTACTATCCGTTACCGTGCGGTCGTTGGGGATATGGTTGTTGTGCCAGGAGTCGAAATACTGGTCACTGATGGGCATGTGACAGGACATCAATCCGTGCTGGTGCGTCTGCCCAAAACGGGCAATGTACTGCTCGCCATTGATGCGATCCGCGACGGGGACATGCTGAACCCGGGTGCTGATCCGCGCCAAATTTCCATGTTTGACATGAACGGCTATAAGCTGGTTGAAGGTGTGGACAAACTACAATCAATCATAGATCGTGAAAACGTGCAGCTTGTCGTATTTGGACACGACGGCAAGCGCTGGCCGAGCCTGCGAAAATCCCCGAAGTTTTACGAGTAGGTCACAAAGTGAAATCAGTCGATATTTACCAATGTACCCGTGCTACTTTACAAAAGGATACAGGTTCGCTCGATGTGCCAATTGAGGCACAACGCCGTCAGTGGGAAGAATCAGCATCGAAGATACCTCTGTCCGACAAGGTGAGCACTACGGCACAGCGTATCGCTGGCGTTGACTGCGAATGGGTTTCTGGCCCTAGTGTTCGAGAAGATACAATTCTTCTTTGGCTGCACGGTGGAGGATTTTACGCTGGTTCGTGCATCACCCACCGCGAATTTGCAGCGCGGCTGTCAACCGCTGCCTCTGTTAGCGTGTTGTTGGTCGATTACAGTTTAGCCCCTGAGCATCCTTTCCCTGCGGGGCTGGAAGATGTCCTAAAGGTTTACCGTTCACTGTTGACCACGGACTTTGATAAGAAGCGCATTTTCATTGGCGGTGACTCGGCAGGGGGCGGATTGGCGCTCTCGTCCATGCTTGCGCTGAGGTCTACTCATGACCCACTTCCGGCAGCAGCCATTCTATTGTCGCCTTGGGTTGATCTGATGCTGAGAGGCGAAACCTTGGCTTCACGAGAACTGCTGGATCCGCTTGTTTCTGAAGCCGGATTACGGTTGGCGGCGGAACTCTATAGAGGCAATCATCCGCTCGATGATCCGCTACTGTCACCAATTGATGCAGATTTAGAGGGACTTCCGCCGCTGCTCATCCATGTTGGAGACCATGAAATCCTGCTGAGTGACTCGCTGCGACTGGCTGAAAACGCCAGGAAAGCAAAGGTTGACGTTGAGATGAAGCTCTGGCCTAAGCTCTGGCATTTTTTCCATGCATGGGATGAACTACCTGAAACAAAAATTTCCTTGCATGAAATCGCGCGGTTCCTACAACAGAATTTTATCGATAAGTAGCTATCAGGGGAGAGCATGGAGTTTTCACAGTGGCTGCATACGCACTTTGCCGTTAGACAGTTCTCCCCTGATCGTGTGCCTGTAGAGACAATTTTCGCCATCATTGCCACTGCCCGACGCGCTCAAAGCAGCAAAAACTGTCAACCATGGGCATTTCTGATTATTCAAAACAAAGAAACTTTAGCCAGTCTGTCGCTGTTAGGGGATTACGCCTGGCATTTGGCAGATGCCTCTTTTGCCGTTGCACTCGTTGGTGAGCGTCAATCCATGTGGAATAGTTTTGACCTGGGGCAAGTGGCAGCGGTTCTGCAACTGGCGGCCTGGGAACACGGTATAGGGGCGTGCATTGCTGCGGTCTTTCAGGTTGAGGAAGCGAAACGACTGCTACACATTCCCGAAGAAAGGAACTTCTTCGCTGCTGTTTCCTTCGGCTTTCCCGATGAAAATGCCAAGCCAGCCCGAATGGGAGGACGCAAATCCATTGATGCCCTCATCAAATGGGAACGATGGGAATAGGCGTATCCGAAAAAGTGTGTGTCAGGAAGGTCAACAACTTTATGCCTGAATTTGTTCGAACGCGCAGGATTTCCGGCTGCTTGCTGTATTTTGTGGGAGTGGCTATTGCGTCCATCATTGTGGACAGCTTGATGCGGCGTCGGCAGCCTGCGGATTTTCTAACTTTTTTCACTGCCACTTTGCCGCCGGAAATCTTCTGGTCTGCGCTCGGTGCGACTCTGCTGGGTGTTGTGCTCATCGTGATTGCTGGAATTCTCATTCCACGATGGCCCTTGCTCAACAACGTTTCGTATTACAAATGGCGCAATCTGCCCCGCTGGTTTCTGTGGGGCGCAATTGTGGGGGCGCTGTATCCGCTGCGTGAACCGTTCGACGCGAGCTATACCGGCTCGTATATTGTGGAATATCTCGTAGGTTTCGCTGCTTTTCTGTTCAGTTACTACATCGCTTTTCGTCTTATACCACCACACAAGTAAAGGAGAGAGCTATATGGAAAAACGCACACTGGGACGCTCTGGTATCGAAGTCTCAGCCCTGGGTATGGGATGCTGGGCCATTGGCGGACCCTGGATATTTATGGATATGCAGGGCGGCTGGGGCCAAGTTGACGATGCCGAGTCAATTCGTGCCATTCACGCCGCGCTGGATCATGGTATTACTTTCTTTGATACCGCGGCCAACTATGGCGCGGGACACAGCGAAATGATCTTGGCAAGGGCGTTGAAAGGTCGGCATGATCGGACTGTCATCGCAACTAAATTTGGCTACCGCATGGATGAAAGCACGAAAATTGTCGACAGCTATCCCGATGCAGTCGAGAACCATCTGCGAGCGGATTGCGAAGCAAGCCTGCGCCGTCTCGATACAGATATCATTGATCTTTATCAGTTTCATATTAACGCATATCCTGCTGAACAGGCTTCGGCAGTTCGTGAAGCACTGCTCGTTCTACCGGATTTGGTGGAAATACTCGACCTGTCGTGAAGAAGCGACCAGGAGGTTTTCCAACCAGCAAGCTCGGTAGCACTTGCCA
>DAOUCY010000023.1:0-14703 GCA_034431625.1 Anaerolineae bacterium | reverse complement strand
ATGGTTTTCGCAAAGCGCATGGGCAGTTTCTTACCCCGGAACCGCTGGCACGGTTTATAGCGGAACAACCTGGAACAATTAAAGATGGTGATCGCATTCTTGATCCGGCAATGGGATCGGGGACGTTACTTTGTGCGATGATTGAACGGTTGATTGCGGAAAATAAGCCGATTGAAGTCTGGATGGATGGCTTTGAGCTGGATAATGAACTATTTACTGCTGCACGGTCAATTCTAAATGAGGCGGTAATCTGCGCTTCTAAGCATAGTATTCGGGTTCATCTCAACCTGTTTCACACTGATTTCATCCTGAATGGATTGCAATTTTTGCACCCTGCTTTACTAGATACGCCTGTTGGCCATCGCTCTTATCAGCATATCATCGCCAATCCACCCTATTTTAAGATCAATACAACCGATATCCGCCGCCAAATGGCGGAAAGTATCCTCAGTGGTCACACCAACATCTATACACTGTTTATGGGATTAGCCGCCAGAATGCTGCACCATGGCACTGCCTGTTTCATCGTGCCGCGCAGCTTTTGTTCTGGCAGCTACTTCACCCGCTTTCGGCAGGAATTTTTAGACTCGGTGAAAGTACAGCACATTCATCTGTTTGAATCGCGCAGCGATGCGTTTAATCAAGACGACGTATTGCAGGAAAATCTAGTGATCACCTTCACATCGCAAAACGAGGTGAGCGACTCACGTGTCTTGGTTTCGTCATCAGTAACTCTGGATGAACTTGCTAACGGGGTCACGGCACGACAGATCACGAAGACGCAATTCATCAGCCCAATTGGGCTACTCCGTCTCCCCACCTCCGAGCTTGATGAAACGATTCTCGAAGTGGTGGATCACTGGACAGGTTCATTTCGTGCGTATGATCTGGCGATTTCGACGGGTCCTGTGGTGCCATTTCGGGCTGAGGAATACCTTATCAACGAGCCAAATGGTATACCCGTTGTTCCCCTGCTCTGGATGCAGCACATTACATCTCAGCAAATCACCTGGCCGGTGAATCACGGTTTCCGCAAACCCCAGCACATTCTGAACATATCTGGCACAAAAACTTTGCTGGTTGAGAATACCAATTATGTACTGCTGCGCCGCTTCAGCGCCAAAGAAGAACAGCGCCGACTGGTTGCCGCCCCTTATCTGGCAGATCAGTTTGACTATGCAATGATCGGGCTGGAAAATCACCTGAACTTCATTTACCGTCGTGATGGGGAGATGAGCACAGCAGAAGTCATCGGTTTATCGGCATTACTCAACAGCGGCTTAATTGACCGCTACTTTCGTATCTCGAACGGGAACACACAGGTCAATGCTACCGAACTGCGGGCTTTGCCTTTGCCACCGCTTCAGGTAATTACTGCCATTGGTCAAGCGGTCATGAAAGAAGTGAATACTGTTGATCTAGATGCGATTGTCGTTCAGACCCTTCAAACTTACCTGCTGGTGCCGACTGACTTTCCCATTCTCCGCGAAACGAGAGCGGTATGAGCAAAATCACCGAAGCCCAGGCGGTTCTCGCCGCGTTACAACTACCCGCTGCCCAACAAAACGAAATCGCTGCCCTCACCCTGCTGGTGCTGGCGCAGTTGGATGACAACACACCCTGGAGCGATGCTAAACGCCAGAGCCTGCGTATTCACGATATGATGCAGGCCATGAGCAGCCGTTTCGGACGGGTATATGCTGAGAACACCCGCGAGACAGTGCGCCGTCAGGTTATCCACCAGTTTGAGCAGGCACGCATCGTAGATCGCAACCCCGATGAACCGGGTCTAGCAACCAACAGTCCACGCACCCACTACGCTTTGACGGATACGGCTATACGCACTATTCGCCAATATAACACCCCAGATTGGGCTGAAGCCGTCACAGAATTCTTGAATGTTCAACAGTCGCTTATCGAGTTGTATGAGCGCAAACGGGAACTTCAGCTTATCCCGCTGACTTATCAGGGCAAGGAATATCATCTCTCACCCGGAAAACATAATGAACTGCAAATTGCCATTATCGATGCGTTTGGCCCGCGTTTCGCACCGGGAGCAAAGCTGCTCTATTTGGGCGATACTGCGAACAAATCACTGTTGATTGATGAAGCGGCTTTCATCAAGCTGAATATTCCACTGACCAGACATGACAAACTGCCAGATGTGATTCTGTACGATGAAAAGCGCAGTTGGTTGTACCTCGTAGAGGCAGTCACGTCGCATGGCCCGGTAACACCTAAACGCCGGGTTGAACTCGATGAAATGCTTACCAACTGTCCGGCAGGACTGATTTATGTGAGTGCCTTTCCCGACCTGATTACTTTCCGCAGTTTCCTAAGCGAAATCGCCTGGGAAACCGAAGTCTGGCTCAGTGAGCTGCCCGATCACATGATCCACTTCAATGGAGATCGTTTCGTAGGTCCACGTCCCCGCTAATCAGCCGCTTTTGCCTCCAACTCTGATGCGGTTAAATTGGTTTGAGAACTCTAACCGAATCCCGTAAAACTCCCAAGTCAAAACTGTAAAATTCGTCAGGTCGCCCGATCTGTGTTTGATATGCTGGGTGTATCGGTCAACCAACGGAAAAACCCGATGCACAGCTAGCTTTTGAATCTGTTTCACCACCTCATTAGTGACCGGTAATTTTAACGGGCGATTTGCCAAAACTGACGTTCGGATTTGCCAAATTTACACGGGTTGAGGGAAGCGACTTGGCTATGCTGAGTGTAAGGGTAAAACCGGAGCATACGAGGATGCACTTGAAGTCAGAAACTTTACAAGAAAAACAACTGAATAACGGCACGAATCTGGTGGATATCTCACGGACACTGCTTAGAATCGTTGCACGACTATCTAAAAACGAGTACACTGAAAGCAATTCGATCCAAAATGGACGACAGGCCGAAGTGGTGGTACACGACGACCTGTCTGACCCCGCGAGTGCTAGAGACACGTCGCAGGGCTAGGAAGCATTGTACATGATGCGCCCTGCTTCTGTGAAATCACTCGCGGAAGCAGGGCGTTTTTCCGTTAAAGGACGCTCGCAAGAGGAACTACCATGCCGAAACGGTATCGTCAACGCGAAGAAGAGAAAATCGACCCCTACAAGGCGCAGCCGCTGCCGCTGCATCGCCCGGTGGCGGTCTATTATCGCCAGTCGTCTGAGGGTCAGATCGGCAACATCAACACGGCCCTGCAAACAGTGGATATGGTCGAACACCTGCTGCGTCAGGGCTGGGTCCGTGACCAGGTCATCATGATTGACCGCGACGCAGGCATCAGCGGAACAAAGAAGATCACCGAGCGTCCGGGGATGTCCTATCTGCACTCGCTGATCGAAAACGGGGAGATCGGACTGGTCGCCTCGCAGGATGTAGATCGTTTCTTTCGGGATGTGACGCAAATCCAGACCAACATCTTCATTGATGCCTGTCGCCGTAACAACGTGCTGGTGCTGACACCAACGTTTGTCTATGACTTCGCTCACCCATCGCAGGGACGTTATCACATGCAGATGTTCCGTGACCACGCTCAACGAGCAGCCGATCATCTGGAATATCACATCAAAGGTCGCTTGATGCAGGCACGGGATTACCTCAAAGTGCGCGGTATCTGGACGGGTCGCAGCGTGGCGGTTGGCTACATGGTCGATCTGCGCGAGAAGCTGCCCGATGGCACTGCCAACCCCAAACATCGACGCTATGTGCCGTTTCAACCCTGTGCCGATGTAGTGCTGGCGTACTTCAAGCTGTTCCGTGAATTCAACCGCAATCTGTCGCGGACGTGGCGGTATATCCATCAACATGGTCCCTGCTACCCGGAGAACTATGCCGAATTAGTGCCACCTGGCTTCAGGATCGATGTGATCGTGAAATATCGGGGTGCCAATGGCGGCCTGATGCCTTCGCCATCCGGTCTGGAATATATGCTGACGAACGTTGCTTATATCGGACACTGGTCGTACAAGGGCGTGATTGAGCAGTGGAACAACCATGAAGCCATCGTGCCCGACGACCTGTTCATGTACGCTTTCAACGCCATCTCAAAGGTCGATTTTTTCGGTCAACCGAATGCCGACCACTCACCGCACCGGGTCTATGTGCGGCACAAAGTCGAGGATCGCCAGGCCAAGCCCGCGACTTACAGCGATCTGGTGTATTCGCATTCACTGCCGGGTCATCCCTTCCGTCGACTCGGTGCTTACTACCTGCCCCATAATGATAACTACGCCTACATCCTGTCGGATCGACTGAGCCACACCGTCATGAGCATCCACTCGAAAATTCTCGATCCGCAGGTGGATAAGCTGCTGTTGGAACGCCTGGAAGCGACCACCATTGACGATGGGACGTGGCAGAAGGCGCTGGAAGGCACCCAGCAGAGCGATCAGGGGGATGTCCGACGCATTGAGCAGGACATCCGTGCCGCTGAGCGCGCCAAGCAGACTATCCTGGATAACCTCAAAGCCATCTCTAACCCGGAGATCGTTAAGAACCTGGAAGCCAGTTATGAAGCCAACGACCGTGAGATCGTTCGTCTACGCGAGGAATTGGAGCGTGTCAAAGCGAATGTCGGACAGCATACCGTGATGCTGGAAGCGCGTCCGATTTTGGAACTCATCATCCAGCGCTGGGACGATGTGCCGCACCAGCAGCGCCGCGAGTTGTTCGAGGCGTTTGCCCGGCGCATCATTGTCGATAAAGAGGGAGACGTGAAACGGCGTTTAGTGGTCGAGTGGAGGGATGGCACAAGCTCTGAAACCGTGTTTCGCTCCGGCAAAACGCAGTATACCATGACCAAAGCCGAGCGGCGGAAGATGGTGCAGATGATCTACGACCAGCGTCCGCAGTGGGAAATCCTGCGCGAGTTCCCCGAACTCAATTGGTCAGGGATCGTCACCCGCTTCTTCCGCGAGGGGCGCATCACGGGCAAAGGGGGGCGCATCGCTGAGGTCTACAAGCAGCCGCGCCAATACACATACCAGCAGAGCTGGTACGATACCGAGGAATACCAGCAAAGTCTTTCGATTCCGGCGAGTTCGAGCGTTCTTCATGGCGATCCAGGCGCTCCACGTAGATATTGCGGCTGATGCTGTGGAGTTCGCGCTTCCACTTTTCGATCAGGTGCGGCGGCGCGACGATGAGAACCACCTGATGCTCCCCGATTTGCCCGCGCAGCTTCTCGACGACCTCTGCGGCTATCGCAATCGCGGTAGAGCCTCCGATCAGAGTCTTCCCGACCCCCATCTGGCCGACCAGCAGGATGCTGTCCCGACTCTGAAAGCCGCGTACCGTCGCGCCGACCACATGCTTCTGTGCCGTGTACATCGGGTACTTGCCCTTGAGCCGGATGCGATCCAGCCAGCGTCCCATCCCGGCAAAGTCAAACCCATACATTGGCTTGAACTTCTGGTTGAGATACCCGGTCAGGGAACGCTTGTTGGCGGTGATGAAGCCCAACAGCGCCTCATCCCCTTCCATCTCGACTACCGTCCCATCCTGCGCCAGCAGCGTGAGCGTGGTCGTCGGTTTCAGCCGGATGGTGGTCTTCTTGACCTGCCGTTCCGGGTCGCCGGGGGCGGCTTCGACTTCCACGCGTGCGATCTGCTCGACGTGCTGTGTCTTGCCGCGAATGGCGACCTGCCCGTAGTCCTCGGTCTGGATGACCGCGCCGTTGGCAACGCCTGCCGCCAGCACCAGCGCCATGTGTCCGGGACGCGGCGCGACGACGGGTTCAATCTGTTCCGGCGGACGGGGAACGTCCAGCAGCGCCTGAAAGCCGTTGCTCTTCCACGCGCCCTGCTCCTGAATCAGCCGCAGCCCTTGCTCTTCGTCGATGATGTCGGGCGCAAAGACAAAGCGTGTGATCTGGGGTGGCGCAGGCAGTTTGTAGAGCGGTTCCGGCTGCACCGTCAGCGGACGTGGATGGGCTTTGCCTTCCAGAACGCGCTGGTAGAGTTCCGTCGGATTAGGATGTGTCCCTTTGACGGCGGCGACGACCACCTGGTCGTACTCGCCCTGATGCTTCCCCGGCAGCGCCCACACATCCACCCGGCTGCTGTTCTTTGCCAAAAACGCCGCTGCATCTTCTGACAGGTGGTACTCACGCAAATTCGCAGAGTTTTGATCCCGGCGAAGTGGCAGTTGCCCTGAACCGTTGTTCCCCAATTGAATTTGTGGGTTCTTCAGCCGCATCTACCGATGAGGAGTAGATGGGCTGTTTTTGTTTATGGAGGCAGATCGAATGAACAGGCGCAAGAATCAGCAGATATCCGAATCACCCCTTACATCGGGCGGCATCCTCACGGTGGGATTGGACATCGGCTACGGTGTCACCAAAGTCGTGACGGACAATACCGCGATTGCTTTTCCATCGGTAGCGGGTCATGCCCGTGAAATCAAGTTTCAGCAGGAGGCGCTGGCAGCCAAATATCCCGGCGACCAGCTCACAGATGAAGATGGTTCGACCTGGTTTGTCGGCGATCTGGCACTGGCGCAGCTTCCACCCGGCGAACTGCTGCGACTGCGTGGGCGCACTGCCAACGAAAAGACGATGGGCAATACCTTCCGTCTCCGGCTGGCGAAAGCGGCGATTGGCAAACTTGCTCAGGGGGTGTTGGGGCGGGATGTCATTCATCTGCGGTTATGCAGTGGTTTGCCAGTTGACCATATGCGGGATGCGGGTGGATTGAAGCAAGCTCTAATGGGTCAGCATCTCATCAAAACCGATTCCACTGAAGTTATCGCCAATGTGACTGAGGTGATGGTGATGCCACAGCCCTATGGCAGCGCGTATGCCATGATGCTCACCGAGCAGGGGGAGATCAACGTTTATCACACTTACATGCGAACCGGCGTGGTCGATGTTGGCACGTACACCGTAGACATCATCCTCGACGACGATGGGGACTTTGTGGACGCGGAAAGCGGTAGCGTCGAGAGCGGAGTTTACACCGCTCAGGAACGCATCGCCGCCATGCTGGAGAGGGATTACCGCGAGAAGATGCCGCACCGGATTGTCGAGCAGGTACTGCGGACGGGCATTTTCACCGCCAGCGGCAAGCCAGTAGATTACAGCCACGAGGTTGAAGAAGCACTCGCCCCACTTCGCAGCGCGACCCTGAACCTGCTGTCGGAGAAATGGCAGCGCGGCACAACGGTGGACGTGATTTACCTCTCCGGCGGTGGAGCAGAACTGGTGTATGAGCAGGTGGTCGAAGCCTACCCGCAGACGAAGCTGGTGCCGGACGCGCAGATGGCGAACGCCAGAGGCTACCTGCATTACGCCCATTTCACTGCCCGGAAGTGAGGATTTCAGCATCGAGGCGGGTCTTACTGGTCAGCCCAATGGGTTGTACAGGTAAGACCCACTCAAAGGAGAGACAAATGACAAAGCGCAAAACGAGCAAACGCCGCTACCGGATGATTACGTTCAAAGTGTTCGAGGATACCGACAGCGACATTCTGGACTGGTGGGAAGGGATTGATGAAGGGGAGCGCAGCGATGCGTTACGCGACCTGATCCGGGGGTATCTGGGCAAGCAGCCGCGCCGGAACAAACTGCTGACCATCCCCGAACTGCTGGAAGTACGTCAGGACACGTTATGGATACGAGATGCGTTGAATGAGATGCCCGGCTATCTGGAACGCCTGGTGCAGCATGTGGCAACCAGTAGTGCTGTTCAGATTGCCATGCCGCCAATGGCGCGATCACCCACCAACGGCGATGTCCTACCAGCGGCTGAACCAGCACTGTCAGACAACGACAGCGAACGCCGGGCGCGACGGATGAAACGTTCCCAGTGGTGAGGAGGTGGTGTATGAGACAGTTCATCCAACCATGTAGGACACCACAGCCCAAAGCAGCGCATGGCACAACCATGCATGTCGCAGCGTCGAGGCGCTGCGACTTCGCGCGGCGGGGATGGGGAGTAGGTATCCAAATCGACCTTCTCCCCGCCGCAAGCCAGCTAAATACGCTGGCTCCTCATGCGCCGGTGGGCTGGATGCAGCGGCTGTCGCCCCTGCATGAGTGCGGCGGCATCTCTGCACCGCCGCACTCGTGGACGCGGTTTGCCGCGCCCACCGAACGCACCCGTGACCGGGATGTGTTCCCAATCGGCATCACGTTTGTTCAGTCGATTTTAGTTCCCATTTGCGCTTTACAGCCAGATGGGAACGAATGCAAGACAGGAGAACTGCAAAGATGAATCATCGTCAGACAATCACCGCAATCAGCAAACGTCTGCCGCGCCTGAAACGGCGCGATGTAGCAGAGGTGCTGGAGGTTATGGCAGAGCTATGGCTTGAGGAACTGGCACAGCCCGGTCAGACAGTGACGGTTGCGGATCTGGGCAAACTGGCAGTTGAGGTACAGCGCTTTCGCAGCGGCGGCGCGATAGGACAGCGCACTGTCAGGCGGGTTTATGTGCGTTTTCGTCCCACCGAGAAATTCCGCCGGTTCGTGTTGGATGCCCATAAAGAGGAAGGTGAAACTAAGTGAAGAAGAAACCCAACCCGTACAGCGAACGGATGACCGTCAATCTGACCCCCGACCAGATGCGGCGGCTGGAAGAACTGCGGAATGTCCGTAGCCGGGTCGGGAATTTTGTCAGCAAAAACGACCTGCTGCGGGATGCAGTGAACCTGTATCTAGCAGCACAGGAGGATTTGCCGGGGTCGCGTCGCGCCATCGCCAAAGGGATCGAATCGAAGGTGGACGCGCTGGATACCAAAGTCGAAATGCTGACGACCATGCTGCAAGGGTTCATCGAGCGCGTAACACGTAAACGCGAGGGGTAGCCGGGATGGATCGCAAGCAGATGTGTGTCGCCAACGTGCAGTACAAAAAACCGTCGGCGGATGGCGCGAAGCAGTCTAAGAACTTGCTGCGTTACCTGACCTATCGGGAGAGCCGGGATGAGAAGGCGCGGCATGTCGCCGGACGGGAGCGCTGGGTCGATCATGGGATGGGTGGTTCGGTGGCTGAAATCGGGCAGCGCTGCGACGACCTGAAAAGCGAGCATGTGCTGACCTTCTCGCTGGTGATGAACCCTTCACCCGACCTTATGGCAATGGTCGCGCCGGAGGAGCGAGAGCAGTTTGTCCGCGAGTTGACCGAACAGGTAGTGGACAACTTCTTTGAAGCACGCGGTATCGACACAGGCATTGAGATGAGCTACGTGCTGCACCATCGTTTGACCGATGACCCGCAGTCGCCGGGATTGCACGATCCGCACACCCATATTGTGCTGCCGGGGACGGTGTATGACGAGGAACATGGGCAGCGCGTGCCGCTGTTTTTTAGCCGCAATCGCAAAGTAAATCATGTCGAGATGCTGCATGATGTGACTGAGCGCACGATGGTCGAACAGATGGAACGCTACGTCGGACCCGACTGGGAGCAGCGCTACGACGAGTTAGCCGCTGTTCGTGAACAGGAATGTCAGATCGTGGAATATGAACCGCATGGCGTGATGTTTGACGATAAGGGCGCAAGTTGGGATGTTTGGTGCGGCACGAGACGGACGGATGAGCAGCAAACCGCCGTTGGCTTTTACCGCTACTATCCAACACCTACTGAGGACGACCCGGATGCACTTCGGCTGGAATTCCGTCCGCTGGCGGCAGGACTGCCACATGAACAGGCAGCATTTTTCGCGCGGGTGTTGGCACAGGCGATGAACGGTGACATGGACAAACTCAAAGAACTGGGGGCATTGCTGAGTGGGATGAATGTTGACCAGCGGGAGGCATTGATCGCGGAAATAGGAGGATATAGGCAGCCAACAGGGGATATATCACCCGATTTTGAACTTTAGCCGAGAAAGCACACAGGGGAGAAGAGCGCCAACCGTCGGCAAACGCAAGCGCTCCAAACCCCTGTGTACCAACCTAAAAGGAATATCACGAGTATGACACAGAACGACGTTGTGAACAAGACGGACACATTCGGCGCATCCAGCGCTGGGCGACGTGACTTCCTGAACGCGCTCTATCAAGGAAGCCCGGACAGCCTCTACCTCGAACTGCGCTGCATCCACCCGACCACTGGCGAGGCACGTTCGTTATGGGGACGGATGGGGAACAAACCCGAACTTGGAAAGGTATTGAAACAGGCAGAGGTACTTAACCGCGAGGGCTATGGTGTATATTTAGCGCCCTGTCTGCGAAAGGCAAAGCAGGGCAAAGCGGAAGCTGCCGCGCTCGTTCCGGCTTTGTGGGTAGACATTGACTGTGACGGCGATGCCCACCAGCGCAACCAGAACCTAATGACGCTCAAGAATTTCGACCCCGCGCCATCCTTCATCCTCGATAGCGGCGGTGGCTGGCATGGCTACTGGCTGTTGGATGAGCTGTTCCACCTTCAGAGTGAAACGGATAGGCAGAAAATCGCAGGTATCCTGCGCGGATTGTTTTCCGCTTTAGGCGGCGATCCCGAATACGTGAAATCCGTCGCGGGGATTATGCGCCTCCCCGATTCAGTGAATACCAAACCGGAACGCGGTGGTGTTATGGTCACTGTGGTCGATAGCCACCCAGAACGGCGTTATCCACTGGATACCTTCGCTTGGTTAGAGAGTCAGCACCATACACCGAGTTTCGACGGCTTAAAGGTGGTGACTTTGAACGGGAATGGACATCACCCGCTGCCACCGCGCACTGAAAGTTATCTGGCATCCGGCGCGGCGAACGGCAGTCGCAACACGGAACTATTCGCGGCAGCCTGCCAACTGCGTGATGCGGGCTACAGCCAATCCGCCTCAGAACGGGAACTCATCCCGCGTCACCTCGGCAGCGGCAGCAGTGAGCGCGAGGCGCTGGCGACTATCCAGAGCGCCTACAGCCGCCCGGCGCGTGACCCGATAGCGAAGCTCACCGAAGGTATTCCTGTGCCCAGAGAGCAGGCACGCCAGCAGGTCAGCCAACTGGTAAGCCAATTTACGGTTGAGCAGAAAGCGGAACGACCCACTACTGAGCAAATCGTCGCTACTGTTGAAGCCTGCATCCACCTCAATCCGGTGGAATGGGCGGAAGAACGCCAGCGCCTCAAAGCCGTGTGTGGCGACGGCTTGAAAATCGGGGACATTGACCGCCTCTATAAGGAAAAGAAACGGGCTAGCTTCCAGCAGCGGGAACAGGAATACCTTGATACCGAAAGCTACCTGCCGCGCGATGGCAAGATCATCTATCGCAAGGAGACCTATCGTGGCACGCTGGAAAAGACAGTGGTGGACTGGACCGCGACCGCGCTTTACCAGACCTGCCAGGTTGATGATGACGGCAAAGAGGCGCACACCACCGCACTGGAACTCCGGCGCGGTGACTTCGTGAAAAAACTCGATATACCGGGCGATGTGTTTGTGGATGATGTGGCGCTGCGCCGCTTCATCGGCGCGAATGCCGGATCACAGTACGTCGTCCGCGCTGGGATGTCCAAGCATCTGGTTCCAGCGATTGTGCAGTTATCCGGCGAATTTCCCACCCACCGCCATTACAATTTCATGGGCTGGATGCAACTGGATGGCAGATGGGTGTATGTGTCGCCGCAGGACTGTATTACAGCAAAAGGCAAACTGAGCGAACCGCCATCGGTTGAACTCGACCACCGTTTGCGTGACTACGGCTTACAGGCGACAGGCTGGAACGAAAGCCTCGCGGCTTTCGATGCGGTTACAAAGGTGCTGCCACCTAAACTGGTTTCGTCGCTGATTGCCTTCGCACTCCTGCCTGTGCTTCAGCGTTTCTTTCCGGCAGCCGCACCGCGTCCTGCGGTACATCTGGTCGGGACATCCGGCAGCGGCAAGTCGGAGATTGCCTCGCTGTTGAGCAGTTTCTATGGGCAGTTCAGCCGGGATACACCACCTGCTCAGTGGGGCGATACCATCAACACGGTTGAGACGCTGGGTTATCCGCTGGCGGACAGCCTGTTCTGGGTGGACGACTACAAGAGCATCTATGCCGACGAAAAAACCTTCACCCGCTTTCTGCAAAGCTATTCACGCGGCATGGGACGCGGACGTTTGACCCGCGAGGCGAAGGTGCGCCATGAAAAACCCTGTCGCGGGCTGATTCTCTCGACGGGTGAAACGACCATTGAGGGTGAGATGTCGGTGGTGGCGCGAATGCTGGTGCTGGAAATCCCACCCTGGGAGAAGCGCGATCCAGGTGGGCAGGCATTGGTGCAGGCGGAACGCTTACGCGAACACCTGCCGGGCTTCACCGCGCATTTCGCGTCATGGATAGCGAAGCAGCTTGAGCAGGGTGATCTGAAAGCCGACCTCGCCAACCGCTTTAGCAGCAATATGCGCGGCTACCGTGAAAAACTCGCCGCTGAAGTTGGCGGACAGTCCAACACCGGGCGGGTCATCCAGAACTGGGCGGTGCTGGTGACGGTGTACCAGATGCTTTCGCGCTTCCTCGCCGAGATGGATGAGAATTATCTACTGCCCGCGTGGAAAGATGCCATCGTCGAGAGTATTCGCACACTGCGCCAAGAGCGTGCCAGCGAGGTGTTCCTCGACATTCTGGGACAACTCATCGCGGGTGGACAGGCAGTGATTGACGATGACATGAAGAATCCGCGTGAATATCCGCCGGGTGTGACGGTGATCGGCTACAAGGATGAGGGATTTGTCTACCTGCTGCCAGAGATTGCCCACCGGGAAGTCAATCGGGTGCAGCCGCTGCGTTTCACCGTAACCGCGATTGGGATGCAGCTACGCGAAGACGGCATTCTGATACCGGGACCGAATAACCTCAGCACGCAGAAGCGTGTGCGCGGTGGTAGGGTGCGATTCTGGCAGTTAACCTCCGAATCCTTTGTTGAGCCAGTTGAGTCACCTGAGACGAAGAGCAGATAACCCACAAAAGTGACGGCATGCGTGCCTATAAGTATGTTGAGGCAGTTGAGACTCTTGAGACTCTCTACTACGGTAGGGGGTCTCTTTCTTTTTGCGGAATCCGTTATCCAGTACCTTTGTGTCTCAGGCGGCACAGGTGGCACAGCCTGAGACACCGATTTCCACTGAATTTACAAAAAATCATACCCCTATCCAGAGTGCCGTTTGACTTCGTAAATCATTGTTGAGGCAGTTGAGCCGCCTGAGACAGTCACCTCACAGGGAGATGCTATAATGACTTATCCTCCCCGTAAGCCGCTATCTGACACTGTAGAGGAAGCACCACCAAGTCCCGCTTCACGCGCGCGAATAGCGGCTTGCGCTCGATCAGCAACCTGCAACTTGCTGAAGATGTTGGAGACATGGTTGCGTACCGTTTTCATACTGATGACCAGTTTTTCGGCGATTTCAGCGTTGGTGTGTCCATCGGCAATGTATGACAAAATTTCCCGCTCCCGCTCCGTTAGTTCTGGGAAGAGTTCTGATCGGGAAACTGGCTCTAAACCGGCAAAGAACTGCATCAACCGTGCTGCAATTTCTGGGCTGAATAACGATTCGCCATTGGCTACCGCCCGCACTGCCCGCAGCAGCACACCCTGATCAGCGCCTTTCAACACATAACCCCGCGCCCCGACGCGCATCGCCGCAAAAACAGTATCATCATCCTGAAACATCGTCAGAACGATGATGCCAATATGGGGACTGGTTCGGAGAATCTGGCGTGTCGCCTCAATGCCGTTCAGGTCAGGCATTTGAATATCCATCAGAATCACATCAGGCTGATGTTCGACAGCCAGCCTCAGCGCTTCCGTGCCGCTGGAAGCCTCGCCCACCACCTCAATATCCGGGATTGAAGCAAGCAGCGCTCGCAGACCATCTCGAAATAGAGTATGGTCATCTGCAATTAAGACCCGGCTGGCTTCCATGCCTATCCTCCAGCAACCGCGATATATTCGGATGATAAAGGCAGATGGGCTGTTATCCCTGTCCCGCCCTGTGGCAGCGCTTCAACGACACACATCCCCCCTAATTCCTCAGCCCGCTCACGCATCGAGGTCAGTCCCACCCCGGATCGAACTGATCCAGGCATCCCGCATCCATCATCTGTGACCTCCAGGCACAGGTCGTCAGGAAGCGAAAGCCGCACACAACAGTGCCGCGCCCCGGCGTGACGACTCACATTGGTCATCGCTTCGAGCGCAATACGATAGGCAGCCACTTCAACGGCGGCAGGCAGTGGCGGTGGGTTTTCAGGCGCTTCCAGCGTAATTTGCAAGTCTTGCACCTGATTGTGAGAAGCTATATGCGCTTTCAACGCTCCGACTAATCCGAGTTCATCAAGAGCGGGCGGACGCAGATTGTAGGCAATCCGTCGAATGTCCGCCAGCACCTCCTGCATTTGTGCCTTTAGCTCCGTTGACATCTTCTTAACCGCACCTGCATCCCGATCTGCCAGATTGTAGACAGCATCCAGCTTGAAGGACATCGCAGCGAGTACCGGTCCAAGTCCATCGTGCAAGTCGCGTCGAAGCCGCCGCCGCTCTTCTTCACGGGTCGTTACCAGCCGCTCGCGGGATCGCTGCAAATCCTGAGTCAGGCGCACGTTGTAGGCAGCAACACCTGCCTGCCGGGCAATAGTTTCCAGCAGCCGCCTGTCGCTCTGTGAAAATGCCTCGGCGGGCGCACGCGGCGCAAGGATCATCTGACCGATTGTCTCTAGCTGATAAACCAGTGGCAGGATTTCCATACTGCCATTGTCCTGCGGTGCAAACACAGAGGAACGCACATATTCGGCAGCGAT
>DAOUCY010000022.1:0-94730 GCA_034431625.1 Anaerolineae bacterium | reverse complement strand
AACGTTCGGGAGAGGGGTCGGGGGTGAGGGCCAGATTCTCACATTCTCATTCTTCTCATTCTTATCACTCTTATCACTTTTCTCATCTATTACCGCATTTTTCTATAAACCATAAACTATCAATTGTTAATAATCAGCTCCATCAACCCATCCGGATACAGCGGCGGAGCCTCCGCCCCCTGGAATAAGCTCAGCGGCAGCCACCGCGCCACGAACCGCAGCGCCCCGTCGTCCCGCCCCTCCACCTCCCTCCCGTAGAGCGCCTCGTCGGCCAAGCGCCCATCGTACACCAGCACGATCTCGTGCCCCGGCTGCCCCTCGTAGGTGAACAGGTTCTCCAGCGTCCCCAGGTAGACCAGGTCGCGCGCTTCCGCCCCGATCTCCTCCCGCACCTCCCGGATGACCGTCTCGGCTCCCCGCTCCCCAAACTCGATCTTCCCCCCCAGCGGCCGGTAGAAGGTCTGCCCCTTCACCCGGTCGTAGCCTTCCGCGACCAGCACCTTCCCCTCCCAGCGGAACAGGCAGATCGCCAGCGGCCGCACTTTGTTCGGCTTCATCGACTTTCCCCCTTCAGTACCCGCTCGTAGACGGCCAGCGTCTCTTTCGCCGTCTTCCGCCAGCTAAAGTGGGTCGCCCGCGCCAGTCCCTGGTTAATCAGCGACTCCCGCAGCGGCTTCTGCAGCAGCAGGGCGATGATCGCCCCGGCCATCGCCCGCGCGTCCCCCTCGCGCACCAGGTAGGCCCCGTCGCCCACCACTTCCGGGATCGACGAGGACTCGTTGGCGACTACCGGTGTCCCGCAGGCCATCGCCTCCAGCACCGGTAGCCCGAAACCCTCGTATACGCTCGGATACACGAACACGTCCGCCAGCCGGTACAGCGACGGCTTGTCGGCCTCGTCCACCGGCCCGATCCAGCGCACGTACTCGGTGATCTTCAGCGCCTCAGCGTACTTCCGCAGGTCAGGGAAAAGTGGCGTCCCCCAGGCCGGCTCCTTCCCGGCGATCACCAGCGGAATCTGGTCGCCCTCGGCCTGTCCCACGTAGGTATAGGCCAGCAGCAGTTGGTTCACATGCTTGCGCAGGTCGAACCCGCCCAGATACAGCACGAACTGGTCGGGTAGGTTGTACTTCGCCCGCACAGCTTCATCCCGTTCGGCTCCCAGCTTGGGGTGATAAGCTTCGTCTGCGGCCAGGTGCGTCACTGTGACCATCTCCGCCGGAACATCCAGCAGCCGCACAATGTCAGCTTTGGCTGCCTCGCTCAGCGTCAGGATGTGGGCCGACTCCCGTGCGGCGGCTCGAACCAGCGAGGTGTACAGCCGCGGCCCAACCCCCTGGGAGTATTCTGGGATCGCCAGTGGAATCACATCCAGCACGCTCGTCACCAGCGGCACCGGCGAACTCAGCGGCGGCCCCCAGTAGGGCACATGTGCGACATCCGCTCCACATGCAGCCGCCGCTGCCGGGAACGTCCGCTGCTCGAACCACACCTTGCCTAAATTGCCGCCCGGTCCGCGTGTCGTGACTGCCTGTACCCCCTCCGGCAGATCATCCGGCACGGGTTGTCCTGGCGGCAGCACCAGCGTCAGCCGCACCTCCGGCGCGATCCGCCGTAGCATCGTCACCAGCCGCCGCACCACCTGCCCGCTGCCAGTATACGGTTGAGTCCAGAACCAGCCGTTCAATGCAATGTGCAAAGCAAACCTCGATGGATGACTCGTTGGTAGGGATTTAGATTGGCCGCGCTCATGAGGTTTTCAGGCAGGCCTCGCACAGCCCGTAAAATTCCAGCAGGTGACCGCTCAGCTTGACGTGCAGCCGCGCTTCTAGCTCCGCGCTGATTCGTTCCAAGCCGCAGTCCTCGAACTCAATCACCCGGTGACATTGGGTACAAATGATGTGGTGATGGTGACCGTCTGGCAGCAGCACGTAGGTTGGCGTCATGCTCGTGCCGATGTAAGTCGGGCGGATGATCGACATCTCGGTCAGCAAGTCGAGCGTGCGGAACACGCTGGCGCGGCCAATGGTGGCATCGAGGTGCGACACCTGGTCCAGCACCTCGGCAGAGGTCATGTGACCGCCGCTGTTTTCCAAAACCCGCAGTACCGTCAGCCGGGCATGAGTCAGCTTGTGACCGGCGTCCTGTAATCGCCGTGCCCGTGGGCTGAGTTCTTCGCTCATGAGAGTCCCTTTCTGATCGTTCGCAACAGCCTTGACAAGCTGATTTTACTGAGATACCGTATCATTGTATTTTGAGACGCTGTATCAATTTGTGAGGTTTTCTCGATGTTACATTCACGCCTTGCTGCCATAATTGTACTCGGACTCGCGCTGCTCTCGGTAGGTCTGGCCGGCGCGCAAGATCAGCCCTTACGGGTTCTCGCAACGACCACGATTGTCGCCGATGTCGCTCAGAATGTGGGCGGCAGTTTGGTTTCCGTCACCTCACTAGTTCCGGCAGATGCGGATGCGCATGCCTTCGAGCCGACTCCGCAGGATGTGGCTCGTGTTGCCCAAGCTGATGTTGTCCTGGCTGTTGGCGCGGGTTATGAGGTTTTTTTGGCGGGACTGATGGAGAATGCTGCTCAAGTACCGCTGGTGATTGTTTCTAACGGGATCGAGATGTATCCCTTCACTGCCGAAGTGCATTATGGCGAAGAGGCGGAACACACTGCCGAGCCAGTTGGCATCCTTGGCGAAGAAGGGGTCTGCGAAGATGAGCATGACCATCATGACAAGTCTGGTGATGCTGTACACAGCGAAGAGGAAGGACATGAACACAGCTCCTGCGACCCGCATGTTTGGACTGATCCGGCCAGTGGCATGATCTGGGCGGACAACATTGCCGCTGCTTTTGTCCAGGCAGACCCAGCCAACGCCGAAATCTATACAGCTAATGCGGAAGCCTATAAAGCCCGGTTGGTGGAAGTTCGCTCTGAGATGGAAAGCATCCTCACGGTCGTGCCTCAAGAACGGCGCAAGCTCATCACCAACCACGAGTTCATGAGCTACTTTGCCCGTGCGTTCGGTTTTGAGGTGGTTGGTGTGGTTATCGCTGGGGGAACGACCTCCGCCGCGGTTGATCCGCAGGAACTCGTGGCACTGATCGAGCAGGTCCACAAACTTGGTGTCCCGGCTATCTTTGCTGAAGCCACCGCCAACACCCGGATCATTGATACTCTGGCCGCGGAAACTGGAGTGACCATCGTCACCACGCTGAGCGAATCGTTGACAAGCGTGGATGGGCCAGCGCCGACCTATCTGGACTATCTGCTCTATAATGCACAGACCGTGGCTGACGCACTTGGTGGGGGCTAGGGGACAACCCAGCCGAGCGATTGTGCACAGCATCCTACAGGGAGTGACGCAAAGATCGTGGGTTCAAATTCCCACTCACATCGGGTATCGTTAAGGAATGAACGAGACCCTGTATCACATCATCTGCTCAAGTTTGGAGAAGTGCTTATGGCCGTTCAGCTCCTTGATTTGACTGCTCCCATCCCGGAGTTCGATTCCATCCCGGTTGTGCCGCCAATCCTGGAAGCGCGCGGTCTGACAGTGGCTTACAACCAGCAGCCTGCGCTGGAAGAGGTAAGCTTCGACATTCGCGCTGGGGAGCGTGTCGCAATCATTGGGCCAAATGGAGCAGGTAAATCCACGCTTATCAAGACCATCATGGGGCTGCTCCAGCCACAGCGTGGGACGATCACGATGGCTGGCGGAGACAATCTGCTCGGCTATGTCCCGCAGCATGAAGGGGTGGATTGGGATTTTCCGGCGACTGTCCGCGATGTCGTTATGATGGGCTGCGTTCGGCAGATCGGTTGGTTGCGCTGGCCGCGGGCCCATCACTGGCAGCAGGTATACAGCGCTCTGGAGCGCGTCGGTATGGCAGAGTTGGCCGGGCGTCAAATTGGTGAACTTAGTGGTGGACAGCGCCGGCGTGTGTTCATCGCGCGGGCGCTGGCGCAGCGAGCCAGCGTTTTGATGCTCGACGAACCGTTCAGCGGCGTCGATGCCAGTGCCCAAGCTGAACTCATGAGCGTACTGGATGGCCTCCACCACGATGGTCTGACCATTCTGTTGTGTACACATGACTTGGCGCTGGCTTTCAGCCGCTTCGACCGGGTAATGGCGCTGCGCCGCCGGATTATTGCTTTCGGATCACCAGAAAGAGTGTACCAGCCTGATGTCCTATCGCAGCTTTATGGCGGGCAGCTTGCCACCTGGCAGGATGGCAAGCGGGTGATGGTTTTTGTCGATGACCATCACTGTGAGGACTGTCCGTAGCTTATCCTGATCGATCAACATCGTCTGCGGAGCCATGTGGCTCCGCAGATCAAGATCATTTTCCCCGACTACCAGCCGCGACCGGCGATCTTCTGTACTTCGGGCATGGTACTGACATTTATGCCGACCATTGCTTCACCCAGACCGCGGCTGACCTTCACCAGCACATCAGGGTTATCGAAGTGAGTGACGGCTTCGACGATGGCTTTAGCACGCTTGACAGGATCACCGCTTTTGAAGATGCCGGAGCCAACGAAGACACCATCGACACCCAACTGCATCATCAGTGCCGCATCGGCGGGGGTTGCCACGCCGCCGGCTGCAAAGTTGACTACAGGCAGACGTCCTAACTGGGCGGTTTCCTTGACCAGGGCGTAAGGAGCCTGGATGTTCTTGGCATAGGTATAGAGTTCATCCTCGTCCATCGAGGTGAGGCGGCGGATTTCAGCATTCACTGCGCGGGCATGGCGAACCGCTTCAACAACATCCCCCGTGCCGGCTTCGCCTTTGGTGCGGATCATGGCTGCGCCTTCCGCAATGCGGCGCAGCGCTTCACCGAGATTGCGGCAGCCGCAGACAAAGGGAACCTTGAACTTGTGTTTGTTGATGTGATGTTCTTCATCAGCAGGGGTGAGGACTTCGCTTTCATCAATGTAGTCAACACCCAACGCCTCCAGAATCTGTGCTTCAACAAAATGGCCGATGCGCACCTTCGCCATCACTGGAATGCTGACAGCTTGCATAATGCCTTCGATCATATCCGGATCACTCATACGGGCGACCCCACCCTGAGCGCGGATGTCTGCCGGGACGCGCTCCAGGGCCATTACAGCACAGGCACCTGCATCTTCAGCAATTTTTGCATGTTCTGGCGTGACGACATCCATGATGACGCCGCCTTTGAGCATCTGTGCTAGGCCGCGTTTCACTAACTCGGTTCCTGTTTGTTTATCTCCGTTGACATGCTGTCCGTTGTTCGTCATATCCTGCCATCCTTCGCATTTCACGCTACTTCACTGTATCAGGTAGGGTAGCGGTGGGGGGGAGGTGTCTGTATGTCCAATTATGTCCAACGCGGTCATTGACAATCATGGTGAGGGTTTGAGGATGGTTTCGACGGCTGCAATGACCTCAATTCAGACCAAAACGCACTCGGTGTATACTACGAAGAAAGCGTTTCTTGGGGGAAGTATGGCACATCCATGAGCGAACAGTACATCCCAGGTAGGTCTGGGGAGCGTGTGGAATGGGATAACAAAAATCGCCGCCTGGCGATGGAACGAGAGCGGCTGCGCCAGCGCGCCATTCAGTATGCCCAGCCTGTCGTCGATGATGATGATTTGATGCGGGATGCGCGTCCACTGCTGACCTTTATGCTGGATGATGAGCGCTACGGTTTGGATGTGATGCTGGTACGCGGGGTTCGATCCATTCAATACATTGTTCCAGTTCCCGGCGTGCCTGATTACTATCCCGGTATTATTAATGTGCGCGGGCAGGTCATCACGACCTTCGATCTGCGTCGTTTCCTCGGTTTGGTAATTCGCCAGCCAGAAGTACTTCCTAGTGAAGCGATTCTTGTCCGGTCACACCAGCTCACATTGGCGCTGCTGGCTCACCGTGTTGATGGCGTAATCAACGTTCCTATGACTGCAATCAAGCCCGTGGGGACACTCACGTATGCGCAGGGTGTGACCGAAGACCATCTGACCGTCCTGAATCTCGCTCAGTTGTTTGAAGATGAACGCTTGATTGTTGGAGCGGATGAATGAGCACTTTGCAAAACCTGGCCACACCCAACAGGCTTGGGCTGTACATTAAGCGGTTGGTCGAATCGGCGACCAGCCCGCTGGCACTGCTCTCTGCGGCCGCAGCGGTGATCCCCGTGCTGTTGATGGGATTCAGTCTGCAGCTCAACCCAACGGTGTTCCTGCCCTGGGCGCTGCTGGCACTGATATTGGCTTGGGCAATTGGCACTTTGCTGCATCGGGTCAGCCGGCCCACATTTTATCACACACTGAACAGCTACATTCATACGCTCGATCTGGTAGTACTGGGGGATTTGCAGCAGCGCCTTGATACAAAAGGGCTGAACATCCGCTCTGATGAAGACCGCCGTTTGGTGCAGTTGGGTGAGGCAGTTAACCGAATGCTCGACCGCTTGCAAGATATTGTGACGGAAATCAGCAGCGCGTTGGAACGGGTCGATGCGGATACCCAGGAAATCCTCTCAGCTGCGGCACGGCAGATCGCAATGGCGAATGAACAAGACAGCGTAGTAACGGAGACCACGGCGACGGTTAACGAGGTACGGGCAACTGTGACCGAGACGGCCGAGCGAGCACAGAGTGTGGCCGAGACTGCGCAGCTTTCAGTGGATATTTCGCGAGCAGGTTCTGAGGCTGTAACGCAGACGATCACAGGCATGGATATGATCCGTCGGCGAGTAGAAGATATCGCTGATAACATCTTGGTGCTTTCAGAGAACACCCAGCAGATTGGTGAAATCATTGCCACGGTCAATAATCTGGCGGATCAGTCGCGGATGCTGGCGTTGAATGCCTCGGTAGAAGCAGCTCGCGCCGGCGAAGAAGGCAAGGGATTCGCGGTGGTGGCGCTGGAAGTTCGCAACCTAGCGGAACAAAATCGAGAAGCTACAGTGCAGGTGCGCGAGATTTTGGGCGAAATCCAGAGGGCAACGAATGCTGCGGTGATGGTGACAGAAGAAGGCAGTAAAGGGGTAGATCAGGGACAAGTTCTTGTGAACCGGGCGGGCGAGTCGATCCGCGATCTGGCAGGAGCAATTGAAGAAGCAGCGATGGCTGCCATGCAGATCGCGGCCAGCACGCGCCAGCAAACCATTGGCATGGATCAACTGACTCAGGCGATGCGGACGATTAAGCGCTCAACGACCGAAACGCTGAGCAGTACGATGCAGGTTAAGGCCAGCGTTCAAAATTTGCAGGATGCGGCACGGCGCATCAATGCGCTGCTGGCGGGATTGAAACGATGACGACGCCTGATCCTGATCTGCTGAATATTTTCTGGGTGGAGGTGGGGGACTATCTCCAGAGTCTCAACCGGACACTGCTGCAAACCGAAGCTTCAGCACAGTCTGATCCTGAGGCGCTGCGCGAGATGAACCGGGTCGCCCACAGCATGAAGGGCGCGGCGCGGGCAGTGGGCATCCAGGTGATCGAGACACTAGCACATTCGATGGAAGAAATCTTCAGCGCAGCGCTTAAGCAGAAAATCGAACTGACACACGGTGTGTGCGATCTGCTCTATGACGGACTCGATCTGATCCAGAATGTTGTCAATGGTACAGAGAACGATCCGATGATTCTGGCGTCCACAATGGAGCGTCTAGAAGAAGTCGTGGCGACTGTCACGGCGCTGAAGCCGCAGACCTCGGCCGAAAAGAAGCGTACCACGACCACGCGGACGGTCGTAGCCGGCCTGGAAGAGCATGTGACGATTCAGCTTCCTGTGGCAGAAGAGAGCATCCGTGTACCGGTATCACGGATGGACCGGCTGATGGGGGAAGTCAGCGAACTGCTGGTCATGCGGATGCACAGCGAAGAACGGCAGCGGGACTTCCAAGAACTTCAGAAACTCAATCGACGCTGGCAGCGGGAATGGCGCAGCGTTCGTACGGCATATATCCGGCTGGCAAGGCGTTTGCAGCACCAAGCAGAAGATATTCCCGAAGAAGTGCTGATGCTCTTCAAATTCCTGGAGACGAACCAGCGCTTCTTGATAGAGGCGAATCGCCAGTTGGCTGCGCTTGGCCGAGACATGACGACTTATAATGCTCAGCTCAGTATGCTGGCTGAACAGCTTCAGGACGATATTGGCGGGATGCGGTTGGTTCCGTTTGAGACGCTGGTCGGCGGGTTTCAGCGGTTGGTGCGTGACCTGGGGCGAGACACTGCCAAAGAGGCCCATCTGGAGGTGGTCGGCTCAGCAGTGGAGATGGACAAGACGGCATTGGATGTGCTCAAAGAGCCAATCATGCACCTGCTGCGAAATGCGCTGGATCATGGATTGGAGACGGCTAAAGAGCGTACCCAAAAGGGCAAGCCGCCGATTGGTCTGGTGCGCTTGATCGTTGAGCAGCGCGGCAAAGATGTGCTGATCCATGTCAGTGATGACGGACGTGGGCTGAATGCTGACCAGATCAGCCAGGCAGCGATTGAAGCTGGATTGGTGACTCCACAGGAAGCAGCGGCGCTTGGCCCAGAGGAAACTTACAACTTCATCTTTCATCCGGGCTTGAGTACACGGCACGAAGTGACGACATTGAGCGGCCGCGGGCTGGGGATGGATATTGTCCGGACGCGCGTGGAGGGTCTGCGTGGGCGGGTGAGCGTAGATAGTATTCCTGGCCGTGGAACGACGATCACGCTGCGAATTCCGCTTTCGCTCAGCCGGTTGAGCTGTATCTTGGTCAGCGTCGGTAATCAGACCTTTGCTGTGCCCTCAGCGTCGGTGTGGCGGATGTTGAAGTTGAAACGTGATCAGCTTTTCTTGGCGGAAGGCCGAGAGATGGTCATTGTGGAGAGCCGTCCGGTTGCGGTCGTACCGATGGCTTCGGTACTGGGGCTGTCGGTTGGTGAAATTGAGGGCGGGCACGAGTGGATCACCTTGTTGGTGCTGGCGACGGGCGAGCGCGCAGTTGCCTTTGAGGTAGAAGATCTGTTCAGCGAAGAAGAATTAGTCCTCAAGCCGCTGGGGCGGGAAATTGCCAATGCACCCTATGTGACTGGAGCGGCATTATTGGGCAGCGGCGAGGTCATCCTGGTACTTGATCCAAACGCGGTGCTGCGCGGTGCAACTGGTCAGCCGCGTGTGCGCAGGGCAGCCGAAACACCACCTCTAAAAGCCGCACAGGCTGCATCCGAACAGCGCCATATCCTGGTCGTAGATGATTCGATCACAACGCGGACACTGGAAAAACATATTCTGGAAACGGCTGGGTTTGTCGTCTCAGTGGCCGTCGATGGGGCAGAAGCCTGGGAACGACTGCGGGACATCCAGCCTGATCTAGTCATCAGCGATGTGGAGATGCCCCGAATGAACGGGCTTGAGCTGACACGACGCATTAAGGAGGATCACCAGTTTGGACGGCTGCCGGTCATCCTGCTCACTTCGCTCAGCAAGCCAGAGCAGCGAGAAGCTGGGCTGCATGCTGGAGCCGATGCTTATCTGGTCAAATCGCGGTTCGAGCAAGCTGAACTGCTGCGACTGATTTGGTCCTTGGTGTGAGATCATATGGCGCAGCGGACGATTCGCGTCCTGATTGCCGACGACAGCCAGACAGTGCGAAATCATCTGGCCGGAATGGTGAATGCTGTGCCGGGTATGATCGTTGTTGGTGAAGCCAGTGATGGGGAAGAAGCAGTAGCGCGGGTTGAGGCGCTGCGGCCAGACGTGGTGTCAATGGACATCCGCATGCCTCGGATGGATGGATTAGAGGCGACACGCCGGATTATGGTTCAGTGTCCGACACCGATTGTGATCGTCAGCGCACTGCTGGAGACGGATGTCGATCTGTCAATACGTTCACTGGAGGCTGGGGCCCTGGCCGTCGTACCGCGTCCAGCAAAGCCGGAGCCTATGCAGGATTCGTTCCAAAAGCAGTTCATCAACGCGCTTACAGCAATGTCTGGAGTCAGCTTGGTGCGGCGCCGCGTAGGCTTGGAAAGGTCATCTGAACCCATTCAAGCCTCTTTGGTCGTGCCAGCGGCACGGGCGGAATTGGTGGTGATCGGGGCAAGCGCGGGTGGGCCGAGCGCCTTGTGCGAGGTAATTGGCAAACTCCCACCGGATTACCCTATCCCTGTGGTAATCGTTCAGCATATGCCCGATGAATTCATGGCAGGACTGGTACGCTGGTTAGGGGGACAGGTGAGGCTGCCGGTAGAATTGGCTGAAGAAGGCCAAATCCTGAGTAGGGGGCGTGTTTATGTCGCGCCGGGTGGCAGTCATCTGACTGTGGCGCGCTATGGACGTCGTTTGGTGGCTCAGCTGCGAGAGGATACTGGAACTGAGGCCTACTGTCCTTCGGTCAATGTGCTGTTCAAATCAGCTGCACTAGCCTGTGGAGCTGAGTGTGTGGGCGTAATCTTGAGCGGGATGGGGGATGATGGCGCTGCTGGGATGATGGCGCTGCGGGAAGCTGGCGCAGCAACGCTGGCACAAGATCAGGCGACCTGCACGGTGTTTGGGATGCCTGGCGCAGCCATTGAACGCGGCGCGGTGCAAACTATACTGCCGTTGGGCGATATTCCGACGACATTGATCCGTCTGGCTGGAACCCCCACAGAATTGGGGTAGAGTTTGGTTTTCTAAACCAGACGATTATTTGGGATTGCCTTATAATGAAGAAAAGGAGTGAAAGCGGCTCAATCGCGGCAGATAGGGAACGCAGAGCCGCTCAACTGGTATGAGCCTGGACGTACTACTAATCGAAGACAGCAAAACACAGGCCGCCCAGATCAAAGCTACGCTGGAAAGCATGGGTTTTGAAGTGCGGGTGGCTTATGACGGATTGGATGGGGTGCGGGCTGTGATGGAGAAGCATCCCTCATTCATCGTGCTCGATGTCAAACTGCCGGGGATGGACGGATTCCAGGTATGCCGGCGGTTGAAGCGGTCACCGGATACCCAGTCGATTCCGATCATCATGCTGACCGAGCGGGACGAAGCGCAAGCTACGATGTCAGGTTTGGCTGCTGGAGCGGATGATTACATTCCGAAGGACATCTTTGCTACCGAGCATTTGATGAATACGCTGCAAGAACTGGGATTGTTGAAATGATGGCCGCGGAGACGCATCAATGACCCGACCAAAAGGGCCTTACACGATGCAGCCGCCGGTTCTCACGGTCCCGGTGGAGACATCGATGGATATTATGATCGCCCGCAACACGGCCAGACGGGCGGCGGCCCTGCTTGGTTTTGTCCCGGCGCGGCAGGCACAGCTTGCCAGCGTTGCCGCGACGTTGGGTGAATTGGTGTTGAAGACGGGGATGCGTCACACACTCAGCTTCAATGGTGTGAGTGACCACGACAAGATGGGAGTGCAGCTTTCGGTGACGACACCCTGGCTTGCCAGGGTGTCAACAAGCAACGTGATGATCGCGCTGCGCTCGAAGCTGGGTGATCTGGTGGATGAAATTCTGCTGGAAGGGGAAGAGTCGCCGACCATTATCACCGTGATGTGGCGGAAAGAGAGTGACCAGGGGAATGAGCCGCCGAACTCCAGTTGATACGCTTCGGCTGCCGATCCTGACCTTTGCTCTGGGAGAGCAGGTCTTTGGTCTGCTTATCGAAGACGTGGTGGAAGTGTCTGCTATGGTTGAAACACTAGCGCTGCCAGACGCGCCGCCGGAGGTGATTGGGTTGGTCAACCGACGCGGGACAGTGCTTCCTTTGATCGATTTGCGGCGCATTTTTGACCAACCCGCGCCGCCGCCCACGAGCGCCAGCATTTTTATTGTGGCGGCGGGGGGAAGACAACAAGTGGGATTACTGGTTGATGAAGTTTTTCAAGTCGAGTATGTGGATCCTCTGCAGTTCGGCGATGCGCCTGCCGCTGCGCGGTTCATTCACGGGATCATCAGCCACCGTTCAAGGCTGATTCCCATTCTGGCGCTGCCGCCGCTGTTGTCGGTATATGCAGGCAGCACGGCTCCCGGTTAAGTTCAACGGTTGAAGGGTAGTTCGTCGATGGCAGCAGAAGCCCAAGTCCTCAACGGTCACAGCCACCCAAAAGAGCGCATCCTGATCGTCGCACGGGATGGCAATCTGCGCGGCACACTGAGTGAGACACTCGAATCGGTTGGTGGTTATGCTGTCAATCAGGCTCGCAGCTTTGAAGAAGCACTCAGCGAAATTCTGCTGACCGATTTTGATTTGATCGTGACCGAGACAGAACTACCCGACCTGAGCGGGATGGATTTGCTGGCGGTAGTGGGCGGTCTGCGCCCGCATGCCCGCGTAATCGTGATCGATGACGATTTGTCGGCGCGGAGTGCAGTGGCTGTTTACCGGTTGGGAGCCGTGGATTACCTGTATAAACCGCTAAATATGTCGTTCGTATTGATGCAGATCGAGCGGCAGCTTGAAGCGCGCCGCAGCGAGGTGCAGCGTCCTCGTCCGGCTGAGGATGTCGAGCCAAGCGAGAAAAACATCGACCGTGCCCGTCGGCTGGACCCGAATACTCGTCCGGCAGCGTTGGTACTGGGCCGGCAGCAGTTCCGGCGTATCAATGATTACCTCAAAGATCTGATGTCACATGTCAAGGCCAGCTTCGTTGGTCTAATTGATGCTGATGGCAATATGGTAGGTGCGGCGGGGACGCTGGAAGAATACGATCTTCAACTGCTGACGCGGGCGCTGAACATCGACCACAATGCTCAGCAGTCGCTGGCGAACATCTTGGAAGAGACCAAATTCCACTCGACTTACTTCGAGGGGGAACATAACGGCGTCTATATCGTCGAATTCGGTTCGCCTTACACGGTATCGCTGGCGGTCATCTGTGGCACGGAAATCAAGCCAGGTATGGTCTGGTTGTACACCAAACGCGCTGCCAACGAGATCAACGATATTCTCAAGGCTGTGCCGATGCCCCGGCAGTTCCCACAGCTCCAGCGCTGAGCGTGTTCAGATCATTTGCTCGTAGCGTTCACTCAGTACGCTCTCTGAAATATCCCATTCCTGTTTACGCGCTGTTTTCTCGGCTAGCAGCATCAGCCGCTCAACCGTCTTCTGGGTGATGACCCCATTTCGCACCGGTCGATCCAGATAGACCGCGCCGACATTCTGAACTGGAATGATCACGACGATCCGCAGATTGCCGAAACTCGTGTTGGTGATGGGTGCTTGGGTGGGGTCGGAAATCAGGTTGTTGGTGATGAGGGGTTCGCCTGTGCTCAACGCCTCGCGCAGCGCGGCAAAACCGTCGAAATTGCCCATCGAGAGATCGGTAGCTTGAACTCGAACTGAATCGACCACATTGAGCACGGTGTCGCAGGCCAATGCCCGATCCGCGCCTGTCTTCTGCTGGGCAAGGCGCATGAACGTCGAGAGGAATTGGGCCGTCATTGAACACCCCCGGAGCCTGCGTTGATCAGATGGAGCTTCTGCTATCTTAAAGTGTGATGTCAGCCTTGAGAAGGTTCCATTTAGTCATGCTGCGAGCAATTCCGTCAGATTAAGACTGTTAGGCAGGGATAAGCTTGAGGCTGGTACAATGGCTTCCATTGATTTGATTGGGCAAAACATAAGGAAACTCAAGACATGTCCACACCGGTTCTTATCATCTTGGCCGGCGGAGCTTCCTCACGGATGTGGCCGCTGCGTGAAAAGTCGCTGCTGAAGTTCGGCGACAAGCCCCTCCTACAAACTCAACTGGAACGCTACCGGGCGCTCGGATTCCGAGATGTTGTCATCGTTGGAAACCCAGAAAACCGCGCCGATGTTGAGGTGCTGGCGGCATCTATCGAGGGAATGCGCATCCAGGTGACGGTGCAGCCAGAGCCAAAGGGAATGGGCGATGCGCTGCTGCGAGCTGAGCCAGCGCTGGCAGCCACACCGGACGCTCCGATTTACATCAACCAGGTGCACGATGTGGTAGAAGACCGGCTGCATATCGATCTGTTGGCGGCTTGGAATGCCGATCCCACAGCGACATATCTGGCCGGGGTGGAGATGGCGGAGTATTTCCCCGGCGGCTACCTGATTGTGGACAAAGATGGGCGGATCACGGGGATAGTGGAGAAGCCAGGCGCGGATAAACGACCGAGTAACTTGGTGAACATTGTCGCCCATGCTCACAGCAGTGCCTCCATGTTGTTTAATGCGATCCGAGCGGAGTATGCCCGTGATCTGCCAAGTGACGATCACTATGAACGGGCAATGGATGCGCTGATGAAGACGCAGGTTTATAAAGTTGTGCCTTATGCTGGACGGTGGAGCGCCCTAAAGTTCCCCTGGCATGTGCTGGATGTGATGAACGACTTCCTTGATCAACTCAAAGGCAAAGGCCAACAGGTTGCGCCGGATGCGTTCATCGCCAAGACAGCAGCACTGGTCGGAGACGTATTTATCGGTCCTGGCGCGAAAGTTTTCCCTGGCGCGGCGGTAGTCGGCCCAGCGTATATCGGAGCGAATGTGATTGTGGGCAACAACGCGCTGGTGCGGAATTCAATGGTGCTGGCGCATTCCAACGTGGGTTTTACGACTGAGGTGGCGCGGAGCTATGTCGCGGAGCACTGTGACATGCACGCCTGCCGGGTGTTGGATTCGGTGTTCGCACCGGGGATTAATTTCTCGGCAGGCTGCACCACGGCTAATCTGCGAATCGACCGCAAACCGGTCAACAGCATGGTCAAGGGGCAGAAGCTGGCGACCGGGCGCGACAAGCTGGGGGCGATTATTGGGCAGGGCGCGTTCATTGCGGTGGATGCAATGACGATGCCAGGGGTGAAGATCGGCGAGGGGGCCGAGGTTGGCCCCGGTGTGCATGTGGTCGAAGACGTGCCGAATGGGAAGCGGGTGTACGTTAAGCAGGAATTGGTCATCACAGATCGTAAGGGGTAGAGAGCAGCATGGCGGAGATCACAGCCGGAATCTTCAAAAAGTACGACATCCGGGGGCGAGCAGAAGGGACACAAGCCGTTATTACGGTTGAAGCCGCGCGGTTGACTGGCCAGGCGTTTGGCACGATCCTTCAACGGATTGAAGGTCAGCGCACAGTGGTAGTCGGACATGATAACCGGCGAACTTCGCCAGCGCTGTACGCGGCGGTCATGGAGGGATTGGCTGCCAGCGGCTGCGATGTGACGGGACTGGGATTGGTATCCACGCCAGTAGTGTACTGGCATGCAGTGCAACGGGGGAACTGTGGAGGCGTGATGGTGACGGGCAGTCACCTCGCGCCGGATCAGAACGGGTTCAAATTGAGTGTGGGGGCGCGGAATCTCTACGGCGACGGCATCCAGGCACTGCGGCAGTTGATCGCAGCAGACGACCTAGAGGTAGGCAGCGGCTTGCAGAGAGACGATCATGATGCGCGGGCAGCCTATCTGGATGATCTCGCTGGCCGGATCAATCCGGAGCGACCACTGCGAGTGGTGATCGACGCGGGCAATGGGACGGGGGGATTATTCGCACCGGACCTGATGCAGCGGTGGGGACATACGGTGCTGGACTGCTTATACTGCGAGCCAGATGGCAGCTACCCGAATCACCAACCCGACCCCTCGGAACCGAAGAACATGGTAGCGCTGGGGAAGCGGGTGCGTGAACTCGGCGCAGATGTAGGGATCGCTTTTGATGGCGATGCCGACCGGATGGGGGCAGTCGATGAGCAGGGACGCTTGATCGCGGCTGACCGGCTGCTGGCACTGCTCGCACGGGATGTGCTCTCGCGGCAGCCAGGTGCGGCGGTGGTAGCCGATGTGCTGTCCAGCCAGGTGCTCTTCGACGATGTGGCGACACATGGTGGAAAGCCGGTGATGTGGATCAGCGGGCATTCGCTCATCAAGGCCAAGATGGTCGAATTGAGTGCGCCGCTGGGGGGCGAGATGAGTGGGCATATCTTCCTAGCAGAAGACTACTACGGCTTCGATGATGCCTATCTGGTGGCGGGACGGCTGCTCCGTCTGCTAGCGGCCAGCGGGCAGACGCTTTCAGAACTGGATGCGAGTCTGCCGACGCTATACAGCACGCCGGAATACCGTCCGCGCTGTCCGGATGAGGTCAAGCAGGCCGTGATCGAGGGGGTAAAGGCAGCGCTGGCCGGCAGCGGTGAGATGGTGGATGTGGACGGGCTGCGGATTCGCTTCCCGCGTGGATGGGGCTTGCTGCGCGCAAGCAATACCGAGCCGGTGTTGAGTCTGCGGTTTGAGGGTGAAACTGAAGCAGATGCCGCCGCGATCCGTGAGCGTTTCCTAACAGCGCTGGCGCAGTTCCCGGTGGTTGAGGCAGTGCAGGTTTAGGGAAGCAATAGGGTTTTCAGCTCAAGCTCGTCACGGCCGTCACGAAGAGTCAGACGCTGGCCGTCCCAGGATTGGTAAACGGCCAGCGCTAAGCGGTATTCGCCAGGAGGGAGACCCTCCGGGAGCGGCACTATTCGATGGTCGATGTAAATCTGTCCGGGCTGCATCTGGGAGGTAGGGACGGTTATTTGGCCGTAGTGGTGGATCGGGCCATCGAGTTGGCCGATGAGGGCTCCGCTGGCATCCAGGAGGCGCAGGCTGAACGAGTAATCCAGCAACAGTGGGGTCTGAACTTGCCACCACAGACGAGTTTGAATTCCGGTAGGGGTAACCGCATCCAGGTCAAAGCCGTAGAAACCAAGCTCGGCACCGAATAACTGACCTGAGGACTGCGGCGGGGCTTCCATCAACTGAATCAGGTAGCACCAAGTTCGGTCGCAGCGACCCATGACCTTCTGCACGGGATGACCCGTTTCGAGCTGGTCGAAGGCGGCGCGCACCTCACTATCGAACCAGTTCCGGGTGACGAACCAGATGCGGCGATTCTGGACGGCGGCGGCTGGATCAGTGGTCATGGCTTGGATGAGGGAAGGCGCCGTCCAAGTGTAGTAAAGGTACTGAACAAAGCCGTCTTCTTCACCGCCATTTACGAACAGCACTGCGTCGCCGGGATGGAACTGCTGGGAGAGCTGGCGGAACAGATCGCGGTAGGGTATTCGATCTGGAATCTGGGCGGGGAAAGTCACAAGCTGAGCAGCGATGACTCCCGCGAGGGCGAGCCAACCGAGGCGGATGTGGCGGATGGAGGGCAGCGCGGCCAGCGTTCCGCCAAGCGCAAAGGCCAGTCCGAGCGTCAAGTGGGAGACGAAGCGGGGCGCATAGACTCCGCTGACCAGATTGGCGAGCAGATAAAGCGTCGGGGTCACGAACGTCCAGGTCACGGCCAGGCAGAAGCCGCGTTTCCGAAACAGCAAAGTTCCGCCAGCGACCAGCAAGGCTCCAAAGAGCAGCGGCTGCCCATTGGCGGCAGTCGCCAGCAGCGCCTCAATGTTCGGCAGGGTGGTTGGCAGGGTGCTGACGCCAATTCCGGCGAGGCCTCGGCTTGTCCCGGAATCAGCCTCGACCTGCTTGAGGAAGTTCACCTGACTCACGAAAACGGGTATCCAGGGCAGGCAGATCACAGCGGCGAGGAACGCAGGCAGGATCAGCCTGGGGAGACGGCGCGGCTGCGTCGCCAGAAGGTAGAGTCCCTGAGCAGCGGCCAGGAAGACCAGCAGGTAATGAACGTAGAAGAGCAGGGCTAGGCTGAGTCCGTAGATCAGGTTCGCTCGGCGGGTGTCATCTTCTAACCAGCGCCAGAAGGCCAGCATGCAGAGGGCCGCGGCCAGCATCACCATCGGATAGGGGCGGATGTCCAGGGCGTAGTTGAAGAAGAAGCCGTTTCCGATCAGGACGAGCAGGGCAAAGACAGCCGCGTTTTTCTGGCGATAGGCGCGGTGGACGAGCTGAACCAGTACAGCCAGCGCGAGCAGGCTGAGCAGGACTCCGAGGACCCGGCTGGTGAACTCGGCATCGCCGGCCCATGACCGCCACAGCCGGAAGGTCAGGAACCAGAGGGGAGCCTGGTTATCCCGTAAATCGGTCTGGTAGTGGAGCGTCGCGATCAGGCCATCAGGCGTGGAACGGTAGGAAAGTTCTTCATCCGGGTGCATGTGCAGCCGGTTCAGATTCAGGATGAGGAAGGCCGCCACCGCCAGCAGCGCCAAGATTTCGACTGGCCAATGCAGGCGTTTTCCTGGCATAGTGGACTGCTACCGCGGGCGGAAGAACACTCGGTAGGAGGTGATGGCCTGCTGGCCAGTATCGGTGCTGCATGAACCGGCCACAAGCGGCTGGGAGGGGTTCGAGCGGCCAGCGACTTCGATGGTGTAGGCTTTGCCCGCTTCCATCTGGAAGTCAGCGTAATCCAGGCCGCGTTCTGGTTTGAGGCCGGTGAAGAAGATGCTTTCGCCATCGGCCCAGCGGACGCGCACTTTTTCCCCAGAAATGGGACTGCCGTTGAAATCCTGGACACGGACTTCGATGAGGCCGGAAAGCTCGACGCTGCAAAATGTCCGCACATCGACCAGCACATAATCGGTTTGGGGGACGAGGGTTGGGATAACGACGGGCTGGGGCGTGGGCGAGGGGGTAACAGCCGGCGGGGGAGTCGGTGTTTTGGTGGCGGGCGGGCGGAGGGTCGGCGTGGCGACCTCCAGGACGATTTGCGGCGTCGGCTGGTCATTGATGACCAGCAGGTTATCGGCGCAGCCAGCGCGACCCTGAAGCTGGTAGAACTGCATCATGCTGCGGACAGCACGCTGGCCGCTGCTGTTATCGATGTAGTCGGTGCTGGCGAGGCGGCAGGCAATATCGGCGACGGCCTGGATGGGATCACCGGGCAGGCGCAGGGCGAGAAGCTGGGTGACAGCGCGGTTGAGGTCGCCGTCATAGCTGTAGCGCAGGGTGATGGCAGCCACATAAGCGGCGCGGTCTTCGTCACGAAGCTGCCAGGGTTCGGTGTCGAATTCGACGAGGGGATTGACGACCCAGGCGTAGACTAGGCCGCCGGCGATGCCGACGATCAAGCCGAGGAAGATGCCCCACCAAGAGACGAGGTGCCGAGGGCGGCGGTATTTGCTGCGCCGGTCGGGAGGGAGGTTACCGCTGGCTTCGGGACGGGTCATGGCTGCTGCCCCGGCGGGAGAAGCTGGCGATAGGGTTCCATGATGGGGGTGAGCCGGCCGAGTCCCTCGGAGAGGGCGACCAGGTAGGCGATATCGCGCGAATCGCGGGAACTGCTGATATAGCGTTCGGTGACGGACTGCACCCAGGCAGGGATATTCTGCATGCCGAGGATGCGGAGCCGATTCATCGCGCCGCCGAGATCACCGTCCTTGAGGTAGCCGGCGGCAATCATGACGGTGTAGTCGTCCTTGTAGCTTTCGGCGAGGTCTCTAGCCGGGCTGTTCACAAATTCGACGGGGAACTGCACCCAACCGAGATAGAGACCGATGGCTGCCCCGACACCGAGGGCGATGACTAGCGAAGCAAGAAAACGCAGCATGTCAGTCCTTCAAGACAGATACGCACTCCGCATCCATTGTATGGAACAACGGACTAGAGGCAAGGGACGGCAGGTTTGTTCATGGTTGATCGGTTATTGTTGATGAGAAAATGCAAATGGATGCAAGAAATGATAAGAATGATAAGAATGAGAATGTGAGAATATGAGAATCTTGTGCTCTCACCCCGGCCCTCTGCCGAACGTTCGCTGCGCTCACTGGGAGAGGGAGTTTAACTGGGCGCCAAAAATGGTGCCTTTACCTGTAAGCCTACGATAGCACAAATTGGGGTGGAAAGGGTGACATTTTGGAAAACCATTTGGTATCTTTTGAATTCAGGAGGAGGCCGGGCGTAGAGAGAGGTGTGGGGCGGCGGATGAGGGGCGGGTTAGGGATAGAAAAGCGGGTGATAATTTCCCTTTGGCAGAGGCGCGATGAACGGGTACAATGAAATTGACTCAGCCATTGAATTATGTTAATCTTCGTCAAGTTTATTTGTGCTATTTGGCACAAACCCCGTTTTGGGAGTGATCGATGACCCTTAACGAATTTGCCCCCATCGGTGCGATGATCTTTTTTGCGGTGTTGGTCGCCTTCATTGTGGTGATCATCTCGCGGTTGTTCGGCCCACTGCGGCCGTCCGCTCGCAAAGCAGCTCCTTACGAAAGCGGCATGAAACCTATTGGGCCTGGGACTCGCCGCCTGCCGGTTAAGTTCTACTTGATCGCGGTGCTGTTCATTATTTTCGATGTGGAAATCATCTTCTTTCTGCCGTGGGCGGTGCAGCTCCGTGAGCTGGGGGTGTACGGCTTAGCGGTCATGGGTGTGTTTCTATTCATATTGACAATCGGGTTCATCTATGAGTGGAAAAAGGGAGCGCTGGAATGGGAATAAGCTCGAAACTTGGCAACCTCGGCGTGGTGACGACCACGCTGGATCAAGCGATCAACTGGGGACGGAACGGCGCGATGTGGCCGCTGCTGTTCGGGCTGGCCTGCTGCGCGATTGAGTATATGGCGACCCAGGCTTCGACGTATGATCTTTCGCGCTTTGGGATGGAACTGAACCGTGCCAGCCCGCGCCAGGCCGACCTGCTGATTGTTTCCGGGCGGCTGACACGCAAGATGGCGCCGGTTGTGCGCCAGCTTTACGACCAGATGGCCGCCCCGAAGTGGGTGATTTCGATGGGTGACTGCGCGTCATGCGGGGGCGTGTACAACAACTACGCATTGGTGCAGGGTGTAGACGAAATCATCCCGGTGGATGTGTATGTGGCGGGATGCCCGCCGCGCCCAGAACAGCTTCTACACGGCATCCTAACGCTGCACGAAAAGATCAAGGGCGACAGCATTCGCAATTGGGCCGCGCCCGTCGAGGCTGACCCGATCCGCGTCTAAATCCATATTGCCGGGATACGAAACATCCGGCTGCGAGGACGAACGATGAGCATTCCCCAACCTCTTGATCCGGCAGCGGCAGTGAAGGCGGCCTTCCCGGATGCACTTGAAGATGTCAAAACGTTTGCGGGCGAGACGACGCTGGTGATTACGCCGGCGAAGCTGCCGGAAGTGGCGAAGTATCTGCGGGATACGGCTGGGTTGGTTTACAACTTTCTCTCCGATGTGAGCGCGGTCGATTACTATCCGAATTATGACCGTCCAGGGCGCTTCGGCGTATCGTACCATCTGCTCTCGATGCTGTACAAACGGCGGCTGCGGTTGAAGGTATATCTGCCGGAAGAAGACCCGGCTGTACCGACGGTGACGACGATCTGGCCGGGAGCGAACTGGTTGGAGCGTGAAGCGGCTGACCTGATGGGGGTGGTCTTTGTGGGACATCCTGACCAGCGCCGCCTGATGATGCCAGATGACTGGCAGGGGCATCCGCACCGGCGGGATTACCCGCTGGGCTATGAGACGATCATGTTCTCGTTCAATGCGGAAGAGATTCTGAAGCACAAGCCGAAGGCGACCGAATAGCTGACTGCGCGTACAGGTTTCCAGTGAGATAATGCAGGAGCAGAGCAGGCTGATGAAGCCTGTTCATCCTGAGTAGGCGGAGTACAAAGGCGATGGCAATTCAAACCCCCGCGAATGTAGAGAACCCAATGAAGGAATGGGAAGGCAGCCTGGAACAGCTCAAAGGGCTGGTTTCCGAGCGGGCGATGACTGGGGAGACGATGCTGCTGAACATGGGGCCGCACCATCCCAGCACGCACGGTGTGCTGCGTCTGCTGCTGGAACTGGACGGCGAAGAGATTGTGAACTGCCTGCCGGACGTGGGCTTCCTACACACGGGCATCGAGAAGACGATGGAGTCCAAGACCTACGAGAAGGCGGTCACGCTGACCGACCGGATGGACTACCTGGCGCCGATGTCGAATAACATGGCGTACTGTCTGGCGGTGGAGAAGCTGGCGGGGATCGATGTGCCGTTCCGGGCGCAGATCATCCGGGTGATCTGCATGGAGCTGACGCGCATCAACAGCCATCTGGTCTGGCTGGGGACGCACGCCATCGACATGGGGGCGATGAGCGTGTTCCTGTACTGCTTCCGCGAACGCGAGATGATTTTGAAGATGTTCGAAATGCTCTCCGGGCAGCGGTTGATGGGCAGCTATATTCGTCCTGGTGGAGTGTGGCGTGATTTGACGCCGGAATTCCTGCCAGCGCTGGAAGCGTTCCTGGATTACTTCCCCGGCAAGATTGATGATTACGAGAAGCTGCTGACGAACAATCCGCTGTGGATTGAGCGCACGCAGGGCATCGGGATCATTGAGCCGGAGAAAGCGCTGGCCTGGGGCGTGAGCGGGCCAAGCCTACGCGGGAGCGGCGTCGCCTGGGATATCCGCAAGTCGATGCCATACAGCAGCTACGAGTTGTTTGACTTCAATGTGCCGGTGGGCGAACACGGCGACGTGTACGACCGGTTCTACGTGCGGATTCTCGAAATGCGTGAGAGCGTGCGGATCATCCAGCAGGCGTTGAAGAAACTGCCGGAGAAAGGGCCGTTCCGCAGCGAGAACCGCAAGTTTGTGCCGCCGCCGCGCCGCGAACTCGGCCAGAGCATGGAAGCGGTGATTCATCACTTCAAGCTGTGGACGGAAGGTTTCTCCGCGCCAGACGAGGAAGTGTTTGTGGCGATTGAAAGCCCGCGCGGTGAGATCGGCGTGTATTTGCACGGGACGGGCGGCAACAAGCCACGCCGGGTGCACTTCAAGACGCCGTCGTTTATGCACATCAGCGCCCTGCCGGTGATGACGCAGGGACACTTGATTGCGGACGTGGTTGCCATCATCGGCAGCGTGGATGTGGTGTTGGGCGACTGCGACCGGTGACCGTTACAAGCTTGCGAAAAGGCGGGATGCTGAACGGCTGACCGCCTTTTGAGTTCAACAGAGACCTTACAGCGTAACCCGTAGGAACGAACTATGGCAGCACTGGCAGAGAAATACGCCGAACGAATCAAGACGACGCTGGCGAAATACCCGGACAAACGCTCGGCGGTGATGCCGATGCTGTATATTGCCCAGGAAGAATACGGGTGGGTCAGCCCAGAGGGCATCCAGGAAGTCGCCGAGATCTGCGACATGGACCCGACACAGGTGAAGTCTATTGCGGGCTTCTACACGATGTACTCGGAGCAGCCGAAGGGGAAATATTGGCTCCAGGTCTGCACTGATCTGGCCTGCGCGCTGTGCGGCGCAGACAAGTTCTACGAAGATCTCAAAGCGGAACTGGATGTGGAAGACGGCGGCACGACGGAAGACGGGATGTTCACCGTCGAACATGTGATGTGCCTGGCGGCCTGCGACAAAGCGCCGATGCTGCAGTGCAACTTCCACTACCATGAAAAGCTCGATATGGACAAGATGCGGGCGCTGCTCAAGCAGTGGCGCGACGAAGCGGCAAAGTAAGCTGAACAGACGACCGATCAGCGCGGCAGCCGTTGGCTCCGCTGCTGAGGAACGAGGTGAATGAACGATGCACATTCTGCTGCGCGGGCGTGAAATCCCGGACATCTGGAAGTTTGATACGTATGTGAAGAACGGCGGCTATGACGGTTTGAAGAAGGCTGTCAGCATGAAGCCGAGCGAAGTGATCGAAGTCGTGAAAGCGTCCGGACTGCGCGGGCGCGGCGGGGCGGGGTTCGCGACCGGGGTAAAGTGGAGCTTCATCCCGCAGAATGAACCGGTGAAGTATGTGGTGGTCAACGCAGACGAAAGCGAGACCGGCACGTTCAAAGACCGGGAGATCATGGAGACGAACCCGCACCAGTTGATCGAAGGCGCGATGATCTGCGCATGGGCGATTCAGGCGAAAGCAGTTTACATCTACCTGCGCGGCGAATTCTGGGATGTGGCACACGAGCTGGACAAGCGCATCGCCGAAGCGCAGAAAGCCGGGTACGTGGGCGACAATGTGCTGGGGAGCGGCTGGTCGTGCCCGATGTTCACGCATTTGGGTGCGGGCGCGTATATCTGCGGCGAAGAGAGCGCTTTGCTGGAAAGCTTGGAAGGGAAGCTGGGACAGCCGCGCGTGCGTCCACCCTTCCCGGCGCAGAAGGGCGGCGGTTTGTATGCAGAGCCGACGGTGGTCAACAATGTCGAAACGCTGACAAACGTGCCGTGGATTCTGACGCATGGGGCGGACGAGTTCAAGAAGATCGGGACGGAACAGAGCGCGGGTACGAAGATTTTCTGCGTAAGCGGGCATGTGGAGCGGCCGGGTAATTATGAACTGCCGTTGGGCACGACGCTGCGCGAACTGCTCTTCACGCACGCGGGAGGAATCAAGGGCGGGCGGCAGTTGAAAGGTGTGCTGCCTTCAGGCGGGTCGGGGCCGGTGATCCGGTTCAACGGGAACGACGATCCGCTGCTGGATACAAAGCTGTCGTATGAGGACTTGGTGAAGGTCGGGTCGATCCTGGGGTCGGCGTCGATCATCGTGATGGACGATACAGTTGATATGACCTGGGTGGCGTCGAAGGTCACGAAGTTCTTCAAGCACGAAAGCTGCGGGAAATGCACGCCGTGCCGTGAGGGAACGTACTGGCTGGATAAGGTGATTGACCGGATTATGGCCGGGCAGGGTAAACTGAGCGATGTTGACCTGATCAATAACGTTGCTCGCAATATGCAGGGCATGACGCTGTGCGCGTTGGGCGACTTCGCGGCCAATCCGATTATCTACACGATCAAGAACTTCCCGGAAGATTTCCGCAAGCATGTGGCGGAGAGCGCGCCGGCGACCAAAAAAGCACCGGCGAAAGTGGGCGTTCCCGCAGGGGATTAGCGTTTGATCCTCACCCCCAACGCTTTTCAGGCGAAAGTCCAATGCAAATTCTAACCGTAGAGATGCAGAGGACGGAGAGGGTGAGTTCATTTTCAAGGTGAGGTTTGAGCGAGGCGGGCAGGAGACTGCCCCACAGGATGGATTGAACGATGGGACGGGTCTGAGTACCCGTTCCTGTTTGGATAGGCTCTGGTGAATATGACCGACGATGTCAGGATGGAAGCTGAACCTGCGCCGGAAAGACTGGATGCAGCGCCGGATATCGTCAGTGAAGCGCAGCCGGAGGTTGAAGCGGGGCCGGAGGCACGGGACCCGCTGCTGGCAGGTTTGTGGAGATGGCTAGGGCTGGGACGGCAGAGTCTCGCAGAACGACTAGCCGAGCTGGATCGGGCGGTGGAGGCAGCGCCGGAAAGCAGCGCTAATTTGATCCTGCGGGGCGAGGTGCTGCTGGACATGGGGGGCCTTGAGCAGGCAGAGATGGATTTCCTGCGTGGGTTGGAATTGGCCGAGGCACAGCTCGAACGGAGCGCGTGGGGCGTGATGGAGCAGGCGCTGCGTGATCGTGCTCTGATGGGGTTGGAGCGCATCCGGCAGGGACGGAAATGAGCGGGGATTGGTTCGCGGGCGTGCCGGTCGAGGAACCAGAGCGCAAGCCGAAATCCCGCAAGGGCTGCGGGGTAATCCTGATCCTGGTAGCGGCTGCGGCAGTAGGATGCGCGCTGCTAATTGTGGGGGTGGCGCTGCTCGTGCCGATGGTTGCTAATCAGATTCAAGGATTGGGTGACCAGGCGAACGCTTTTATGACCGCGATTCAGGATGGCGATGTGGATGCAGCCTACGGAATGCTGAACAGCGAAGCGCGGGAGCGCATCCGCAGCGGGAGCTTCCGTGAGCAGATGAGTGGGGTTGGGTTGGTGGACTGGACGTTCAACCAGTTCAGCATCCAGAATGAGCGGGGACATGTCGGCGGAGAGGCAGACTTTCCCAATGGGCGTGTGTCTATTGCGCTGCAACTGCGCTTGCAGGATGGTGTCTGGCAGGTTAGCGGGTATGATTTAGGGGGGAACCGGCAGGGCGGTGAGCGCCCGGTTTCCTTCATGGATTAGGCCGGAATAGGTGGAAGAAGTCCCAATGGCTCTTAAACCGATTACCGAACAGCTCATCCGCCAACCGCACACGGTGGAAGGTTTTGAGGGATTTCTCGCGCTGCCGGAGAATCGAGGGCGGCTCTTTGAACTCGTCGAAGGAGAGATCGTCGAGAAGATGCCAACGGAAGAACATGGGGTTACTGCCGCCTGGATTGTGACCTTCATCAACATGTTTCTTTTGTCCAATCCTAAGCGCAATCTTGCAAGGTTTGATGGTTCGTTTTTTCAGTGGATTTCGGTTAAACTAGCCACCTCAGCGTGGACTTGAGTGAGCGTAGGGAAGATGGTAACTAACACAACCAACTCCGTCACCATTTTCATCGATGGCAAGGAATATCAGGTTCCGGCAGGGTCGAACCTGGTGGATGTCGCGAAGTGGATCGGAAACGATATCCCGGTATTCTGTTACCATCCCAAGATGGAACCGGTCGGCATGTGCCGGATGTGCCTGGTCGAGATGGGATCAGCGTTTGACCCCAAAGAACGCAAGATCGTCCGTGATGAGCAGGGGAACCCGCAGATCAAGTGGCAGCCCAAGCTGCAAACAGCCTGCACGCAGCGTGTTAGCGAAGGGCTGGCGATCCGCACCAATACGCAACTTGTGGATGATGCCCGGCAGAACGTGATCGAGTTCATCCTCACCAGCCACCCGCTGGACTGCCCGATCTGCGACAAGGGCGGTGAGTGCCCGCTGCAAAACCTGACGATGGAACACGGCCCCGGCACGAGCCGGATGGTCTACAGCGACAAGATGAAGCTGGACAAGCATGTGCCGCTGGGCGATTTGATCTTCCTGGATGAAGAGCGCTGCATCCAGTGTGCCCGCTGCGTTCGCTACCAGAGCGAAGTGGTTGGCGACGACGTGCTGGCGTTCCATGAACGCGGGCGTTCGCTCCAGATCATCACCAACAGCGATCCAGGCTTTGACAGCTATTTCTCCGGCAATACGACCGATATTTGCCCGGTGGGGGCGCTGACGACGGCTGATTTCCGGTTTGGGGCGCGCCCGTGGGAACTAACGGAAGTGCCAAGCATCTGCCCGTTCGATGCAGCGGGGAGCAATATCAGCCTGAGCACGCGGCTTGACCGTGACGCAGGCGGCAAGACGATCATCAAGCGTGTCATGCCGCGCCAGAATGAATATGTCAACGAAATCTGGATTTCGGATAAGACCCGGTTCGGCCATCACTTCACGCGCGATACTGAGACGCGGCTGCTGACACCGATGGTTGGCAAAGGCAGCGCCCTGAGCGCGACGGGCTGGAACGAAGCCCTTCAGATGGCTGCCGACCGCCTGAAAGCGGCGGATGGCGACGTAGCGGCCATTGCGGGCAGCGGCCTGAGCAACGAAGATTTGTGGGCGCTGCGCCAAGTCGTCACTGGATTGGGCGGCAAGCGGTTGGGGGCGTGGCCTCCAACGCACGCGGGCGCCGATCTGGTGGCGCAGGTCGGGGTGGGCGTGGGCACGAACCTCGGCAAGCTGGGCAAGGGCGACGCGGTACTGATCGTGGCGACCGACCTGGAGGAGGAAGTCCCGATTTGGCGGCTGCGGCTGAAACAGGCGCATGATCGCGGGGCATATGTGGTGGTGATGAATGCCCGCCGCACGCGAATGGACGATTTCGCCAGCGAGACAATCCGTTACGATTATGCTGACGCGGCCAATGCGATCAGTTTGCTGCGCGACCGCTACGCGGAATACGCCAAGAAGCTGGCTGAAGCTGCGAACCTGATCGTGGTGTGCGGCGCGGAAGGCCTGACGTTGGAAGGCAGCCGGACTCTGATGCAGTCTGCGGCCAACTTCCTGATCGAAACCGGACATACTGGCAAGCCGAACAACGGCCTGCTCAGTCCGTTCCCTGGCCCGAACGGGATGGGGCAGCATTATCTGGGCTTTACGCCGGAAGCGACGCAGGAGATTATGCAGAACCCGCCGAAGGCGCTGATCGTGGCGCAGGCTGATGTGCTGCTGGATGATCCACTGGCGCGGCATTGGCTGGGCAAGGTCAAGAACGTGATTTTCCTGAGCTTGTTCAAAGATGAAGTGCCGGAGTGGGCAGCAGCGGCGCTGCCGATCCAGAGCTTCGCCGAACGCGACGGCTCGTATGTGAACGGCGAGCGCCGGGTGCAGCGCTTCTACACCGGGCAGGGGCCGTTAGGGCAGGCGCTTCCGGCCTGGCAGGTACTGTCGCGATTGGGCGAGAAGCTGGGGCAGGGCAAAGCCAAGCAGTCGGCGGCCAGCGTGATGCTGGAGATCAACAAGTCGGTGGCGGCTTTTGCGGGCTGCACCTACACGGAACTGGGCAAGGTCGAACGGCAGTTCCCGGATGTTGGCGGAGAGAATCTATACTACGGTGGCACGGCCTACCAGAACAAGGGCGGTATTGGCGTGCAGATTCCGAGCGCGGCGGATCGCGGTGAAGCTGTGCAGCCGCAGGCGTATGGCGGCGGTGGAGCGGAAATCGAAACCGATGGTAAACTGCTGGTCGTCCCGGTGACGCGGCTGTACAACCGCGAACGGGCCTTCCGCTCGGCGGAACTGGTGCACCCGCGCGTGCCAGATGCCTTCGTAGAGATCAACAGCGCTGACGCCCAGCAGATGGGCATTCAGAACGGCGATACGGTGCATATTCGGATCGCGGACGCGCAGCCCATCGCGGCGCGGGCACATGTCAATGGTGGAGCGCCGAAAGGCACGGTGGTGCTGCCGCGTCACCTGAGCGAGCAGCCAGCTCCGCTGACGATCACGGCTGGTGAGGTCGTGAAGGCGTAAGCTTTACGAAGAGAAACGAGAAGGTTGGAGTTAGACACAATGGCGGAATCGACACTCCAGACAGGCGAGCGACAGAGCGGCGGCGGGTTCCGCATCCGCCCCGTGTACGTCATCGCTGGGCTGATTGCAATTGTGCTGCTTGTTCTGCTGGTGCAAGACATCCTGCTGCTGTTTTCCGGCGGCGGGTTGATTTACACGGTGAGCGATGCGGTGCTGAAGTTCGTCTTCAACCCGTCGCAGCGGGTGAGTCCCGAACAGATCGTGGTGTGCAGCACGGATTCGACCTGCTCGACCATACACGGATTTGTGTATTCGGCGATCCTGCTGTTCGTGGTGATCACGGGCTTCGCCTATACAACGCTGCTGGAGCGGCGCTTCATCGCCTGGTTCCAGCACCGCGTGGGGCCGAACCGCGTGGGGCCGCTGGGGCTGCTGCAGCCGCTGGCTGATGCGATCAAGCTCATCACTAAAGAAGACATTGTGCCGTCGGGGGCGTCAAAAGCCGTGTGGTTCCTGGCTCCGGTCATCAAGGTTGTGCCGGTGCTGATCGTGCTGGCGGTGATTCCGCTGGGGCCAGATTTGCTGATCCCGTGGTTTGATGGCAAGTGGTACCAAATTCACCTGTATCTGGCGGATCCAAATGTGGGCATTCTGTGGCTGCTGGGCATCACCAGCATTGGAACCTACGGGATCGTGCTGGCTGGGTGGGCGAGCAATAATAAGTACGCGATGCTTGGTGGTCTGCGGGCGACTTCGCAGATGATCAGCTACGAACTCACGCTCGGTCTGGGCATGGCTGTGCCGGTGATGATCGTCGGCAGCATGGCGCTGGGCGATATCGCGCGCGGGCAAGTTATGATCTGGGATTGGTTCATCTTCCAGAATCCGCTGGCGGCAGCGGTGCTTTTCATCGCGCTGCTGGCGGAAGTGAGCCGCGCGCCGTTTGACCTGGTGGAAGCTGAGCAGGAACTCACCGCTGGGTTTATGACGGAATACAGCGGGATGAAATTCGCGCTGTTCATGATGGCGGAATATCTGGGCATGATCGCCATTAGCATGATCCTCGCCACGCTGTATCTGGGCGGGTATCAGGATGGCTTTGGGCTGGTGAACAGCGTGCCGATTCTGGGGCCGCTGGTACTGATCGGCAAGGTGGTGCTGCTGCTGATCTTCATGGTGTGGATCCGGGCGACGCTGCCGCGCATCCGCTACGACCAACTGATGCAGTTCGGCTGGAAGGTGCTGCTGCCGCTGGCGCTGGTGGCGGTGTGCTGGTCTGCTATTGCGCTGGTGATCGGCGATGTGTTCGGCGACCCGATTGCCTACGCCGTCGCGGCGGGCGTGTTGTTCGCGCTGCTGGCGGTTGGCGGCATTGTGTATCTGCGGCGGCTGGGCAAGGATGAAGAACCCGCCGATGAACTGATCGACGATCCGATTGTCACAGGTGAACGCAAGGGTATTGGCTGGGGTTTGCTGAACGTGGTCGGCGCGCTCTTGGCGATCCCGTTCGCACTTGTGCGTCTGCTGACCGACCAGCTTGAGAAGATCGCTGAAGCGGGCGGCGTCAAGGTGAGCCAAGCCGAGCAGCCGGTCCCGCCGCGCGGGTTGGGACTGCCGGTGGTGGAGCGCCGCCGCGCTCCCGCGCTGGCCGCGCCGAAGGCGGCTGCTCCGGCGGCGAAGAAAGCGGCTCCGGCAGAAAAGCCGGCACTGGCGGCTGCTGTACCAGCCGCTCCGGCGGCGGAAGCAAAGCCCGCGGGTGGCGGCAAAGCCAAGTTCGATAAGCAGGCGATGCTGGCGAAAATTCGCGAGAAGAAAGAATCCAAGGGTGGGTGATTGTACGGCAGTATGGAATGGAAAGTTCAGGGCTGTATAGGAACGTGTGGAGTATAAGGCAGCGATGAATATCATTCGGGGTTTTCAGACGACGTTCAAGCACCTACTGGAAGAACCAGTGACGATCCAGTATCCGGAGGAGATGGCACCGTTTGCCGAGCGGTACAAAGGACGGCATATCCTCAAGCGGTACGATAACGGGTTGGAGAAGTGCATCGGCTGTGCTTTGTGCGCGGCAGCTTGCCCAGCAGACGCGATCTGGGTTGAAGCGGCGGAGAACACCGACGAGGCGCGGTACAGCCCCGGTGAACGCTACGCAAAGACGTATGAGATCAACATGCTGCGGTGCATTTTCTGCGGCTACTGCGAAGATGCCTGCCCGACGGAAGCGATTGTGTTGGGGCATGAACACCGCCTGAGCTTTACCGACCGGCGCGACTCGATCTTCACCAAAGATATGCTGATTGAAGCCCCGCCGGAGGGCGTGCCGGGGACGCCGCAGCAGGTGGCCCCGCACTCGTTTGACCGGGCGATCCCCGATATGGCTGACCCGCTGTAAACCAGCGGCGGACCGGGGACTTTCCAACTGAATGTGTCGTGGGGGCGCGCCGAGCAGCGCGCCCCTAATCGTGTCCAGAATTCGAAGGCTGCCGCCTGAAAACAGCATTTGAAGTCTGACGCCGTTTGCGATAAACTGCACAAGCGTCCGCAGTCGGCGTACAACACTGGAATGGGGTTATGGAAGCGATTTTCGTCATCGTGAGCGTGATCGCCGTCGCAGCGGCGGTTGCCATGCTGCTCAGCGAGAACGCCGTCCACAGCGCGTTGTTCTTGATCGTGAACTTCGTCTGTGTTGCGTTTCTCTACCTGATGCTGGATGCGCCGTTCCTGGCGATGGTCCAGATCGCCGTGTACGCTGGCGCGATTATGGTGTTGTTCCTGTTTGTGATCATGCTGCTGGGCGCGGAAAAGCTGGTTGCTCCCGGTAATGTCCGCCAGTTCCGCTGGCTGGCTCCGCTGGCGCTGCTGTTGGGCGCGGCCTTCACGCTGATCATCTACGTCTATGTCTCACAGGGGCAGATCCGGCTGATTGAGCCGCGCGGCCCGATGCCGATGGTCCGGGTGGTTCATGCTGCGCCGTATGCCGGGCCAGTCGATGTTTACGTGGATGGTGAGCGCGTTTTGACGGGCGTCAACTTCGGCCAGGCCAGCCCATTCATGGAAGTGCCGGTGGGCGACCGTAACATCACACTGAATATCGCCGAAACCTCGACCGCGCTGACCAGTGCAGTGGTGACGCTGCCGGAGGACAATACGCGGCAGGTGAATACCTTCACGGTGATCGCTTACGGCGGCAGCCGTTCCGCACCGCCAGCGGTCGCGCTGGTCGCCGACAATATGGAAACCGTGCCGCAGCGGACTGCCCGTGTGACGGTGTTCAACGGCTATACTGAGCCGGTCAATTTGATTGACTTTGGGCTGGCCGGGGACGCAGCAGATGACCGGGTGCTGACAAGCGATCTGGCCGTGGGCAGTTCGGTGGAATTGGCCCCGGTGGCGGAGGATCAATCGCTGCGGGCGTGGACGTTCACAGGCGTGGACGCGGCGCAGTCCGATCTGACGAAACTTCCTGCATTGTTCCAGTTGAATAACCCCGTGGTTTACAGCGTGAAGCGCGATACGGCTCAACTGCTGGTGCTGGCGGCTGAACCGGTGCTGAACGGCGGCCTGCGGGCGGCAGCGATCCCACTGGTGCAGGAGTCGGTATCGGCATTCGGCGGCCCGCATGCAGTCGGCGAACTGCTGTTCACCCGCTACATGCTGGCGTTCCAATTGATCGCGGTGCTGCTGCTGGCGGCAATGATCGGCGCGATTGTGCTGACGCATAAAGAAGACTTCCAGCCGCGCCGCCGCGATGTCCGCCGCAAGGTGATGAAGCCGTTGAGCAGCGTCATTGCGAACCAGGTTGGGCAGGATGTGACGGCCCCGCCGGATGATACGCCCCGACTGCCGGAAAAGCAGCCGGAAGCGGTGGGCGACTAAATGTGTCAAGCACTCCAGGATCGGGATTTCCTGATCCTCTCCCCCCTCAACCCTCTCCAGGCAAGGGAGAGGGGGCGAAGGGGCAGCAGCATAGGGCAGATGACCGGAGCGAGAAGGTATGGTTCAAACCGAAGCATTTGTGATGTTGAGCGCGGTCCTGTTCATCCTCGGCGCGATGGGTGTGCTGCTGCGCCGGAACGCGATCCTGCTGTTCATGTCGGTCGAATTGATGCTCAATGCGGGCAATCTGGCCCTGGTGGCGTTTGCGCGGCACTGGAACCAGATGGAAGGACACGTGTTCGTGTTCTTCGTCATGGCGGTGGCTGCCGCCGAAGTTGCGGTGGGGTTGGCGCTGATTGTCGCCATCTTCCGCACCAAGCAGAGCATTAACATCGATGCATTGCACCAGATGGAAGGCTGATCCGGGGCGGCTGAGCGCGCCCTGCAGGCCGTCGTCAGCGCGACGTTCTGGCCGCGCTAGGTTCCTGGACACCGTACTGTGAGGTTTGCATGGAGAATTACCCGCAGCTCGTCACTTTGTTGGTCTTCATCCCGCTGGTCGGGTTCCTGATCAACGTTTTCTTCGGCCACCGGCTGGGGGAATTCTGGTCAGGGTTCATTGGCTCGCTGGCGGCGGTGCTTTCATTCGGCGTCGCGCTGTTGATGTACACCTATCTGGTGGGCAGCGGCCATGAGGCCGTGGTGGTGAATCCGCCGCTGCTGGATGGCTGGATCACCATCGGGTCGGCCAATGTGGTCATTCCCTGGCAGATGCGGGTGGATACGCTGAGCGTGACGATGATGCTGGTTGTGACCGGCGTCGGCTCGCTGATCCACATCTACGCTACAGGGTATATGCACGGCGACCCGCGCTTTTCGCGCTTTTTTGCCTACTTAAACCTGTTCCTGGTCTTCATGCTGATCCTGGTGACTGGGAATAACTTCCTGATGATGTTCGTCGGCTGGGAAGGCGTCGGGCTGTGCTCCTTCCTGCTGATCGGCTTTTGGTTCGACAAAACGAAGGGTGTCGGCTGGAAGAACAGCAATGCTGCCCGCAAAGCGATGATCGCCAACCGCGTGGGTGACTTTGGGCTGCTGATGGCGATCTTCTTGATCTTCTGGACATTCGGCACGCTGGATTACTACCGTCCCGGCGAAATCGCCAATGTGCCGCTGGTTCAAGAGGAACATGAAGCGGCGCTGGCGGCTGAAGAAGCTGCCCTAGCGGCTGGCTCCGGAGAGACTCATGGCGAGGCTGCCCCGGCTGAAGGTGAAGCGGCTCACTCGGAGGGTGAGGCTGTTGCTGCTGAGGGCGAGTCGCACGGTGAGCCGGCTGCTGCCGAACCCGTTTTTTACGATAACGAACATATTGAGACGAGCCGTCTAGGCGTGTTCGGCCAGGCCGAGCGGATGCTCAAAGCGGGTCACGAGGTTGATTTTGGGCCGTTCAAGCTGCCCATCGAGACTGTCCTGGTGCTGATCACGCTGTTCATGCTGGTAGGTGCGACGGGTAAATCAGCGCAGATTCCGCTGTTCGTGTGGCTGCCGGACGCGATGGCTGGCCCCACTCCGGTCAGCGCGCTGATCCATGCGGCTACGATGGTGACCGCGGGCGTCTACATGATGGTTCGCGCCAATGTGTGGTACTACAACGCGGAACTCACCTCACTGATTGTGACGATCATCGGTGCGACCACGGCGATCATGGCCGGGTACATCGCCATGGGGCAGTGGGATATCAAGCGGGTGCTGGCTTACAGCACCGTGAGTCAGTTGGGTTTCATGGTAGCGGCGGTCGGCATCGGCGCGTATGGCGCGGCGATGTTCCATCTGGTGACGCACGCTTTCTTCAAGGCGCTGTTGTTCCTCGGCAGCGGCTCGGTCATTCACGGTATGGAGCACGGTCACCATCTGGCGCATGAGCGCAGCCAGCGGGGGCATGGTCACGGGCACGACCATCACGACGACCACGGCCACGATGCGCATGAGGCCGGTCACGAGTTCGATCCGCAGGATATGCGGAACATGGGTGGCCTGGCGCGGCGGATGCCGATTACGTTTGTCACTTATCTGATCGGGACGCTGGCGCTGGCAGGTATCTTCCCGCTGGCAGGCTTCTGGTCGAAGGATGAAATCCTGGTGGACTCGCTGCTGCGGTTCACTGAGGGGGGCACCTTCGCCGAGCAGTTGGGCGGTTTGATCGCGCTGGGGCTGCTGCTGGCAGCGGCGGGCTTCACAGCCTTCTACATGTGGCGGCAGATTGAGATGGTTTTCTTCGGCCAGCCGCGCACGGAAGCCGCTGACCATGCGCCGGAAAGTGCTCCGTCAATGGTGATCGTGCTGGTGGTGCTGGCAGTGCTGAGCGTCCTAGGCGGCGCGTTCAATCTGCCGAAAAATGTCCTGGGGTTGGACTCGATCTTCGGGGCGCACCAGTTCACGCACTTCTTGGAATTCAGCGTGGCGAAGGCCCATGCTGCTGAATTCAACCCGCTGCTGGCGCTGATCGCGCTGGGTATTGCCATCGCGGCGATTTTCCTAGCCCGGTCAATCTACGGGCAGGGTAAGGCTGTCACCGCCGACAATGCCGACCCGCTGGCGCAGCGGCCCGGCATGGCGCGGATTTGGCAGTTTTCGCATGCGCGGCTGTACTGGGACGAGATTTACTTCACGCTGTTTGAGAACCCCTTCAACCAACTCTCGAAGTTCTTGGCCGACACGCTGGACTGGCGCTTCTGGCACGATTACTTCCATAATGCGGTAATCGGGCGGGGTTTTAACGCCATTGGCGAACTCCTCAGCAAACCGGTTGATCTGGGGATCATCGACGGCGTAGTCAACGGCGTGGGGGTGGCAGCGCGGTGGAGCGCTGAGCGGCTGCGCCGGATCCAAACGGGTTACGTCCGCACCTATGCTGTCACGCTGATGCTGGGTGTGGTTCTGGTGATCGTGATTCTGCTGCTGCCGCTGCTTCAGCGGTAGGGGAATTGGCATCGAGTGATGCACGGATGTCCAAGGGAGCAATGACGTTATGGTGAGTTCCGCGATTACGCTCTCGACAGTGGTGCTGTTCCTGCCGCTGATCGGGATGATCGTCCTCCTTTTCCTGCGGGAGGATACGCAGCGCGACTACATCAAGTGGACCGCGCTCGGCTTCAGCCTGGGGACGTTCGCGGCCTCGGTGCTGATGTGGTTGGCCTTCAACCCTGCTGAACCGGGCTTGCAGTTCGTCCAGAGGATGGACTGGATTCCGTCGGTGGGCATCAGCTTCTACCTGGGAGTGGACGGCATCAGCATTCTGCTGATCGTGCTGACGGCATTTATCATGCCGCTGGCGATCCTCAGCTCGTTCCGCGCCCACGTCATTCATGAGCGGGGTCGCGAGAAGCTGTACTACGCCTTCATGCTCCTGCTGGAATTCGCCATGCTGGGCGTGTTCATGGCGCAGGATTTGTTCGTGTTTTACATCTTCTGGGAAATCACGCTCGTTCCGATGTACTTCTTGATCGGCATCTGGGGCGCGGAACAGCGCATCTATGCTGCCATCAAGTTCTTCCTGTACACGATGGCCGGCTCGATCCTGATGCTGCTGGCGATCCTGTACGTCGGCATCAATGCTCAGACGTTCTCTCTGCCGGATATTGTGGCGGCGATCCAGAGCGGGGCGCTGGTCTTCCCATTCAGCGGAGTCTTCAGCACCCAGTCATTCTTGTTCCTGGGTTTCCTGATTGCCTTTGCCATCAAAGTCCCGGTCTGGCCGTTCCACAGCTGGCTGCCGGATGCCCATGTGCAGGCTCCTACGGCTGGCTCGGTCATCCTGGCCGGCGTGCTGCTGAAGCTGGGTACGTATGGCATCGTGCGCTTCTGCCTGCCGCTGTTCCCGGAAGCTTCGGTTGCTTGGGCGCCGTTCGTGGCGGTGCTGGGCATCATCGGCATCATCTACGGCGCGTGGGTGAGCTATGCCCAGACGGATGTGAAGAAGCTGGTCGCGTATTCCTCGATCAGCCACTTGGGTTTTGTGGTGCTGGGTATCTTCGCCCTCAACGGGCAGGGCATCCAGGGTGCCATCTTGCAGATGGTCAACCACGGGATCAGCACGGGCGGCTTGTTCTTGATGGTGGGGATGCTGTATGAGCGGCGCCACACCAAAGCCATCGATGCGTTCGGCGGCATTTGGAAGGTAATGCCGGTGTTCGGCGGCATCAGCCTGCTGATTACGCTCAGCAGCATGGGCCTGCCGGGGCTGAACGGCTTCGTCGGCGAGTTCACGATCCTGCTAGGCAGCTTTGGCAGCCCTTACCTGGGTTTCTTCTTCACCTTGTTCGCTACCCTGGGCGTGATCCTGGCAGCGGTGTATATGCTGTACATGTTCCAGAAAGTGTTCATGGGCGAGGTGACGAACAAAGAGAACGAGCACCTCGAAAAACTGCACTGGCAGGAACTGGCAGTCTTGGTCCCGATCTGCATCGTGATTTTGTGGATCGGTTTGCAGCCAGCGCCGTTCTTCGGTTCGATGGATGCCAGTGTCAGCCAAGTTGTGCAGACCGTGACCGGCGCAGCCGCCAGCGTGGTGATGCGGTAAAGGGAAGCATGTATGTTTGAACTCCCGACCCTGGCTGATCTGAACCTGTGGCTGACTGCTCCGGCGATTGTGCTGGCGCTGGGGGCCTGTCTGCTGCTGCTGGTCGATGTGCTGCTGATCCCGCGTGACCGCAAGCAGGTCACGGCTTGGCTCGCGCTGGGGCTGATCGCGGTCAGCTTTGTGGTGAATTTGCTCACCTTCAACGAGACCGGCACGGCTTTCCTCGGCGCGTTCGCGGCGGACAGCTTCACCAGCATCGCCAACGTCATCATCCTGGCGACCGGGTTCATCAGCATCCTGATGAGCATCGACTACATCAAGCGGGCGCAGATTGAGCGCGGCGAGTTCTACTCGCTGATCCTGTTCAGCCTGAGCGGGATGATGTTCATGGCGAGCGCCAACGATCTGGTGACGATTTTCGTCTCGTTGGAGCTGCTGAGCATCCCGCTGTATGTGCTGGCGGCTTTCCGCGTTCCGGACGCACGTTCGGAAGAAAGCGGCATGAAGTATTTCATCCTGGGTGCGTTCGCCAGCGCGTTCTTCGTCTATGGGGCGGCGCTGGTCTTTGGCGCGACCGGGACGACCAGCCTGCTGGGTATCTTCGCGGCAGTGGATGGCATCATTGCGTCGGGCGGCTCGGCCATTTTCCTGCTGCTGCTGGGCGCGGGTATGATCCTGGTTGGCCTGGGCTTCAAGGTAGCGGTAGTTCCGTTCCATATGTGGACGCCTGATGTCTATGAAGGCGCGCCGACTCCGGTGACAGCCTTCATGAGCGTTGGTGCCAAGATTGGCGGGTTTGCGGCGCTGCTGCGGATCGTGGTGGTAGCGCTGCCCACGCTGGCATTGAACGCTGACCAACCGGCAGCCTGGCAGCAGGTTTTCTGGATCATTGCCGCGCTGACGCTGGTCGTCGGCAATGTGGTGGCGATTGCCCAGACCAATATCAAACGGATGCTGGCGTATTCGTCTATCGCCCATGCGGGCTACATCATGATGGCTGTAGCCGCGGCTGGGACGAGCGGAGTCGCTAACGCAGCGGCGCAGGCGGCGCTGCTGTATCTGATGGCCTACATGTTCACCAACTTGGGTGCTTTCGCGGTGGCGCTTGCCATCGAGAAGGATGATGGCACGGGCACGAACCTGGAGAATTTTGTTGGGCTGGCGAAGAGCCGTCCAGCGCTGGCCCTGATGATGGCTGTGTTCATGCTCAGTCTGACGGGTATTCCGCTGACGGGGGGCTTCATCGGCAAGTGGTTTGTCTTCAAAGCGACCCTAGATGCCAACCTGATTCCGCTGGCCGTCATCGGCGTGCTGACCAGTGTGGTGAGCGCGTTCTACTATGTGCGCGTCATCGTCAATATGTACCTGCGCGAGGGGGAGGGCGATCCTGCTGAGGGCGCGACGCCCTACGTCCACTGGGCGGTCTATGCCTCATTCGCTGGGACGCTCATTATGGGCATCCTGCCGATGCTGGCGACCAACCTGACCGACGCGGTGGTGCTGGCTTCGACGGCGGTTGGCCGCTGACGCGCTCCGCAAGTCAAACCGGTCACAGCGGGTGGTTCGCCAAAGCGGGCCGCCCGCTTTATTTTGAGTATGCGCATGGCTGACCGAACTATCCTGGCGCGCAGTCTGAAAGCGAACTGAACCCGATGTTGTGGACCAAGCTAAAAGAAAACGGCGTCATTTTGGTGCTGCTCTCCGTGACGGGCTATGCCCTGCTGCCGGTCTGGGTGAAGACGATCCAGGCAGCAGGCATGCTTTCGCTGGATATTGCCACGTGGCGATTCGTACTGGCGGCGCCGCTCTTTTGGGTGATGGTGCGGCTGAATGGTGGGCACCGGGGGACAGCGCGGCTGCCGCGGCTGAGGTTGATGCTGATGGGAACGATGCTGGCGCTGGCTGCTCTGGCCGGATTCTGGGGGTTGGAGCGTCTGCCGGCGGGGACCTATGTGGTGCTGTTCTATTCGTATCCCGTAATGGTGGCGGTGCTTTCGGCGCTGTTGGGGGAACGTCTGCCGAAGGTGGCCTGGGCGTCGTTGGTGCTGACCAGCATTGGGGTGGTGCTGTCCGTACCGGATTTTGGCTCTGGCCTTCAGCCAGAAAGTTTGATCGGGGTGCTGCTGGCGCTGGCAAATGCGTTTATCGTCGCGGTCTATTTCATCGTTAACAGCCGATTGATGCGCGGGCAGTCCAGCATTGCCGCGGGGGGGGCTTTCGCTGTGACAGGCGCATTGGTCGTTTACGCCCTGCTGGCTCCTTTCCGGGCGCTGACGTTTCCGCAAAGCGGCACAGTCTGGGTGAGCTTGGTCGCTCTGGCCGCCATCAGCACGGTCATGCCAGTATTTTTCCTGACGGCAGGGATTCAAAGCGCCGGGCCATCGCGGGCGGCCATCATCGGGACTATCGAGCCAGTACTGACGATGGTGTTCTCGGCGCTGTTTTTGGGAGAGACGCTGATTCAGCCGGTTCAGATCGTGGGGGCTGCTTTGATTCTGCTCAGCGTGGTGCTGCTCCAGCGGGCGACACGGCCGCCGCAGCGGAACTTGGCAGCGGTGCCGGCCAGCCAGTAGAATACCCCGCAAGAGCAGATCAGTGTCTTGCGGAGAAGCGATGGGCGAAACGAAGGATAAACGCGATTTCATCCGGCCAGAGATGCGGGCGGCGCTGCTCACCAACCGGCAGGGCAAGCTGACCTCGGCTCAATGGCGCGAGGCCGTCTCCGAGCCGCTGGTGCCGATTCTGCTGCTGATGCTTCCGGGAATCCTGATTTTGCGTTCGGCCCTGGTGACACTGCTTGTCGGCGGTCTGTGGATCATCGGCGCGGCGGCAGTGGTGGGCATCGGATTGATGCTGGCGCTGCGGGCGCGGCGCTACGCCCGCGTAGCGCTGGAATTCGCGGTGCTGCGGGCGGCGGATCCGCAGCGTCCGTCATGGATGTGGTGGCGTCCGCAGGTCTTCTTGGACTCGAACGGCGAGCCGCTGCGCTTTCATCGCAGCCTGGCGCCGCCGACTGGCATCCAGCCGGGCAGGGAGTATCTGGTTTACTACTTCACGGAAGCATCCGGCAAGACGCTCCTCAGCCTGGGCGCGGTCGACCATCCTGATGCAGATCATTGGCGGCCATCCAGCCACTTCGAAGGCCGCCGCCAGCGGCGGATGTCGCAGGGGTAAGTTACATCCAGGTGGTATCCAGCACGAACTGCGTCTCGCGCGAGGTGAGGACGCGGAACTCCTGAGTGTCGGTGGACAGGGTAGCGACGGCTTTCGCCAGTGAGTGGTTGATGGCAGCAATGTGGTGCTGGTGGTCGTCGAGGTCGAGGCCGCTGCGGGCGGCTTGGGCTGCGCCGTCGTCCAACCCGGCATTCTGGAGCAGGTGGATCGTCTGTGGGGGTAGGTAGAGCCTCCCGTTGCGGAAATAGGGGGCGAATTCGACTTCAGTACGGCGCTGCATGACGAGTGCGGACATCATCACTTCCTCAATCGGCCAACGACCTCGTGATCGTAATCTATTTCATGAAATTTGTAAATAATCTGCGGCAGCTTGCTTCTTACAAAATTTTAGCAAACTCTTTGTTTGCAATGGTTGTATTTATGGTAAAATTGTAACGTGATACGAAATGTGCGGCTGTGCACGAGGCGATTTGTTATTTTGTACAAAATCGCTTGACGCGAATGTCGCGCGGGTTGTATTCTTGAGCAAAGCATGTTGCAATATCGAAACTTGCAAACCAGAAATAGGTGGTTACAATCGCGCAATTGTTTCAAATAAACAACTGCTTGCGGCGAGTCAACCCGCTGCGATGACACGGCGAGAAGTATGTGGGACACCAACGACGATGACCTCTCCTGAACAGACCACAACCCAACCCGGTATTCCTTTACAGGGGACTCTGCACCTTCAAGTGGTGGGAGGGGCAGTTCAATCGATCCCCGTGAATCTATCTGGTACGGATGGGTACATCATCGGTCGTTCGGACAGCCGCAGCACGTTCATTCCCGACATCGATTTGGCGGAATATAAGGCGCTGGAAAAAGGAGTCTCACGGCGTCATGCAGTCTTTTTGCGGCGCCAAGATCGGTTAGTGTTGTTGGATTTGGGGTCCGTTAACGGGACCTTTCTGAACGGCCGGCGCTTGAAACCGGATGAACCCTGTGCGCTCAATATTGGGGACAAGCTGGGCTTCGGCGACCTCACCGTTCTTTTGGTGGAGATTGAGCAGTAGCCAGTGCCGCTTTTATTGCGAGGTGTTGACAGGATGGATTTTTTCATCCCCACAAAGATTGAGGTCTACTACCATGAGTGAGTCAAAGAACCAATCCCTGCGTTTCAGCGGCAGCATCTGGTGCAACCTGGATATCGCGCTGCGCAATCTGGATCAAGTGTACGGGCAGGTGGTTGAACCGCTGGGTTTGACCGTAATTGAGTGGTATATCCTCCGCGCGCTTTATGAGCAGGACGGCCAGCACGCCAGCGAGTTGGCCCGCGCGGTCGGCCGGGCGGCTACGTCCTTCACGCCGATCCTGGATAAGCTCCAGAACAAGTCGCTTATCGAGCGTAAACCCGATCCAGCGGATCGACGTGCCGTGCGGATCTATCTGACGGCCAAGGCGCAAAGTATGCGTGAACAGGTACTCGCCAGCGCCGAGCAGATCGATGCGCGCATTCGCAAGATGTTCTCTAATGGTGACTTCAAAGGGTTCCAGAACGTCATTGCGGCTTTGCAGTCGATGGGCGTGGACTAGGCTGTATCCCCAAGTTTGTCCTGCACTTCGTCAGCCGCTCAGCGTGGGCTGTTGGAGGCCCGCGTAGCGGCTGGCGACCAATGCGCGGAGTGCCTGGCTGTAGGCGGCCAGGATCGCCGCGTTGAACAAGACGAAGCGCACCAGCTTGATACTTTGATTGTGTTCGAGGAAGGCTGCCACTGTTCTGAGCGCGATGGGGGCAGCTTCTTCGACTGGATAGCCATATGCTCCTGTGCTGATCGAGGGAAAAGCGATGCTCTCGATGCCGTTAGCGGCGGCCACTTCCAAGCTGCGACGGTAAGCACTTGCCAGCAGTTCGGCGACTTGTGGATCGCTTCGCTGATAAATTGGTCCTACGGCATGAATCACATGGCGTGCGGGCAGGCGGTAGCCGCGGGTGAGTTTGGCGTCTCCGGTTGCGCAGCCTCCCAGGGTGCGGGTCTCAGCTAGGAGTTCTGGCCCAGCGGCGCGATGAATGGCTCCGTCCACGCCGCCGCCGCCCAGCAAGGAAGAATTAGCGGCGTTCACGACGGCATCCGTGTGCTGCTGGGTGATATCTCCTTCGAGCAGTTCGATAAGCGCGTTTCGCACTTGAGCGCGGATAACCCCCGCACTATCCATACAATCCATTTCCTTCCCTAATAATATAGCTGCCCACTCTATTTTAAGGTTTCACGTCCTGCAGGGCAAAAGGCTTAACAATCGACAGTGCCGCGCCAATCGGCTACACTGGTGCCCGCGTCCGCCGGCGCTGCTCGACGCGCCTTCAGTTTCGATGAGACTTTACTTATGGAACCACTGACCCCGCAGCATGTGCAGTCTGCCCTAGATGCCCATGGTTTGGGCATTCAGATTCGCTTCTTCGAGAATTCAACGGCCACATCACAGCTTGCGGCAGAGAGCGTTGGCTGTGAACTCGGCCAGATTGCCAAGAGCATCTGCTTTATGGTTGAAGACCACCCCGTGCTGGTCATCGCCAGCGGCGACCAGCGCGTGGATGACAAGAAGCTGGCGGCGCGATATAACCTGAACCGTAAGAAGGTCAAGGTTGCCAGTGCGGAGGAGTGCTTGGCCATCTTCGGCTACGCGCCTGGCGGCGTGCCCCCGCTGGCGCATCGCCATCCACCCAGCGCAGTGCTGCTGGACGAGTCCTTGCAGCGTTACACGCAGATTTATGCCGCTGGCGGCTCAGCGAACGCCATCTTTGGCGTGACGCTGGAGCAGCTCGTTCAGATCAGCGGCGGCGTCTTTGCCGATGTCCGCCGCGAAGGATGACCCCCATATGCGCCGATTTGTGATCGATACCGACACCGCTTCAGATGATGCCGTCGCGCTGGTGATGGCGCTGCGCTATCCCGGTGTACAGGTGGAAGCGATCACCGTGGTAGCGGGCAATGTCCCGGTCGATCAGGGGGTCCAGAATGCCCTGTACACGTTGGAGTTGTGCGGCAGCCGCGTCCCGGTGTACCGTGGTGCGGAACGTCCGCTGGTGCGCCCGCTGGATACGGCACAGGTCGTTCACGGGCAGGACGGGATGGGCGATCTGGGTCTGCCCCTCTCTGGACGCCAGCCCGCACCAGGCCACGGCGTAGACAAGCTGGTGGAGATCATCAACCGCTTTGCAGGCGAGATCATCCTGGTGACGCTGGGGCCGCTGACGAACGTCGCGCTGGCGCTGCGCCAAGACCCTTCGCTGGCTGGCAAAGTGTCCCGCTGCTACACCATGGGCGGCGTCGGGGATGGCCGCGGCAACGTCACGCCTGTCTCGGAGTACAACATCTGGGCTGACCCGGACGCGGCACAGATCGTCTTCCGTTCGGGGATGTCGGTCACGATGGTTGGCTGGGACATTTCCTACAAATATGCTGTGTTCGATGAGTCTGATGTTCGCGCCTTCAAAGGGATTGGAACACCACTGGCTGCGTTCTGCATGGACATTCAAAGCACAGTCAACCAGTTCTCGCTGCAAGAGACCAAGCTGGCCGGTTTCGATCTGCCCGATCCGATCACAATGGCCGTTGCGCTCGATCCTACAACAGCGCTGCGAACCGAGCGGCTGTATGTCGAAGTCGAAACGCGCGACGGTTTGGTGCGTGGGCAGACTATCGTCGATCACGCCGGTCTGACTGGACTGCCGCCGAACATCGATGTGGTGCTGGAAGCCTCCCGCCAGCGCTTCCTAGAGATTCTGACCGCTGTCGTCCAGCCTTGATTGGCCTGGGGTGGTCATAACCCCTTCTGAATATGGCTTTATACTCGCAGCGGTCAGGCCATCCACACCGTTCAAGGAGCCGCTTCATGACGTTGTTGCAGCCGCAGCGCGGATTTGGATTCAATATCCGCCGCCTTCCCACTGCCTGGAACATCACCGCTTTTGTCGCCGGGTTTCTGGTCGTCCTCGTCGGCTATACCGGGCCGATCCTCATCATCTTGCAGGCGGCCAAGAACGGCGGGCTGACTGATGCGCAGGCGGCCTCTTGGTTGTGGGCAGCGGCGGTAGGGAACGGCCTGGTGACGGTCATCATGTCGCTGTGGTACGGCATTCCGGCGTTTTCAGCGTTCCCGACGGCAGGCGCGGCGCTGCTGGCGACGACACTGGCAAACTACACGCTCGCCGAAGCCGTCGGCGCGTATATCCTAGTTGGGGTCGCGCTGACCGTGTTGGGACTCTCCGGCTGGTTCCAGCGAGCGCTGGCGCTCGTCCCCCAGCCGGTCTACATGGCGGTGCTGGCGGGGGTACTGCTGCGCTTTGGGCTGGGGTTGTTCAATGTGCTGCCGGAACGCCCCTTCATGGTGATCGCGGTGATCGCGGCCTTTTTCATCATGCGGCGGCAGCATTTCCGTGCTCCGCTGCTGGTCGTGCTGATTCTGGGCAGTGTTATTGCCGCGTTGAACGGTGATCTGCACTTCGAGAATGTCCAGTTGGCGCTGACCCAGCCGGTCTTCACTGCGCCGGTCTTCACTGTGAACGCTGCGCTCAGCCTGGCGCTGCCGCTGCTGCTGTTGGCGCTCAGTTCACAGTACGCACCAGGTCAGGCCGTGCTGCGCGCCTCCGGCTACGATGCACCGATCAACGGTATCCTGATTTTCACGGGGATCGGCACGATGATTTTTGCTCTGTTTGGGGGGCATGGCCTCTCGCTGGGCGCGCTGACATCTGCGATGATGACCAATCCGGAGGCGCATCCTGACCCGACTAAACGCTACACGGCCACCTTGACCGCCGGGTTGTTCTATGTGCTGTTCGGTTTGTTTGGGGCGACGATAGTCGGCTTATTTGCTGGGTTCCCACAGTCACTGGTGGCGGCTGTGGCGGGGTTGGCGCTGATGGGAATCATCGCCAATTCGCTGCACGGAGCCATGAACGAAGCGGCCGGGCGGGAAGCAGCAGTCGCTGCCTTCCTGTGTACGGCAGCGAACTTCACCTTTTTGGGAATTGGGGCGCCGTTCTGGGGCTTGGTAGTGGGTGTGTTGGCGAACGCTGCCCTCCGGGCAGGGAAGACATCGCTCTTAAACCCCTGAGCTTTCGCGGACGCCTTCAGCCAGCTGCCGCAGCACATCCAGCAGGCGGAGCTGCCAGTCGTCATGGTGCATCGGGATCATCACCGCCGTGCGCGTCACTTTAATGCCTTCGCCGAGCAGCCGCTCCAGCCGCTCCCGGTTGACTTCAGCCAAATAGGGCAGCTTGACGTGAATGACATGGTTGAGGTGAATCACGGCGCTGGCGTTGGCTGCCTGAGCCAGCAGCTTGACATCGATCCCGAACAGCAGACTCTCCACTGCCGGGGGCAGCGCGCCGAAGCGGTCGCGGAGTTCGTCACGCATCATCTCGACGTCTTCCAGGCTGGTCAAGCTGCCGATGCGCCGGTAGATTTGCAGCCGCAGCGCCATTTCGGGAATCCACTCGTTGGGCAAATAAGCAGGCAGCGGTAGATCAATCGTCACCGTGCTGGTGGCAACGGGCGGCTTGACCTCGCCGTGAGTCGGCCCCTTCAATTCCTGAACAGCCTGGCTGAGCATCTGGGTGTAGAGATGCAGCCCGATGGCGGCGACATGGCCGGTCTGCCGCGTGCTGAGGATGTCCCCAGCGCCGCGCAGTTCCAGGTCACGCATGGCGATCTGGAAGCCCGCGCCCAGTTCGGTATGTTCTGCCAGTGCCTCCAAGCGCACCCGCGCCTCATCGGTTAGGCGGTTGGTGCTGGCGTGGAAGAAATAAGCGTAGCCCTGCTGGGCGCTGCGCCCGACCCGCCCACGCAGTTGGTACAACTGCGCCATACCGAAGAGTTCCGCCCGATCCACAATCAAGGTGTTGGCATTGGGAATATCAATCCCGTTCTCGATGATGGCCGTCGAGAGCAGAATGTCGTACTCGCCGCGCCCGAAGTCCGACATGACCTTCTCCAGCAGCCGCTCATCCATCTGGCCGTGGCCGCTGATGATGCGGGCTTCCGGGACGATCTTCTGCAGCCGTTCGCTCACCGCATCCATCGTGTTGATGCGGTTGTGGACATAGAAGACCTGCCCCCCGCGTTCCAGCTCGCGCAGGACGGCCTGGCGGATCAGATGCTCGTCCAGCGGGCCAACGTGGGTGATGACCGGCAGCCGTTCCTCCGGTGGGGTCTGGATCATGGTGATGTCGCGTACCCCGGTTAAGCTCATGTAAAGCGTGCGTGGGATGGGCGTGGCCGTCAGAGTCAGGATGTCCACCTGGGCGCGCAGCCGCTTGAGGTGCTCCTTGTGGGTGACGCCGAAGCGCTGTTCTTCGTCGATGATGACCAGCCCTAGTTTCTTGAATTTGATGTCATCCTGGAGCAGGCGGTGCGTCCCGATGAGGATGTCGATCTCGCCGGACTCGACCAGCGGCAGGATGGCGCGCTGTTCTTCACGGCTGCGGAAGCGCGAGAGCATCTCCACTTTGATTGGGAAGTTTGCCAGCCGGTTGCTGAAGGTCTCGAAGTGCTGCTGCGCCAGCACGGTTGTCGGTACGAGCAGCGCCACCTGCGTTCCCCCCATGACGGCTTTGAAGGCTGCCCGCAGTGCCACCTCGGTCTTGCCGTAGCCGACTTCGCCGCAGATCAGGCGATCCATCGGCACGGGGCGTTCCATGTCGAGCTTGACTTCGCGGATAGCGCGGAGCTGGTCCTCGGTCTCGACGTAGGGGAACGACGCTTCCAGTTCATGCTGCCAGGGCGTATCTGGGCTGAAGGCATGCCCGGCTGCGGCCATTCGCTTGGCGTAGAGTTCGAGCAGTTCTCTCGCTTCTTCCTCGACGGCTTTCTTAGCCTGGCTGGTCACACGCGCCCAGTCAGGTTTGCCCAGGCGGCTGAGCGCCGGTGGGCGGTCGTCCGGGCCAATATAGCGCGTCAGACGGTCGGCCTGGTGGATCGGCACAAAGACCATATCCGTCCCGGCATACTCGACCACCAGATACTCGCGCTCGTTGCCTTCCAGTGTGCGGCGGCGCATCCCGCCGAAGCGCCCCACGCCGTAATCGACATGCACGACGAAGTCGCCGGCCTGCAAGTCGGCGTAGCTTGATTCGGGCAGGCGGCCTTTGGTAGGGGTTTTGCGGCGGCGCGGTTCCGGGCGGTTCCAGCCGAAGATGCCCGCGTCGGTCACCAGATGCAGACTGCCGTCGCTCAGCTTAAGCTTCCAACCTTCACCCAGTGTGCCTTCCAGCAGCGCGGCGCTGCCCGGCGCGGGCGGTTCCAGGATGTCCCGCACGGTTGGGAGGAAGCCGCCCTGTTCCCGCCAGAGATCGGCCACGCGGGCGGTCTGCTGGGTAATGATCACAATGCGGTCGCCCGATCCAGCACTGCTCTTTAGCCGCGCGGCCAGCGGCTTGATCTGCCCGCCGAAGCGTTCCTCTGGGCTGAACAGGCGGCCAATAGCTGGCGTGTCCCCGGTGTGATCGTCCTCTGCGTCATCCTCAGCATGGTGCGCCAACTGGCCGAGGTGCAGTGCCCGGCGCTGTTCCAGATCATCGGCCAGCGTGTCCCAGGTGACATACGGCAGCGGGTGGTCGGGCGCGATCTGGCCGCGCTCTACGGCCTCTTGGTAGGTCTGAACAGCCTGTTCTTCGATGCTGGCGATGGTATCGCGCAGTTCCGCCCAGTCTTCGACGACCACCAAGGCGTCATCCGGGGCATAGTCCAGCAGGCTGACGGGCTGGGGATACAGGTAGGGGATATAGTGTTCAAGGTAAGGGAAGGCAGCCCCGTTTGCCAGCGGCTCGGCGTCCCGCGCTGGACTGGTGACATCTTCATCTGCGGCAGGCAGACCTGCGAACCATGTAGCAAGATGCGCGGCCAGCGGCGGAGTCTGTTCAGGCAGCGCTTCCCGCGCCGGTGGGATTACCGCTGTGAGCAGCTTTTCGGCAGAGCGCTGCGTCGCTGGATCAAAAGCGCGCAGGCTGTCAATCTCGTCGTCGAAGAAATCGATCCGCACTGGACGATCTGCGGCCAGCGGAAAAATATCGACCACGCCGCCGCGCCGGCTGAACGTTCCCGGTTCGACGACCACGGTGGCTGGTTCGTAGCCTAGTTTGATCCAGCGTGCCAGCAGCGTGCCCAGGTTGTGGCGCTGGCCGGGTTGGAGCAGCAGCGACGCTTTGCGGAACTGGTTGACAGGCAGCGTCCGCTGCATGATGGCGCGGGCTGATGCGACCACGATGGGTGGCGCGGCTGGCCGAACCGACTCATCTGGCGGAACCAGCGCCGCCAGCGCCGCGATGCGCCCGCGAATGACGTTCTCGACCCACGGCGCCCGCTCGTAGAACAGCGCAGTCGGTTCGGCGAACCGGTAGACCGGACGCTCACCCACCCAGACGGGAAGCTGCTCGGAGACGTTATAGGCGCGGTCAATGCGCCCGGTGATGTACAGCACCGGCCCCGGCCAATCCTGGGCGAGGGCGGCCAGCAGGTACGGGCGGGCGGCTCGCAGCACGCCCAGATCAGGCAGCGGCCTACCTGTCTTCAGGTCATGAAGCAGGCTGGCGTAAGTAGCGCTGCTGCGCAGGAGGTCAAGCAGTCCGGTAAGCTGCATCGTGGGGCAACCTAAAATAGCAGCAGTTCAATCCGACCCGGCCAGTCAGCATAGGTGCTGGCTGTCATAGGATTGTGAAAATATACGGATGATTGAATCGAATAGTGTCATCCCTCACCATATCTTCGTGTTCGGCGCAGCCCAGTACGCCGAGCCATCTTTTTCGCGGTTGAGCAGGCCGCGCTCGTAAAGCTCCCGTCGCAGCAGCGCCGCATCGCCGAAGGTGTGCCACTCCGCGAGCAGGGTGTTGACCTCGTGTTCAGTATAGACTTGGCCAGGCGTGAACTGCGCGGCCAGATAATCCAGCGCCATGAGCTGAATCGAGCGTTTGGATGGCCACTGCCGCAGACGGCCTTCACCATCTAGCAGCGGCAGCAGGGCATCGGGAATGTGCATTGCGCTGTCCTACTCCGGCGTTTTTTCGGGTCTTGGCTCGTCGGGGCTGCCGTTGTACTGGTTCATGGCCGCGTCGATGCCGCTCTTGAGCCAGACTTCCACCGCATTCGCCGCCCGGTCGATCATTTGTGCCGCCAGGATGGCATCATCCCCCTTGAACGGGCTGAGGACATAATCTTTGGGCGGCATCTTGCCCGGCGGCCGGCCGATCCCGAAGCGCAGCCGGCTGAACTCCTGTGTGCCGAGGTGCTGGATTACGCTCCGCATTCCATTCTGGCCGCCCGCGCCCCCCAACTTCCGCAGCCGCAGTGTCCCCAACGGAATATCCAGATCGTCGGAGATGACCAGCAGGTTAGGCAGTTCCACCTTGTAGAAATCAACCAGCGACCGCACGGCTTCACCGCTCAGGTTCATGTAGGTCTGCGGCTTGGTCACAATGACTTTTTTACCGTGGATCACACCTGTAGCGGTGAAAGCTTTGCGCTCCAGTTTGCCGAAGGTCAGGGCAAAGCGCCGCGCCAGTTCATCGACTACGCGGAAGCCGACATTGTGCCGCGTTTCGGCGTATTCTTTGCCGGGGTTGCCCAGCCCGACAATCAAGTACCAATCGGCCATGAGGGTTTCAGTTCACGTTGTTGAAATGACCCGTAAAGCATAGCAGCACAGCGCTGTTTGCTGTAGGGGAGGTTTCTACGGATTGGGTGCTGTGGTGCGGGGGTCAAGCGGCTTACCTAGCTGCCGGTTGGTGTTTTCTCTTCAAGTTCTCGTGCCCGCTCCGCCTGGATCATCTCCCGCGCGATCTCAAGGCTGGGAACGATCCGGTAGCTCTGGTGCATGTCTGGAAACAGCATCGCTGCGATTCCGTCCAGCAGTTTGAAGATCGGATTCTGAGTCACCACCATCAGTATCCCGATGTTGGGCGGATTGCGTTTGAAGGTCCCGTAGAAATAGTTGAGGAAGCTCCCCCCAATGATCGATGTGGATTCGAGCAAGTCGGCGATGACATCGTAGCGCTCACCCTGTAAAGTGCTCGCCATGCGGAGTTCTTGCTCAAAAGCCTGGAGATATTCAGCCGTTGTCCAGCGACCTTTCAGGGTGTACAGCACGGTGTTGGGTAGGACTGTGTCCCACGCAATTTGAATCCCCATAACCCCCGGATGTGATGTCGTGCGTCAATGAAACATTTCTGTGAGCTTCATTGTAAGCCAAAATGGTCCGCCGTGCTGTGAATTCTTTCGGAAAATTAACCGGAGCCGCTAGACCAATTCCCGCTCTCCCTTGAACTGCGTTTCGTACAGATCAGCGTATAATCCGCCCTGGGCCAGCAGTTCCGAGTGGGTTCCGCGCTCGACGATGTGCCCACGATCCAGCACCAGGATCACATCCGCCGCCAGGATGGTGCTCAAACGGTGTGCGATGACGATGCTGGTGCGTCCGGCCATGACGGTCTTCAGCGCTTCCTGGATCAGCGCCTCCGACTGGCTGTCGAGGTGGCTGGTGGCTTCGTCCAGTACCAAGATGCGCGGATTCTTCAGGATAACGCGGGCGATGGCGATGCGCTGCTTTTCGCCGCCGCTCAAGCGGTAGCCGCGCTCCCCGACAATCGAATCGTAGCCGTCTGGCAGCCCCATGATGAAATCATGGATATTGGCCGCTTTGCAGGCCGCTTCCAGTTCAGCCTGGGTCGCATTCGGGCGGGCATACAGCAGGTTGGTGCGGATGGTATCGTGGAACAGGTGTGTTTCCTGCGTCACCATGCCGATCTGCTCGACCAGCGACTCCAGCGTCACATCGCGCAGGTCATGCCCGTCGATGCAGATGCGTCCTTCTACCGGGTCATAGAGGCGCGGGATCAAATAGGTCAGTGTCGTTTTGCCTGCCCCGCTGGGGCCAACCAGCGCCGCGAGCTGCCCTGGCTGAAGTTCAAAGCTGATATGTTCCAGCGCGGTTTCACGCGCTTGGCTCTGCTGCGGCTTGTCGGATGTACTGCTGCCGCCATTTTGTCCCAGCGACAGTACCGCCTTGACATTATCCATCCGGCCTGGTCGATCCACCTCGGTCAACAGGCCGGAATCACCCTGTTCGTAGCGGAAGGTGACATCCTCGAAGCGCAGTTCGCCGCGCACGTCGCGCAGCCGGACGGCATCGGGTTTTTCGTCGATCTCCAGCGGCAGATCGATCACCTCGAAGACGCGCTCGAAGCTGACCATCGACCGCGCGAACATCACCGGAGAGTTCGTCAGGGCTTGCAGCGGCCCGTAGAGCTGTGTCAGGTACGAGGCAAACGCCACAATTGTCCCCACCGTGAAGACGCCGCTCAGCACCAGATGGCCGCCGATCCAATATACCACGGCTGTCCCAACCACCCCGACCAGCCCGATGATCGCCCAGAACTGATCGCCGAGGAACGCCTCGCGGATGCCGATGTCGCGGACGCGGGCTGCACGCTTGTTGAAGCGCTCAGTTTCCATCGTCCGCCGTCCGAAAAGCTTGACCAGCAGCGCCCCGCCGATGTTCAGCGTCTCGTTCATCATGGCATTCATTTCGGCGTTGGTGGTCATGGCCTCATGGCGGATCGTCCGCAGCAGGCCGCCGCGCCGCCGTGCGATGACGATGAAGACCGGCAGCACCATCACGCCCAGCACGGTCAGCCGCCAATCCAGCGTCAGCATGACCGCCAGCACCAGCACTACTTCAACCACATTGACGATCATCGAGGTGATGGTGTCACTGATGGCCGAATGGGCGCTGACCACATCGTTGTTCAGCCGGCTCATCAGTTCGCCAACTTTGGTATTGGTGAAGAACCGCAGGGACATCTTCTGCAGATGCCCGTATAGGCTCGTCCGCAGATCGTAGATGACGCCTTCACCAATGGTGGCGTTCAGCCGCCGCGTGTACATCCCAATCAAGCTCGTGGCAATCGGGATCAGCACCAGCCCCAGTGCCAGTATGTTCAACCGCTGCACATCGCCGTTAGGGATTGCGTTGTCGATCAGGTCGCGGAAGATCAGCGGCGTGAGCAGCCCCAATCCGGTGGTGATGAGGATCGTCAGCAGCGTGAGGACGATTTTCCAGCGATACGGACGCGCATAGGCCAAGACGCGCCAAACCAGTTTCCAGTTGACCGGCCGCTTCTTGTCGCCTTCACCCCAGTAGTAGACCCACCAGCCTGAACCCCACATGGTTGGCCCTCCCTGCCCATGCCACAGTCTGCGCCAAGCATAGCGGAGCCGCCCGCAGGCGTCTACTGCACCATTGGGCAGGGTGTAGGTTTAGTGTGATGCGCCGTTGAGCAGGCGGCTGGCATCTTCCAAACTGCTGGCGAACAAAAAGGCGCGGTTTTTCATCTGGCTGCCGTAGACTTTCAGGAAGGCGCTGTATCCGGCGCGGATCAGCGGTCCAGCTCCAATCACGACCTTGCGGCCTTCGTTTGGCCGGGCTTTGCCCTGGGCGAAGAAATCCCCCGCGCGGGTGATGAAATCCCCTGGCAGGCCGCCCGCTTGCCGGATATCGATGAGCAGGTGAACGGTGTGCGGCACGCTGGTGATGAGGTCGTCGGCGCGCTGGATAGCTGCGTCAAGCTGATCCCAGCGCCAGCCGCGCTGGAAAGCGATGTGGACTAAGTTTTGCTGGTCATTCCCCCAACCAACCTGAATGCTCATGCCATCCCCCAATCCCCGTAGTCAACCATCATGACGATTATACGTAGTTTGAGCGGAAAGGTTGTAGTCAGCCGGTAATCGTGAACGGAATCCGCGGCCCGGATGCTGCGCCGTTGATGGTCAACTGCACCGCGTAATTCCCTGGCGCGAACGCGAAGTCGGTCTGGTCAACATAGAACCAGATGCAGTTGCCGTTAATCTCAAAATCCGGCGTGAAGTCGTGGCTGACCAGCAGGTTGTTGGCGGCGTCGAACCACTGAGAACCGAGGACAGTCCCCGGCGTGATGTTGGCAGCAGTGGCTGAGACATAGATGCGCTCGGTGCTGCGGCTGAACTGGCTCATCTGTCCAATGGCGCAGTCGTTCTCCCCGACGTTCTCGGCGGTCATCACGTTGAAGACCGCGGGTGCGCCCAATGTCGCCGTCGGAATGATGACATTTTCCCCGGCAGCGGCAGCCGCATTCGTGACCGGAACCGGCGTGATTGCGCCGGGCTGTGGCTGTGCCTGAGGGAACGGCGTTGGCGTGGACTGTGGCAGCGGCTGTGGCGAGACCTGAGCCAGTGCCGTTGGGTCGAGGCCGGCACTTTGGAGCGTGGCGATCAGCTCCAGGTTGCGGCGGCGTTCGCGCGCGACACTGGTCCCGGCAAATTCTGCGGTCAGTGCCAACTGGTCGAACAGCACCGTAGCCGTGCTGCGCAAATCGACGATCTGCGTGCTGAGCGCATCGTGTTCCGCCACCAGTGTCGGATCGACTGTGCCTGGCCCACAGGCCCCCAGCAGCAGCGCGATCATCCCTAGCAGCGCAGCACAGGGGGTGATAAAGTAGCGATTCTCATGAACCTTCATCAAAACCCATTCCTGTCACAAAGGACGGCTTGCCTCCACTCTAACAGACCGGACTGCACGGCCTCAAGTCAGCGTAGAGCAGGCGTGGGTTTGCAGCGTCTTTATTCGCGTCGAGAGCATAATCCAGCTATACTGAAAACAAACCTTCCTCTGCATTCTTGAACTGCTGCCGGAGTATGCTATGGCTGCTCGCAAGAAAGCCCGCCCCTGGTATCGCGACCTGTTCTTTGTGCGCCGCGCTCCCCGCCTGCGGGGCATCCCCCTTGAATGGACTCGTCCCGATGACGACGATGCCTACGAGCGGATGATCCACGAACACGATTTCATCTCAATCAAGCATTGGAGCGATGAAGACCTGACCCAGTATCCCATTATCGCCAATGACCTCAAGGACCTGAAAGAATACCTGCTGCCGACCTTCTTCCAATTCAGCCAGCGGTCAAAGTATTACCAGAACCGCTTTTATCTGTACCAGTGGGTTTTCGTGATCGGTGCGTTCATGACGACCTTGCTCGGTGCGGCGGCCACGCTGTTCTATACCCCGCCGAACGTGACATCCGAGGTCATCAGCGGGACGAACTGGCAGCAAATCCTCAGCTATGCCACGGCCGCAGTCGGAGCAGTGACAGCTTTTACAACCGCGCTCAGCAATCGCGGCGAACCGCAGAAACGGTGGGGCAAGAACCGCCGTCTCTCCGAAGAGCTGCGGATGCACTACTTCACTTATCTTTCGCACATGCCCCCCTATGATACCCCGGATCGCGTGCAGCGGCTCCGCGAGAACGTCATCAACATTCGCGTCAAGGAGCAGGAAAATGTTTGAAGAAAATCGCACGCCGGAAGAGGCCGTTCGCATCGACCAACTGCCGCACAACCGCCGCGATACCGAACTGCTCTACAAGATTTATATGGAGAAGCGGCTGCAATCTCAGATTCGTTTCTACGAGAGCCGCATCCGCGAAAACCAGTTGAATGCCGATTTCACTTTCACGCTCGGCGCAGCGGTGATGACCTTGTCTTCCCTCGTCGCCACCATTAGCGCGTCGGGGAATTCCCCGCTGCTGTCGTTCCTGGCGGTGATCCTGCCCGCAGCCGCGGCGCTCTTGGCTTCGTTTCGGCAGCTCTACGGCTGGGAACGGCAGATTAACCTCTACCGTGATGCGCTGATGGGACTAGAGCGCGTCAAGCTGTTGGCCCCGGATAATGACCGGATGCCGTTCTCTGACCTCATGGAGATTTACCCGCGTCTGGTGGAGAGCGGCGAGAAGGTCTTTACAGCAGAGGTTAATCAATGGGGGCAGTTCGTGCAGTCCAATCAACAGGAAGGCGAAGCTTCGACCGATGCTCGTGCGCTGAATGCGCTGACTGCCAACCTTCAGCTCACCGAAGAGCAGTTGGCGACTATCCGCAGCATTCTAGCCGCCGGGAATCCCCGCGTGACTATCAGTCCGACCACCGAGACCAACACGGTTGTCCTGCCGCGTTCATCGGCCTTAACGCCGGAAAAGAGCGATCTGCTGGATTATGATGACGTGGCCGCTGTTCAGCCGGTCGTCCCCGCTCCCCCGCTGGATGTCGCGCCGCCTGTTGAAACGGCGGCTCCCCCGGTTGAAGAGGTTGTACAGGTCATTGCACTGGGTGCGCCTCCGCCGGAGAGCGAGGATGTCCTCGCCCCTGGGGCGAGCTTTGCCGCGCCACCCCCCAGCGACGATGAAACCTCAGCAGGTTAGGTGTGAGGACAAACCCATGCCATCCTCAATCCCTTGAAAACGGCCGCTTTTCCTCTCGAATAAGCCGCGCTCGTAGGGACGGGCTTCTGCCCGTCCGCTGCTCTTCCCCACTGCTCTAAAAACCTCGCAGGGGGTGGTCTTCTCATCATAGCCGGGGGATTCCATCCCTTGGCGTCGCCGTTGTATCTTGAGCATGGCATACATTACAAGGAAAGTTAGGGGTCAGGGCAAATCAAAACCGCCCCATTCATTAGAATAGGGCGGTCTTGCGTGTGGAGGTGACCGGAATTGCACCGGTGTCCAAAGGATTCGAGGACGCACGTCTACAAGCTTATCCGATCCTTTACTTTCGCCGCCGGTAGCCCTGACCGGCGAGGTATGCCAGCGGCTAGCCGATGTCTCTTTGACCTGTTGTATCGGCGTCCACAGGTCGCACGTTATCTTTGGTGTCGCCCACCGGTCCGCCCAGATAACGATGGCCGGGGTGGACGGCTGGCCTCGCAAGGCCAGCACTCTGGACTACCGCTTACGCAGCGGCGGGCAGAGCGAAAGTGTTGTTGTTGGCAGTTAATGCCTTGCCTGTTGGTCACGGGGCCAGACTCCCCGGCTTGCAGTACGGACTCAGCCTCCCCTGTCGAGCCTATTACACCCCCTTATGAACCTCTATGAACAGTATAGCACACTTCGGATGTTCCTGTAAATCAGGACTCCGGCATCCGCTGGCTGTTCTTGCGCTTTCTGGATGCAGCATCCGGCACCAATTCCGCAAAGAGTAGACAAAATGTCACCCTAAACGCCCCATTTTGTGCTATCGTAGGCATACAGGTACAAAACTCTCCTTTCCATTTCAATGAGAGGGGGCGGGGGTGAGGTTCTCCCAACGAGCGTTCGGGAGAGGTCTGGGGTGAGGCCTTCTCCCCTCTCCCAGTGCCGGAGGCACGTTCGGGAGAGGGGCCAGGGGGTGAGGGCACTAGATTCGCATATTCTCACATTCTCATTCTTATCATTCTTATCGTTTCTCACGTCGTACTACATTTTCTGTCGACTATAAACTATCAACTGCAAACTTCTGCCATATCCGACCCTGACGGCACTGACGCCATTGCCGCCAGCTCGGCCATAAAACTAGTATATGTTCCCTTTCCTCATGGGATTCTCAGGTATTGCCTGGGCAAATCTGCATATAATCGTCATGACTTCCGCTTGGGAAGTGATACTAGCGTCCGTTTCGCCCGTTTATCAGGAGGATTTGCCCAGTGATCCGCAAGTACATTGTTCGGATGGTCGTTCTAGCTTTGATCCTCGGCCTGACCGCGGCAGCTTCAGCGCAGGATGGAGCGGTCGCCGCTGGGTTGAATAACCCTCGCCAGCTCACCTTCGATACGGATGGTACGTTGTATATCGCCGAGGCTGGTTCCGGCGGGGATCGGGATGTAGAAGGAACTTTTGGCCCAGCCAAAGCCGGCGAAACCGCCCAGATCAGCATAGTCTCTGCGTCGGGTGAACAGTCTGTTCTGATCGACAATCTGGTGAGTATGGATGTTGGGTTCGGCCAAATTGAGGGTGTGATGGCCCTGCATGTCACCGAGGACAGCTACTGGGTTGTCTTCGGGATGGGACCAAAAGAACTCCAAGATGGGCAGTATGCCTCCGCGCTGGTGCAGTACGACCGCGAAACCTTGGAGGTCGAGCAGGTGGTCGATCTAGCTGCTTTCGAGACCGAGAACAATCCCGATCAGGCTGATGAACTGGTTTCCAATCCCTCCGACATCGCCGTAGACGCCAACGGAACTGTCTACATTGCGGATGCCAGCGCGAATGCTGTGCTGACTTGGACAGCCGAGGATGGTGTCCAGGTCTTTGCTGCCTGGCCGCTTGTTGATGGCGAGCTGGCTGCCGTGCCAACGTCCGTCTCGGTTGGGCCGGATGGTGATATCTACGTTGGCTTCCTCAGCGGCTTCCCCTTCCCGGCGCAGGGCGCGCGGATCGAACGCTACAGCGCTGAAGGCGAACTCAAGGAAACCTATACCGGACTGACGCTGGTCACGGACATCCTGGTAACGGCTGATGGAATGCTGTATGCAGTCGAATTTGCTGGCGGCTTCGGCGATCAGGGCTATATCCCAGCCTCAGGTCGCGTGGTGATGGTCTCTTCGGACGGAATCGAAGTCGTGGCCGAAGGGCTGAACTTCCCGTATGGAATTGCCCAGAACGCTGATGGCCAGTTGTTCGTATCGGTGGAAAGCTACGGCGTCCCAGTCGACAGCGGCCAGGTCATCATGGTCGGTGGAATGTAATTGAGCATTGGATGAGTAATCTGCTGGTACACTGCCTCTCTAGGTTACTATAAGAACCAGTCATCCGCAGACGGGGCGCGAAAAGCCGCGCCCCAGCGACAAATCCCATTGAATGCACATGGAGCCATTATGTCTCAACGCAGAATGTTGAACTTGCTCGGTATTCTGATCCTGATGGGGATCACTGCCCTGGTCAGCGTAGGCGCGTACATCATGCTGGTCGGCGGCTCAGGCGAACCCAGCCAACCCATTAGCGCTCCGACGCTGGACCCCTCGACGCCAACCCCCAATGCAGCGCAGACTCAGGTGGCGGTTCTGTCGGCCCAAGTAGCCGATCTACAGGCGACGATTGCTGCCCTGGAAGCGGGCAGCGCGGCGGCTGAATCCACCGCAGAAGCAGCGGTCGAACCGACGGCTGCGCCGGTGAACGAACCTGCGCCAGCCGCGGCTGCGCCATCGCTGTACCGGATCGTTCCGGACGAATCGCAGGTGAGCTTCACGCTCACGGAAGATCTGCGCGGGCAGTTCACAACCGTGGTCGGCAAGACCAACCAGGTCGCCGGCGACATTCAAGTGGATTTCGCGACTCCGGCCAATTCGCGCGTGGGTGTGATCCGCATCAATGCCCGGACGCTGGCGACCGACAACGAATTCCGCAACCGGGCAATCCGCGGCGAGATTCTGGAGTCCTCTAATGCTGCTTATGAATTCATCGACTTCACCCCGACGGCGGTGAGCGGTCTGCCGGAGACTCTTACAGTTGGCGAAGCGGTGAGCTTCCAGGTGACAGGTGACCTGAAGATACGGCAGATCACGCAGGCAGTCACTTTCGACGTGACGGCCACGGCCGTTTCTGAAGATCGACTGGAAGGAACGGCTACGACCAAAGTGACGCGGGCGCAGTTCAACCTGACGATTCCGAACGTGCCGGGTGTGACAAATGTCTCTGACGAAGTGACGCTGGAAATCAAATTCGTGGCGGCGAAGGTCGAAAGCTAGACCCCGTCCGCGCGAATATGCTGGGCGGGCGCCTTCGAGGACACAGGAAGGGCGTCCGCCTGCTTTGTTAAGGGATCAGGTGGCAGCTTCGGAAGCCGTACCGTTGGTGGTGTCGTCCTGGCGATTGGCGAAGGCGGTAATCCGCATAAAGGCACGTTCCTGCGGCGTCATATCCACAGGATACTCAGTGTCGTCGTAGGCTTCCAGGATGCGGTAGCCTTCTTTAATATAACCGCGGATGGTGTGCAGGCTGATACCCATCTCGTCAGCAGCAAGGTGAGCGGGCATCCCATCCAGGACGCAGAGCTTGAGCGCCTGGCGGATGCGCTCGGTCAGTTCAGGGAACTTCCGCACTTCCGGCAGTACGGTAGCATGAAACAGGCGGTGGTGGAAGCGGTCATGGGTGGCATGGGCGATGCTGGTGGTGACGACGAAATCGTGGGACAGCGAGAACACAATGGCCCAGGTGATCTGGAGCCGGACCTCGTTCTTGAGCAGATAGCCAAATGCGCCGGCTTCAGCGGCAGCCTCCACTAGATCAGGCTTGATCTCTTTTGCCAGACAGATCACGCGGACGCCATTCACCTGCTGGCGCAGACCACTGATCGTGTCGTGCAGTTCCTCGGCGCTGTGGAAGTGATCGGCTTCGAGCAGAATGATGTTGGGCAGTTCAGCCAGCGAAGTTCGCGCCAGGTAATCCCACATATCTTGGAGCGATTCGGAGAGGTGCGTCACCCGCGTGCGCCGATCCCAGGCCAGAAAACCGTTGATGCCGTTCAGCGTGTAGAAATCGGTATCGAAGATCAGCACCTTCAAATTGACTTCATGCAAACCGGCCATCGTCATTACCTACCCCCCAGCGCCTATCACCGCCCCTAAGTTTACGTAGGAATGCCTAGATCGTCCAGTGAATCCAGCGAGTGATGGGGGGCCGGAGTTAGTTCCCGGTCGATGCCTTATCGAGGCTTTCTGGAGCGACGAAGCGCACTTCGAACACTTTAGGCCAGCGTTTGCCGGTGATGAGGAAGGTGTCCTGTTCGGGATCGTAGGCAATCCCATTGAGCACTTCACCGTAAGCTAAACCCGCCAATTCTTCCGGTGTGAGCAGGCCGGAGGCATCGATGAACCCGGTAACCTGGCCCGTGGCTTTGTCAATTCGCAGGATGGTATCGGTCATGTACACGTTGGCGTAGATGCTGTCACCGACGCATTCAAGTTCGTTTAATTCAGGGGAAAGTCCCGGCTGAAGCGCGGCGGCCTCACTTAGTGGGAGGCCTTCGTAGGTAACAGGGACAAGCCGCAGCGACACGAAGGTTTCCGGGTCACGGGCATCCAAGAAGGCCGTGCCATCGCTCATCCAGAGGATTTCGCCGTCGTAACACAAACCCCAACCTTCACCTTCATAGGTAAAGTAGCCGAGCGGTTCAAGGGTTTCCTGGTCGAAGATAAAGGCAATTTGTTCTCTCCAGGTGATCTGGATGAGCCGATTATCGACCAGGGCAAGGCCTTCAGCAAAGTAGTTGGGCGGGAGTTCAATCTTCCGCAGAACGTCACCGGTTTCAGGGTCTACCAACCGGAGGTCGGATTCACCATATTGGCCGGCACTTTCGTAGAGTTTATCACCAGCCAGGAGAAGTCCCTGCGTGTAGGAGTCTGCTGCGTGGGGCCGCGTCGAGATCACCTCTGGAACCAGGTATTCGACAGGCAGTGGTGTGAGAGTAGGGGCAGCATCCTGGGCGATGGTCCTGCTGCCAAGGACGGCAGCGAGACACAACACAACAACTCCGGCAACCTGCAGATGGCGCAGCATGCGGTACTCCTCGGAATATTTTTGAGCGCATGAACGCGCTTATTGCTACCTATTGTAACAAAGGGAGGCGGATTTGGAATAGACTGCCTGAGCCAAGGCTGCTCTGGACGCTGATCTGGCCGCCGTGCAGCTCGACAATGCGGCGAGTGAGGGACAGGCCTAATCCGACACTGCCGATCTGGGTGGAGCGCGCCCTTTCGGCACGGAAAAAGCGGTCGAAGATGTGGGGCAGCGCCTCTTCGGGGATGCCTGCGCCGCTGTCCTGCACATCGATAAAGACATCACGGTCAGCATGGGTCACACGCAGGGTGATTGTGCCGCCTGTAGGGGTGTGCTGGAAGGCATTAGCGATGAGGTTGCGGACTGCGCGAACCAGGTAGTCGTGATGGCCGTTGACGAACGCAGCATCGACTGCATCTAACCGGAGCATGATGCCTTGTTTTTCGGCGCGAGGCAGGTCGTGGCTGTGTAGATCGCGGACGATCTGGGCGATATCCAGTGGACGGCAGTTCAGTGCCAAGTTGGGATCGTCCAAACGGGACATAAGGAGTAGATCGTCGAAGCTTTTGTTCAGGTGGTTGGCTTGGTTGCTAAGAGTGTCCAAGTGGCGGGTGATTTGGGAATCTCGGGGAGCAAGGCGCTGGAGCATGAACAGGCTGGTGAAAATGGTTGCCAGCGGCGTCCGCAGGTCGTGGGAGGCATCGTCGATGAACTGGCGCAAGACCTGGCTGCGCTGGCGTTCGGCGATGAGTTCGAGGCGTTGGGCTTCACTGGCCTTGCGATCAGTGATGTTGGTACTGACACCATCGATGCTGAGGAGCTGCCCACGCTCATCGTAGATCGGCATGAAGAAGGCTTCGATCCATTGTGGTTGCCCATCAGGCAGCAGGACGCGAAATTCGGTTCGTCTGCCCTGCCCAGGAACCAGATGGGTGATTGTCTCGTTGATAATAGGAATATCATCGGGATACGCGATCCTGTACCAGATGGCGGGGTCATCATAAAACTCCTGCGGAGGACGGCCATAGACTTTGAGACAGGCTGGTGAAATCTGTGTGATCTGTCCAGTTGCGGCGTTCACAGAGAAGAAGGCATAGTTCACATTCTCGAAGAGCGTGATGATTTGGCTGCGGAGTTTGAGGGCCTCATCATGGGCAAGTCTACGCTGATCGGTCTCTTGTTCAATTTGTCTAGCATCGCGCTCGCGTAGAAGCGCCCAAATTACATTCAGACCGGACACTGTGAAAAGGAACTCAAATGGCAGTCGAACGTCTGCTATTGTTAAGAAACCGGTGATGTGGGGAAGCATCAAAATGAAGATAGTATTGATCGTCCCGATCAGCAGCAATTCCTTCCAGGAAACAATCAAACTGGCAATCAATGTGATAACGACTAGCCAGATCAAAGGGTCGATTACACCATACGGGGAGGGCTGGCTATAGATCCGGATCAGCGTCTGTACATAGATCAGTAGCGTGATGGAAACTAGACCACTGTAGGTTGCCAGTCGGTACAGGCTGGTCAAGCGGCTGATAGCATAAATAACGGAGAGCAAGATAGCTTGGATGGAGATCGTTATCGCCAGCCAGTTAGGTGTTGTCATTCCCCAGCTGAGCCGGAGCAGTCTGGCTCCAAGCAGAAGAATAAGGGCAGTGAATGTGCTAGCAGCTAGCCAGCGGCTGCGCTGGCGAGTCTGAGGGTCGAGATTCGCACCAAGTGGATCGATGAAAATCCGGCTGAGACGCTGCAAGATGTGTTGGCTGGTGGATAAAATTGACTGCATGGGATGCAACTCGATAGAGTGATATTCTCACATCAGAATATCACTGTTCTGCGCCCACAATGATTAAGCCTGTAGGCAGTCAGGAATCTATAATCTGCTGCCAATCAGGGGGATGGTGACGCAGCCGCCACCGCCAGCCGGCCGGGTAGCCGGCCATCTTGGCAACATCTCCAATGACGCGGATCAGCACGACGAGGATGATGGCATAGAGAATTTCAGGCAGAGCCGTATTCGCTGGACGAAGCCTCGCCAGCCGAATGTAGGGCTGGCGGAGATAAACGGCGGCTCCGGGCAGCGCCAACAGCCCCATCAATGGGTGAACGGCCAGCATCAGCACGAGAATACTGGGGAGCGCAACGAGATAGGTCAGGTAGCGAGCGGCATGGCGCTTTCGCCAGAGGTCAGCTTTGCCGTCGCCGCGAGCATAGCGGTAATACTGCTTCCAGAACGCCGGAAGCGATCTGCGCGGGCGGAAGGCGACCCGTGCGTCAGGCACAAAGGCCAGAAGCGGACGCGATTTCTTTTGCAGCCATCTTTTTACCCGTAGATCGAAGATCAAGTCCTCACAGTAGTCCAACCACTCAGGATAACCGCCGGTGGCTTCCCAGACCGAGCGCCGGAAAGCGATGCTGCGGCTGCTAGGGAGGAAAGTAGCCGGATCGATTTCATCGACCAGAGGAAGCACAGTAGCGCTCATAGCCCAGCCAAACGTATTGTCAAAGTCGGGGGTGAAGAAGCCGCCGACAAAACACAGTTCAGGGTTCTCCAATAGGGGGCGAGTGATGCGTTCCAGCCAGTGAGGATCAACGACGACTCCAGCGTCGGTAACAGCGATAATGTCACCCTGTGCCGCAGTAATAGCAGCGTTGCGTCCTTGGCTGATGCTGCAGCCGGGGCGCACGAGCAGGCGGAGCGGTAGATGTTCGGCATACGACTGAAGAATGGCTGCAGTGCCGTCCTGACTGCCACCATCGACAATGACGATTTCGTCGGGCTGGCGGGTCTGTTGAAGGATCGAGCGCATCAACTGGTGAATACTCTCGCCTTCATTCAGGACAGTGGCGATCAGGGAGATCATGATATGCCTGTAATCTGTGATCGATTACAGCACGAGCGAAGCCAGTGCGAGGATGAGCGCCAGCCCAACGATCCCAATTCCGATCTTCACGTAAGGGGCGATTAAATCCTGCATCTGGCGAAGTTGAGCGTCGATGCGTTCGATGGGCGGCTTCTCGTGGCGGTGGCGGTACAGCCAGGTAACCGGCCATTCGATGATCGGCATGACAGCAATGACCCAAATGAAATAAGCAGCAGCGAATACCAAAAAAATGGGGAAGCGGCCATCTTTGAGCAGCGGCAGCATCATAAAGGAGATGGCTGTTGTCCAGATGAACATCAACAGAGTCTTGACATAGCGCAGCACAAGACGGCGGAGATAAAGCACATGGCGGGCGAGAGAGAGTTCCGCTACGGCGACTTCCTGCGCTAGGGTGCGATCCAGGCCGCGGGCGATGCCCAAGGCAGCATTGAAGCGGTTGATCTCCTGTGTATCAACCTCTGGGGGAAGTACACCTGCGGCATCGAGTTCTTCGATGCTGCGCGATGATGGGATGATCTGACCCTCAGTGTTTTCGATCAGGTCATCAAAGTAGCGTTCTTTACGTTCTTCGCTGAAAGGCATGACATAGCCCATATGGCTGCGGTCGTACTGGTGGCGCATAATCTGACGCTTGCCACGCGGCGATTCGTCAACCGAAAACATCAAGGCACTGAGGGCAAAGGTCGGGTTCAATAAATTCTCGGAGAAGCCCGGCATGTAGATGGTGAAGTAGAAATGCACGATGTCTTTGAGCAGGAGCCAGACCCCATACAGAGGAATAATCAATGAAAGCAGCAGCGGATACAGCAGGCAGGCATAGAGGAGGATAGTTAAAACTATGCCGAGCGTTCCCAGGGTCTCAAATTGGTTGGACGTATTGGCGAGCAGGACAGTTAGGAGATTATCAACAGCATCTTTGAAGAAGACTGGGATGAGCAGCAGCAGGCCTGCGCCGCTGATGAATGCAGTGGCGATGCGGTGCAGGGTTGAAAGACGAACTTCAGTGCGCTGAAGATAGGCCCTCATGGCGTTGCGTTCGGAATCAGTGAGAGGCTGCTCATAGGTGGCAGCCGAAGCATTGTGATGCTCGTGGTAGGCGTTGAACGTTTCGACGGTAGAACGCTTGGGTTCGGTGGACATGATGAGTACATTCACCTGCCGGATAGGAGATTTCTGGAGATAGCTTGATAAAACCTTAATGGGTACGAAATGCGGGGTGTCTGTTGGGACACCCCGCATAAGTATATGCAGAAACGGTGGATGCGGTAGACTAAAGAGGCAGTGAGTACAAGTAGATGATGATTTGGTTGAGGTCTGCGTCGCTCAGATTAAGGAAGCCGCCACGCGCTGGATGCGGAACCAACATACCTTCGAGCATGACTTCGTTAGAGAGGAAGGTTAGCAGACCCATTCCATCACGGTTCTGGAGCAGCACACTCTCGCTGAGCGGCTTGGCAACACCTGGAATGCCTTCGCCATTCTCGGCATGGCAGACTGCACAGGCTTGGACATACAGAGCCGCACCTGGCATCGAGGCACTGCCGCTATCCACCGGGGCTGCCGCCGGTTCTGCCGGTGATGGGGTTGGTTCTTGGGTCGGGGCAGCGGTTGGCTCGACCGGAGCGACGGTGGCCTCAACGATGCTGGTTGGAACAGCCAATCCACTCAAGTTGAGTCCTTGGAAGGGGGTGGCTTCGACCGTCGGAGCGGCTGTGACCGGAGCTGCCTGCGCGACTTCGGCGCCATTCAAGCTGCGAATGTAGTAGACAATGTTGAGGAGGTCTTCATCGGTTAGTGACGGATTACCACCGCGGGCGGGCATGGCAACGCCGGTGGTATTCAATGGATCAGTGACTGCGCGTCCCACGATGATGAACTGAACCAAGTCGGCATCAGTTTGGGAATTGATGAATTCGCTGCCAATCAGGGTTTTACCGAGGCCAGGAATACCCCGCGCATTGAAGCCGTGACAGGCGCTGCAAATCGACTGGAACGAATTGCTACCCTTAGTGACAAGTGCCGGATCGAGTAGGGCAACCTGCTGCGGCGCGGTAGCAGCCGTGGGCAGAGCGGTGGGCACAGCAGCCTGCTGTTCCTCGACGGGGGCTACAGCGACTGGGGCCACGCCTGGACGGGCAGCGAACAGGGCGATCAAGATAAGGGCGATTCCGCCGAACAGCACAATGGCGGGCAGGAGTGCGCCGGTATCACTGGTAGATGAGGTCGGTGTTGATCGGGTCATGGTTGCTCGGTTCATCCTCTTGGATAGTCCTGCGCCGCGTTCACTCTTTCTTAAGGAATTGAGTTGGGCCAGCGGCATGCTGCTTATCGTATTATGCCACATATACCCTCTCAAGTGAAATTCTTCACGTAAATATCATGACAATTAGTCTTCAAAAACATGACAGATTTTGCTTACTCTGGATTTCATGCCATATCACTGCATTGATGTCCGCAAATTCTGTTCTATAAGATTTGAATGATTGAAGGAGAGCGAACGGTGGCTAACATGGATCGCAGGCGGTTTCTGAAGCTAGCAGGCCTTGGGGCCGGCAGTGTGGGAGCAGCCGCAGCTTTTTCTCGTCCAGGTCTGCTGTTTTCTGGCAAGAGCACCCTAGCCAGCAACACTGGTTTGGGAACCATCCAGCAGGAAACGCCTGAAGAGATGGATCGCCTGCATTCTGAGGCTGTCCAAATCTATCTAGACAATGTGGGCAAGGAACCGAATTACTGGCGCAAGCCCTTGGAACCGGAGATGGACGGTGATGTCAAAGTCTTCCGGATCACATGCTCGGATATTGAATGGGAGACTTCGCCCGGCATGAAGTTCCAGGCGATGGCCTACAACGGCATGGTTCCAGGGCCAGAGATTCGTGTGACAGAAGGCGACCGGGTGCGCTGGATCGTCACTAATGAGATGAAGGAAAGCACTGCGATCCACTGGCATGGTGCTTTGGTTCCCAACGACCAGGACGGCGTTCCGTTCATCACACAGCCAGCTATCAAGAGTGGTGAGACCTATGTCTATGAATTCACCGCTCGCAACCCCGGTACGCATATGTACCATTCGCATCATAATGCGGCGGAACAGACTACGGCCGGTCTGATGGGCGCGTTCATTATCGAGCCGAAGGACAAGTCACGTGAGCCAGTCGTGGATGGCGACTATGTGATGGTGTTGAATGATACCACCCTAGGCTTTACGCTAAATGGCCGCCAGTTCCCATACACGCAGCCGATTGTCGCCAAGCTCGGCCAAAAGATCCGCGTTCGTTATTTGAATGAGGGTCTGATGATCCATCCGATGCACCTGCACGGCATTCCACAGACCGTCATCAGCAAGGACGGTTGGCCGCTGCCGCTGCCCTACAAAGTTGACACGCTCAACGTCGCTCCTGGCGAACGCTACGATGTCATCGTCGACTGCACTGAGCCAGGTGTCTGGGCTTATCACTGCCATATTTTAACTCATGCTGAATCACGTCATGGCATGTTCGGCATGGTGACAGTCCTCATCGTTCAGGAATAACAACCTCTCCGGTTCTCCTCACGTTGGCGGGTGGTCAGAGTTTCTCTGGCTGCCCGCTAACCGTTTATTCGGGGGGTTCGGTGTGGATGGTGACGCGATCCAACATTGGCAAGCGTGTTCGCAGCAGCGTCTCAGCAGATTCAGCGACCCGGTGGGCAGCCTCGACCGACATCTGCGCAGGCAGCGTGGCATGCATAGTCATCGTCCAATGACCGTCAACTGGATAGAGTTCCAAGTGATGCCAATCGACTCCGAGGAAATTTTCGCGCAGCAGGGCTAGTGCCTGATCACGCAGCGCATGGGCGCGCTGTTCGCTGCCGTTGGCAGTCTCTTGAGGCTGAACGCTCAGGGATGGCTCGATGTGGCTGACGACCTCGGCTACGTCAGGCAGGCTGGCGCGAACATCTTGTTCAAGCTGGCTGACCTGCTGGTGTGCTGCTTCGAGCGTCAAGTTGCGCGAGACCTCGACGTGCATTTCCAGTACGGGGCCAACTTCGCCGTCGCGAAGGGTAACTTCATGGGTAGATAAGCCGAGCGCGTCGGCATGGGCACGGGCGACCAGGGCAAAGTCTTTTGGCACGGATTCTAGTGGGACAAAATGGACTTCGACTTCGGCTAACCCCTCGATATGTTCGCTCAGCTTGCCGCGGATGGCTTCGGCAATGGCAGCTGTTTGGTTGGTGGTCATTTCTGGCTGCACCTGGACATCGATGTCCACATGGGCAGATTCGGCTGGACCGCGGCTGCGGGCACGCATGACCTGATGCACTGAGGGGACTTGTTCAACCCAATCGGTGAGCTGCTGCGAACTATAGGGGGCAGTGTCGACCAGGATGCCGCCGGTTTGCCGGAGAACCTGCCAAGCTGCCCGCACGATGAAGATGACGATGAGCAGTGCTGCCACCGAGTCGGCCCAGGCGAAGCCGGCCAGTGCCACGAGTGCCATACTGCCCAGTACTGACAGGGTCACCAAAATATCTGCTCCGGTATGGGCAGCATCGGCGAGGAGCAGTGCTGAGCGCAGACGGCGGCCTTCGCGGATCTCATAGCGGTTGACGATGATGTTGACCACCAGCGTCACGACCATGATGATGAAGGTTAGCGGGGTGATTGTCGGGCTTTCTTCTGATCCGGTGAGTCTCCCCACGGCGCTGCCGACAATTTCCCAGGCAGTCAGCAGCAGGAAAGCGCCAATACCCAATGCCGCGATGGTTTCAAAGCGGCGGTGACCATAGGGATGGTTCTCATCGGGGGGGCGGTTGGCAATAGCGTTGGCAATGAGTGCTACCACATTCGAGGAACCATCGACCAACGAATGGAAACCATCAGCGGTGATTGCTAGTGCTCCGCTCCACAGGCCAATAAGGATTTTGCCGAAGGCAACTGCTAGATTCAGAATGAGAGTGACAAGCAGGACTCGGCGCACCTGCTGACCAACGCTTGCTGATGAATGGGAACTCACAAAGTGGAACCTTTCGCCAGAGTGGCTGGATTCACCCAAATCATAGGGTGAATTCGTGGATTTCGACAATCAGGAAGTCGCGGTTTAGATGGGCTTTAGATGAAGTACAGCCGGGCAAAAGATGGGATTGCGCCTTATTTCGCCTGCACCTCTTAGGTATACTTCGGGTGTGAAAGGTGGAACAAAACATATGGATGCGATGCAGTTTGTGCCAATCCTGGTGGTAGGATTCGCAGCTTCGTTGGGGCTGACACCTGTCTCGCGACGACTCGCCATGTGGTTGGGTGTGGTGGACAAACCGAACCAACGTAAGATTCACCATGATCACAAACCGCTCATGGGTGGGCTGGCAATCTATGTGGCATTAGCAGCCTCGCTGCTGTTGTTCAGTCCGCCGCAGCACCTCCGCGAGCTGGGTGGAATTTTGGCTGGGGCGGCAGTGCTGGCGTTGATTGGGCTTGCTGATGATCGTTATAACTTGGGCATCCGCATCCGACTGGTGGCGATGACTGCTGCTGCGCTAGGGCTGGTACTAACCGGCATTCAAATCCAGCTTTTCCGCACGCCCTTCTTGGACATACCCCTGACTATCCTTTGGGTACTGACGTTGACCAACGCCACCAATTTCATGGACAACATGGATGGGCTGACGGCTGGTTTCACCACTATCGCAGCCTTCTTCTTCATGGTGATTGCATTCACACAGGGGCTGACCCTGGTCACGAGTCTGGCGGCGGCCTTAATGGGTAGTGCGGTCGGTTTCTTGATCTACAATTTCAACCCGTCCAGTGTATTCATGGGCGATATGGGGGCGTTGGTGTTGGGGTTCATGTTGGCAGTGCTGGGGATCAAACTCAAGTTCGGGACTCAGCCGCCGGATGTGACCTGGATGGTTCCGCTTTTGGTGCTGGCCGTACCGCTGTTCGATATCACACTGGTCGTGGTGACACGTCTGCTGGAAGGCCGCCCACCGACACAGGCAGGCAAGGATCATACCTCACACCGCTTGATGAGTTTGGGGTTGAGCCAGCGGAAAACGTTGTTCACGCTGTATGGAATGTGTGCCTTTTTCGGCCTGCTGGGGCTGATCGTGGGAGCTGCTCCGCCGGATGCAGCACTGCGTGTTGGCGTCGCTGGATTGGCACTGCTGGGGGTGTTGTTCCTGGTGATGATCTGGGTGCGGCGGCGCTATCAACTCCCATCAGTGAGTTCTCGTGGCTGATGGGGTAGTAGACTGAATAATGAAGGGTGGCGATGAGGACGGTTGTAGTGACGGGGGGCGCGGGCTTCATCGGCTCGCACTTGGTTGAACGCCTGCTGCGCGATGGGCACAAGGTGCGGGTGGTGGATACGCTCATTACCGGGAAGCGTTCCAATTTAGACGGGTTGCATGGATGGCTGGAGTTCCATGCTGTAAGCGTCACCGATGGGGAGGCCCTAGCGCGCGTATTCGAAGGAGCCGAGGTGGTGTTTCATCATGCGGCGCTACCTTCGGTCTCGTGGAGTATCAGCGATCCCCAGACGGTTCATGCCCATAATGCTACTGGGACGCTCCAGGTCTTGATGGCTGCGCAGCAGGCTGGCGTGCGCCGAGTGGTATATGCAGCCTCGTCTTCGGCTTATGGAGACACTGCCAGACCGGTACAGTCAGAGGAGATGCTGCCACAGCCGCTCTCCCCGTATGGTGTCTCGAAATTGGCGGGAGAACTCTACTGCCAGGTCTACAGCCATGTTCACGGCTTGGAGACGGTGTGTCTGCGTTATTTCAATGTGTTTGGGCCGCGTCAGGACCCGCAGTCGCAGTATGCGGCGGTGATCCCGCGTTTCATCACGGCCATGCTTAAGGGACGACCGCCAACCATCTATGGAGATGGCCGGCAGAGCCGCGATTTCACAGCGGTGGAAAATATCGTTGAAGGCAACCTGCTGGCGGCGGATGCGCCGGGAGTCAGCGGACAGGTTATCAATCTGGCAACAGGTATGGGGCTATCGCTTTTGGAACTGGTCGAGCGTATCAACGCCGCAATGGGGACCCATTTGGAACCTGTTCATGAGGCGGCGCGACCGGGGGACATCCTGCATTCACGGGCATCCATCGACAAGGCGCGGAAGCTGCTGAACTATGTGCCAGTGGTCGATCTCGATACTGGTCTCGCACGGACGATTGATTGGTATCGGAGTCATGCCTAGACTATGCGCGTCATCCATATCATCAAAGCGGTGGGGATTGCGGGAGCAGAACAGCACCTTCTGATGTTGCTGCCGGGTCTGCGTTCCCACGGTGTGGATGCCCGTTTGATTCTGTTGTTCGATCCCAAGCGGCCAGTGACCGAGTATGCGACGACGATGGAGGCTAGGGGCGTTCCGGTGGAGGCGCTGCCGATCCACCATCATGCGGACGTGACAGTACTTCCGCGGTTGGTGACCCGCTTCCGGCAGCAAAAACCAGATGCTGTCCATACGCACCTGATCCATGCTGATTGGTACGGGATTGTGGCGGCACAGTTGAGTAGGGTCAGGACGATCCTGACCAGCCGACATAATGATGACGCTTTTCGTGCCCGCTTGCCGGTGCGGATGGTCAATGCCGCCTTATGGCGCGGTGTTCATGCCGGCATCGGAATTTCCGACGCGATCACACAGTTCAGTATTGCGGTAGAGGGCGCTCCTGCCGACCGGATGCATACCATCCACTACGGGGTAGATGTGTCCCTGCCGCCGCTGGATCGCAGCGCGGCTCGGCGGGCACTACTCCAGGAATTAGGACTGCCAGAGTCGGCACAGCTGGTCGGAGTGGCCTGCCGTTTGGTCGAGCAGAAAGGCGTTTCTTACGCGATTGATGCCTTCGTGCGAATTGCGTCGGAATTCCCAGATGCTTATCTGTTAATCGCAGGGGAAGGGCGGCTGCGGACGATGCTGGAAATGCAGGCGGCTCCGCTAGCAGAGCGTATTCGCTTTCTGGGATGGCGGGAAAATATTCCGGCGTACATGGCGGCGCTAGATGTGCTGCTGGCCCCGAGTCTCTGGGAAGGCTTTGGGCTGGTACTTCTGGAAGCAATGGTGCAGCAGACGCCGGTCATCGCTAGCGCGGTCAGCGCCATTCCAGAGATTGTTGTTGACGGCGAGACCGGGCGGTTGGTTCCGGCACGAGATGCGGCGGCGCTGGCGGATGCCCTGCGCAGCCTGTTGGCTGATGCAGCTTACCGCCAGTATCTCGGTCTGGTTGGGCGCGACCGGTTGGAGATGGTCTTCAGCGCCGATACAATGGTGCGGCGCACGCTGGATGTGTATCAGTCATTGGTGAGGTGAGGAGCAATCCTCACCTGCCCTTATATGAACCGGAAAAAAGTGGTGTGATGCCAACCTCTCCTTCTATTGAAGACAGTCTTCAGACCGAACGCGAGTTGATCGAGGCGATTAAGCGCACTTCGCGCCGCCGCAGCCTACCGATGTTGGGGCGCTTTGCGCTGACACTAATTGTGCCCTATCTGGTATTCATGGGGCTGTGGCTGCTGGGCGATACCGCGCGAGCCTATGTAGATGTGATGTTCCGGCAGAGCTTTCTCAACTTCACCACAGCGTTGAGTACGCTGCTAGTTCTATTCATGGGAACGTGGGCGGCCTGGCGCTGGTCGGAGAAGCGTTTCGGCGGTTTGGCGCTGCTTCGGCGACTGCTGGGTGTCTCGCGATCAGTGCTGGCTGTCGATGAGGCGATTGCTGCCCTGAAGACTCAGACTGATCCAGCTCCAGAAGCGATCCGTCATGTGCAGGAGATGGCCTACGCAGTCTGGGATCAATACTTGAAAGCGATGGATGATTCCGGAATGCCGATCCAGGATGATGAGCTGAACACATGAGTACTGCGCCCACCCGTCCGATCAAAGTTATGAATTTGATTGCGCGGCTGAACATCGGCGGGCCGGCTGTAGCCGTGACCATGCTGACGGCACAGATGGGGCCGCCGGCGTATGAGAGCCTGCTGGTCTGTGGAACGATTGAGCCGGGTGAAGGCGATATGACCTATTTCGCCGAACAGCACGGCATCACCCCGATTGTGATCCCCGAATTGGGACGGTCACTCAGTCCGGTGCGCGATATCCGCACCTTATGGAAGGTCTACAAGCTCATTCAGGAGGTCAAGCCGGATGTGGTACATACCCATGCGGCCAAAGCCGGCTTTGTTGGGCGAGTTGCAGCTTGGCTGTCCGGTGTGCCAGTGATCGTGCATACCTTCCATGGGCATGTTTTCCGCGGCTATTTCAGCAGCACTAAAACTCGCTTCTTCATCTTATTGGAGCGGATCACCGCGCGGATGGCCGATACCATCATCACGCTTTCAGATGGGCTGCGGCGCGAACTGGCTGAGGAGTATCATATCACCCGTAAGGGGCGGATTACTGTGCTGCCGCTTGGTCTTGACCTAGAAAGGTTTGCGCAAACTCCTCGAAAATTAGGCATTTTCCGGCAGAAGTGGGGAATCCCGGCGGATGCACCGCTGATTGGGATTGTCGGGCGGCTGACTGCCATCAAGAACCATGCTCTGTTTCTGCAGATGGCGAAGCACGTTTTGAGCGCTCGGCCAGATGCACGTTTCGCCATTGTTGGCGATGGCGAACTGCGCCAGGAAACCGAAGCCTTGGCTGACCAATTGGGGCTGCGGCCGGCAGTCATCTTCAGCGGTTGGGAAAAGGACATGGAGACGGTGTACAGCGATCTCGATCTCCTGGTCATCAGCAGTATCAATGAGGGCACGCCTGTTACAGTCATTGAGGCACTTTCCGGGGGCTGCGCAGTGGTGGCGACGGCGGTTGGCGGGGTGCCTGACCTGCTCGACCATGGCAAGCTGGGGCGGCTCGTCCCGCCGGAGGATGCCGAAGCATTGAGTACGGGCGTGTTAGAAACGCTGGCTGCGCCACCTGATCCCCGGATTGCCCAGGCGGCTATGATCGACCGTTATGGTATTGACCGGTTGGTTAAAGACTTGGATGGTCTGTACCGGGGCATCCTCGCCAAGAAACGCCGCGCCCTCCGCTGAACGCTGCCAGCCGAGGGCGCCACTGGTGGGCGCGGCACAAACATCCACGCCCTATTGTCCTGACTAGAAGTAGCTGCTGATGATCTCCAGGATACGGGTGATATTGCTGGGATCACCCGATTGTACTGTCGTGGCACTGGCGCGGGCGATGCTGCTGAGCGTGGTGATGTCTGCGCTGGAGCCATAGGCCACCGGGATGACAATCACCGGGTTGAGATCACCACGGCTTTTTTCGATGGCTCGCAGCGTGGTGTTCAAGATACCCGAACTGGCGGTATCCTGGCCGTCACTCAGTAGGACAACAGCACGGATGCGGTCACTATCTGTCTGTTGGTTGAGCGTCTCGACCACTTGAGTTAAGGCGTCATAGAGGGCTGTTCCGCCATCGGCTCGCAGACTAGTTATGGTCTGGCGCAGGTTGTTCTGGACGGTTTCTAGGCTATCCAGCGGAACGCGAGTCTGAATCGTATCGCTGAACGTCACCAACCCGACGCGATTGTTGCTGTCCATCTCATCCAGGAAGCGCAGGGCAGCGACTTTGGCCTGACCGATCTTATCCTCGTCAGCCATCGAGCCAGAGGTATCAATCAAGATGATAATGTCGGCCTGTTTCTTGACGACCGTCCAGCTTTCCTGAATGGCGATGATGACATCTGCCGAAGGGACATCAAGTACTGTTTTGGGACCTTCGACCGTCACGCCATTTTCCGGTACGAAGGGGAAGCCCAACTGGACATTCGGGTTGACCGGACGGAAGCCTTCCGCCATGATGATTTCCTGCTGCGGTTCCAGAAGGACGTACTGGGTGAACAACTGAGCGCCCTGCTTTTGAGCATCCGTGACCCAATCAGCGTTGACGATGCCGAAGGGATGTTCGTGCCAGAATGTGCCTTCCTTCGGATACAGCGCTACTAGACGCTCTGGCGGTTTGTACTGCGTCAGACCGCGATTGATGTAGATCAGGTCGTTCTCTTCCAGTGCTACGAAATCCAGATACTCCGGCCCCTGGGCGATGTACTCCTTGAATTCGGTGGTGCGCCGCGAGTAGTGGCGGATCAGGTTTTCGATCTGGCGTACGCCTTGCTGCACTGCATCATCACGGACTTCTGTCAAGGTCAGCTGGCGGCCAGTGAAGCCCGTTTCCCGTGCGGCGGCATAAAATTCGGCAATCAAAGTGGAAAGTCCGGTCGAACTGACGAAGGGGTTGGTGTGGCCGTAGTAGACCGTGCGGCGGCAGTTCGGCACGCCGTAATCACACCAGCCGTTGGGGCTGTTCAAGACCTGGAGCAGTTCTTCCCAACCAATATCTTCATAGCCAACCTTATTGCGGATGGCCTGGAGACGGCTTTCCCAGATCGCCATAACCACTGGCGCGTTAGCTGTCGGCTGAATATTCGCGAGGTCGAAGAGTGCGCGCCCGCTGCGTTCATTCGCCAGCACTAACCAGTGGCTCACCGACGGCTGGAAGATGACAGGGCGGGAGACATTGGCATTGTTGGGTGCGATGATTGCATTGACGATGCCTTCCATCACTGTGCCGGAGGAACCCCCCGCGCCGTTGGTCGGGTCAGTAATCCAGACTGGTGTTTCACCACTGGCCCAGGGCTGGCCGGTGACCGGGTTCTTGCCTTCTGCGCTCAGGCGGTTGAAGCTCTCGATGATGCGCGGCATGTATTGAGCCGATTCGGGAGCGTAGATGATGGAGACTTCGACCGCGTTTGACGGCCGGTTGAGTGCCGGTGTGCCACCAATGATCGAACCGCTGCCGCCATCGCAGGCGGCGATCACCACGGCCAGCAGCACCAGCATTAGTAAATGACGTGTGCGTATGGGCATCGCTTTATTCCTCCTGTCGTGCTGGGTTGAGATGGGATGTTCGAAAATCATTGGTTGGATGTGATCCACTGGATTAAGCCCAGCGAGTCATTCCGCAGTGGAACCTGTACTGCTTGGCCGTAATTTGGTATTAGCATAATCCCGTTCTGCGCTCCGCCACTAAAAAGTATGTCCTGTTGGGTTGGCTCGGCATTGGCTGGGCGCAGCCCATAGGCTGTCAGCCGAGCCTGCTGAGCGGGACTTTCCAGCCAGGCACGGAGCGTTTCGACGGCGGCCAACTGGTCGGTGCTGGTGTTGGTATCCCGCCAACGCACCAGCGGGAAATCCAGCACAAACTGGTAGGCTGGGTAGCTTAGGCGGACATCCTCGCGGGCACGAATGCCGTTCAAATTGAGGAGCCACTGTGCTTCCGGGAACATGCCCAGTTCGACCACTGACGGGCCGCGGGCCATTGCTGCCGCTGGATCGGCTCCCAGCGTGTTGAAGTTGACGCTTTTGATGACCGGCAGCAGCCAAGTGCGGAAGGACTGCTGATTCAGGCTGTTGGCTGCCAGACTGGGTGAATCGTTAAACGATGCGGCGGCTGTTAGCATGGCTGCAAGCCCACCGATCTTGCGCGAAGGCTGGCCGAAGCCAAGTTTGACGAATCCCCAACTGCTCTGACCCCCAAGCTGTACCCAGGACTCTTTGGCTGCGGCTGCCGCGACCAGCGACCAATCCAGCGGCAGTGTGCCATCGGTGGTGAGGAGGCGTTCGCGACTGACATAGCCACCCCAGACGAGCGGCGTCCGCGCCAGGGAGCCAGTCAGTGTTTCCAGCGGAAGGCCGCTCTCGGTGGCATAGGTGACCGACAGCCTCGATGCCGCAACCCAAGCGGCAGGGTGCTGCTGCGGTGTCCATCCGCGTTCATCCTGCCAGACGGCTAGATCATCAATGGTGATGACTTTGAACTGCACGCGACGGGTATTCACTGTCGGTGATGTGGCATTTAGGGCGCTGACTGCTTCTTGGAGCCAACTCTGTGCTAAGGGATCGACGGCGACCGTTAATTCGAAGGGCGGCTGCGCATTCAGAAATTGGCTCAAGCCAATGATGGCAGCAGCGACCACAATGAAAAGAACAATGAAGATCGTACCTCGTTTCATCGCGGGGAAGTCCTCGTGTCCGGAGCCTGTCGCGGCGGTCTGATGATGCGCATCCTCTTTCCCAGAATACGATTCTAGTATGGGGCGGAGTTGCGCGCGGGCATCCCCCGAATTCGAGGGGTTACGCTTAGCATAACACAATCGCGGAATCACAACCATTTTGAAACGCCAGTCCTATTGTCCTGAATGACTGGACTTTCCTATAATCGAACCAGAGCTTAATCCGAACTGATCTGAGGAGCATGTCTTATGCGCCCTATGATTCGTATCTTCTTGGCGGGCTTGGTGCTGGTATTGATGAGCGGAACAGTCTGGGTAGTTCTGGCTCAGGACAATGCTACCTCATATACTGTCAAACGCGGCGATTCGCTGGACAAGATTGGCGCGCTGTTCGATGTGCAGGCGGCCTGCCTCGCTCAGAGCAACGATCTCACACTCGGCAGCATGATTAAGCCGGGGGATGTGCTGGTTATCAGCTTTGACTGCCCACGTTACGATGGCTTCGATTTCGTGCTTAACCCGCGGGAGGATGGCAAGACTCCAGCGAGACGGGAAGCCGGTCAGGGGGGTGGGGGCAGCATTGAGGGCGATATTTACACCGTCCGGCGCGGCGATACGCTGGATACCATCGGTCAGGAGCTCAATGTCTCGGTGGTGGCGATCCGGGTAGCGAATGGGCTGCGAGCGGGAGACATCATCACGCCGGGCCAGGAATTGGTGATCCCGGCGGACGCACCTGCCTACGGCCTGTTCCCCGCGCTGACGGAGCCGGCTAACCCTAACAGCGTGAACAATGAATTAGGGCAGGGAGGTGGCGGCGCGGAGTCGCTAGCTGAGGGCGACACGACCTATGTAGTCCAGCCGCTTGACTCGCTGGATAAGATCGGCGCACTGTTCGATGTACAGACAGCCTGCCTTGCCGAAAGCAACAATCTGCGCCTCGACAGACCCATCTATCCCGGTCAGGTGTTGAACATATCGGCGGACTGCCCGCGCTACGGCGGGGAAGATTTCGTAGTCAATCCCCGCGAAGGCTAAATCGGCCGGAATTGAAAGGGACGGGTCAAGCGGCCTGTCCTTTTTGTTTGGGAGGAGCCTATTTCATTCTGTTGGCTGGACTTTGCGCTGAATGAAGGTTAGGAAGGGATAGGCCAACCGCCCGGCATCGACCTTCGCGTTCCGCAGATTGGCCTCGTTCGCCAGCTCGAAATCGTGATGCAGCCGTTCGATCTCGCGCTGCTGGAGTTCAGACGGTTCGTTCCTAAAGAGCGTTACCACAGTGGTATAGCGCCCGGCGGCAAAGACCAACCACTGGCGGGCATTGATTCGGCGGACTTCACGTTCCAGCCGCTTACCGCGTTCCAGCATGAGGGTGAAGTCGTTGAGGATTGGAGTGAGCTTATCGGGTGGGACATCGAACCCTCCCAGCGTTTCTAAGATGGTGCCGGTACGGTGGCTGTAAATTGCCATGCCGACGGCTTTGCCCATATGCTGCTCTTTGACGGCGATGGTGGGCTGCATGTCGCGGACGATGCCTAGTACAGCCTCCGGGCTGTAGCTGGCTTCGGCCAACTGTGCCAGAGCGAGCTGTCCGGTGTAGCGTTCGTAGACGGCGTGGAACTGTTCGCGGCTGAGCGCACCAGAAGCAAACTCGGAGATTAGCTGCTGAATTTTCTGCTGAATCTGCGCCCTGAAGATTTGCATTTTCTGGGTGGTATCTGTGCTCATCTCGAACCCTCGCTGTTTCCATCGCTTTTTCTGCATCATAGCACCGCCCTTCCCACCGTGAGCCTTGTCTTTTGACCTTTCTTTTGGATATTACGGAAAATTCACAGCGCGAACGCCTGCTGTTCTCAATGAAGCCCTCCCGCTATCGTTGGCGGGAGGGGCAAGGCGTCATGCTTAGCTTATGTTCAGGGAACCACTACGGACAGGCGGCCTTGTTCAGGAAGTAGATCGCTTCCTTGACGTTATCGCCCTCGTTTGTCTCTGGGATTGCGTTGCTGGGATCAAGGATGATGAGCAGACGGTGCTCTTCGTTGTACCAGGTTGCGACCGTCAGCGGGATTGGACCGACGTTGATCGTCTGGCCGGGCTGGATGACCGGGATCGCACCGATGGTGCTGGTCTGGAAGGTTCCATCCGCGCGGCGGAAGTCCTGTACCGAGATGAAGCCGCTTGGGTTGGGTGCAGTGCCGAAGTTGGCAACATCGATATAGATGTTGAAGGTTTGGTTGCAGTTCGGCGACGGCGGATCAAAGCGGAAGTTGCCCGCAACCAGGTTGATGTTGCTGATGGGTGTGGGGGTAGCGGCGGGCGTAGGCGTGGCCGGAGGAGGCGGTGGCTGGACACGCGGCACATTGCGGAAGTCGCCGGTCACATCGACGACACTGGGAGCGACCCAGCCCTGGCGTCCATCGGGCAGAACGACCAGATACCAGCCTGTGCCCATGGCGCTGATTCCGACGATGGGAACTGTATCGCCAATGCGCAAGGTGCCGATGATGTTGTAGTTGGTTCCGTCACCCTGACGGACGTTGGCATTGCGGTTGGCTGTGGCGCGCGGAGTGGTGTCGAAGGCTGTGGGGGTGGGGATGAGGGTGGGCAGCGAGATCAGTGTGGGCACTGCCGGGACGGCCGTCTGCGCGAAGGGCGGCGGATTGTTCTCGATCCGCAGTGGGCTAACGGCATAGAAGGTGCGGGAGCCAGTATTCAGGCCGATGTTGAGCCGCAGGGTATAAAGTCCTTCAGGTGCGGTTGTGGTATCCCAAACACCGAGGATGCCATCTTTGACGGCCGAGCGCGTCGGCAGGGTGACCGGTGTCCAGGTATCGCTGGGTGGAGATGCTCCATCCACGGGCAGCGGCTGGAATTCCAGATACCAGTTGGTCATGTTGGGCAGGTTGGCCGACCCGCGAATGGTGAACTCGCCGCGCAGCACATAGACTGGCGGCGGCCAGGAGATGTTGGCGTTCGGATCGATGGCTTGAGTGGTGGTCTGCGCCGAGGCGGTCATCACCGCGAGCGCCAGCAGACCGATCAAAAGGACGATAAGGGATACAGTTTGACGAGTTCGCATGAATTCCTCCGAGCCAGCAGATCTAATGGTCAGGTTGGGTGACGAAGCCTGCTACTCGTCATCCCAGCGTATGGTTAATCGGAATGCTGCGAAATAGGAGATTCCGCACAGGCTCATTCTTCAGCCTACAGCGGAACGCGCGATTACGCTAGACGGCAACCTGACGGGCATGCATCGCCCGCTTGACGCCGCTTCCACTGCTGGCGGACGCTCGATACCGCCGAAGGTGCGGCGAGGTGTCAATCCGCCTTTGGGCGGAGGTTCAACCGCGCGTCAGCATGTGGTCGGCCAGGCGGTACATCAGGTAGATGACGACCAAGGGGGCGACCAACGGCAGCACGAACTCGATGACGAAGCGCAGCGGCCAGGCCATCGGGATGAAGCGAGTCAGGTTCAGGAACAGGAAGTAGAAAAAGCTGGTTATGACCGTTGCCATGACGGCTGGGGCACGGCTACGGAGGGACGCGCCCATGGCGACGCCGATCATGCCGATCATGAACGGTTCCAGCGCGAGCCGCAGGATTGAGACGGCTAGGCCGAGGATCACGGCTAGGCGCAGCAGGGCGGGCTGGGCATCGATGGGCAGCAGCCAGCCGTACTGCCAAAAGAGGAGAGGCATAGACATGAGGGCAGCGGCGATGAGCAGCAGTCCTAAATCCTCGACCTGCCGCCAGATCGAGGCAGCGACTTTGCTGGCAAGGATAGCACGGAGGTCAAAGGGCGTGACACGCAGCAGATTGAGGGTGTCTTTCTGAAGTTCGTCGGTGACAGCGCGGGCGGCGGCGCTGCCGATGGCGATCAGGGTGTGCCCATACATAAAGACTGCGAACGGGAAGAGCAGGATGGCCGCTGTGATGACCGGTAGAGCCATCTCCAGCAGGAAAGGGGCAGGTAGGGTCAGCAGGACGAAGGCTGCCTGGACGAGGAAGGCTTTGAAGAAGAAGGGGGCTTCCGGCAGTATAGTCTTCCAGTACATGCCCAACTGCCGCCGGATGATGGGATTGGAGCGGCGCGCCCAGTGGGGCAGGTCGCGATCCGGCTCGACGTGGGTTTGCTGGATCATCCGTATCAGGCGGATTTCATTCGGCGTGACAGCCACCGTTCATCCTTGCTGGCAACAATACGTTTCCCGTTAATTTGGATTATACGCCAAACGCCGGCTCCAGGTTCAAAAGACGATGACGCCGCGAGCCGCGCTGCCTTCAAGCATGGCGGCGTAGGCTTCGTTAATTTGGTCGAGGCGGTACTGGCGGCTGATGAGTTCATCGAGTTTGAGGCGGCCGGCGGCGTAGAGATCGACCAATATTGGGAAATCGCGGCGCGGGCTGACCGAGCCGTAGTAGCTGCCCTTGATGGTCTTCTCCTGGCGGACGATGACTGCACCGGGCAGGTTTGTGCCCGTGCCCATCGGCGCGAGTCCGACCAGGGTGAGCGTCCCACCGGGGCGGATGGAATCCAGCGCGGCTTCTTGCACGGCTGTCGAGCCGACCGACTCGAAGGCATGCTCTGCGCCGCGCCCACCCGTCAGGCGGCGGATTTCCGCCAGCGTATCTGGGCCAGCGAGCAGCGTGTGGGTTGCGCCGAACTGCTGAGCCAGCTCCATTTTGGCTGGGCTGCGATCCACGGCGATGATGGTGGATGCGCCGCACAGGGCCGCTCCCTGGATGATGTTCAGGCCGATGCCTCCGGCTCCATAGATCACGACCGAGTCGCCGGGGCGGACGCGGGCGGTATACATGGCCGCGCCGACTCCGGTGGCGACCGCGCAGCCGATCAGCGCCACGACCGGCAGGGGGACATCCTTGCGGATGGGGATACAGCACTGTTCGGGGACGACGACGTACTCGGCGAAGGCGGCCAGCCCGCAGTAGTGGTAGACAGGGCGGCCGTTCCAACTGAGGCGAGGTTCGCCGTCGAGCATGACGCCGCGCCAGATGGGTTCGGTGTAGGTTTCGCAGAGGTTGGGCTGGCCGCGCAGGCAGTAGAAGCACTCACCGCAGTCAGGAGACCAGCTTAGGGTGACATGATCGCCGAGAGAGACGTGGGTGACGCCCGTGCCGACCGCCTCGACGATGCCCGCGCCTTCGTGGCCGGTGACGCAGGGCATGGGGTGCTGGGTGTCCCCGGTTGCGACGTGCCAATCGCTGTGGCAGACCCCGCAGGCCGCGATGCGGATGAGGACTTCACCTGCACGGGGGGCGGCCAGGTCGAGGGTTTCGATCTGGAAGCGGCGGTTGGGGGCAGTCAGGACGGCGGCCTGGATTTTCATGAGCGACCTTCAGTGAATGCGAAACGTGATCAGTGTAATAAGAATGAGAATCGCTGATGGAATGAGAGTCTTGCGAATCGGGCGGGCTGCACAGACAACCCCGCCATATGAATGCCCGCGTGTACTGGTCGCCACGGGAAGACTCCGCGGTTTTATGGCGGAAATGGCGGCATTGGCGTCAGTGCCGTCAGGACTAGATGTGGCAGAGATTTGTCGTTCATAGTTTATCGCTGAAAGAAAAATGCGATGCTGGATGAGAAACGTGATAAGAATGATAAGAATGCGAATGTGAGAATTTTGAAGCCCTCACCCCGGCCCTCTCCCGAACGCTCGCTGCGCTCACTGGGAGAGGGGAGTCTAACCGGACGCCAAAAAAGGTGTCCTTCCTACGATAGCACAAAATGGAGTGGAAAGGGTGACTTTTTGGAAAAACATTTGGTGCCTCATGCATGTAAAGGATTGGGGGTTGGCGAAAAAGCGGCAGACGGAGACAACAGTCAGGATGGCGGCGGATGTGTCCTGGAGTCTGACTGGGGCGGCATGCAGTTTGTACAACTAAAGTCGCTCGGTGTGCGTTTTAGTTTGACACCCTGTTCCCATGACGTTCATCACTGTTAAACTAAAGTATCTGACTATAGACTAAAGTTGTACAGAACTTGATGTGCTGGCGGGAGTGCATTGACTCATGGTTTCTATCCGGCCTTCGCATGACGAACTGCTTTCCAACCTGAATGCTGAACTGGCTGTTGGAGCACGGATCCGCACTCTGCGCGAACAGCGTGGGCTGTCGCTGCGAGTGCTGGCAGAACGCTGCGGCCTTTCAGCCAATGCCATCAGCAAGATTGAGCGCGGGGAGAATTCACCGACGGTCGCGTCACTGCATCTGCTGGCTTCGGCGCTGGGCGTGCCGATCACGGAGTTTTTCCGGGATGAAGCTGACCAGCGGACGGTTTTTATTAAACGGAATCGCCGGCTCCGGTCGCAGCATGGGGGGACCGGCATTGAGAGCCTGGGAATCGGCCTGCGGAACCAGCAACTTGAACCGTTTTTGGTGACTTTGGAGGCGGGCGCGGGCCATGACGCGATTCCGATTACCCATGCTGGGCAGGAATTCGTGTACTGCATTGAGGGCAGTGTATCGTATGAAATTGGGGAAGAGCGCTATCTCCTGGAAACAGGTGACAGTTTGCTGTTCGAGGCCTCGCAGCCTCATCGCTCGATAAACGTGACCGAGGCTCCAGCCGTCATCCTGCTGGTCTTCCAATCACAGGAGGGCACGCAGGCCGTGCGCCAGATGCATCTGGATACTTAAATTTATGTTGATTTTCTGCTCCAGGAGGGCAAATCATGAAGGGAATACTCCTCTCGTTACTCCTATTCGTGTTCACATCAGCGGTCACTACTGCTGAGGACAATGCGTGTGCCGCGCTGCGGGAAGAAGCCCTGGCGACGACGCTGCAAAGCTGCGCCGGGGTGGGGCCAAATGAAATCTGCCTGGGCCATGTGGAGGCTGCGTCCATGATGAGCTGCGAGGTGGACATGGAATTCGACTCGCCAGGCGACACGATTCCAATCGATGCGATCTGCGCGATGCGGTTGGGAGCGATGCAGCCCTCCGGAACATGGGGCATCGCGGTGATGCGCCCAGTGATTGGCGATGCTAATGAAACCCTGAGCTATGTGCTGCTGGGGGATGTCGAGATTCAGAATGCTGCCAGCGCGGTATCACAGATTCGGGTGTGGGTGAACGTCGACACGGATATTCGCAGCGGGCCGGGATCGTCTTATGCGAGTCTGCGCACAGTCACGGCTGGGACGGTGCTGAACGTCAACGCGTGCAACTGCACGCAGAACTGGCTGCGGACCATCCTGGAGGATGGCCGCGTCGGTTGGATTCTGGCACGGAGCGTGACAGTATTTGAGCCTGTTGAAGCGCTGCCCGTGGTCAAGAGCGATACGCCGGTTTACGGGACGATGCAGGCGTTCAACTTCAACAGCGGGCAGGCACGAACGCCGTGTGGGGATGCCGCTTTGTCGGGCATTCTGATGCAGACGCCGACTGCCGGGATGAATGCTCATGTACAGATCAACGGGGTGGAGGTCGTCTTTACATCGACACTGTTCACGCAGTCGCGACCGGGCAGTAACCTAACTATCCGCGTGCTGGATGGGAACGCGCGGGTGAGCGTCAATGAATTTGCCGCACTGGTTCCCGCCGGGGCTGAGGCCGTTATCCCGCTTGCCGCTACCAATGTACCTGAGGGATTGGTGCGTGTGCAACCGCTGCGTGAAGCTGAGGTGGCCGGCCTGCCGCTGGTGCTGCTGCCACGGGCAATCAACCCTCTGGAGGCGCTGAATGATCCGGTTCCCCAGATTGTTGGACTGGAACCGTGCGTTGTCATTTCCAACCGAGGGAAGGCTAACTGCCCGCTGCATTTCATTAACCCGGATGGCGACCCGATTACCCGGATGGATGTCGTGTTCGTCGAAGCACCCCAGGGCAAGTGGACGAGCAACATCGACGAAGCGCCGGAGGTGATTGCCGGTGATCCGTTCGGAGGCCAACTGGCTTGGAAGCCGACCTGTTCATTGGGCGGGGCCAATTTCATCGGCCCGGTGAAATGGGCGATCACGATCACTGACTCGACCGGGCATACCAGCCCGCCATTCGAGGCTGCTTTTAACTGCGTGGATGGTTAGCGGCTCCTCCTCCGGTTGGATGAATCCCCCTCGGCCCTCTTTTCTCGTGCACTGGCGGGAAGAGAGGGCTGTTTTTCGCCGGCCAGCCGGCAATATCCTCGATCTCCTGTGTTGCAAGGCCGACGGGGTTCGCTATAATGCGCGGCAGATCGGTTCTGCTCGATCCTGCCGAGGATTGAGCGTTCAATACCAGGCAAGCTGCTTTTGAAGGATAAACCGGAACAACAACCGCTGCCGCCGTCACTGTATACCGAGGAATACTTTCTGACGGCCTGCGAGGGGTATGACGAGTTCACCAGCAGCGAGGGCGAGCATCTCTCGCGGCGGCTGCGTGATGCGTTCAAGCTGGCGGAGGTCACGCCGGGGATGCGCATCCTAGATGTGGGGTGCGGGCGCGGCGAAATTCTGCGGCACTGCGCCCAACTGGGCGCGGACGCCTACGGGATCGACTATGCGCCGGTGGCGGTGCGGATGTCGCAGAACGTGATTCAGTCGGTCAACAGCGTGGTTCCGGGCTTCACGGCGGTGATGCAGGCCGATGCAAAGAAGCTGCCGTTCCCGGCGGGGGCCTTCGACCGTGTGCTGATGTTCGATGTCGTTGAGCATCTACACCCCTGGGAACTGCACGAGGCGATGCTGGAAGTGCACCGCGTTCTGAAGCCGGACGGCCGCTTCATCATCCACACGGCGCCGAACGTCTGGTACGACCGGTATGCTTACCCGGTGGTGCGCATTGTGCGGAGTTTGATGGGACAAGGGGCGAAGTATCCGAAAGACCCCCGGCAGTTCGGGGTGGCGGTCAACCAGCACGTCCACGTCAACGAGCAGTCGTTTTGGAGTTTGGGGCGGGCGCTGCGCCGGGCTGGATTTGAAGGCAAGGTGTGGCTGGACAGCCCGCCGCAGAACCGCCAAGAGAACACGATCATGGCGGCGCTGCGGGTGGTGGCGTTCGATCTGGTTCCGTTCCGGTGGTTTTTTGAGCGCGAGGTGTTCGCAGTGGCGCGCAAGGCGTGAACCGAGCGTGTTTGAGACTGGTGGTGAGACTCATCAGCAGTGGACGGGTAGACGCCTGTCCCTACTATTTGCGGTGCAGGGGGCATCGTGCTATTGTGACGATATCGGATCGAGATAACGTTGTGTTTGAGCTATGCGTGATAAACGGCCGGTAGACGAACTGTCGATTGAAGAGTTGGAACGCATCCTGGCGATCCGCAAACGCGAAGAGCGGATGCAAAAGCTGAAGCGGATGGAACGCGCTGGCCGCCTGGTGGGGACAGAGGCGGCTGTGCCGCCCGTCACGCCCACGACTGCTGCGCCTGTACCTACACCGCTGGTGGCGGCTCCGGCGGCCGTCGAAAGCAGTCCTGCGCCGCGCTTTGAGGACGAGATCGATGGGCCAGCACGGTCGGAGCAGTCGCGGTTTTGGAAGACGTTCCTGAATCAAACGCTGCTGCTGGTGGAAGCGGCGGCGGTGATCGGGCTGGTATTTCTGGGGTACCAGATGCTCACGGCGACCAATACGCTCCAGCGGGAGACGGCCTCGGTGCAGGCACTGGCCGACGAACAGCGCAAGGCTGGGCTGCCGACGCTCGTGCCGACCCCGCAGATTCAACTGAGCCAGGTGGTGCTGCCGGGCGGTCACCGTGTAACGGCGTCTGGCGAAGTCGTGTTCAACTACGACGAAGTGCCGGAGTCGCTGCGCTATCTGGTAGGGCCGCAGATGATCCAGATCAGCGCCCGGCCGCCGGCTACCAGCGAGACCGCGTTGGAGCTGAATATTCCTAAGCTGAACCTCGACCAGACCATTGTGCAGGGGACTGATCTGGAGGCGCTGCGGCTGGGGATTGGGCAGCTTCTCAACGGCGTGAATCCGGGAGATACGGCGGGCAATCTGGTACTGGCCGGACATAACGATGTGTATGGCGAACCCTTCCGCTACTTGGATACGCTGGCGGTAGGGGATGAATTCTTCATCCGCACACAGACGAAGGTTTTCACCTACCGCGTGACCGAGACCAAGATCGTCTCTCCGAATGATGTCTACGTGATGGATCCACGCGGTGGGGCAACGGTGACGCTGATTTCGTGCTATCCCTACCGGGTGAACACGCAGCGGTATATCGTCTTCGCCGACCGGGTGAGTTGAGCGGGAAAACCGCCGTTGCGTTGGGCATGGCGCGGGAGTATAGTAGGTCGCTCGATGCGGGCAGCATCCCCACCTCCGGCGCTTCCGTACTGCGTCCCCTTTGGGCAGGTTTTGCGCTGGGGAGGGTGAGCGAGACGTTACCTGATCCTGAAGTTCCGTAATGGTTGTGCCGCGCTGCCGCGTGGTCATCGAGGATAAAGCCATGTCCAAACGCCGCTCCAAGAGTTCACCGAATCTGCCGCCGGAAGTCATTGAACGCGCGCGCCGCCAACTGGCGGAGCAAAGCGGTGCGGGGGATGCGGGTACAGCAGCGCCAAAGGCTGACTCACCGGCGGAGGCTCCGGCTGCTGCGCCAAAAGCCGCGCCCCGTGCAGCCGTCGCTGTGCCTCGTGCAGCCGTCCCGGCAGCCAGCACACCGCGCATCCGCCGGACGACGCCGCGCAGCGCGCCGAGTACAGCCCGCACGGGTGGACGCCAGCCCGACCAGCTTGACAGCGCGTATCTGCGCGAGCGGCTGGCGAACCCGACGCGCATGGTGACCGAAGAGGAACTCCATGCTGAGTACGGTTACGTCATTAAAGATCTGCGGTCGATGGGGCTGCTATCGATTGGGCTGATAGTGGCGTTGGTGATCTTGGGGAACATCATCCAGTAGAGAAGATCATCGGTGCGATGCCTGTACGCGGCGGGTTCCCACCACCATACGGGGATAGGTGAGCAAATTTCGATTCGATGAACATCAACTGGACACAGATTCCCTACTTTGAAAATCTCCCCCTATGCGATATCGACCGGGTGGAAAGCGCGGCTCACCTGCACACCTACCAAGCTGGCGCAACCATCTTCAATGAAGGCGAAAGCTGTGCGGGCTTTTTCATCGTGCTGGACGGGCTGGTGCGGATTTACCGCATGAATGCTGAGGGACGGCTGCATACGCTCAGCCTGCTGCGGGCGCTTTCGACCTTCAACGAGGTGGCAGCCATTGATGGGGGCCGCAACCCCTTCAACGCCTCGGCTGTCACTGCGGTTGAGGCGCTGGTCATCAGCCATGACCGCCTGATGCGGCTGCTGGCGAGTTCGCCGGCACTGCTCAACAACACGGTGCAAGCCTTGGCGCACCTGAACCGGGAGTATATTGAGCGGCTGGAAGATATGACGTTCCGGTCGATCCCGTCGCGGCTGGCAAAGCTGTTCCTCCACGAGACGACCTACGCCGACCAGATCGCCGAAGCGCCAACGACACTGACGCAGGAAGAGATCGCCGCGATTTTGGGGACAACCCGCGAGGTCGTTGGGCGGGCGCTGCGCGGCCTGCTGAATGCGGGGCTGCTGGAGAAGCGCGGGCGGTATGTCTACGTGGTGGATCGGGCGGGGCTGGAACGGCTGGCCGAGACTAACACGGTGCCTGAACGGGTGCAGCATCTTTAAGTGCGCGCCCGCGTGGCGGCGGCTTCCAATCACTCTTTACCTCAAAATTTAACCGGCCTTAAATTCCTCGAAACGATCTGCAACTTTTCTAAAAACTCGGTTAAAAATCGGGTTCTGAATCCAACAAAAGTTCCAGACGCCACCGGAACATAGTGTTACATATTAGGTATTGTCCATTGATGTCTTTCTGAGGAGCCTGCTGAGATGACCCACATTATCACCAGCCTGTGCCTGCGCGACGGCGCCTGCATGGAAGTCTGCCCGGTCGAATGCATAGTCCCTGGCCGCCCGGAGAATGAATGGCCGTGGTACTTCATCGACCCGGATACCTGCATTGACTGCGGCGCGTGCATCCCCGAATGCCCGTATGAAGCGATCTTTATTGAGGAAGAAGTGCCGTCAGAGTACAAGATGTCCGCCGGGCAGAAGCGCATCCCCTTCGACGCTAAGCAGGAAGTCACCCATAACGAAGGCGATGTGGTCGATTTGACTGAAGACATCCAGTACAACTATGCTTTCTTTGCTGAAGGGCCGGGCTACGACGCGCTGAACTAAGCGAGTTGGAATTTCTCCGGATGGTGAAATGATCCCCCCTTAAAGGGGGATTTTTGTTTGAGGGGAAAGGCTACAGGTTCGGCGCTCGCGGCGGCGCACCATATTCCCCGCTGCTAAAGACGTACACATAGTTGGTCAGCTCTCCGTTGGCATCCGGCTCGGCGGCGCTGAGCCATTGGAAGAGCCAGCGGGCATCGCTGATGCTGAGGTTGACGCAGCCCCGGCTGCGGCGGTAGCCGAACAGGTCGTGCCAGTAGGTTCCGTGGAGGCTGATGGAGTCGTCAAAGTACATGACCCAGGGGACGCTCTGGAGGTCATAGGCGTTGGGGGCACCAGTCGCGCCAGACATGCGGTCAACGGGCAGGCGCGCCCAAATCTTGAAGAGGCCGGTATTGGTCTCGGTTTTCGCCAGACCGCTGGAGACCAGCGTGGCGAAGACCGGGGTATCGTCCTCGTAGGCGATAAGTGTCTGCTCGTAGAGATCAACCGCGACCCAACGGCCGGTGACGAGCATGGGACGCAGTGCCGGTTGAATCTTGGCGACGAAGGTCTGCTTGATCCACTGGTTGGGGCCGATCATGTACCAGCGCCAGCCTTCGCTGTCGTAGGCTTCGGCGAAGATGTTGACCATGTCGTAGCGCTGGGTGAGGTAGCCGCTGGCGGCGTCGCTCGGCCCGCCGGGGGTCAGCGAGGCATAAATGCCGGTGGTATCCAGCACCCAGGCGAACGGCTGGTTCCAGTTTTCTGGGAGCTTGACGCCGGTGAAATAGGAGGGTTCGACGTACTTGGTGTTGGCGCGGGGGATCCACTCACCGCCCTGGATTTGCAGCCAATCGGGGACGCTGGTATTGACGGCGTTGACGAAGTTGAAACCCTGGGGGATCTGGCCGATGACGTTTCCGCCAGGGGCATCGAACTTTTCGACGGGTTCCGGCCCGACGCGCCAGAAGCTGTACAAGGACAGCGTGGCGGTATCAAGCGGCACGGTTTCGAAGCGCGGCTTGGGTGCGGCAGCCATGAGGTCGCGGCAGGCCTGGCTGGTAGGCTGACCGGGCACATAGGCGCAGATTTCCGGCTCGAAGACAGGTTGGCTGGCGGAGCCGGTCGTCTGGGCGGCGGCGGCTCCGCTGACCAGGAGGCCGAACATGAGGATCAGGACAAAAACTCTCATCGGGCGTATGGTCTCCGTGGATTCAAGTCGTTTAGCGCCGACATGATACCACAGACAGCGCAAAATTCAGGCGGCGGCTGCCTGACGATCAAGCGACGGACATCTCATCCCGACCATTGTCCAGCGGTCAGGCCAGTGCTACGCTTACCGGCCTGTAATACCTGGATCGGGGAGAAAGGCCGCCATGTCTGCTCGCCAGCCGAACATCTTGTTCATCGTCTTGGATACACTGCGCCGCGACCGCCTTTCGGCTTACGGACACCCGCGCGAGACTTCGCCGCATTTGGATGCGTTTGCCGCGCGGTCGGTCGTCTTTGAGCGGGCGGTGGCCCCGGCTCAATGGACGATTCCGTCGCACGCTTCGATGTTCACCGGGTTGTATCCCAGCACGCATGGGTTAGTGCAGGCGAATGGGGCGCTGCCTGGTTCGATCCCGACGGTGGCAGAGCTGCTGCGCGGCGCGGGCTATCGCACGGTGGCTTTCTGCAACAATCCGCTGGTTGGGGTGCTGAACAACGGCCTTCAGCGCGGCTTTGAGCGTTTTTACAACTATGCGAGCGCGGCCCCGTTCCGCCCGGTGGAAGCACGGCGCGGGCGGCTTCAGCAGCAGTTTCTGCGGCTGTTCCGGCGGCATCTGGCGCGGCCACTGGGCAACCAGTTCGCGCATTCGGATTTTCTGTTCCGCGTCTCGCTCAATCCGATTTTCGTCCCGCTGTGGACGCGCCTGATTAACTATAAGGGCCACACGGCGAATTCGATCACCGACCTGATCGACTTCTGGGGAGAACATCACCGGGGCGGGGCGGAACGTCCAGTGTTCGCTTTCTTGAACCTGATGGGGGCGCACCTGCCCTATAACCCGCCGCAGGATGCCCTCGACCGGATCGCGCCACATCTGCACCGGGAGCCGCAGGCGTACCGCTTCATGCGCCGCTTCAATGCGGAGGCAGAACGCTGGGCCAGCCCGACTGATCCACCGCTGGCGGATTGGGAGCAGGCCGCTTTGCAGGATTTCTACGACGCTGAAATTGCCCACCAGGACGTCCATCTGGGGCGGCTGCTGGAGGCGCTGGCAGTTAGTGGGCAGATGGAGAACACGCTCATCGTGATCGGCGCCGACCACGGCGAGGGCCACGGGGATCACCAGTTTTTCGGGCACGGTTTCGTCGTTCACCAGGAACTGGTACATGTTCCGCTGGTGATTCACCATCCGGATTGGAATGCAGGTGGACACCGCACTGAGGCGGTTGTCTCTACGCGGCGCATCTTCCATACTCTGCTGGACGCTGCCGGCGTTTCCGCGCCGGGCATGACGGCTGCTGAAACCGCTGCCCATTCGCTGCTGCGCGCGGTGGACGGCAGCGCCGATCCGGATCGTGGGCTGGCGATGGCTGAGGCGTTCCCGCCGCTGACGTTCCTGAAGGTGATCGAACACCGCGCTCCGGCCTTGATCCCACGGCTGAGCTTGCATGGGGTGCGCCGGGCTGTGTATGAAGGTTCCGACAAGCTGACGGCCATCGACCAGCAGGTGGATGCGCTCTATGACGTGGCTGCTGACCCCGGAGAAGGCCGCAATCTGGCAGGTGAACGGGCGAGCCGGGCGGCTGAACTTCAGCGGAAATTGGCGACGCTGGTTTCCCGCGCTGAGCTGCTCCAGCCTGATGTGGAGGCCAGCGCACCAGTGGACGACTCGGTTGTCGATCATCTGCGGGCATTGGGCTACATTGAGTGAGGCGGCCATGAGCAGTGTACGGGAAGAGGCCGGCCGCATCCGCATGGTCTACGCGCGCATCGAAGCCGCTGCCCGTGACTGGGAACCGACGGTCCTCAGCTATTTTGAGGGACAGCCCTTCAAGGCGCTGGTGGCGGCGATGCTGAGCGCCCAGACCCGCGAAGAGCACACGATGGCCGCCATGCAGAATCTGCTGCGGCTGGGGGAAACGCCGTTTGAGCTGCTGCGGTGTTCGGATGAGCAGCTCCGCGAGGCGATCCGCCCGGTGATGTACTACGAGAGCAAGCTCGGCTACCTGCGGGACATCTGCCAGAAGCTCGTCGAACGAGGCGGCGCTGTGCCATCCAGCCTTGAGGAACTGATGACCTTCAAGGGCGTTGGCTGGAAAGTGGCCGTGCTGACGCGCGCCGCAGGCTTTGGCATCCACGAGGACATCACCGTCGATGTTCACGTCGCCCGGATCAGTAAGCGGCTTGGCTGGGTTGATCCGGCCATCACAGCACCACCCAAGATCAACGAGGCGCTCAAGGCGGTCATGCCGCGCGATCTCTGGCCGGGCTGGAACAGCTTGATGGTGCAGTTCGGACGGGCGATCTGTAAGCCAACCGCGCCGCAGTGCCGCCGCTGCCCGGTGGCGGATCTGTGCCCGAAGGTGGGGGTGGGCAGTTGATTGCCGCCGCGCAATCGGCTATAGTGCGAATGGATGGTGCTGCCATCTCCAGCAGAGAGGAAGGCGATGATGAATAATGTGCGGAATGTGCTGGTGGTGATCGGGGCGATCCTGGTCATCATCCTTGGCATGAATATCCTCAGCACGATCATCGGCGCAGTGATCCCGATTGTCATCACGGCCCTGGCGGCTTTCCTGCTGGGGCGCTATACGGCCAACCGCAGCCTTTCCAGCCTGGCGACGACGGCCCGTGCTGCCGCGCCGGTGATCGGAAAAGCAGCGCAGACGGTCATCGAGGTGGGGACGAAGGCGGCTGCCTCGGCGGCTGCGGAAACGCCGAAAACGGTCCAGGTGGAGCCGCCTACGGCTGCCCAGCCGGCGCTCAAGAATCCGGAACTGCTCGATCCGAATTTTGAGGTCAAGACGCCGGAGCAGATCGAGGCCGAAGCAAAACGGCTGGAACAGGAAGTCAGCCAGCGGGCGACGGGCTATGACGCCAAAGCGGCTATCGAAGAACGCAAGCGCCGTTTGCTCAGCGGTAAATCTGAATAGGACACCATGATTCAACCGCTGTTGGAAGGTTCGTTGGTACGGCTGACGGCGCTCGGCGGGGCGGATGCTCCGGTTCTGGCGCGCTGGCAGCAGGACAATGAATTTCTGCGGCTGCTGGATGCCCAGCCCGCTTTTCCCAAGAACGATATGCAGATGGCCGATTGGATCCGCGACGGGCAGCGGGGGCAAGATCGCTTTCTATTTGGCATCCGGCTGGTCGATACGGGCGAGCTGATTGGCTTCATCGAGCTGGGGGAAATTCTGTGGACGCACCGCACCAGTTGGGTGGCTGTCGGCATTGGCGAGCGCGAGCACCGCGGGCATGGGTGTGGAACCGAGGCGATGACGCTGGCACTCGATTTCGCTTTCCGCGAACTCAACCTCCACCGCGTGCAGCTCACGGTCTTCAGCTATAACGACCGTGCCATCCGGCTCTACGAACGGCTGGGCTTCCAGCGGGAGGGCGTCTACCGCGAGTTCCTGGAACGCGACGGGCAGCGCTACGACATGCTGCTTTACGGGCTGCTCCGCCGGGAGTGGGCAGAATCATGAAGCGCCGTGATTCTCTCCGGCAGCCAATCGAATCCCTGGAAGTCTGACGATCTGAAATAAGACCCCTCTCTATGCTGGTGGGACACAGAGAGGGGATGCAGGGTGAGAGACTACGCCCCGTATTTGGCGAGGCGGTTAGCGTGCGCCAGGGCGATCTGCATCAGGTCTGCTGCCGGGAACTGTCCCAGCGCCCCGCCCATGCACTCGCGTTCGCCGAAGGACTGCGCCCGGTCGGGCATGTGCGTCTTGGGAGCGTAGAGCAGAGTCGGCACGGGATGCCAACTATGCGACTTGTAGGTCGCCGGGGTGGAGTGGTCGCCTGTGATAATCAGCACGTCGGGGTTGGCCTCCAGCAAGATGGGCAGGGCGGCATCGACTTCCTCGATGACTTTGACTTTGGCATCGAAGTTGCCATCCTCGCCGCGGCTGTCGGTGTACTTGATGTGACAGAAGACGAAGTCGTAGTCCTTGAGGATGGCTGCCACGCGCCGGAATTCATCGGCTGGATGGTCGTGCATATCGGTGGGGATGATGTCCATGCCGACCAGCCGCGAGACGCCTTTGTACATCGGGTAGACAGCGACGCAGGCGGCTTTGAGCTTGTATACGTCCTTGTACTTCGGCAGTGCGGGGTCCATGGCGAAGCCGCGCAGCGTGACCATGTTGGCGGGTTCGTGCCCCTTGAGCAGCTTGGCTGCTTCCGCGATCCACTGGTTGACGAGCTGGGCGGTGTGTTCTGCTGCTGGGGACTGCGCCCGCGCTGGCAGCGGCGGGACGCCGGTGGCCTGCGGATCGGTGTCGGCGATGTCTCCGTTGAGGTTGGGGCCGCGCATGAGCAGGGCAAAGCGGTAATCCTGCACTGCCTCGACCTGAAGTTCCACGCCCGGCAGCTTGATCTGCTTGAGGAGTTCGACGCGCTTGACGCCCTCCTCGGTGGGGATGCGCCCCGCCCGGCGGTCGGTGATGCTGCCAGCGGAGTCCACGGTGCAGAAGTTGCCGCGCACGGCTACGTCACCCGGCTCGACCACCATGCCAATGCCGGTGGCTTCCAGGACGCCACGGCCGATCTCGTACTTGAGGGGGTCGAAGCCGAACAGGCCCAAGTGGCCAGGGCCGCTGCCGGGGGTGATCCCCCGGGCGACCGGGATGCTCAGGCCGGTGCTGCCCTCGCGGGCCAGCCGATCCATGTTGGGGGTGTGCGCGGTTTCGAGTTCGGTCAGGCCGTCGGCGGTGCGCGGCAGCCCGCCCAGGCCGTCCATCACCAGCAGGACAATTTTGCCACCGCTGTCATGCAGCAGGTCGCGGAGGAGTTCAAAGTTCGCCATAGGGTGCTCTTTCTCGTGAGTGAAACGAACTGATGCGCCTCTGTTGTATCT
>DAOUCY010000021.1:0-92101 GCA_034431625.1 Anaerolineae bacterium | reverse complement strand
TTGATGCTCCCGGCACAACTCGGCCATGCTCCGCTCGCCCGACAGCAGTTGCAGCACAACCTGACTCTTGAACTGTGGGGTAAACTTACGTTGCTTGTTCATCTGACCTATCCCTTTCATGGACTATGATACTGCATTTAGTACCGTGTCCAATCTCAGGGGGTCACTTCAGACAATCAGGTTCCTCCAGACGTCCTTGTTTCCAGGTGTGAAGTCATTTCACACCACTACCAACATTAGCCTGGTTTGCTATAATGCAAATCCAAAACACAATCAGAGAAACGCTGTGAAAGAACGACTTCAGAAATTGATGGCCCAGGCCAACATCGGTTCACGCCGCGCCTGCGAAGAATTGATCCGTCAAGGGCGCGTGCGCGTCAATGGTCAGGTAGTTCACCTAGGAGACCAGGCTGATCCATATGCCGATGTGATTGAGGTGGATGGCGAAAAGCTGGCCTTCCCAGAGCGGAAGCTCTACATCGCCTTCAACAAGCCCAAGTACGTTCTCTCCGATGACGGGCACAAGGATGACAGCCGTAAGACCGTCCGGGACTTTTTGCCCTATTCGGAACATCTCTTCAGTGCCGGACGACTCGACATCGATAGCGAAGGACTGATGGTGCTGACCAACGATGGCGAATTGGCAAACCGCCTGACCCACCCTCGCTACCGTCATACCAAAACATATAAGGTTGTTGTCAGTGGTTTACCCTCTCCGGAAACGTTGGACAAGTGGCAGCACGGCGTGACTCTCATCGAAGAAGACGGCAGCAGCTACCGCACTGCCCCCTGCTCGGTGACAATCATTGATGGTGGCAAGGAAACTACCCTTCGTGTCATCATGACGGAGGGCAAGAAGCGCCAGATTCGCCGCGTAGCTGCTCAGTTAGGCCATCCCGTCCTATCATTGATCCGCACCCACATTGGTAAGCTGGGTCTCGGATCACTTCGTCCAGGTGAGTGGCGTGAACTTGATGCTAAGGACCTAACTGCTCTCAAGACCCCGTCCAGCGACTTTCATACTGTGAGAGCGCCGCGTCCGCGCCGTCCAACAGCAGCGAAGAAGCCGTCCGGCAAAACTCGCAAATCCTCTGCTGTATCGTCACCGAAAGAATCACACCGTAGTAGGAACCGTTCATCTAACCGCCGTTTCCGCCGACCAGAACCGAAAGGAGGCCAATGACTGCGCCTACTGATGTCCAGGAATTTGTCGCTCGCCAACCGCGCTATACCTGGAGACGCAATATTCTGCGGGGAGTAATCCGGATCCTTGGCTTCCGCGTGCTGTGGAACGTAGAAGTGACCGGCTTGGAGAACATTCCCCCGGATGGTCCCAGCATCATCATGATGAATCATATCTCGCTGATCGATCCTGTGCTGGTCATGGGCGCAGTGACCCATCGTTTCGTCGTCCCCATGACCAAGATCGAGAATATGCAGAACCCCCTCATTGGCCCGTTTGTCCGCTGGTGGGGAGCTTATCCGGTCAAACGAGGGGAAGTAGACCGCAAGGCACTGACTAATTCGATTGAATTAATCAAGAGTGGCCAACTGATCTTGATTGCCCCTGAAGGTCATCGCCATCCTGAAGGCTTGGCTGAAGCCAAAGATGGCCTCAGCTTTGTAGCGACCAAAGCCAATGCTGTCATCATCCCCACGGGGATTTCCGGTGCGATTCCCTGGAAGGATAAGCTCAAACGCCTCCAGCGTCCGCGCATCAATGTCAACTTTGGGCGGCCATTCCGTTTTAAGACCTATGGCGAGGCTCGACTCCCGCGTGAAGTTCTCAGTGCCATGAGTCACGAGGCCATGTATCAGCTTGCGCTGGCGATCCGCGATGAGACCTGCCGCGGCCTGTACAGCGATCTCAGCCGGGCTACAACCGAGCATCTTGAATTTGTTGACTGTTAAACTTTTGTGGTTCAGCAAGGTTTTTGCTGCTACGATAGGTTTGTTGGCAGACAGAAAGGAGCAAACCGAAGCACAGAACGGGGGCGTAGACAGCGCATGGCCCTGGAAAACCAGGGTGACGAGGTGGCGGTTGCTCACTGCGAAGTGAGACTAATCCCCGCAGTGGGGAGAAAATCGACAGATCAGCGGATGCCGCCGGGATGCATCCACCATCCCTTGTCTGTTTCCTCCGGTAAGAAAAGCAATCCATGAAAACCGCCGAGTAATCGGCGGGACAAGTGGGGAGCAGTGGAACTCTCATCATGAACAATCTGCCCGTGTCTGGGGCTAGGTGGCTTGCAACGCCTTGCCTTGCCTCGTTCCGCTGGGCCTATCCTTCAACACGGAGACTTTCATCATGTGTGGTATTGTCGGCTATATCGGTTCTAAGGACGCCGCTCCGATTATCTTGGACGGCTTGCAGCGCCTGGAATATCGCGGTTACGACTCTGCTGGTGTTGCCGTTATCCGCGATGGGAAAATCGACATTCGCCGCGATGTGGGCAAACTTGCCAACTTGCGCTCTCGCGTTCAGATGGAACCGCTCGGCGGCCCTATTGGGATTGGTCATACCCGTTGGGCAACTCATGGCGCTCCCGCTGAACGCAATGCCCATCCTCATTTGAGTATGGACGGTGAGTTTGTTGTTGTCCACAATGGCATTGTCGAGAATTACCTAGAAATCAAAGAGGAACTTATCGCCGAGGGGGTGATCTTCCGCTCGGATACTGATACCGAAGTGATCGTTCAGTTGATTGAGCGCTTTGCCCGCAACGGTGCTCACGGAGATCTCACTGAGGCTACCCGCCGAGCTGTGCATCTCCTTCGCGGCGCGCATGCCATTGTCGTCATGAGCCGCAGCCAACCCGACCGGTTGGTCGCCGTGCGGATCGGCAATGCCGGCGGTGTCGCCATCGGCCTAGCCCATGGTGAGCAGTACATTGCCTCTGATATCCCCGCCATTATCGAACATACTCGCCGTATGGTCTTCCTGGAAAGTCGCCAAATGGCCACGATCACCGCTGCGGGCTTTCAGGTGCAAACCCTGGACGGTCAGCCCGTCACACCCCAGATTCATGACATTCCCTGGGACCCGGTTAGCGCTGCCCGTGGAGAGTACAAACACTTCATGCAGAAGGAAATCTTCGAGCAGCCTCGCAGCCTGACGGATACCATCGGTGGACGTGTCGATTTCGAGCGTGGCGAAGTCCTTCTGCCTGATCTACATCTGACCGCCGAGGACGCCCGCGCCCTTACGCGCATGGTCACGGTCGCCTGCGGGACCAGCTACTATAGCGGGCTGGTTGGCAAGTTCTTCGTCGAACACTTCGCTCGACTCAATGTCGAGGTGGATTATGGTAGTGAGTACCGCTATCGTGATCCCATTATTGACGAACGCACCGCAGTGTTGGCGATCACCCAGAGCGGTGAGACCGTTGATACCCTGGCTGCAATGGAAGAGGCTCGTGACAAGCATGCCCGCTTGTGGAGTATTGTTAATGCTGTTGGCAGCCAAGCCATGCGAGTCAGTGATGGCTTTATCACCATGAACGCTGGGCCAGAGATTGGGGTTGCTTCTACCAAGGCGTTTACCGCGAGCATCGTCGATCAATACCTGCTGGCCCTTTATCTCGGCCAGCTTCGCGGCACACTTAGCTTACCAGAACGCCAGCAGGCCGCCCATAATCTCAGCCGCGTGCCTGATCTCGTCGGACGCGCCCTCGAAACCGAGGAACAGATCAAGGCGCTTGCTTCCGAACTCTATCACCACACTGATTTTCTCTATCTGGGACGGGGGATTAATTATCCTATCGCGTTGGAGGGGGCACTCAAACTCAAGGAGATCAGCTACATCCATGCCGAAGGCTATCCTGCTGGTGAGATGAAACACGGCCCCATCGCGCTCATCGACGAGGACATGCCGGTGCTGTGCATCGCTATGAGGGATGCGCTCTACGACAAGATGATCAGCCAGATCGAGCAGGCCAAAGCTAGAGGTGGCTGCGTCATCGCTGTGGCAACCGAAGGGGATACGCTGATCGCCTCGAAAGCTGATCATGTTATCTTCGTGCCTGAGACCCCGCCGCTGCTCAGCCCGGTTGTCGCTGTCATCCCACTCCAGCTTCTGGCCTACCACATCGCTATTCGCCGCGGCGCCGATGTTGACCAACCGCGCAACCTCGCCAAGAGTGTCACGGTGGAGTAAAAAGACGCTCCAGTTCGACTACGTTGTCGAAGGGCGCAGGAGACACTGCGCCCTTCCCTTACCTCCCCAACAGCCGCGGTAAATCCCCGAAGTTGACCAGCACGATCTGCCGCTGCGCAATCGCAGCCCGTGCGGCTTCGCTTGTCACAATGGTGAGTTCACGCTCACGCGGCGCGGCGTAGGACTCATCCAGATCTGCGCCGTATCCGGGATGGCAGGCAAACTCGCTCACGCCATCCGGCACAGCTTCAATTGCGTGCAGCAAGTTTTCGAGTGTCGCGTGCTGGCCATAGAACGTTGGCTGCGGATCGAACGCCTGTGGCCACATTGGATCGGGATACATCCTGTGAACTGCTCGCAGTCGTTCGACAAGCGTGCTGTCCTGACTCAAATCCAGAAACCAGCTCTCGTTGCGGATTGGCAATCGGTGCTGCTCCGCCAATTCCCGTAGCACGTCGTAAGCATCGGGGTGTGCGTATGTGATCGCGTGGTGGCTGTTCAGATGATCCGGCAGCCGTCCGGCAATCTCGACGAACCGGTCAAACTGCGCTGTCAGTTCAGTCCGCAGTTCCTCAGCTCTGAAGCCCTTTGCCATTTCTTGGAGTGTCTCATACGTTGAACAAAAGCGTCCTTCTGCCGTCACTAAGCTAGGAACCTGCTCTGGCGCTGATACCGGCTTGCCGAACGACAGCGTAAAGTGCAGCCCAATGCCCAGGCGCGGCGCTTCCTGTTGGGCACGCCGGATGAACTCTGGTGTATCGGGTAAATTCACCATCGCCGAGGTCGACGTGACAATTCCGTGCTGGTGCGCTTCCAAGATGCCCCGGCTGACGCCCGCCGAGATGCCGAAGTCATCCGCATTGACGATCAGATAACGTGTCATATGGTTTGATCCTGCGAAAAGTGACACACCAGGCTTCCGATGTGTCATGCTGTCTAGTGTCTTCAGCCGCCTAGTGCTTTCAGTCCCTTCAGCATCTGCTGGAATGCTCCCGCTGTCTTTTCTGGTGGCAGTGCATACGAGAAGCGCACCCAGTTCCCGCCTGCATCGGAGAAATATACCCCAGCCACAACTGCCACGCCGTAGTCCTCAGCAAGATAGGTCATCAGCTCTTCTGAGTCCTTCAGACCACCTGCCTGAATGTAGGGGGTGCAGTCGATAAAGGCGTAGTACCCATCGCCCATGATTGCATTGACACCTGCCTCGACCAGCGCTGACCGCAGCACCTTGCGGCTTTGCTTGGTGGGTTCGATGATGCTGGCTGCCGCCTTGCCGAACCCCATTTCATAAGCTGCGATTGCAACCGCCTGAGCGTGGAAGCTGGGTACAACTCCATGGGATGCCTGGCTGGTGATGAAGTCAATAACTTTCTTGCCCGCTACTAGATGAGCGCTGCGGATGTTGGATGCGCCGAGGCTTTTGGTAATTCCATCCAGAAAGATCAGCCGTTCGCGCTGTTCCTTTGGGAAAGCCTTCAGCACCACATTGATATCTGACGGGCCACCATCCGTCACCCAGTGGTAAATCCAGTCGAACAGTACGAACGGGTAGCCGCTTTCCAACGCTGTCCGCGCCAGCATGATCTGCTCGTCAAGCGGTATCGTGCGCCCGGTCGGGTTATCCGGTGAAGTAATGACAATCCCGGCAACCTTGCGGCCTTCGCGGACAGCGAATTCTGCGCATGCTTGGATCGACTCTGGCGTATAGCGCCAGCCCGATTCTGGACGTCCCGGAGCCAGCAGCACGTTCAGCCCGACCGAGTACGGTCCCCAGTTGTAGCTAATCCACGGTACGCGCGAAACCACCAGCGCATCCCCCGTCTCCTGGTTGCCCAGCGCCACCATCGCAGCATAGGCTTTTTGCAAGCCGTCTCGTCCTCCCTGGGTAAAAGCTACGTTGTCCGTCCCCCAACCGGTCTCGGCATCCAGCTTCCAGTAGGATTCGACTGCGGCCTTGCGGAACTGCGGCGTACCCCAGGGCATATTGTAAGCCGTGCCCTGCTTAACCTGGAGTTCGTGAGCACGGTTGAGGATTTCAACCGGAACGCCCGGCAGGCTGGCCCCCCCATCGCCCTGCGAAGCGTCGAAGGTCGGGGCATTTTCCCCAGCTTTTTCCTTATACTTCTTCAGTGCATCGCGGATCAAGAACATGCGTGATGGCGGAATTGCCATCATATCCGCTGGATAGTGATGTACGGGAATGCGATTTGCCGGCGGCACGACAAATACAGGCGCATCGAGGTTAAGTTGCTGAATCATCTGGCCTCCTGAAATAAAAACACCCCCTGCGGGGTGCCTGTAAACCTGAAAAACCAACAGGATGAACCCGCTTCACCTCAGCGCAGGATCAGTAGTGTCGTCGTTTGGATTGCCCACGAGACGAGTCATGAATTCACCCTTTGATTTCATCCCCGGCGGATTGTGACACTGGACAGTCAATGTGTCAATGTGCAAGGAAACCGAACTGGCCTCATGCAAACTGTCTATACTGGCTGTGGTCAGTTTGCCTCGGCTAAGAACTTGTTCAGGTTCTCAACGCTGTTTAGCGCTCGACCTGCCTTCGAACGGTCAATCCGTTTCAGCAGTGCTGTCAGTACATCCTTTGGTCCGAATTCTAGGAACAATTCGGCTCCCGCTGCTGACATCGCTTGCACCGATTCCGTCCAGCGGACGGAATGGGTGAGCTGAAGATCGACCTCGCGTTGGATACCCGCGACATCTGACAGCGGGATGGCATCGACATTACCGTAGACTGGAACGCTCGGAGCCTGAAACGGCGTTGCGTGAACCACCTCACGGAATGCTGCTGAGGCAGATTCCATCAGCGGTGAATGCGCAGCAATGCTTACCGCCAGTTTGACGACCTTCTTTGCTCCTGCTTCGCTTGCGAGCTTCATCCCGACTTCGATACTGGCATCATCACCGGAAATCACTGTCTGGCCGGGGCAGTTATCATTCGCTAAAATTAGCACCCCATCAGTTTGCTGCCGGGCGCGGCTGCATACATCCGTCACCGCCGGCGTATCCAATCCCAGTACTGCTGCCATCGCGCCGGGACTCTTCGTGCCCGCCTCCTTCATCAGCCGACCACGTTCCCGAACCAGCCGCAGACCATCCTCGAAGGCTATCGCACCAGCCGCTGCCAGCGCTGTGAACTCCCCTAGACTGTGACCAGCCACGAACGCCGGACGGATATCCGGTCGCTCGCTCTGGAGTGCTCTTAACACAGCGATTCCACACGTGTAGAGTGCTGGTTGGGTGTTGATTGTATCGTTCAGATCGTCTTCCGGCCCTTCGAAGCACAGCCGCGACAAACTGAACCCCAAGATCGAATCGGCCTGCTCAAAAGTCTGGCGTGCGACCGCATACTTTTCTACCAGGTCTTTGCCCATGCCGACCACCTGTGATCCCTGGCCGGGAAATACGAACGCTGTCTTTGACCAATCCACCATTGCGCTGTCCCTCTCGGATCATCGAACTATCTTGAGCTAATAACACACACCAGCAGGTCGCGTTGCAGGCCAGACAAATAAGAACCGCCCGGCAGATTGTTGCTGGGCGGCTCACAAGCAGAGTCAATTCAGGTGTTTACGATTCTTCAGCGATTTCAATAACCGTCTCACCTTTGTAGGTGCCGCATTTCGGGCAGACGCGGTGAGCGACGTGATATTCCCCACAAGATTCGCATACCACCAGATGATTCAGCGTCAGCGCATCATGCGAACGGCGTTTGCCCCGGCGGCTGCGAGAGTGTCGGCGTTTTGGCAGCGGACCCACGTGATTGTCTCCTCGTACTACAGGCGGGCTTCATGTTGGTGCATTATATGTTTCACGCACATGTACTGTCAAGGCACGCTGCGTCTGTATTGTGCTCTGCGCTCTTTGCGCTTTCCTCTATGATGCCCCGCTGTACTTCTTCTCAAGTGCGGCGATCTCTTCCTCTACATTTTTGAGGAGTTTCTGCGTCATCTCTAGCCCGAACTGCTGACCAGCGGGCTTCCCCTGCAAGTTAGCGATTTTCTGCCGGAACAGAGAAGCTGACGCATACAGTTCGCTCAGCTTCTGCTTGACCTCATCCGGGATGCCTGGGGCAGATTTTGCCCGCGAGTGAGCTGCTTTCTTCTCAAGCGGCGCTGACGCGATCACAGCACTCTCAGACTTTGGAGCAGTCCCTTCTGAGGCGGACTTAGTCGCGGTCGCCTCTTTCTGCTGCTGGCGGCGAGCTGCATCTAGAAGCTTGGTAGTGACGCTGGTCGCAAACACTGCCATTCCCTTTACCTCCGGGTCGAAGGCCGCTGTCCCTTCGATCACCAGCGCATCCTCAGGGTTGGCGATAGCTTCCTCAATTCGCTTCCACTGCTTCAGCCCAATGTATATTGTATACAGAGTTGGCGTGCTAGGCGGAGTTGGAACCCCCTTCGGCAGAGCCGGTGATTTGGCCGTATAATTCATCGTGGTGATAGCGACCTCTTTGCGGAGTTCGACTCGCCCTGGACGACCTACAAGCGTGACTTTCACGTTGCTCAGCTCCCCTGCTTCAGTCGACAGTGACTGGATGATCCCTGCCCGCTCTCCCCATGCAAATGGCGGTAGGGCGGCCACAGAGGGATCGGCTTCTTCATCTGATTTCTTAGGCACTCTGTAGCCGGGGAAGATCAGCTTGACCAGTTCTGGTTCCATCTTCCCTCGGGCTAGATAAAAGTACACCCCGCCAACCGTGCGCCGCCGCGATTGATCCGGCAGCATCATCCCGCCGTTGGCTTCAACCTGCAGCGTTTCCTCATAGACTGCCTGAGCGAATTCTGCCCCACAGTGTTCAAGAATCAGGGCAATCTGGCGTAGCGGCTTTTCCTCCGTCTCCTGAAGCTTCGCGGCCAGCTCGCGCGTCGCAGCTTGAATGTCTTCTGGGGATGCAGTCGCTGCACTCATCGGTTGATCTCACCGTATCTCGGCTACGTCACCTGGAAAAAATCGAACTCACCAGTTGCCGCCAGCCACGAGAACTCCACGCGCGTGACCCGTGCGCCTGTCGGGCCTGTCCGCAGATATTGCAGTAGTTCGTCCAGCAGCACTCGTGAGCCTTCCGCGCATACTTCGACCGAGCCATCCGGTAGGTTGCGAACCCATCCGGTGCAGCCCAGCCGGTTGGCGATCAGCATTGTGTTGTAGCGAAAACTGACTCCTTGAACGCGGCCAAAAACCTGGGCATGCAGACGTTCAAGTGGTGTGGACATGCGTCCTTCCCCTAGCCCCTGGTAAACAAATCGCCCCGATTATAGCACTAGAATGCGAGCAGGGGATGAAGATTTAGACTCATTCTGGTCTTCCCCAGCATCTCTAGGATTCGCCAAATCGAAAGAACGCTATAGTTATGATATATGATAAGGCATCCAACTGATTGTCAGGAACAAATATGCTCGCTACCGTTAATGCCTGTGCTCTCATTGGACTCGAAGGTTATATCATCAATGTCGAAGTCGATTTCAATCCCCGTGTTGGAATCCCTTCCTTTACCATCGTTGGCCTGCCTGATACTGCGGTCAAAGAGAGTCGAGAGCGTGTCCGAGCGTCTATCAAGAACTCAGGCTTAACCTTTCCTAATAAGGCCTACACCGTCAACCTTTCCCCAGCCGACCTCCCTAAACACGGCCCCGCCTATGATCTTGCCATTGCCATTGGTGTCCTCGCCGCCACCGATCAGGTTCCGTTGGATGCCCTGAATGGCACACTTTTCATCGGTGAACTTTCTCTCGATGGCAGCATTCGCCATGTCAAGGGCGTTATGCCCATGACCTACACTGCATATCAGGCTGGCTTACACACCGTCTTTGTCGCCGTTGAGGATGCCCCACAGGCTGGGTTAGTCGACGGAATCGAGGTTATCCCGGTTGAAACCCTCGGCCAGTTAGTCGAACACCTCTACCACCTTAATCCTATCCCCGCCTATGTCCGCGAACCTTTGCAGATTGCTGACGCCGCTTCCGCCCGCGACGGCCTCGTCGATTTCGCCGACATCAAGGGCCAGGAGAGCATCAAACGCGCCCTGGAGATCGCTGCCGGCGGCAACCATAACATCCTGCTCTCTGGTCCGCCTGGCGCGGGCAAAACCCTCATGGCTCGCGCTATGCCCGGTATTCTCCCCCGCCTCAGTCTCGACGAAGCCCTGGAGGTCACCCGCATCTATTCTGTTGCCGACATGCTCCAGAGCGACCATCCGCTCATCCAGAGCCGCCCTTTCCGCGCTCCCCACCACACCATCAGTCAAGCCGGACTTGTTGGCGGTGGATCGATTCCTAAGCCCGGCGAAATTAGCCTCGCCCATCGCGGCGTCCTCTTCATTGATGAAATTACCGAAATGGGTCAAAAAGTTCTGGAAGTCCTGCGTCAGCCGATTGAGGACAAGATCGTTACCATCAGTCGTGCCCAGGGTACGATGACCTTCCCGGCTAACTTTCTGCTCGTCGGCGCGATGAACCCCTGTCCGTGCGGCTATTATGGCGATCCATCTCGCCCTTGTACTTGCACGCCGACGATGATTGCCCGCTACCAGAGCCGTCTCTCTGGCCCCCTTCTTGACCGCATTGACATTCACATGACTGTTCCCCGTGTCGATTACGACAAGCTCATGCAGGACAGCCGGGCCGAAACCTCTGCCCAGGTGCGCGCCCGCGTTGAAGCTGCCCGTGAACGCCAGCGCCAGCGTTTCGCTGGGCGGACCGATATCCACGCCAACGCCGATATGGGGGTCAGTGACATTCAGACTATGTGTGTCCTCACTTCGGAAGCACGCCAGCTTCTCGATGTTTCCGTTCGCCGCTTGCAATTGAGTGCTCGCGCTTATCATCGTCTGCTCAAGCTCAGCCGCACCATTGCCGACCTTTCCAATTGTGATCGCATTGAAGTCTCCCATGTCGCCGAAGCTATCCAGTACCGCCCTCGCCACCTGATAACATAATCTCTGTTTTCCTGTGCAGCCTTAGCACTAACGGCAGTGGGAATGAAGCGAATCGGTCGAAGGGCGGAGCAGGTTCCGACCTCCGCCGGTAGACCTTGCACGATCTGTGACCTTACGCTGTAGCTATCGTTGTTCGATAGTGAAAGTGGGATATACATGAACATGAAGTTCGTAGCCACCTTGCTGGTCGTCCTCATCAGCGCGATGTTGGTTGGGATCACGACGGCGCAAGAGACCAACCCCTTCAGCTTCAATGGGTTTAGTGCCGAAATCGATTCGCTGCTGGCGCAGAACATTAACATCAGCACGTATCCAGGTGATCCAGTAGAATATGGCCCCGGTTTCTCGGATGCACCCCATACCGCAATTACACTCTACAATGTGCTGCCTGGACTGGAAGGGCAGTGGGATATTGTAGGCGGAATCAAGGTCTATACAATGGAAACGCTGGCGACCTATCCGTTCTTGCAAGCACAAGCGGATGCGCTCCATGTGCTGCTAGCGGATCGGCCTGATCTAAGCGCGTATATGGCGGTGCAGGAGAATGTGACGGCCAATGCGCTGCCATATGTCCCGGTGTTGCCGCATGGACAGATCATCCGGGCGAAAGCGGAATATGTGGATACAGGATTAGTGCAAGGGATTCGCTATCTGACGGTAAATAAGGCCGATGCCAGCCCGTTCCTGAGCGATGAGTTCAGCTACACGTTTCAGGGGATTAGCGCCGACGGGAAATACTATGTCGCCGTGACCGTGCGGCTGATGACGAGCGTGTTTCCGGCAGAAATCGGCGCTGACTTTAACATGGAGTCATTCTTGAACCGCCTTCAGGCATATCTGGCAGAGAGCGTGGAAAAGCTTAACGCGGCCGGGGCAGATGCCTTCCAGCCGCCGCTGGACATGTTGGATAGGATGATCGGGTCGTTCCGCTTCGGTTAGGTAATCAGTGGGTGCTTCTGAATCCCTTCAATGGCTTGCCCGCTTGGTTTCATGCGCTGACGGCTCTCGACAGTTTCGAGAGTCGTTTGCTTGGCCAGCCCATTCGTGGACTGGAGCACGTCTTGGAGGATTTTCTCGGCAAGCTGTGCGTCTGTTGATGCCGGGTTGTCTACCATCAGGCTGTTGGTGACGCGGACGATCTGGGCCTTCACAGTGGATTCCTGTTCCAGGTAGTAAGCATGGCGAGGGATCGATAGGGCGCGTTCGTGGCGCATTCGGGCCAGCGGCCAGATAGTGGCCTCACGGATTTCGGCAAGATCATCGAGCAGGGCAGTTTCTAGTGCGTCGATCATGAGATTGGTAGTGCGAGAGCGATGCGACAATCCCGCTGGGCGATGACCGTGTTAGTCGCGCCGAAGTCAATCGCGAACTTGTGTCCTATCTGGGTTCATTGTTGTCCAGCATCGGCTAGATGGCTCAATGATAGCCGTTGTCCTCATTCATCATACCGGGAATGTAATCATGCAAACTCGAATTTCCGATGAACTCGCGCAGGAGCGAGGTGTCTGGGATCATATCCTGCTGTTCGGGTGTGAGAGGCTGTACCCAACGCAGGAAAGAGAGCAGGCGGTTGGCCTCGATGTGCGGTGGGGTAGCGGGTTCGACCTGAAGTAGGAGAGGTTCAGCCAGAGGGCGCAGCGCTGCCAGTTCGTAGACCAGCGCTGAGTTGAACATCGCATCGGCGTTTTCTTGGTAGGGGAAGATGTTCTCTTTTTCGCCCTTTCGTACGCTGGCCCAACGCATCAGGGTATCTGTAGCAGAGTAGCCACGGTGCTGAGCGTCGCGGACAATGCGTCGCAGCAGACGGACATCAGTGGTTGGGATGCGATTATGAGCGTCTGTGTTCAACTGCGTTAAGGCGGAGACATAAATGCGGTAAATTTTCTCCGCCGGGATATCTGGTACCAGGCTGGGATTTAGGCCGTGAATACCCTCGACAATGATAATTTGGTTGGAACGAAGATGGGTTTCTCGACCTTGGCCGCTCTTACCCGTTTTGAAGTCGAAGCGCGGCAGAACTACCGGTTCGCCGGTCATGAGCTTGAGAAGCTGCTGGTTGAAGAGAGGGAGATTAATAGCTCGCAGTGACTCGAAATCGTAATCCCCGTTCGAGTCACGAGGTGTCAATTCACGGTTGACGAAATAATTGTCCATCTCCAATGTGAATGGCCGCAGCCCGTGAGCTAATAACTGGATAGCAAGGCGTTTGGAGAAAGTAGTCTTGCCGGACGAAGAAGGGCCGGAGATCAGTACCAACTGCACATTGTTTTGCTCGTGCCGTTCATAGATGTCACCAGCGATAGTCGCTATGTGCTGTTCATGGAGGGCTTCGGCCACTAGGATGAGTTCATGGACTCGGTCGTTCCGCACAATACGATTGAGGCGGCCAATATCCTCGACTCCCATGCGCGTGAGCCATTGATCGGCCTGTTGGAAAACGCGCACCAATTTGCTGTAAGCCTGGATTTTCGGCAAGTCAGTCGGGTTTTCTTTGCGGGGATACTGGAGGATGAATCCCCCATCGGTTCGGATCAGCCGGAAATAGCGCAAGTAGCCAGTGGATGGCAGCATATAGCCATAATAATAGTCTTCCCAGCCCCGCAGGCCATATAGAGTTAGACTTTTACGGGTGCGCTGTTCGAGCAGCCTCAGCTTATCGTCGTCCTGCCGGCCTGCGAACAGGCGGATGGCCTCATCCAATGGGACGATTTGTTTGGTGATGGGATCGTTGGCTTGGACGATGACGCGCATGTGGGCATCCAGGCGGTCTAATTCATCCTGCGAGAATGGCTCACGGTTAGGCAGCTTACAGTAGAAACCCCCTTCAGGAATGGAATAGCTGACGTTGACTCGAACGCCAGGCCACAGTTCAGCCACCGCGGTTGCCATCAGCATAATCAATGAACGCCGGTAAATGCGTCCACCGTCACTGCTGGAAAGCAGTACTGGGTCGAGCGCCGAGTCGCGTTTGATAGGGTAGGCCAGCTCACGCAGCCGGCCATCGACAATGCCCCCCATCAGTAGATCTGCGCGGATGCTGGTGTCATAGCTTGCAGCGGCTGTCAGAAAAGCTTCGACAGTTGTGCCGAGCGGGGCTTCCAGCACCAGGCCGCTTTGGAAATGTACCTGCACCGTTTGTCGAGGAGATGATTTGACGATGCTAGAGGAAATCACGGCTGTAACCATTCGAGAAGATCCTTGCAACGGTACGGCATTCATCACATCCTTGATTATAAACGGAGTGCGGTTATCCCGACCTTGACGAAGTTGCAGTATAATCCGCCAGCATCCATTCTGTGAGGAAAGATGATGCCCCTAGCGTACGAGAAATATCTTGAAGAAGTCCTGATCGACGAGCATACACTCCAGAAGCGCGTTGCCGAACTCGGTCAGCAAATCACTGCCGATTATGCCGCCTGTCCTGACCTCCTGATGATCTGCATCCTCAAGGGTGGGATCATGTTCTTGGTCGATTTGACACGGCATGTTCATGTGCCGCACGAGATCGATTTTCTGGCCGTCAGCAGTTATGGAAAAGGGTCGCGGGAGTCGACCGGAAAAGTCCGCATCGATATGGACCTCAGCACCAACGTCTCGGATCGACATATTTTGATTGTGGAGGACATCATCGACAGCGGAGAGACGTTGCGCTTCGTGATGGATGTGCTTTTGGCCCGGCGACCGGCCAGCTTGAGACTGTGCACACTGCTGAACAAGCCTTCGCGCCGCCGAATCGAGATCCCCATCGATTATGTGGGATTCGAGATAGAGAACAAGTTTGTATTCGGCTATGGACTTGATCTCGACGAGAAGTTCCGCAACCTGCCGTTTATCGGCGTAGTCAAACTGGATGCGCTGCCGGAGGCGGGTGGATGACCAGAGGGGTTGCGCCTCGGATTCCTCGCCGACCACTGATCTGGCCGGATATTTTGGTTGGCGTGCGGGATGCCCTGCCGGACTCAGCCGAGGCTGTCTACATTGTGGGCGGCGCGGTGCGGGATGCCTGGCTGCACCGCCCGTTTCACGATATTGACCTGGCGGTATCTAATCAGGCAGTGTGGCTCGCGCGGCAGATCGCCAATCGGCTTCACGGTGATTTCTTCGTACTGGATGCGGAGCGCGATGTCGGGCGGGTGCTACTTAACACGCCGGATGGACGGCTGATTCTGGATGTGGCGCATCTGCGCGGCGAGACGCTGGAGGCCGACTTACAGGATCGGGATTTCACCATCAATGCAATGGCAGTCGATCTACGAGGTGACCCAACACTGTTGATTGATCCTCTGGATGGGGAGAGCGACCTTACGGAAAAACGGCTGCGACGGTGTTCGCCAGAGAGCTTGGCACGCGATCCGATTCGGGCGATGCGCGCGGTCCGGCAGAGTATCCAGTTCGGGCTGCGGATCGAAGCTGAGACGCTGGCAGATGTGCGAAAAGTTGGGCCTGCACTGGCGGAGGTATCCCCGGAGCGAGTACGGGATGAATTGTTCAAGCTGCTGGCACTGCCGCGACCTGCGGCGGCGCTGCGCGTGGCCGATCAATTGCGGATGCTGCGCAACTTGTTTCCCGAACTAGAGCGGCTGCGGGAAGTCGAAATTGAGTCACAGCCAGCGAAAAATGCTAGGGATCATATTCTGGAGATGATCGAGGCGCTGTCTGGAATGCTGGCGGTAATTGCTTACAACCGGACAGATAATACAGCGGCTTCGTTTGGCTTAGGTATGATGGCGATTCAGTTAGACCAGTTCCGTCCGCAGCTTGTTCAGCATATTGAGCAGCTATGGCCAAATGATCGATCGCACCGGGCGCTGCTGATGCTGGCCGCGCTGTTACACGAAATCGGCAGGGGTTTGCCGGAAGCAGCAAACGAACCACAGATTGAGGCAGTTTCAGTTCGTTTGGTTGACCAATACGCGGTCTCTCTTCGGCTGAGCAATGCTGAGCGAGAACGGTTAATCTCAGATGTCCGGTGGCTTTCTATGCCGCTGCGGATGCCAGACCACTCGCCGCGGTCGATCTACCGGTTTTGGCGTCAAACAGGCGAGTCCGGTATCGATGTCTGTCTGCTGACTCTGGCCCACCAACTGGCTGGGATTGGCAGCGATTTGGACCAAGATGGCTGGCTGCACGCGTTGGACCGGGTGCGGGTACTGTTGGAAGCTTACTTCCTGCATTTTGATACAGTCGTATCGCCGCCAGTATTGGTGGATGGTGGGGACATCATGCGCCATCTGCGCCTGAAGCCAGGACGGATGATCGGCGAGATTCTGGAAAGCATCCGTGAAGCACAGGTTGTCGGAGAAGTTCGCACGGTTGAAGATGCGCTGCGGTTTGCCGCGCATTTGTTAGAACGTTAATTAATTAATCCGGCTCACCGAGTTCGATCAGGCGCTGGCGAGCATCTTCTTCGGGTACTTCAAAGTGCATACTGACAGTGATGGCGGTACGTGCGCCAGGACTGAGTGCCCGTACCATCTCAGCGGGCATGATGAGCATACGGGCAAAAGCTTTCAGGCGCTCCTGATCGCGGTCACCTTTGAGCAGATCACCCAGCCCTCTGGCTTTACCCCAGTCGCTCTGGACAATATGGCGCGCCAGCAAACGCGCCAGTGACATGCGCGGCGAGAAGTGACCACCAGTCTTCAGGAACCCCACAGACAGTTCAGTGATATCGACCTCATCCCACATATCGGCTTTTGGACGTTGCAGCATGATTTCGATGGGGACAGGTGGAGCAGTGATCTCGAAGGTATGGATAAGTTCGGTGGCAATGGCTTCCAGTTGATTTGCGTCAATCACGTCGGGACACTCCTGTCTTCATCTGGTTGATCTGCATCGTCCTGCGCACTGAAGAACATCAGGAGCGTGCTGCCGTATCGCCGCTGGTCAAACTGTTCGAGGCGCTTCAATTCAATGGGCTGTTCTTCTTCTGGGTCGATCTGTACGATGATCGACGTGCCGACCGGAGACCATGCCGGTTGGGCGTCGATTTGCTTGAGGGTTTCAATCCAAAGACCCTTATACTGCGGCGGCGCAATGTATATGAAATCATACGTCTCGTCTGGTGGTTGTTTCAAGATCTGAAATGCATCGGTACGTTTCAGGACAGCACGGTTTATCAAACGAGTCATTTCCAGATTTTCCTGAATGACCTGGCAGGCTTTGCGGTCGATTTCGATGAAGACGGCTTTTTTTGCACCCCGGCTGAGCGCTTCGATGCCAACGCTGCCCGTTCCGGCGAAGAGGTCGAGAAAAACCGAGTCAACGATATCCTGACCGATGATATTGAAGAGGGCTTCCTTGACACGATCCATCACCGGTCGTGTGCTATCACCAGGCACCATTTTCAGCCGGCGACCCTTGGCGCTGCCGGAGATAACACGGATAGGCATAGTTAGTTCCCTGTTACCTCGACGACATCACGCAGAGCACGTAGGTTAGAGAGCGGTGTGGTGACAAGAAGAGTGCAGCCTGCTGAAAGAATCAAGCGGCGGTTGTTGCACTGGGCCATGGCAGCGCGAGCCTGTTCCCGAACAGCGCTGGGTGTGCCATGATGGAGATGCCGCCAACGCGCTAATCCGCCGGAGACAGCCCCGTTGAACTGGAGTTTGCCTTGCGCAAGGGTTGGCTCAGTTTCTTGATCGTCCCAGTTGATCGACTGAACCGGAAGTTGGCTGCACAGTTTAAACATAGGAGCTTGCCCATGCAGGTGCATCATGTTGAACCACCAGCGTTCTGGCAGAGACTCCAATATCTTGCGGTCATAGGGCAGCCCGAAGGTACGGTATTCCTCTTCGGACATGACATCGTAGCTGGCGTGTTGAGTCGCGTAGAAGATGCCGGCGATGGGCAGCTTCTTGAGCGCATCAAGGAAGCGGAGAGTGCTTTCCGTCAGAGCATTCAGCGCTGTCTGGACGCGATCTGGATGGGTTCGCATATGGCGGATGAGGACTTCATCACCTGCCAAATGTCGTGCCTGGGAAAGTGGATTGAAGATGGTTTGCAGAACGGGGACTTCATCAGCTTGCAGCCCATCGCAGACCAGCCGCACGCAGTCGATCTGTCGACCGAGAGCGCCGCGCTGCGGATCGAGCGGGCGGAGTTCGGTCCAGTCCAGCGAACGGTAGACGCTGCGGCGAGTGTAGGTGCGGGTTCCCTCGATGTTGCCTTGCCACTCATCCTGCACGCCATAATCGGTGACTGAGAAGCTGCTGGCCGGTGTGATCTTGACGAAATCCCAGTCGAATGTCCGCTGGAATTCAATGGTGGAGCGCGCAAGGTCGGCAGCGCGTTGATCATCCCCCGGCCAGTGACGCCAGACGGAGACGGGCACGCGATCGGTGGCTTCGCCCGCAATCGTCCTGGTCAGACGTTCTCGCTTGTTCATAGTAGGTAGTACTGAGTGCTGTTTGTTGTGATTGGGTTCTAGGCGCCTAACTCACTCAGGCGTTGGCGGATCATACGGGTGAGCATCAGCCAGCGATCCATATTCGAATCAATACGCTCGTTAGCATGACCCTGCTCGACGAGTTTGAGCGCCTGCTGGAAATACTCAATGGCTTCGGCTTTTTTACCGGCGTAACGCAGCGTGAGTCCCAGACCATATAAGGCATCGATGTCATCCGGAGAAGCCTTGAGGACGCGCTCGAACTCGGCAATTGCTTCATTGAGCTTACCGTCGCGCTGGAACATCCAGGCCTGATTGATGGGAGAAGTGGTCGTGCTTGACATCAAGTTCATATCCTTACCAAGTCGGAGGTTGCCTAATTCTACTGAGTGAAACAAGCGAAGACAAGCGGTTGACCGAGCAAGCCATCACCATAGAAGGTTCAGGGCTGAATTTGAACGAGGGTTGGCAGGGTAAGCGCAAATCCAGCGGCGCGCCCGGCTGGTGTGAAGAAGTTCAACGGCGTCAGTCGGGTGCATTCATTCTGGCAGGCAACGGCCTCAACCTGGATTTGATAGTTTCCAGGGGTGATAGTTGTGGGGAGTGAGACGGTGTAGTGGTCGATTACGGACTGAGTGGTGTTCCAACGCCGGGTGGGATAGTAACCAGGATGGCGCAAAGCCGTCTCCGACCAGCGTGACCCATCCTTGTTGTTTACCAGCACGACACGAACACGGTAGTTCTCCAGCAGGAAACGCTGAGTTTGCCAGAACAGATCAAGCTCGAAGGTTACGCCAGGGCGCTGCTGCTGGCTGCTCAATCGGAAGCCTGTCAGCGTCAGTCCGGACTCGGTGCGATAGGTGATCGGGTAGGCGGAGGCGAATTCTGATCCGGGCGCAGTTCGCAGTGGGATGGTTGCCATCCCGGTTGCAAAGAGGAGCGTTACTAGCACGAAGGAGACTAGGGGCAGGGCAACCAGACGCACTTCCTCCATAGGCAGCAGACGGAGTTCATTGAAAGGGCGTTTGCGTTCTTTTCGTTTGCGACGCAGCACCAACAGGAAAAGGATGCCAATTGTCGACCAGGCGATGATCCAACTCCCCGAACGTACTGGGGTTGTTCCTAATGTGATCTGGAGTTCGCCGAAATGGCCGAGTAGATTGGGAACTTCGACGCGGATCAATCCAGTTTGTTCATCACGCCATAGTGGAATAGGCTGTGCATCGAGTCGGGCAAACCAGCCAGGGAAATAAGCCGTGAGTACAGTGAGCTGGATGGCACGGTCAAGATCGCGTACTTGGAAGCGGTCGGTGTGCGTACTGTCTTCGAGAAGGCTGACTGGATAGCTCTGGTTGGTGCTGTCCGGAAGGAGTTTGTTGGTCTGCCCTGACTCGGTTTGCTGAATAATGGATTGAAGCGGTAGGCTGTGTGGAGGAACGCTGATAGGAATGGGCTGCCCCGGAGCCAGAACACTGACTCCAAATCCCTGCCGTTCATGCTGTTTTTGCGCCTGAGCGTCAAATGTCGTGATGCTGTTTCGCGGCTCAGGGACGAACCAGACTGGTGCGCCGGTGATCCAAATGATGATGAGTAGGATAGGCAGTACCAGACGGCGATGGGCTGGAGCCGGCCTGCTTATGATGTGGGGCAGGGCGCTGCCAACAACTGACCAAGATAGACTGAGCAATCCGGTGCTCCAGCTTTCTCCCCGAAGGAGTGAAAAAGTAAGACCAATGCCGGCCAACCCGCTGAGAAGAAAGAATGTCTGGATGCTGCGCCAACGGCGTGATATGACAGTACCTGCTAGTCCGCCAACGGCCATTAGGGTATGTACAAGACCAATAGTGAGCTGTGGTTCAGGGCGCAGGATGTCGGGATCGATCAGGCGAAGCGGCATCAACAGGTTGGCTAGATCGAATTCAAGCGGCTGCGCCTGAACATCTGGCGCGACCCAGGTGATGGCATCCTGTTCTAGCAGGGCAGGAATCCAGTAGAAGCTGGTGGCTCCGACACCTAGGAGCAAGGGAATCCATACTGCGCCCACTCGAAAGCGAATCTGGGTGGTTTGCCGCAGCCAGGTGGCATATCCTAAACCAAACGCTGCGCCAACAATGGCTGCGAGTGGGTTAGTCAGAATCAGTCCAGCGAAGAGCAGCGTTGTTGTCACCAAATCCAATGGGTGGCGTGTTATCAACAAACGGTCAAGTGCCCAGAGTAGGGCTGCTATTAGGGCAGTGATAGTGATGGCAGTCAGATCACCTAAGACATGTGGGGCTGTGATGGCGAGATAAGGGCTGTAAACGGCCAATACAGCAGCCAGGATGCCAGCAGTCGCATTGACCCGACGCAGCATCAACGTATAGACGGCAATTCCTATCGTGCAGATTGCCAGCACATAGGTGATCCGCACTGCACTGATGGGATCATTGGTGAGCAAAACTTGAATGAGGGCGGCTAGATAAGCTGGACCAGGAGGATAGAAGCTGGGAATGGGGGCGCCAAGTTCTCCCAGAACATAGGGTGACCAACGCGGATAGAAGCGCCCCTCCAGGATCGAAGCAGCCGTATTGGCTGTTTGGTAGATGACCTGTTCGCTCCCATTGGTTTGAGGGAGATTCCGGTTGATCAAGAACGGCCAAGCGGCCAATAGGCTAAAGACTACGACGAGCAGCAGTCCCCAATCCACACCCTGACGGGCTTGACGCATCCAGTCGGGCAAGTCATAGGGCAGGGTTTCTTCATCGTTCCACATACTTCTGATTGTACATGATGCGCTTGATTTAGGGGGAGCACGATGCTATGCTGGCAATCCGTGGGCAGGCTATTCAAAGAAGATCAAGGATGAATTTCTCGACAACCTCAGGCGGAAATCATTCGATCCAGATTCGTACAGCCCTGAAGGTCGATCTTCCTCAAATGGCGGCCATCTGGCATGAGAAGATGCTGCTGCAGCAGCAGTTTGCTCCGAATCTGCGACTTCTGCCAGATGCGCGGAATCGCTGGTCTGAGGCAGTAATGAGATGGTTGGAAACGTCAGATCATGCGGTTTGGGTCGCGGAAGATCAAGAGGCGCTGACAGGGTATCTGATCGCTCGGATTCAGGATTCGCCGCCAGGTTGGGACCCACCGAGACACGGCTTGATCGTCGATTTAGGTGTGGACATGCACATTACGCGCGGGGGTACGGGCAAACGGCTGTTGGCGGCGGCTCTGGAATGGTTTCGTGAACATCACCTGCGATACAGTCTCTCTGCAGTGCTGTGCAGTCAGCCCGTAGAACAGGCTTTCTGGCGGTCACAAGGAACTATCGAATGGCAGAACGTGTTGTGGCTGAAGTTATGATCCGCGAGGCGACGCTCGATGATGCGGATGCGCTGGCAGAAATGTGGCTGGCCCTCGTGCAGTATCACCGGACACTGGACTCGAACCTGCCTGTAGCCGCGCGAGGCGGGGAACATCGTTATGTGCGCCGGTTGTTCGACCGGTTAGGCGATCCGACCATGCGCGTGCTGATCGCCGAAACCGATGGACAGGTAATCGGATATGCACTGGGCATGATTGTCGACCTGATGGCAGATGTTTTTGCTCAAGAACCGGCTGGATTTTTGGCTGATATTTATGTCGAGCCGGAATATCGCCGGCATGGGGTAGGGCGGCGGTTGGTTGATGCCCTACGGGATTGGTTTGCCGGTCAGGGAGTGTCCTACTTCGATTGGCAGGTCGCTGCCCAGAACGCGGAAGGCATTGCTTTCTGGCGGGCGATGGGTGGTCAAGAGGTGATGGTGCGAATGCGAGCGGAGGTTCGGGGGAAACCATGACCGAACTGCTATATCAAACGAACAGCTACTTACGGGAATTCTCCGCGATTGTCATTGGTCACGATTCGGAACAGAACGGTATCCTGCTGGATCGCACAGCGTTCTATCCGGGTGGCGGTGGGCAGCCCCATGATTTAGGAACGTTGTATGCTTGTGATCAGGTTTATGCGGTTACTCGTATAGGACGTGGGAACGTTCATATCATCGACAGCGAACTGCCGCCTATCGGCACGGTCGTGCGGGGCGTGCTGGATTGGAATCGCCGTTATAAACTGATGCGAACGCATACGGCAATGCACATTCTGTGCGGGGTGGTCTGGCGGGATTACGGGGCCAGCGTGACGGGAGGTAATATGGATCCGCTCAGTGGCCGCATGGACTTCGAGTTTGAGCGACTCCAGAAAGAACTGGTAGGCGAAATCGAAGCGCGGATCAACGCAGAAGTGCAGGCGGCGCGTGATATTCGAGTGCGTATTCTCCCCCGCGAGGAGGCTTTCCAGATTCCTGACCTGATCCGCACGAAGATCAATTTGCTGCCAGAAGGGATTGAGCAGGTGCGGACTGTCGAGATTGTCGGGTTGGATTTACAGGCGGATGGTGGAACGCACGTCGCCAATACACGTGAGGTAGGCCGTATCCGAATTGCCGACTACAAGAGCAAGGGCGGCATCAATAAGCGTATCTATGTGGAACTGGATGAAGCATAGACGACCATGCTGAAGCGGGTGCAAGTTTTCCTCGGTCCGACAATGAGTCGGGTGTTTGTGGCCTGGTTTGCCATTACGGGGTTGGCGAGCTTAGTACTCAATGTCGTGGTCGATCAGTATGACTGGGTGCGTCCTGTTCAATCGCTGATTGTCGTTGTATTTCTGGTAGGCGTTGTTGTTATCACGATGACACGCCTGGCGCCGGAAGAGCGGCGGCGCTGGTTAGCTATCCTTGTGCCTGCGCTTATCGCGTTGTTTTTCGGCCTGCTTATTGCCCCGCAGTGGAGTGGGTTGTTTCTGGGACTAGCAGTCGGTTGGGTGATCGCTGGGACGCTCATCAGCCGAGGGCGCGGCCCGATAGAATACCGGACAGCTATTAAACACCTCCGCAAGAATCAATATGCGGACGCCGTCCGCGTGATGGATGGACTGATTCGCTCTGATCCTGATCAGCCGAATCACTATCGCTTCCGTGCGGAAATTTACCGGCTGTGGGGGAAGCTTAAGCAGGCAGCAAAAGACTACCAAAAGATGACCCAATTGGCTCCAGACTCTGCGCAGGCTTTCAATGGATTGGCTGAGGTTCATCTGCAGGCGGGTGAGTATCAAGCGGCATGGCAGGCTGCCGAACGAGCGAACCAGCTTGCGCCGGATGACTGGGTGACCTATTACAACTTAGGCATGATCGAAGACCGTTTACGGGATTCCAAACGTGTTGTCGAACATCTCAATCATGCGCTGGAACTAAAGGTCAAGGATGCACGTCATCGCGTTCTCATTCATCTGTATCTGGCGCGGGCCTATGGCCGCCTGGGAAATCCTGGCCAGGCAAGTGCTCAGGTGCAGGCGCTCAAGAAGCTCCAGAAGGGGCTAGATGAGTGGGAGACGATCCTAAAGAGCGATCAAGCAGCGACACTGCGGGATGTAATCGGCGATGATGTGCAGATGGCGCAGGAGCTGGTCAATGGCGAACTGAGCGCTGAGGATTTGAGCCGCGCATGAACCGAAAAATTCGCTGGTTGGCGATTGTTCTGGCTCCGCTGTTCGCTCTGGTCGGAATCATTATCTTCGTGTTGGGACTGCTCTCCGAACTGTTTACAGGGCGCCAGCAGCTCGGAAACCTGCTGTCACCATCAATGCAGGTTGCGCTGGCAGGATTGTGTCTGGCTGGGACAATGTTTCTATTTTGGTTCATTTTAGTCGGTTGGCTGTTGGTTCGGCAGTCGCGCCAACTTGGTTCTGGCTACGGTGATGCTTACCGTCTGATCGAGTCCTTCAGGTTCCGGGAAGCGATCCCGTTGTTAGAGCGTTCGATTCAAGAAGGAAAAGAGACGGCTGAGGTGTTGATGCTGCTGACCAGTGCCTATGCCTACACCGGTCAGCTTGGCAAGGCACAAGGGACGGCAGATCGTGCGGTGCGGTTGTTCCCAGACGATCCTGGTTCGTATATTACGCTGGCAAATGGTTACCGCCTTCAGGCGGCTTACGATGAAGCGGCGCGGGCACTGATGAAAGCGGCTGAATTGCAACCTGACCTGCCCGTGATCTGGGCAGAATTGGGGTTGACGCAGCAGATGGCTGGTGATGCTGCGGCATTGGACTCGTTCAAGCGGGCGGCACAGTCAGCGCTGCCACCAATGTATGGGGTGCGCGTGTACTACCATCTGGCACAGGCCTATGCCGCGCAGGGAGATGCTTCTCGGGCGATGAGCGCGACTGCCAAGATGATGGCCGCGCGGGAAGGGCTGGCAACTTGGCTATCCGGTCTGGCAGCGCTGGAAGGCACGGCTTATGGACAGGCGTTAGGGCGTGAACTTGATGCAATCCAGCAAGCACTGGCCGAAGCTGATGCGAGCAAATTGGGTTGACTAAACGGTTATGGGACGTTTTACTGCCTCATTGATCGGAATGTTCCGCGCCTGGGATCGATCTACGAAGCTCGGTTTTCTGCTGGCGCTTTTCCTGATTGTTCTTTCCTTTTTAGGGCTGCGCTTCGGAGATGAAACCATTCGCCAGCCCGCGTTGGTCGGGTTGATTGGGTCGGTCATCATCGCGCAGATACTTTTTATGTGGGGAAACCGCCATTTGGTGACGCCCTACACACAGGCACAGCGCAGCTATTTGGCTGAGGATTTCCAGCAAGCACGAGATATTTTGGAGAGACTGCATGAAACCGGTAAAGCCGACTCGAATAGTCTGACTTTGCTCGCTAACACCTATCGGCAGTTGGGGGATCTCGACAAAAGTGAGGAAATTGTCAGGAAAGCTATAGCAATGAGACCTTCTGACCACTTTCCTCTGTATGGGTTTGGGCGTACACTGCTAGTAAAGGGAGCCTATGCGCAGGCGGCAGAGGCCTTCCGGCAGGCTGTCGAGGCGGGTGCGCCATCTATCGCACAGCTTGATCTGGCCGAGGCGCTTTTCCGGGATGGAAACTCCGAGGCGGCAGGTCAAGCTTTGCGGTCCGCTCCGCGTGACTCTCTAGAACCTTTTCGGGTGCTGTTGGTAGATTATCTGCGGTACCGCCTGGGCAGTGGAGAACCGCCAACAGCGGCCGTGCTGCGCGAGGGATTGGTGTACTGGCAGGAAACTGCCAAACGCTTCTCCCATACGCCATATGGTCAATCTCTGGCCGGCGACGTATCAGACATGCAGGCGCTTCTGGAGGATGTATGAGATTCCTGTTAGGGCGTGATGGCAGTATTTCCATCATTCGGGTAGGCACGCTGGCAGCCATTCTCGGTATTCTGCTGGTGTTGGGCGGGATCGTGCTGTTCCTGATCGACCGTGCTTCGCATCAGGTTCCACTGTCCATTGAACCCTATCCAGGCGCGGCGCTGTGGTATGAGCAGCCAAGAGCGGAGAATTCCCGTGCGGTGGTCTACCAGGTCGTCGGTGCGACGGCGGAAGATGTGGCCGCGTACTACCAGCGAAAGCTGCAAGAGTTCGACAACAGTGGTCAGGCAACCTGTTTGCGGTTGCCAACAGTCGGGAACTTTGCCGACTTTGACAAAGGACAGCCGAACGTACCCCCCTACCAATTTAGCTGCATGTTCGACCGTTCGGGTTTCCAGATCACACAGTATACCCGTGTGAATATCCAGCCGGGTATTGCGTCACTCCAAACGGAAGGCAAGGTCATCATCGAGTATGAGCAGTACTGGCAGCGCTGAACCGCGTCGCGATGATGCGGTTCGGGTGCCGGTGCGTTTGATTGCCGTCGGTATTGTTACTCTGATCCTGGCGCTGGTCATCGGCACGCAGGTGATTGGTGTGCTGTACGCAATTCTATTTCCACCCACCCCGCCGCTTCCTTCCACAGCTCGCTTGATTTCGCATACCAACGTGGATTATGGGGTGGATGAGTGGTTGTATTCGGTGAATGATGCGCCCTGCGATGTGCTGCGGTTCTATCGGGATCAGGCTGATGAGTGCCGGGTCGTACCACTGCTCTGTGATCCGGCGCAGCCGGGTAGCGAAACTGTCACAGGACTGAACCAACACATTGCCCGCTGCGAAGCAGAAGTTCAGTTTTCGATCTTCGCGCTGCGGTGGGAGGTTGTCATTGGGACAGGTGTCAGCGTGGATGAGCCGATACAGATCAAGCTCAACCGCGAGGTGTTTTGGACAGGAGCCGTTCCTCCGCTGCCCACCCTGTTGCCCTAAGCTCACTCTACCGTAATGCCAGCGTTTAGGACATAATTGGCCCGTCGCGTTCCGCGCGGCGGGTTTTTTATTCCTTACGGAACTTGTTGATCGCTGGACGGATTGCTGGAGGAGGTGAACCCGTGATGGCAAACTGTGCCGTGCAGCCATCGCGGCTGATTGCAGGTCTGTGTTGAGGCCGCGCGCCTGAGGCGGCTCGTATTCAGTGATCTGCTCTCGCGCATTAGCACTGGGGTGTCAGTCAGCCCGGTGCGATGTGCCAGTGTTTCAAATTCCCATCAACCCTTGTTCGCCGATCTGGACTGTATGGAGCCAAAGTATGTTCAAGGCAGTCAGTGCCAAAGTCGATATCCAAAAGCTTGAACGCGACCAGTTGAATTTCTGGCGAGAGAAGAATGTCTTCCAGCGCAGCATGACCGAGCGAGAAGGCGGGCCAAGCTTCGTCTTCTACGAGGGGCCGCCTACGGCCAATGGCCGCCCCGGCAGTCACCATGTTTTAGCCCGTGCTTTCAAGGACATCTTTACCCGCTATAAGGCAATGCGCGGCTACTACTGCCTCCGTGCAGCCGGGTGGGATACCCATGGTCTGCCTGTGGAAATCGAGGTCGAGAAGGAACTCGGCATCACACACAAGCACCAAGTTGAAGAATATGGCATCGCCGCTTTTAATGAGAAGTGCCGCCAGAGCGTGTATCGCTATCTAACCGATTGGGAGAAACTGACGGAGCGGATCGGCTATTGGGTCGATTTGGATAATGCCTATATCACCTTCAGCAACGATTATATCCAGAGCGTCTGGTGGATCCTCAAGCAGTTCTTCGAGAAAGGGCTGCTCTACCAGGGATACAAGGTTGTGCCGTACTGCACACGCTGCGGCACGCCGCTGAGCAGCCACGAGCTGGCGCAGGGGTACGATGATGTCGAAGACCCTAGCGTCTATGTGCGTTTCCCGCTGCGGGATAAGCCTGGGGTATATTTCTTGGTATGGACGACGACACCTTGGACGCTACCGGGCAATGTGGCCTTGGCTGTTGGCGAAAACATCGATTATGTGCAGCTTGAAGGGCCGTCGGTGGATGGCGGGACAGAGCAGCTTATCCTAGCTGCCAGCCGAGTCGATCAGGCGCTGGTCAACCGCGAGCAGTACCGGGTGGTCAAACGCCTGAAGGGGAAAGACCTGGTCGGGCAGCACTATAACCCCCTGTACACCTTCTTGCCGGTTGATACTGACTATGCCTATGTCATCGCTGGGGATTTCGTTAGCACGGAAGATGGTACAGGGATTGTGCATATCGCGCCTGCGTTTGGGCAGGATGACCTTCAAGTTGGGCAGAAGTATAACCTGCCGGTGCTGAGGACGGTCAATGCCGAGGGCGTGTTCATCGATGCCGTTACCAAATTCCGGGGGATGTGGTTCAAAGATGCTGATCCGGATATTACCCGCGATCTGCGCGAACGCGGTTTGCTCTACCGGTCAGGCAAATACGCACACAGCTATCCATTTTGCTGGCGCTGCCATACGCCGCTGATGTACTTTGCGCGGGAAACTTGGTTCATCCGTACCACGGCCTACCGGGACAAACTGGTTGAACTGAACCGAGGCATCAACTGGGTTCCCGAACACATCCGCGATGGACGCTTTGGCAATTGGTTGGAAGATGTCAAGGATTGGGCGCTAGGGCGTGAGCGTTTCTGGGGGACGCCGCTACCGATCTGGGTGGATGATACCACGGGCGATATGCTGTGCGTGGGCAGCGTGGCCGAACTGAGCCAATTGGCCGGGCGTGACCTCAGCGAACTTGACTTGCACCGTCCGTATGTCGACGAAATCACCTTTCCGAACCCGAAAGGAACGGGCCGGACGATGCGGCGCGTTCCCGAACTGATTGACGTTTGGTTTGACAGCGGCGCGATGCCGCTTGCGCAGTGGGGCTATCCGCACAAGAACCAGCAGCTGTTTGAGTCACAGTTTCCCGCAGATTATATCTGCGAAGCGGTCGATCAGACGCGCGGTTGGTTCTACAGTCTGCATGCCATCAGCACTATGCTTTTCGAGCAGGCCTGCTATCGCAATGTCATCTGTCTTGGCCACATCTTGGATGCAGAAGGGCAGAAGATGTCCAAGAGTAAGGGGAATATCGTCGATCCCTGGGATGTGCTGAACAAGCACGGTGCGGATGCTTTCCGCTGGTATTTATATGTGTCCAGCCCACCCGGCGAACCGCGTCGTTTCTCAGTCGATCTAGTGGGCGAGATCATTAACAAGTTCTGGAGTACACTCTGGAATACCTACAGTTTCTTCGTGACCTATGCCAACATCGACAAATGGTCACCGATCGACCCACAGCCCGCGGTTGCCGAGCGCGATCCGCTGGACCGGTGGGTGCTGGCCGAACTGCATGCTCTCATCAAGACAGTAACCGAAGCCTACGACAGCTATGATGTCAACAACGCCACCCGTCCAATTCAGGCTTTTGTGGAGCGGTTGAGCAATTGGTATGTGCGGCTGAGCCGACGCCGTTTCTGGAAGACTGAGAACGATGCCGAGAAGCGGGGTGCCTACGCCACGTTGTACGAATGTTTGGTTACCGTTGCGCAGTTGATTGCTCCGGCCATGCCGTTCTTGAGTGAGGCGCTGTACCGCAATCTGGTTGCTGAGATCAACAAATCGGCGGCAGATAGTGTCCATCTAGCGCTGTGGCCAAATTACGATCCTGCGCTGATCGACAAGACTATGATCGATGAGATGAACTTGATCGAGCGGCTGGTCAGTCTGGGACGCGCTGCCCGCGAAAGCGCAGCTCTCAAGGTGCGGCAGCCGCTCGCTAGTGCTCGATTTGTAACCCGAAACGCGGCTGAAACGCAGTCGGTTCACCGACTGTCAGCGTTGATCCAGAACGAGCTGAATGTCAAAGAAGTCGGTGTGCTGGAAGGGGTAGGTGATGTAGTCGTCTACGCCCTCAATCCACTGCCGAGCTTGCTGGGCAAGAAATTTGGCAAAGACTTCCCGGCTGTTCAGAAAATGCTGCGTGAAAGCCAACCCGCGGATGTGACCCGCTGGGCAAAGCAGCTTCTAGCTGGACAGAACGTGGTGGTCGAGATCGATGGACGCACATTTGAGGTGACACCGCAGGAAGTTGAAGTCAAACAGAAATCGGCAGAAGGCTTTGCCATTGCAGAAGATGGCCCTTACCTTGCGGCATTGGATACCCGCCTGACAGAAGAACTGGTTATGGAAGGGCTGGCGAGGGAGGTGGTGCGCCGAGTACAGTCCATGCGTAAGGACGCAGACTTCAACATCGAGGATACAATTGAAGTGTGCTATGTTGCCAGCGAACGGCTTGGCAAAGCCATTGCGCAGTTTGCTGAATACATTCAGGGCGAGACGCTGGCCGTCAAACTAGTCGCACAGGAACCTGCTGATGGCTTCCATCGCGAGAATTTCGACAGTGATGAGGAAAAGCGCAAGCTCGACGGCGAGACGTTGGTGCTGGGCGTCAAGCGCACTGGCTGATGATCCATCGTGGGGCAGGGGCGGATGCCGCTCCTGCCCTTTTTTATTGCCTGCTTCCTGATAGGGTGACCAGTTTGCTTTGTTGGAAATACCCAAGATGGTTATTCAAATGTACCAATTAGTCTTGACCTGGTTGGAAAAAATAGTTAATACACGCTATAGTGATTAGCCATTCTGGCTAAATGCTTCGACCTAGTATTGTTGAATTCCATCATGTTTGCATCCTCCGCTTGGGATACAATGCGGCGATAAGACAGGCACAGGATGATGACCGAAGCGAATACGACGACGATTCAAGCCCTGCTTCAGTTCGCTCTTCCATTGGGAACCAGCTTGGCATCCGGTTCACCCGACACAGCAATCAATTGGGCAGTGACGGTTCGGGCGCAGCCTCCAGCTTTCCCGGATATTTATGGTGGTGAACTTGCGCTGGTCTCTATGGAAGTGCTGCGGGGGTATAACAGCCGCCTGACTCTGGCTGAGGTGGTCGAAAGTCTGGCTCAGGTCGGCGTGAGCGCGGTAGCTTCTCCGGATGATGTGACCGATGCAGCTGTTGCAGTAGCAAATCAGTGTCAGGTGACGCTGCTGGCACTGCCTGGCGACAGCAACTTGACCCGCATTGAACGTTCGGTCAATACGTTGATTGCTAACTACACTGCTCAGCTTAACCAACGCGCGATGGAAATCCAACGCCAGCTCGCTCGTCTTGCCGCCGAAAACCGCGATCTCAACAGCTTATTGCAAATCGTCGCGCGAGCGACAGCGCGTCCAGTGGTTGTCCATGATGATGCTGGCGTGTTGATGGCGCAGGTGTATCCTAACGTGACGAAACGCGGTGTGGTCAGCGGCGGTCGTTCTATTCTCCAAGCGCTGCCTTACGGCGCGTTTCAGACTTGGCTGGAACGGGAGGCGCCGGACGATGAAGGGCTGATTGTCGCCAGCCCAATTGGTTTCACCACGATACTGAAAGTGGAAAAACGGGTCGCGGGGTATCTGTCACTTGTCGATAAGCAGACCCCGCTGGATGAGTTCGACCGCCTGGTGATGACCTATGGTGCCGATGTGTGTGCGATTGAGCTTGCCAAGAGTCGAGCTATTGCCTTTGCCATCGAACAGACGCGCGGCGATTGGGTGCAAATGTGGCTGAGTGGTACGCCGGCGGACGACGACCTGCTGAGTACCCGTGCTCAGCAGTCGGGCTTTGATGTCGGGTCAATGTTTGTTGCAGCAGTCTTCCGCGCCTTGACTCGGTCAGGGGCAGCATTGCCACTCGAATCACTCATTGCGTTGGTGCGTGATGATATGGCACGGCGGCAGATCAACGGCGCGGTCGGCCAGTATGTCGATGTGATCGTTGCCCTCTATCCTCTGGAAAATCCCAACAAGATGCCTCGCATCTATGATCTGGTAGAGGAAGTGCGCGCTCAGTTGGCTTCGCGGACGCCAACTGGGTTAGTGGGTGCGGGGATCAGCCGGCCAGCAAACGGTCTATCTGGGTTGCGTGAAGCCTACCGGGAAGCTAAAGATGCTGTCAGTATCGCCAACGAACTGGGAGATCGTGAACACACCACGTTCTACGGTGATCTCAAGTTGTTCCAACTGCTATTGGCCCTCAAAGAGCGCAATTTGGATCATCTCCGGCGCTTTCATCAAGAGACACTTGGCAAACTGGTCGAGCATGATGAACGCAAACAGGCTGACCTTATCCGCACACTGAACGGATTCTTCGAAGCCAACGGAAATCTCGCCAAAGCCGCCGCTGACTTGGATGTCCACCGGAATACGTTGGTTTACCGGCTGGAGCGCATTGCTGAACTGACTGAAATGAACCTGGATGATCCGGACAATCGTCTTATTCTGCATCTAGCACTGAAGATTCAGCGGGTTCTGGCGACACTCTCCGGTATGGTTTGAGCAACCGTGATAACTGACCCCGCGGTCTCTGACGTTTGACACTGGCAGCCTTTCCACGGCTTCGCTTGAATGAGGGTGAAGCTGGTGAGAGGGAAGGAGTGTGTTCAGATGAGTACCCGACTGGTTCCGGTGCTGGTCTGTGATGGCTGCGGGGCAGAAATCGACATGGATTTCTATATCCGCATCAATCCTGGTACGGATCGGCGAATCCTACAAAAAGACACTTCTGCTGCAACTGAGCGCGATTTTTGCTGCGAAGCCTGCCGCGAGTGGTGGAAGGCGCAGTATCCTGAAGATGGCCCATGGGGGCCGGCCTGGGATGAGCGGGATTGGTGGCGTCAGAGTATGCTCACCAGCGATCATATTCCAGTGCGGACAACCCACGATGAACTCCCACTGGTGGATACGCATGCCCACTTTGAGGACCCCGAACCGATCCGCTAGCCTAACCAACTCAGCCAGAGAATCCCAATCGCCATCGTGAGGACGGTGATTGGGACTCCGGCTTTCAGGAAAGCTGTAAAGGTCAGCCGGATACCGCGCCCGGCAGCAATCTCAGCTACGATCAAGGTAGCTGCGGATCCAAGAAGCGTGAAGTTCCCAGCAAGTGTTGAGGACATTGCTAGGGTAAGCCAGGCTTGTTGTGGGTTGGGCAGGTTCACAATCTCTGGGCGCAGCAGTAGTACAGCAGGCACATTAGAGACAATGTTGCTTAGGATGCCTGTTGTCAAGCTGAGCAGCGTTACATCGCCGGTCAGTAGCGGCCCTGCTACCTGAAACAATTGCTTGCTTAGGCCGCTGACCTCAATGGCTCCTGTGACGATGAACAAACCCCCGAAGAAGGCCAACAGTTCCCAGTCAATAGCAAGTAGCTTGTTCGGTCGCAAGCGTGATACTAAGAGCAATCCGGCGGCAATGCAAGCCGATGACACGATGGGCAGGCCGCTCAGAAATGCTACCATCAAACCGAGAACGACCAAGAGCGTTCGGCTCAATAGAGGTGGATAAGTGCGGGGCATATCTAGTTCATCAGCTATCCCCATGTCGAATGGACGTTGGAATTCCTCACGGTACAAAGTGATGATGATAATCCAGGTGACGGACAATCCGGCCAGGGCGACAGGGCCAAGATACGCCAGGAAAGTGAGGTATGGAATGCCGCTTGCTTGGCCAATGATGAGATTTTGGGGGTTGCCTGTAATAGTCGCCGTAGAGCCAACATTGGCAGCCGCTCCCAATCCGATCAGGTAGGGCAGCGGGTCCCGGCGCAGCCGTTGGGTGAGATCAATTACCAGCGGCGTGAATAGAATGCAGACCGGATCATTTAGAAAAATTGCTGATAGAATGCCAGAGGTGAAGACCACCAATGCCAGCAGTATGCGCGGCGTCTTTGCCAGGCGAAGTACCCAGTTTGTGACTTCGGCGAAAAAGCCTGCCATTCGTAGGTTGGCGTTGAGAACCATCATCGCAGCCAGGAGCAGCACTGTTCCTGTATCGATGGCAGCATAAGCCTGCTGCTCACGAATTGCTCCTGTTGCGATCAGGGCAGCCGCGCCGACCAGTGTGATCGTAGCCCGGTTCATACGCAGTCCGGGAACACGTCCAATCGCGACGCCGGTATAGGTTCCAACAACGATAGCCGCAGTCAGGAATATCGATGGAAACATTGAAGCGACCTTATCAGAATGGATTTACCCCACACAAAACAACGCCAACCTTCGAATGCTCTGAAGGTTGGCGATCCGGATACGAAGATACGTAATCCTATGCTGTGGTCAGTTCTTCCGCATTGGCGTGGTGATCTTTACGAAGTGATCCTGCGGCCGTCCAAGCAGCGCATACAGGTGCTGCGCGGCCTGCGGTTGGTTGTTCACTTCCAGTGTCTGAATATAGATGTGCAGCAGTTCGCGCACATCATCCGCCCCCTTTTCGTCCAATGGGAAGATGTCTACCATCGCCCCTTCAGCAATGCGCCGCTTGATGGCCTTCACATCTAACCCCATTTCCGGCTGGATGCGCTGGTAGATGACGCCGCCGGACATGCCAGCGCACATCCATGGGCCAGGATCGCCGAGAATGACGACGCGGCCAGAAGTCATATATTCGCAGGCGTAGCCTTTGAGATTGGCGCGGGCAGCCAACCCACCGAGTTCATCGCGGAGCGGTTGGCGGATCTCTCCGCCAAAGATCACGTCTGCGCCGCTTAAGCGGATGCAGGCGCGAGTGTCAGCGTTGCCCTGAACAATGAACAGGCCGCCTTGAGCGCCGTACGCGAAACTCTTACCCACTGATCCATCCAGGCGTTCACCGTTGTGGTTCAAACCTTTTAGGATGGTCAGCTTGCCGCCGCGAGCACACTTGGCGACGCCATCCTGTGCCCCGCCCTCAACGATCACGCGCAGCGGATCATCCAGGAAAGCTGCTAGACCATTCCCCGGTACAGCCGAGTTGCTAAAGTTCAGATGCACGGCGTCGATCAAATCAGCATTGAGGAAGTCACCACGTTTGATTGCTCCGGAGAGATGCGTCCCCAAGGCGCGATCCATCGCCATAACCTGTTCGTCATCATAAGTGATTTCGGTTTCGCCGGCCATCACTTCCTCGGCGATGATCGAAGTGATTTGTTTGGTGAGGGTGTTACGTGGGCGAACCAGCCGCTTGCCAACGCCAGGTTGGAGTGCCTTCTTTTGATTCTGCGGGGCGCGTTTCATCAATGGGCTGAGGTCGATCCGGTCGTGCATGGCGATCTGTTCGAGCAGGTCAGCGCGTCCAACGACATCCTGCGTCCGGGTGAAACCGAGTTTGGCTGTCCACTTACGGATGTCATCGGCCAGCATGTAGAAGACGTTGCAGATGCCTTCCACGGCCATATCATAATCGCGAGGTTCAAAGTGTTTGATTCCCTTGAGGGTGGCTTCTTCTTTTGTCTTGATGTGGGTGGTGATCCCAACGTGACAGGTTCCTTCATGGCATTTGCGACAAATCGTACAGCCCACTGCCACCATAGCCAGCGTGCCGAAGCCGACCCGGTTTGCGCCGAGGCACATCATCTTGAGGACGTCACGGCCGCTCTTCATGCCGCCGTCGCACCACAGTTCCACATCGTCACGCAGGCCGCTTTCGCTCAAAGCGCGATGAGCTAACCAAACGCCGATCTCAGCCGGCAGTCCAACGTGCCGCAGCGAGTGCGCCCGCGCTGCGCCGGTGCCGCCGTCGTAGCCAGTGATGTTAATGATGTCTGCGCCAGCTTTGGCAACACCGACCGCAATCACACCTACGCCAGGAACGACAGGAATCTTGACGGAGACTTTGGCATTGGGATTGGCAGTTTTTAGTTCGTCAATGAGTTGAGCCAGGTCTTCGATAGAGTAGAGGTCGTGGTTATTGCTCGGTGAAATCAAGTCAACACCAGGGGTAGTGTGACGTGCCGCGGCAACCTGTTCGGTGACTTTGTAGCCAGGAAGTTGGCCGCCTTCACCGGGCTTGGCCCCTTGGCCGATCTTGATCTCCAGGTAGTCGCACGAATTCAGAAATTCGATGTTTACTCCAAAGCGTGCCGAAGCAATCTGGTTTCCCCGGTTGCGTGGGTAACGCCCCATCACATCGGGTAGTTCGCCACCTTCACCGTTCACGCAGATGATGTTCAGGCGGTAGGCCGCCTCGCCATAGGCTTTATAAGCCAGCTCACCCTGCGATCCGAACGACATTGCACCGATCACTACGGGCATGGTGTGATGCCCAATCGAGATGTCTACACTGTCTGGGTCAACACCCTTGTCATGGTCAGTTTTCAGGCCGAGGACGTGCCGAATGGCGACTGGTATGCTGTCTTCCAGTTCCATCAGTTCGTGGGTGTAATCTTCCAGGCTCAGTTCACCGTGGGCAACATCTTCAACTTTCTTCCACATCTTGGGGTAGAGCCGGTCGGCATTGGTGAGCTTGGCGGGTTTGTCTCCGCGCAGCTCAGCCGCTCGCTCTTCCGCGTCGTCTTTCATCATGCTGAAGGTCAGCCCACGTGCCTCTGACCCGTAGTAGTTGGGAGTGCCGAAGTATGGTGCGACATTGTTCGATAGGCCAATCGAACTGAACGAATGTCCATAACCACGCAGTTCATGGCAGCCAATTGTCGAGATAATTTTTTCCAGACCGCCGTTAATGACCTTGATGAGACCAGAGAACTGCTTTGCCCGTGTCTCTGGATCTATGTCTGCTTTGGCCGCTTTGGGAGCCAATCCGAGTGCGGTGGCGTACATAGCGTAAGGGACGATCCCGTTTGCTCCCAACCCAATGCACAGTGCCAGATCGTGGAAGTCGCGCAGTGCGGCTGACCGCACCACGATCCCCGTCCGGCGGCGCAGACTAGGTGAATAGGGCGCATTTCGCAGGGCTTGATCAATCGCTGATGTTACCAACAGCGGATCGATCCACAGTCGCTCACCATCATATACCTCGGTGTCATCCAGCACGAGGCACTGCACACCGTTTGCCACGGCTTCGACCGCCGCTTGCTGGAGACGGTCTACAGCTTCCTGAATGCCCTCGTCGAGCGCGGCGCTGGTCGAAAGCACCATGAGGCGCTCACCAAAAATCTCGAACAGGTCTTCGACTAGTACAGTTCCGTTCTTGTCTGCAATCTGTCGTAGTTCGTCGAGATCGCCAAGTTCAGCATAACCGCCGAGCAGAGCAGGGGTGGCTAACTGGATCAAGATGTCATTCGGGTCAGCGCCTGTACCTATAGCAGGCCGAGCACCAATCAGCATCCGTGTTGAGAACTGCGCCTTTTCTCGCTCTCGATCAACCGCTGGATTGGTGACGACGGCGACAGTCTCCTTAAAGTAATCGGCAATGTTAATGCGGGTCTGGCTCAATGCGCCCAATGGGCCATCCCATCCCAAAGAACCTACCTGCTCCTTATGAGATTCGGCAATAGTCTCTACGAATTGGACGTGGTAGCGTTCCCAACCCATCGCTGCCATCGTAGTGGTATTGACTGGAAAGCGGCGCACATGCCAGGGCACAGGCTGCATATCACGTACAGCAGTAATGGCTGGTTGTAGTGCCGAAGCTTCCATGACGGCGACGGCTGCCGGAACACCTTGCCCGCCGTTAGAACCGCTCCCGCTGCCGCTGTTCGGGGCGGGAGCGCGCGGGCCGCTGAGTGGCAGGTCGTTTAGCGACCACATTCCACCCGGGCGGTTCGAAGTACGAAGGCCGCGTTCACGGTGACGGTTCAGTACGTGGCGTTGGATGGCTGGATAATCCAGCACTTCAATCGACTGCCCTGGATGCATCCGTAAGGCGATCTTCTCGCCCGGCGCCAGAGGCTTGGGTTCTTCAACCATTGAGTCCAGCGGGTAGACTCCACGTTCTGAACTGGCGAAAACCTCTTTTTCGGTCTCCCCAAACCAGAGTGGGCGCAAACCGAGCGCGTCCACGCCGAACACACACAAATCTCCGAGACGGCCCGCCACGGCTGCCGGCCCCTGTGCGAACGGCCCGAAGGTCTGGCGGATGAGTTCGTAGAGTTCGTGGATGTCGGTGGCGTTTTGGATAAGGTCGTGTTTGTGAGGGGGGAAGACATATTCCATCGCTTCGATCAGATCAAGATCGAAGTTCATACACAACGTGTGCAGTGCCCGGTCAATGTCCTGCGAATCTGAGTTGCCCGGATCGAGGTGAATGCCCAGCATCTCCGCTTCTAACCGGAAGCGAGAGATGGTGTTGAATTCTCCGTTGTGTCCCATTACACCGAAAGGCTGCACCCGCTCAAAGATTGAATTGGTGTTGGTACTGTAACGGGCGTGGCCAAGCGTTACACTCGATGCATAGTCAGGATCGCGCAGTTCGGAATAGTAGCGTCGAAGGATTTCGACTGTTCCTTGCACCTTATAAACCACGCTGTGTGATGAAAACGACGGGAAATGAACGCCTAAGTCTTTTTCAAGTTGGACTTGCAGCCGGAACAGCGTCTTCTCAAGCTGGTCTAGCGGAATGCTGCCGCTGGTGCCGGCAAACTGCCAGAATTCCGGTTCGTTCTTCTGGGCATTTGGGCCGAGCATGTGACTGTTCACAACACCCAAGTCCTCGAAGAGAACATCAAGACCAGCTTCGCTCAACTGACGCCCGATGTGTTCGACGAGGTGCTGGGAACGGCCTCTAGCTGAGGCAGGGATCATCACATGGGCAACCCAGAAATTACGCTGGCTGGCAATCGCAGTACGGATGCCCGCCCGTGCCAAGCGTTTCATCCACAACTGCCGGGGAATATCGGTCAGAATGCCAACCCCATCGCCCTCGCCTTCGACGATACCGGTGCGATGTCCCATGCGGGTTAAAGCTTCAATAGTGCGTTTGATATTACCGTGAGTGGGCTGTCCGCCCTTGCGAACTGCGCAGATTAAAGCGCAGGCATCATGTTCCTGGGTGTCGATACGGTGGAGCTGGAGAGGCTGGTCATCTGTAGGGTTGTTGGGCTGCATTGATCGTCCTCCTGACTGCGTTTCCCGTTCACCGTGCAATGTGGGTTAATTCCAACAAAAAGAAGCCCAATTTGATTGGTGATAATCTATCGTGTGGAGTGCGAGATTTGTATAGATAATCTATTTGAACCTACTGACGGATGATTCGTGCAAATTGCCCACACGCTACTTGTGATGCGGCTGCTTTGCGCCGTATAATAGGGTTTTCTCACCAACGGTTTAGAATTCGAAGGAAAAAGTTGGCTGCCTTAGGTGGCGGTGAGCAGCCTGCGAATCGTCAATGCCAGATGGAGCGCCAGACGGGTTTCAGGGCGATCCAAGTCAATCTGAGCAATCTCGTTGATTCGCTTCATACGGTAGAGCAAAGTGTTCCGATGAACGATCAAAGTGTCGGCCGTCTCGGATAGGTTGCCATGACAGTTGAAGAAGGCTTCAAGTGTTTTGATGAGATCCGCCTGCTGCCGCTTGTCGTATTCGACCAATGCGCCCAGCGTCTTTTCACAAAAAGCCGTCAGCTTTTCCCGGTCGGAGAGGCCCAGGATGAGCTGGTATACGCCTAGATCCCCGATGTACAGCGGCGTGTCGGTACTCAGCCGGGCGGCTAGCTCTAGTGCTTGTACCGCATCGCGGTAACTGTTGCGCCAGGATGCGATATCTTGTGCAGCCTGTCCAAGTCCAATGGCAACCTTTGCGTGGGGATACTGCTTCTGTACTTCCTGCGAAATAGTCTTCGCCAATTTCATGCTTGTATCGACCGGGTCTTTAGCGTCAGCCGCGTGGAAGACCACGATCTCGTTCTCGCGCTCCCGCTGCCAGACTAGGGCGTTTGCCCGTTGAGCGGCGACGACTGTGTTCACCAGGGTTTCCAGACGGCGGTTTGACGGCACTTTGTCGCCCTGCCAGCCTAATACGATTGCCAGATGAGGCTGCGTCATGTCATGTTCAAAGCGTTCACCCTGACGGATGGCTTCCTGCTGGCTGACATCACCGATCAGCACACGGTCGAGGAATGTGCCTCGCAGCCGCTTTTCGGTATCGCTGATGGCTTTGGCTTTTGCCATTTCCAGCGCGACCGCGGCCGCCCCATGTTCTGCGACCAGCAGATCAATGTCATCTAGATCGGTATCGTGTCCAATGATTGACAGGTAGCCGCGGCCGATGCTCTTGGTGATAATTGGCGAGACCAACCGGGCAATGCCGGGGATTGGCAGCGACTGCATCAGCACCGGATTCTCGATTTCGGCCACGCGCTGGCGATCCTGAATCTCCAGCGGTAGGTTGTAGATGTTCCGCAGAAAAGCCTCAATCTCGTCCCATAAGCCGATGAAGTGCGGCTGCACGGCGCTCTCGTTGACTTTTAGCCGCTTGTCCTGGACGATGACGGTCTTGTTGGTGAGGCGCGCCATTGCATTGACCAGTTCAGCCATGCCTTCGTTGCGTGAAGAAATTTGCGTGAGCTGGCGGTAAATCTGGGTGGCACGGCGTTCGAGCTGTCCTTTGCGATCCACCAATAGGCTGACGACGGCTTTCTCGACCTGACGGATGCGGCTGCCCGGGGGCAGCACCAGCACCGGCACGCCAATTGCGTTGGCTTCAGCGATGAGTGCCGGGGTGGCATTTTCGCTGAGGACCACCGCCGATGCCCCTAACTCTGCTGCCCAACGCAGCACATCCACATCCATCGTCACACGCGACTGGTCAGTTTCTGGCGGTGAGACTAGGACCATCTCACCGCGCTGAAGTGTCTTGCTGGCGACTCGCGTTTCGGGATAAAACACAGTCGCCCAACTGACCGGTTTGCTCATCAGACCGTCGCCAGCAGCGACGCGCGTGCCGAGCGGCAGCGCCAGCTTGCGGACATCTTCAACCGTAATCGTCGTGTGCGTGGTTTCAGTCATGCTGATTCTATGCCGTCTGGAACTCAAGTTTCCCCGGTCAATAATCCGATGAGAATCACCCCGGCGAACACTACCAACGATATCCCCAGGAAGCTGCTGTCTGGGCTGACATACAGGTTAATCAGAGCCAGACCCGCCAGCAGTGCCCCGCCCAGCCAGGTGGTGGGACTGACGCGCCAGCGCCGCGAATACTGCACCAGCCCTGACCCAATGAGTACGATGGCTCCGGCCAGCGGAACGATATAGTTGGGTAGACGCATCCCACCTTCCTGGATGATATGCAGAGCAGCGATCACCAACACCAGAAAAAACCAAGTTAGTCGCTCGATCCGTTCTTCATCCTGGCTCTTACGGCGGCCATAATCCCGGCTGCTGCTGCGGCGGTCATAGTCTCTTCCCCGTCGGTCATCATAATTGTCCCGGTATCGGCGTCGCGCCATGCGTTCTCCCCACTTGTCTATCTTGTATAGTTCGCCCAATGATACAAGCATACATCGCACTGCGCATTTCAGCCAATTGCAGAATAACAGGACGCGACCTAGAATTCACGACATCGTGTTAGTTACGAGCAGGGATAGGTTATGGGCAGATGCCCCTGGGTGTTCTGGTTTTGCGTGGTGATTTTGGCGGCAGCCTGTACACCGGATCGGATTGCTGTCAACAACGATCCGATTCTCGTCCAGGAAGTTACCATCGCGCCGGAAACGCCGTCTCCCGCTCCGTTTCTGATGGCGTCTCCATCACCCACGCAGCAGATTGTACTGACTCCAACTGCGACGATACTTTCAGCAATGGCAGTCAATACGCTGGACAGCGGCCTGGTGCTGCTTACGCCGACGCTGCCCCCTAGCAAAACGCCAACGCCGACTTCAACGCAGACAGCAACCTTCGTCGCGACACCGCGTCCAACCCTGCCGCCAACTATGCCGCCCGTCGTTCTTCCGGCAACACCCATTCCGGGATTAGTGCCAATCCCGACGGCGCTGGGGTCGGCTCCACTTTCGTCCATCCCTTGCAGTGTGGCTTGGTTCTTTACAGCGCCAGTGCTGGCGGTGTGTCCACTCAACCCACCTCTGGTCAGCGCAGCATCGTTCCAGCAGTTTCAGAGTGGTTTTATGCTGTGGGTCGGCCAGCAGGACGCGATCTATGTCTTCTATGACAGTGCCGTGTTTCCGCGCTGGCAGGTCTATAACGATGCCTACCAAGAGGGCATCCCAGAGACTGATCCAGCTTTTGACAATGCGCCGCCAGGAACATGGCAGCCTCGGCGTGGCTTTGGACTGCTCTGGCGAGTTCAAGAGGCAGTCCGGTCCCGTTTAGGCTGGGCGCTTTCTGATCAGGAGACTGCTTTCACGACTCAGGTGCAGATCGCCAGCGATGGCACAATCTTCTTGTTAGAACCTCGTGGCGGTGTTATCAGCCTGACCGCGGATGGCAGCAGTTGGGTGCGGTATATTGGCTGAGCCTGGTTCAGAAAGGCAGCATCTCACGTTGCGTTCGGCTCTGTATCAAGGCTGCCGGAGGCGCTGGCGCTGGATAGTGTTCGCGCTGGTCATGACCCCGGTTTTCTGTTGCGGTTGGTCGTTGTTAATCTATCTAATCTTCCCTCCGCCGCCCACAGATATCCTTATCTTGGGACTTGACAGCCGCGCTGGGGAAGGGGCTGCTGCCCGTACCGACAGTATCATGCTGTTGGGGATCAATCCAGGGCAGTTACAGGTCAGTCTGCTGTCGATCCCGCGCGATCTTTTCATTGATGTTCCCGGCTATGGTTCACAGCGCATCAATACCATCAACATGCTTGGCGAGCAGGCTGTTCCTGGGAGCGGTCCGGCGCTTGTTGCGGCCAGCATCCAGGAAACCTTCGGTGTGAGTGTGGATCGCTTTGTCAGGCTGGATTTCCAGGGCTTTGTTCGCTTCATCGATGCAGTCGGCGGTGTTACTATCGATGTTGAACGCTCGGTTGTCGATAATGCTTATCCGACTGAAGACGGCGGCACAATGTCAATCCGTTTTGATCCCGGTCTGCAGCATATGAATGGTGAGCGGGCATTGATCTATGCTCGTACCCGTCATGCTGGCGATGATTATCAACGCGCCGCTCGGCAGCAGCAGGTCATCAATGCGCTTGTGCCAAGGCTGCTCAATCCGTTGGTTTGGCCGGGGGCACTGGCCGCATTGGGGTCGTCGATGGAGACTGACCTTACCATCGGCGATATGCTGTCACTGTCGCTGCCCATTCTGACGAGTCGAGGTCACTTTGATCAATTGGTGATCGACCGTGAGTGGATTGTGGGTTCTGCGCAGGGGCATGCCATGCCGAATCTTGAGCGTCTGATTCCCTGGCTGCGCCCGCGTTTCAATTGATTCACGCATGAGGGATGCTTTGATGAATACTATCTCGTTCATGTCGGCTAATTTTGTTGCTCGCCAAGTTGGTTATCACATGACTGAAGGCTGGATGCAGGGCCAGAATGCAACGGAGGAATTCTTCAAACCGGTCGAGACATTTGCGGCGCGTTTTGAAACCTATGTTGCCGATGCACGGGCGATGGGCTTTGAAGCTTTCGATCTGTGGTTGGGTATTCTGCACCCTGCTTGGGCAACCGATACGCATATTCGCGTGGCCAATACCATCCTGGCGCGTTACCGGATGCCAGTGACCAGCCTAGCTGGGGGTTTTGGCGACACGCGCGAGGAATTTGAGGCGATGTGCCGTTTTGCGAGGGCAATGCACACTCGCATCTTGGCAGGTAGAACATCTCTTTTGAACAGCGACCGCGGTTTTGTAGTAGACCGTTTGACGCAGTATGGCCTTCGTCTGGGGATCGAGAACCATCCTGAAAAAACGCCGGGAGAGCTGTTGGCACAGATTGGCGACGGGGGAGGTGGCTGCATTGGCGCAGCCGTAGACACAGGATGGTTTGGTACACAAGACTATAACGCGGCAGATGCCATTGCTGCGCTACAAGATCATCTGGTCTACATTCATCTTAAGGACGTTCTGGCACCTGGTAGGCATGAAACCTGCCGCTTTGGGAAAGGTTGTGTTCCTGTGCGCGCGTGCGTGGAGGTTCTGAAAAAGATCAACTATGCAGGGGGCATTTGCGTAGAACATGAACCCGAACTCTATGACCCTACCGATGACTGCCGTGCCAGCCTAATCCTGCTCAAGGAGTGGTTATCATGAGCACGATGCGTATCGGACTAGTCGGCTGTGGCAATATCGCCGGCCCCTATGCCCAGGATTTGAAGACCTATGCTGAGATCGAATTGGTCGGAGCTGCCGATCTGGATGCGGCTCGCGCGGCTGCGTTCGCTGTGGAACATGGTATCCGCGCTTACGAGTCGGTTGATGCGCTGTTGGCCGATCCTTCGGTGAACTTGGTGGTCAATCTGACATCACACTTCGCCCACAAGGATGTGACAGCCCGTGCTCTGAACGCCGGTAAACATGTCTACAGTGAGAAGCCGCTGGCACTCACCTATGCTGATGCCCATGAACTAGTCATGCTGGCAGATCGGCTTGGATTGCGGTTGGGATGTTCTCCATTTACCTTGATGGGAGAAGCACAGCAGACTGTCTGGAAACTGATTCGCGAGGGCAAGCTGGGGACTGTTCGGGCAGTCTTTGCTGAGGTCAATTGGGGACGGATCGAGTCCTGGCATCCTGCGCCGGAGCCGTTCTACGAAGTGGGTGCTCTGTTCGATGTCGGAGTGTATCCTCTCACCATACTGGTGGCGATGTTCGGGCCGGTGCGGCGAGTGACTTCCTACGGCAAACTGCTTTATCCGCAGCGCGTCACCAAAGAGGGTCGCACTTTCCAAATCAAGACCCCTGATTTTATCGTCACGATGCTGGAACTAGCTGATGGTACGGTTGTGAGGCTTACAACCGATTTTTATGTGGGCCATCACACCAAACAGGTTGGCATTGAATTCCACGGGGATCAAGCCTCGCTCTACCTCGAAAGCTGGTTCATGCCCAACAGCAAAATCGAGTTTGCGGAGTTCGGCGGCACTTACACTGCGATCTCACTTTTAGCTGAACCGCAGGAAGGTGTTCATTGGGGCCGCGGTATTGCCGATATGGTTCGCATGATGGCGGCCGGCCAGACTCATCGCTTTACGGGTGAGATGGCCGCTCATATTGTGGACATCTTGGAGTCGGCCCGTCGTTCGATGGAGACCGGATGCCCGGTGACGCTGCAATCCGAATTCACGCCCCCAGAACCGATGGACTGGGCACAGTAGTTTCAGGCATCAACGAACAGGGTGCATTTGTGTGAATGCACCCTGGTGGTGAGGACTTCATATTAGGATTATCGCGCTGGCTTCTCGCGTAGGAGGCGCTCATATGCCCCTGCCCACAGCGCGTCGGAGCGGGTCATTTTGGTGACTTTGATGTCGGAAACGCGCGGCAGCAGTTTGGCGAGGATCATCGGCATATTGGCCCAGTTATCCTGGTAGATCATTGCCCGTATCTGGTCGCCCATGTCGCTAACCCAACTCCAGCGCTGGCGCAGTTCCTCGGCTTTCATCCAGTAGTCGCGCTTTTCCCAGACGGTTGCCGACTGTTCGATTCCCTCGTCAATTTCACGGAAGCAGTAAACCAGCATCGCCAACATGTCTTTGACTTCAGCATCAACCTCGCTCTTCTGGCTGAGGCGGCGCAGAATCTCGGCCACCGTTCGCATGAGCTGGTTGCGTTGCTTCCCCGTGCTGTCCGTCTGAATCACCCGACCCATGGTTGATGCGTTCTCCCTGCCGCCATCTAGGCTATGTCAGAATGGGGCGGATGCCTTTGTAGATTTGCCCGCCGCTGAGTGTCTTCAAAATCGTTTGAGCTGATCGTCCAGTGCGTTCTTCTAGTTCGCGCGGTGACAGCGGCACGTTCCCGTTTGCCAAGAAAACGCGAAAGATGCTGTCCACAAGTGAAGTCTGGGGATTGATGAAATTGGGGTCTTCAGCGGCAATCTGGATCGCCAATCCCAGTTCATCCAACTGCATCACTTCTCCTGTATCGGGATCAATATAATCAACCGTGCGCTCTTCATCTGTCTGGCTGAGCCGCTCGCGCTGTTCCGGCAGAAGGTGGCTCAGCAGGTACATCCGCAAGTCTTCCGAGCTTTTGTCCCACCAGCCGAAGTCAATGTGGTATTTGGTATCAAGAGTTGGTTTGACCAGGAAACCTGGTTTGCTTGCCGCAGTCGCCATGTGCTGTTCCTCCTAATCTCCTGCCAGCTTCCAGTAATCTCCACCGACATTCTGGAAATCTGGGTTTGCGACCAGGGTGGCAAAAATCGGGCCGGGTGGGCAGCGCCGCAGCACATTCACAGCACTGTAAACAGTCTTTGCGTGGACTGTGCCTTGGGGCGTCAGTGCCCCCAACGACGGAATGATGCTTCTCAGGATCGAAAGCAGGCTTTTACGCTGCTGCTGGGCAGCCTGGAACGCAGCATCTACCCCCGCTAGATCATCTGCTCCCAGGATCATCAGATCGTCATACTCTGCCCCAATCGCCCGCTTGTGATTTTCGAACGTGATGCTGTCACCTTTCGGGACAATCAGTCGAATCCATTCAGTGTGCGCCTTGTGTGACCGGAAATTGACGATGACCTTATCGCCATCCTCGCTTTTCCGCACGCTGACATATGCTCCGACTGGGAGCTTGTGTTTGCGATAGAACTTTGCTAATCCGAACACATAGCGCTCTTTACGCACAACCCAGGCCGGATATTCTTCGCCATCCTGCCCATCCACAAGGGTGAAGGATACACGTGGTGTTTGCCGCGCTGTTGGGAAAACCAGCGCAGACCGCGCGTTCAGTGGCAGTGTTCCCAATCGCCGATGAGGATAGATCAGGGTGATCGTTGTTTCTTCAACTGCCTCGATGGGGTCGGAAATCGAGGTGTGCTCATCACCCAATTCCGCTTCAATGGCGAGCATTTCCGGTGTCAGCAGACTGCGATCATACTCGATAGGGTTATAGCGCAGCATGGCCGGCGTCTTCTGGACATCTTGCGGCTCCAACCGGGTAAGATGCCACAAGACTTCACCCGTTGGTCCGACCTCATCGAAGCGGTCATCTTGGTTCAGCGCATAGTTCATCGAGAAAATTTGCAGCGCCGCCGGGGCCTTTCCGATCCCGCCAATTTCTGCCAGAATCGCCTCGGTTGTCATCGGCCCGCCGCCATTGATATCCAGCACCGCTTCCGCCAGGTTGAGATGTCCGACGTTGACATCCATGAGCAGGTCGCGCGGGAACCATTTCTTCGCCATATAGATTAGATCGCCGTTGGCGCGTAGTCGCTCTTCCAATTCCTTTAGGATGGATTTCCCTGCTGAGGCCATTACGCTGTCCACGTCAATATCGGCCATCGCTTCTAGGCTGATTTCTTCTTCGACTTGTTCGCTCAGGTCATGCGGACTGGTGAGTTCTACCGCAAACTCCCGCTTCTTGTTAGCTGGATTCAGTCTGGGATCATCGAACTCGACAGCGATGACTTTGAACGAGCCATAGTCCGGGTTGTTTCCGGGTCGAATTCCCACTACCACAGCCGTTTCATAGTCAAACTCGGTGAAAACCAGCCGCTGGCCCTTCTCGTAGGCTCGGGCTGGGCTGTAGATTTGGGCCTCTCGATAGCGCTCGCGCATTTGAGCTACATCTTCATCAATGCGCCGTTGAATCAGCGCCCGCGCGAGTTCCTCACTGCTGAGGGGGGTTTCTCCCTCCAGGAGTATGTTCGTCAGAAAGTCGATGTCTTCGTCTCGAATACTGAAGCTGCGTGCCCAGTGGTGGCTTGGCATCATCCGGTTGTCAGATCTCCAACGGGTAGGACGGGGGATATAAACGCATTGAGATGAAAATGTCACTAGATCGAATGAATATTATACCGGGCTGCGCCTGGCCTGTGCAAGCGCCGGGTTGACCGCTGTTTTCGCGTGTTATATACTGATGCCTCATGTTGTTCGTAACCTGTGGAGTGAGAGATTCATGTCAACCAAGCGTACCTGGCAGCCGAAAATTCGCCGCCGCAAGCGCGTTCATGGCTTCCGTCAGCGGATGAAGACTCGTAACGGTCAGAAAGTCTTGAATGCCCGCCGTAAGCGCGGTCGTCATCAATTGTCGGTCACCCCGAACCACGTCAAGAAAGTCAACTGGAAGTCATAGACGGATTTCATGCGCAGTCGTCTACGCCTGCGTCGCAGCGAGGACTTCGCGCGGCTGCGCGAGCGTGGTCGCACCGTTCAGAATCGTTGGATGCTCATCAGTGTGATGCCCAATGATCTCTCCCATAATCGTTACGGTTTTGTGACAGCAAAGCGGTTGGGCACAGCGGTTCAACGCAATCGTGTCCGCCGCTTAATGCGAGAAGCGGTTCGTCTTCGCGACCCTGACCTTCAGCTGGGGTTCGATCTGGTTCTGGTGGCGCGGACTCCGCTGGTTGAGCAACCTTTTGCATCGGTGCGTCGTACTGTGGATGACCTCTTGAAACAGTCTGGATTGTTGAGTGTATAAGCAGGGGTGTCATGAAACAGGTTGCTCTGGGTGCTATTCGGTTTTACAAGCGGTTCCTGTCTCCAATGTTGCCCTCCGCTTGCATCTACGAACCCACTTGTTCGGTCTACACTTATCAGGCCATTGAACGCTTTGGGGTCATCCGAGGGGTTTGGATGGGCATCAAGCGCATCTCGCGCTGTCATCCATTTGCCCAGGGCGGATATGACCCGGTTCCGGAGCGTGAGGAGTGATCTTGGTCTCGAAATTGTCTCGTATCTTCACCCGCTGGCGCTGGGTTGGCCTGGCACTCCTGATCGTGAGTGTCACGGCGGCTTGCGGTCCCGCACCGTTGGGAACGGGTTGGCCCGCCGTCAGTTTGATTACCGATTCGTGTGGCGAGCAAAGCCGCACGAGCGTCATGATCTCTTATACCGACCGTATTGTCCTGGTCAATCCCGCCGACGGAAAGCCTGTCCCGCTGCTGGACAGCAATTGCCAGCTTCGCCCGCCCGACTCTGACGGGAAGCTCAAAGTCTGGAATTTTAACCCCGGAAATGGACGCCAGTTTTATGCGTCCCCAGTGCGGCTGGATGAAAATACCCTGCTAGCAGTGGCCTACGATCAGCGGATGTTCCGTATCGAGGTCAATTCTGCCCGTTCCGACGACAGCCAGGGGTATGCGATTGCTGGACTGACCGGCCATACTGTGGCAGAGCCGCTGGTCACCGAGGACAAAATCTACTTGGGGCTGAGCGCTAAAGACTTAGTAGCCTTGAATCGGCGCACACTGACTCCACTGTGGACGGCCACGACCGAACATGGCGTTTGGTCGAAGCCGCTGTTGGTTGATGGAGTGCTGTACTTTGCCTCGCTCGATCACAACCTCTATGCCGTCGATGCTGAGACCGGAACCAGCAAATGGGTGCTTGACCTGGGCGGAGCATTGACTTCGACACCTGTCTTCGCCAATGGCAAACTCTACCTAGGCAGCTTTGCCCGTAAAATCTATGAAGTATCGCTGGATGGCAAGCTGCTTAACCAGTACGACACTGCTGATTGGGTCTGGGGATCGCCCGTCATTACTGGCAGCGAACTCTATGTTGCCGATTTGGGTGGAAGCGTCTATGCGTTGGACATTTCTAACGGTTTCAGGGAGATGTGGAAGCAGAAAGTAGCTGCTGGAGGTATCCGTGCCGCTCCGGTGGTGACTGGCGATGTCATCCTGGTCGGTGCGCGCGATCATAAGCTTTACTGGCTCAACCGTGTCGATGGCACGCCCTTCCGCGACTCCGAAGGCAATGCGCTGGTGCGCGAGCTTTCCGCGCCGATTCTCTCAGATGTGCTGTTAGTCGAACCGGGTAACGGGATCGATATTCCCGAACCGTATGTCATCGTCAGTACAATGGCGACCGGACAGATTCTGGCGGCCTATACGCTGGATAACGGCCAGGCCATGTGGTCATACAATTTCCAATAGGAAAAGGATGACGCCAGAAGATGTGGGACTTAATCCTCAATCCATTCATCACCGTCCTGACTGTGCTGTACCAGTTGTTCGGCAGCGCAGTCATTGCGATTATCTTGTTCACAATCTTGATCCGGCTTGTTACCTATCCGCTGACCACTCAGCAGATGCGGTCTTCGAAGGCCATGCAGGAGCTTCAGCCTGAACTCAAGAAGATTCAGGAAAAGTACAAGGACAAGAAAGACAGCAAATCGCGTGAAGCTATGGCCCAGGAACAGATGGCCCTCTACCGCAAAGCGGGAATCAACCCGCTTGGTGGTTGTTTGCCGCTGCTCATCCAGCTTCCCATCTGGATTGGCCTCTACCAGGCCATCAACCATGCGCTTGCAGCTACCCCCCTTCAACTGCTTGACCTGTCCGGCCGTTTCATGATTGGTGGGTTAGACCAATTGGTTCCGCTGAACAATGTCTGGTTGGGCATGGACCTCACCCAACCCCCTACGCTCAATCCAACCTGGGCGTTAGCGCTGCCAGTTCTGGTACTCATCACCTCGTACATTCAAGGCAAAATGATTACTCCACCGTCACAGCCTGCTGGCGACGGACAGCCCAACTCAGCCATGGCAATGACTCAATCCATGACCACCATGATGCCTATCATGATGGGTTTCTTCTCGTTGTCGTTCTCGGTTGGTCTGTCGATTTACTTCATCGTCTCGAATGTGATGAGCATCGTTCAGTACAGTCGCAATCAGACTTTCCAGTGGCGCAACCTCTTGCCATTCACCAGTCCGCAAACAGCTCCCAAACCGGCGATTCCCAAGAATGCCAGCGGAAAATCGACTCTGAAGGCTAAGTTGGAGGCAGAACGCGCCGCCGGTATCCGCAGCGCAACCACGGATGATGACGAACCAGAACCGCCCAAGTCGCCGGAATCGAGGCCAAATGTACCCAAAGGCAAGTCAGCCAAACCGAAACCGGCCAAGTAGCGAAGAATACGCGGCAGCAGGTGGCTGCCGCCGTTTTATTCTAGTAAGGACTTTAATGCATGAGTTCAGAACGCTCAATTGAGTCAATCGGCGACTCCGTCGAAGAAGCCATCGCAAAGGGGTTGGCAGAATTGGGCGGTGTTTCGCCCTCAGATGTCATTGTGGAAGTTCTGGAAGAACCCAGTCGCGGTATGTTTGGCCTCGGTGCGCGTCCAGCCCGGGTGCGCCTCCAGATGTTCCGTGCTCCTGCGGCGCAGTCCAGCGCTGTCTCTCCTCCGGTTGATGAGTCTGCTGCTGAAATCCATGAGGACGAAGGCGTCAGCCTTCTTGAAGAAATGCAGGAAGTAGTCGATGACGCCGACATGGATGAAGATGTCCGTGTTGCCAAAGTCGTGCTCGAAGAACTCCTGGAAGGGATGCAAATCCTGCGTGCGCAGGTGGTTGTACGCCGCGCTGCCAATCCGCCGTCTGGTGAGAATAACCCCTGGCTCCTGGATATTACCGGTGGCAACCTCAATACGCTGATCGGGCGCCGCGGGGAGACGCTGAACGCGCTTCAGTACATCACCCGCTTGATCGCCAGCCGTGAACTCCAGCATCGCGCCAACATTGTCGTGGATGTTTCTGGCTACAAAGCTCGCCGTTCTCGGATGCTGCGTGATCTAGCTCTGCGTATGGCCGATCAGGCTGTTCGCAGCAAGCGTGTCGTCACGCTGGAACCAATGCCTCCATACGAACGCCGCATCATCCATATGGCTCTGCGCAGCCGTGCCGATGTACAAACCAAGAGTGTTGGTGAAGGTGCTGCCCGCAAAGTGACCATCATACCGAAAACGGGCACTTCATGACTTTTCCATTGGATTATCTGCTCATCGGCCATGCGACTGCCGATCTAACACCCAACGGCCGAATGCTGGGTGGCACAGTCTCTTATGCTGCCCGTGTGGTCAATTCCTTTGGTTATCATGCTGGCGTGCTGACCAGCGCCGCTCCGGACGAACCGCTCCTCGAAGGGCTGCGGCCATATGCCAGTGAGCTGATCATCCTTCCAGCACAGTCAATCAGCACATTTGAGAACATTTATACGCCTAGCGGGCGCATTCAGTATCTCCGGCAGGTTGCTGCCCGGATCACTGCGGCGGATGTGCCGGAGTCCTGGCGTGGTGCGCCTCTGGTGCATCTCGCTCCCTTGACCGATGAAGTCGATCCTAATATTGCCTTTGAGTTTCCGAACGCGACCGTCCTGCTCACCCTGCAAGGTTGGCTGCGCCGTTGGGATGCCGATGGGCGCGTTCACTTCAAACGCTGGTTTGATCCGGGTGTTCTTAAAGCCATTCAGATCGTTGTATTTAGCGAAGAAGATATTGTCGAAGCGCCTGAGCTTGAAGCCGAGTTCGCTGGTGCGGTTGAACATCTCTTCGTGACGCGCGCGGAACGCGGCGGGACCTACTATCACTGGGGAGAACCTTTCCAGTATGCAACGCCGCAGGTTGAACTGGTGCATCCCACTGGAGCTGGCGATGTCTTCGCGGCGGGGTTGCTGTGTGCGCTTCGCACCTTTGAGGGCAATATTCAGGCGGCTACCCGCGTTGCTGCGGCGCTGGCCGCCACATCTGTAACGCGCGTTGGTCTGGAAAGTGCCCCCACTGCGGAAGAAGTCGAGCGAGTCCTTGCTGAGGTGCGGAGTGATCAACCGCATTGATCGCATCCTGTTCAACGGACGGATCATTACACTGGATGAATCGCAGCCTCGTGCCGCAGCTCTTGCCATCTCTAATGGTCGTATCTTCGCTGTCGGTGGCGATTCCGACATACTCAGCCTGGCTGGGTCGGGAACCATTCGCGAAGACCTCGCCGGTCAGGTGGTTATTCCTGGCCTGACTGATGCCCACATCCATTGGGAATTAACTTCACGCGCTCTCCAGCAGGTCAATGTCTTTGAAGTCCCCGATAAAGCCGTTGCTGTCCAGCGCGTTGCAGAGCGCGTGGCGGCGACTCCCCCCGGCCAGTGGATCACGGGCTATGGCTGGTTCCAGGACCTCTGGCCAGATCGCGCCTTTCCCTCTGCGGCTGACCTGGATCAAGCTGCGCCGCATCACCCCGTTTATCTCAGCGCCAAGAGCGCCCATGCTGCCTGGGTCAACAGCCAGGCACTGCGCCTGTGTGGAATCACTGCCAGTACGCCTGATCCCGAAGGTGGGCAGATTGTGCGTGATGCTGCCGGCCATCCCACCGGGTTGCTGCTGGAATCGGCCATGCGCCTTGTGTCGGAGCGCATTCCGCCCCCAACAACGGATCAACTTGCCGGCATGATGCTGGAAGCGCAGCGTCTTGCTCTTGCCAGTGGACTCACCGGAATACACGACTTCGATGATCCGAGCTGTCTGCGTGCTCTTCAAATCCTTCGGGAGCGCGGCCAGTTGGGTCTGCGCGTCATCAAGCAGATCAACAAACGCTGGCTGCCTGCTGCGTTGGACAGTGGTCTGCGCTGGGGATTTGGGGATGATTGGATCCGTATCGGTGCGTTGAAGCTGTTTGCCGATGGCGCGTTGGGGCCGCGTACAGCATTGATGATCGAGCCGTATGACGGTGAACCGGAGAATTACGGCATCATCGTCACCGATAAAGAAGAAATGGTGCAGTTGGTCAGCCAAGCCAGCGCTAATGGGCTGCCATCTACCATCCACGCCATTGGCGACCGCGCTGTGCATGATGTTCTCGATGTGTATCAAGTGGTGCGTGAGGAAGAATCCAAACGTGGAGAATCTCCGGCTCAGCGTCGCCATCGCATCGAACATGTCCAGCTCATTCATCCTGGCGATGTCCACCGCTTGGCTGAACTGGGCATCATCGCTTCGATGCAGCCCGTCCATGCCACTTCAGACATGGATAGCGCGGATCGCTTTTGGGGCAAGCGTGCTGCCCTGGCGTATAACCCCCGTGTGCAGTTGGATCAAGGCGTGGTTGTCGCCTTCGGTTCTGATTCACCCATCGAACCCTTCGAACCACTCAAGGGAGTTCATGCCGCCGTCACCCGCCAACGACTAGACGGATCCCCTGGCCCGGATGGCTGGTATCCTCAGGCGCGTCTGACTGTTGACGAAGCTCTGCGCGGTTTCACTGTTGGCCCGGCCTATACTGCCGGGATGGAGGATCGTCTCGGCAAGCTTTCGCCCGGCTTTCTGGCCGATCTTGTCGTGCTGGATCGTGACCTGTATACCATTCCGCCGCAGTCCATTCTGAAAACCCAAATCACAGCCACCATGGTCGGCGGCGTCTGGCGTCACGGCGGACTGCGATAAAGTTCCCCTCAGCTCAATGCGGCCGTGCTGAACACCACGTTGAAGGCCACGCAGTAAATCACCACACCCCGGTATGCATTCAGATCGGCTTCGACCGGAACCGGGTAATTTTGGCTGCCGATATTGCCTTTCAATGGTCCTAGATCAATATAATCGGTACCTATGTCCTGCGGTGCTCGCGGAGCGCTGGCGCGGGTTAGATACACATGCAGATTGGGTCCATTCGTCACCCGAAAATTCTCGAAACGTAGTAATCGGCTGTTATCGGCTAGTTGGTAAATCGTCGCTGTTCCACTTCCCCGGTGGACGAGATCGATGTCTGTGAATATGCCTGAAGCCACGATTGTCGGATCGGTCATTTCCGGCATTGCTTGTTCTGCCGTCGGGACAGGCACATCCCCGGCCAGTACCGCCCGCACGAGTTCGACCGCCATTGGCTGGCTGGTTGGAATCATAGCCAGATACATTGTTTGCTCATCCAAAGGAAGCTGCTCGAATGCTGCTTGTTCCTCGGTCGTCAATCCTGGAAAAGCCTCTTCGACCACCTGATTGGTAAATAACGGGCGCCACAGTGGAAACGAGAACACCAACACGACCAGCGCCGCGCCGGTCAGCAGAATCAGAGCACGTAACCGGTTTGCCATCGAGGGCATTCCTTTCCATCTAATTGTGGCAGCACATTAAGACCGACTGAGTGTTATCCCGAACCTCTGATGCGGCTGGCTCGCGATTGTTATAATCCACCAGTATCGGGTTTCTTTGCTGTCAGCACACTGTGAGAGAGGTTCTTTGACAATGGCTCGTCCCGGCATGATTATTGGCACAGTTGAGCATCCTGTACAGGGTCCGATGCTTAGCGTAGGTGACCCTGCTCCTGATTTCCGTCTGACTGCAAACGATTGGTCTCTCAAGACGCTTGCCCATTACGCGGGCAAAGTCAAAATCCTCAGCGTGGTTCCTTCGTTGGATACCCGCGTCTGTTCCGCCCAGACCCACCGCTTCAATGCCGAAGCTTCTGCCCTCAGCCAAGATATTGTCATCCTGACAATCAGCGCCGACTTGCCGTATGCTCAACGCCGTTGGTGTGGCGCAGAAGGGGTAGATCGGGTTGTGACCCTCTCGGATCACAAGGACATGAATTTCTCTACAGCTTACGGTGTTGAGGTTGTCCCGCTGCGGATTTGCCAGCGGGCGGCCTTTGTAGTCGGCAAAGATGATCGCATTGTCTACGCCGAGTATGTTCCTGTGATCGGCGATGAAGTCCATTTCGAGTCTATCTTGGCGGCGGCTAGAGCAGCGGCGGAAGTTTCATGAATCTCAGGGTACAGCGCGGAGTCTAGTCGCGCTGGTTTTAATTCTCTGCCGGCGGCATATCTGTGAAGACAAGACACGCTGCCGGACTCAACAACACTGGAGCAGCATCATGACCGATATTCGTCTGGAGCGGCTGGCAAATGTGCTGGTTGATTATGCCTGTGGGGTTAAACCCGGTATGTGGGTTGGCATCCTCGGAGATGTAGCCGCCCTACCGGCCCTGCGTGAAGTTTACCGTGAGGTCCTGCGTTACGGCGGCAATCCGACTCTCTTCATCAGTGACGAATATATGAGCCGTGTCTTCGCGCGGGAGGCCAATGACGACCAGATCGTCTGGGTCGATCCCAGCATGACGCTTTACTACGAGAAAGCTGACATCTACATCCGTGTCGGTTCTTCCAACAATACCCGCGCCATGACCAGCATTGACCCCAAGCGCATCCAGCGGATTGCCGCTGCCCGCAAACATTGGCTGGATACCCGTCTGAACCGCACCGCGCGAGGCGAGTTTGAGTGGGTGGGAACATGGTATCCCACCGAAGCCAGTGCTCAGGAGGCCAACATGAGCCTCGAAGAGTACGAAGATTTCGTCTATGGCTCGATGTTCCTCGACAAGCCCGATCCGGCCGCCGAATGGCGCAGCCTGTCGGCTATGCAGCAGCTCAAGGTCGATTGGCTCAAAGGTCGCAAACAGGTTCATTTGCAGGGGCCTAATGCCGATATCCGCCTATCTATCGAAGGGCGCACCTTCATCAATAGTGACGGCCGCAAGAACATGCCCAGCGGCGAAATCTTCACCGGCCCGGTCGAAAACTCAGTCAACGGCTGGATTCGCTTTGACTATCCCAGCATCGTCGCGGGTCGCGCTGTCTCCGGCATTCAGTTGAGGTTTGAAGAAGGTAAGGTTGTCGAAGCCAGCGCCGAAACCAATGATGACCTTCTTCAGGCACAGTTGAATACCGATGCTGGAGCGCGGTATCTGGGTGAGTTTGCCATTGGCACCAACTTCGGTATCAACCGCTTCACAGGGAATATCCTCTTTGATGAGAAGATCGGCGGCACCGTCCATATGGCAATCGGCATGGGCTATCCGGAAACCGGCAGTGTCAACAAGAGCGCTGTCCACTGGGATATGATCTGTGATATGCGTAAGGATAGCACGATCCATGTCGATGGCGAACTGTTCTATCAGAATGGGCAGTTCGTCGTCTAAAAACCTGAATCGATTTGGTGATAACCTGCCCGCGGATGCTTGACTTGCGATATACTGCATATCAAGTGATCTTCTGAGGCCAGCCTACAGCGATGGGATGAACCATGCGGATCTTTATTATCTATGCGCATGCCGACCTTGCTCCTGTGCAGCATATGAGTGCTGTTCTGCGTGGGTGGAACCATGAACTGCTCCCCTCCCAGAAGTTGCTGCCGGGCCGGGATTGGGCGCTTGAACTGCGCGAAGCCATCTCCAGCGCGGATGCCGTGGTGTACGCCGTGTCACCTGATGCGCTGGCAGCCGAGTGGTGTCAGTGGTGCTACCGGGAGGCGGCTGTTGCTGGTAAGCCGGTCATTCCAGTGCTCCTCCAGGCCGAAACTCCGATTCCAGAAGGCATCAGCGGCTTCCCGTATACCAATGCATCGGTAGGTGTAACAGAAGAGGTTTTATCCCCGCTGAGTGGCGCGCTCGGCAATCTCGATGCCTTTGTTGTTTCTGACGAAGACATTCCGTCCGCTCCCGACCAGCCTGGTGGCATCCCTGCCCAGGCTATGGGTAGCCTCAGCATCAGCCGCGCCACCCCGCCTGCGCGGGTACTCCTCCCGGATTTGCGTCGCGTACTGCCCGAACCCATCGAATGGCTGGAGATTCCCTCTGGTCCGGTCACGCTCAAAGATGCCAGCGCTCAGGGTGGCAGCAAAGGCGGAACATTTCAGATCGGACGCTTTTTCATCGCTCGTTATCCGGTGACCAACCAGCAGTATCAGGTTTTCATTGACGATATCAAAGGGTATGCCAGCACTCGTTGGTGGGATTATTCCCCAGAAGCGGTTGCCTGGCGCGAAGCCCATCCTGAACCTCATCTGCCTCTCACTGATGGCGATGGCGCGCCGCGCACCTATGTCAGTTGGTACGAGGCTGTGGCGTTCTGCCGCTGGTTGAACGTTCGCGTTCGCCCGCTGGCGATGGCGATCCCCGGCGCGACCCCCAAGACACTGCCGACCCTGACTCTGCCGACCGAACAGCAGTGGCAGCGCGCTGCCGAAAACGATGCTGAGAAAATGGACATGACAGGCAATATCCTTGAGTGGTGCATGACCGCCTGGGGGCTGGATAACGTCCTGCTTGGCGGTGGGTTGGAGCGAGTCGTCCGCGTCGGTTCGCAGGAATATGATACCATCACCACCCTCAGCCACCGCGACCTTGCCAGTCCCGATGAGCAGAGTGATCGTTTCGGCTTCCGGTTGGCCTACGTCATCCCCTGACCGGATGCCCAAATCCCGAATCGAAAGAGGCGCACCGAGCGCCTCTTTGTTTTGTGCGGAGAGTCACTCTGCGAGGCTGGTCTCGACCTGTTTGTCTATCATCGCTCCGCGCAGTTCGACAATCTGGTCGCGCAGCATGGCTGCTTTCTCGAACTCCAACGCCTGTGCCGCTGACTTCATTTCTTTCTCCAATTCTTTGATCATCCGGTTGATCTCTTCTTTTGACATGATCGAGAAATCAACTGGGCCTGCCACCTGCTCGCCAGGTTCTTCCGCCATCGCACGCACCCGGTCGGTTAGGTCGCGCACCTGCTTGATAATCGCTTGCGGGACAATGCCATGAGTCTCATTGTACTGCTGCTGGATCGCCCGTCGGCGGTTTGTCTCGCCGATCGCTCGCTCCATCGAGTCCGTCATCGTGTTTGCATACAGGATCACTTTGCCTTCGATGTGCCGTGCAGCGCGGCCAATCGTTTGGATCAGCGCATGTTCCGACCGCAGGAAGCCCTCCTTGTCTGCGTCCAGAATGGCGACCAGCGATACTTCTGGCAGGTCAATGCCTTCTCGCAGCAGGTTGATCCCCACCAGCACATCGTATACCCCCAGCCGCAGATCGCGCAGGATTTCGATCCGCTCGATAGTCTCGACCTCGGCGTGCAGATAATGGGCGCGGATGCCCATCTCATTGATGTAACCGGCCAGCTCCTCAGCCATCCGCTGTGTCAGCGTCGTGATGATTGCCCGCTGTCCCTTCTTTACCCGCAGGGCCACTTCTTGGAGCAGATCGTCGATCTGTCCTTCAACTGGGCGCACCGAGATTTCAGGGTCGAGGATGCCTGTTGGCCGGATGACCTGCTGCACCACCTTCTGGCTGACCTCGCGCTCAAATGGGCCTGGTGTCGCTGAAGTATAGATGGTCTGTCCCATCCGCTGCTGGAACTCCTCAAAGCTCAGCGGGCGGTTGTCCAATGCGCTTGGCAGGCGGAACCCATATTCGATCAGTGTGCTCTTGCGCTGGCGGTCGCCGTTGTACATGCCCCGGAGCTGTGGGATCGTCATATGACTTTCGTCGATCACCAACAGGTAATCACTGGGGAAGTAATCCACCAGTGTCGAGGGGGGGCTGCCCGGCGGCCGCTGGTCCAGATGCCGCGAGTAGTTCTCAATGCCAGACGAGTAGCCGACTTCTCGGATCATCTCTAGGTCATAGCGCGTCCGCTGTTCGATGCGCTGTGCTTCCAGCAGTTTCCCCTGCCGCTTGAAATTAGCGATGGTTTCCTCTAACTCCACTTCAATGTCATGGAGCGCCTGCTTCATCTTCTCGTCATCGGTGACAAACTGCTTGGCGGGAAAGATCTTGATCTCTTGGAACTCTCCGAAGACTTCACCCGTCAGTGGGTCGAACTCGGTGATCCGCTCGATCTCGTCACCGAACAGCATAATCCGGTAGGCTGTATCCAGATAAGCCGGCCCGATTTCCAGCGTGTCACCCCGTGCCCGGAATGTTCCCCGTCGCATGTCCATATCGTTTCGCGTGTACTGGATCTGCACCAGCTTCCGCAAGATCGACTCGCGCCGGATGGTCTCACCAACCTTGAGTTCCAGGATCGAACGTCCCCACGCTTGTGGGCTGCCAATCCCGTAGATGCACGACACCGATGCAACGATCAGCACGTCCCGCCGAGAGAACAGTGCTGCGGTTGCTGCCAACCGTAGCCGGTCGATCTGCTCGTTGATCTGCGTTTCCTTCTCGATGTGCAGATCAAGCCGGGGCACATAGGCTTCCGGTTGGTAGTAGTCGTAGTAGCTGACGAAGTATTCCACCGAGTTCTTCGGGAAGAATTCCTTGAACTCGGCATAAAGCTGCGCTGCCAGTGTCTTGTTATGCGCCAGCACGAGGGTAGGGCGCTGCACCTGCTGGACGACCTGGGCAATCGTGAACGTCTTGCCGGTTCCGGTCGCGCCCAGTAGAGTCTGGTGCATGTGCCCGCTCACTAATCCATCGACCAGTTCAGCGATGGCGGTCGGTTGGTCGCCCGTAGGTTGGAACTCCGAGACGAGTTGGAAAGGAGGCATACAGGAGACTCGCTTTCAGAACTTTAGTTCGGATAGGGGGGTGGTCATTATAGTCCACCTATTTCCTAATCTCCAGATCAAGATCACTGGGTAGCCCCACGGTCTTTGCTTTGCACTAGCTTTCCTCTGAAAGTAGGGTAGAGTCATGAAGTATTCTTGACCCCTGGCGGCCAGACGCTGTCCATACAGCATGTCTTTCCATAACTAGCCTATTGCGACCAGTAATCATACTCGAGGCAGACATGTCGGCTTCTGAACGCATTTTTCGAGTGCCTTTACGTGCGGGAAGTCTGTTTAGTATAGCCGACTTCGTTGTACTGCTGTTGATTGTGAGTTTTTTATATCTGGGTATTCGCCTCGCTGTAGGTAGCCCTGAGGTAATACGCGGGCCAGAGATCAGCCTAGACCCGGCTGTGCTGCCTTACTACGCGATGCTTTCGTTGGGACGTATGCTGTTCGCGTATATCCTTTCCCTCGTATTTTCAATCTTTTATGGCTATGCTGCTTCCCGGGGTGGCGCTTCCGAACGCTGGTTAATGCCGTTTCTTGATATCCTTCAGTCTGTTCCCATTCTTTCTTTCCTGCCGGTCGTCCTGCTCGGTTTAACTGCTGTTCTGCCTCAGCAGCTCGCTGTCGAACTTGCCGCTGTGGTTCTCATCTTCACCAGCCAGGCTTGGAATCTCACTTTTAGCTTCTATCAATCCATGCGAACGATCCCTATCGAATTCCGGGAAGCGGCTCGCGTATTTCGTTTCAGTTGGTGGCTGCGTTTCAGAAAGTTGGAACTGCCATTTGCTTCCATGGGGTTGATTTGGAACAGCGTAATGTCCTGGGCCGGCGGTTGGTTCTTTTTGATGGCTGCCGAAATATTCACGCTCGGTTCGCGCGATTTCCGCCTACCGGGGTTAGGTGCGTATCTCCAAACAGCAGCTAGCGAAGGCAATACCCAAGCCCTCATCATGGGTATCGCGACGTTGATTTTCGTCATCGTCTTACTCGACCAGTTAGTTTGGCAACCGCTTCTGGCTTGGGCGGAGAAGTTCAAACTTTCTCAGGTTGGCGATGATCGAGACACAACGTCCTGGTTCTTGAACAGTCTGCGGCGTTCGACTTTATTTTCGGCGCTCAACCGCCGCATCGTGAAACCGCTGTTCCACAAACTCAATGTCTGGTTGAATCGTCCACCGGCTTATGTCTCTGGGCTAGAGTCGCCGGAGAACTCTGGATCACCTCTTTTGAGGATTGCTGTGTGGATTATTGTTGTGCTTGTTCTTGGCATCGGTATTTTTGAGGCTGCCCAGTTGCTGCTGACTCTGCCTGTCTCCTCCTGGCTGGATATCGGCATTGGTGCATTAGCAACGATGCTCCGTGTGACGGCTGCGGTAAGCATTGCGCTCGCCTGGACGATCCCTGTCGGTGTGCTGATTGGAACCAATCCCCGCGCGGCAGCATTTCTTCAACCACTTGTCCAGATTGCCGCATCGATCCCAGCCACCGCTCTGTTTCCCGTCTTGCTGTTGGGTCTGCTAAATCTGCCTTCTGGAGCCAATATTGCTGCGATCCTGCTGATGTTGTTAGGAACACAGTGGTATCTGCTCTTCAATATCATTGCTGGCGCCTCTGCCATTCCCCAGGATTTGCAGTATACCTCTGACTTGCTGCACCTTACGGGTTGGAAACGCTGGCGGACACTGCTGCTCCCAGCGCTGTTTCCATACATCATCACAGGGTTGATTACCTCCAGCGGTGGAGCTTGGAATGCTAGCATCGTAGCTGAATACACCACTTTTGGCGGTGAGACCAGTCGCGTAATCGGTCTAGGCGCGCTCATTACCGAAGCCACCGGGCAAGGTAACTATGCCCTGCTCCTCGCCTCAACCTTGACGATGATCATTTTGGTCGTTGCGGTCAATCGCTTGGTCTGGCGTCGCCTGTATCGGTTGGCCGAATATCGCTTCCGTATGGATCAGTAACCGGGAGACCTCCCAATGGACAAAGCCGTTCTGCTTCATGTCGATCATGTGACCAAGGTCTTCGGTCGCGGCGACCGTCAGTTCAAAGCACTGGAGAACATCAACCTGACGATCCGCGAAAGCGAGTTCGTTGCCTTACTGGGGCCGTCCGGTTGTGGCAAAAGTACCCTGCTGCGGATGATTACCGGTTTAATCGCTCCAACAAAAGGGATAGTCTTCTACCGGAATGAACCCGTCCATGGGGTCAATCCCTATGCGACGATGGTGTTCCAGTCTTTTGCTCTATACCCCTGGCTCAGTATCTTGGATAACGTTGCCTTAGCTTTGGAAGCGCGCGGCGACATGTCGCAGGATCGTTTTGTTCGTGCCGAGAAGTTGATAGACCTAGTTGGACTCGATGGCTTTGAAAAAGCTTACCCCCGTGAACTGTCTGGTGGCATGCGCCAGAAAGTCGGTTTCGCTCGTGCCCTGGCCGTTCAACCGGAACTGCTTTGCCTCGATGAGCCGTTTAGCGCTCTCGATGTTCTGAGTGCGGAGACGCTGCGCGGTGAATTGATGGAACTCTGGACCACAGGCCAGCTTCCCACAAAAGCCATTTTGATGGTCAGCCACAACATTGAAGAGGCCATCAGTATGGCTGACCGTGTTGTAGTCATGGGCAAAGAGCCAGGACACATCATCGCCGAGTTCGTTGTGGATTTATCACATCCTCGCTCGCGCAAAGACCGGAATTTTGAATCCTTGTTGGATCGAATCTATGCCGCCATCGCTGGGCGCACTGAATCAGAAGCAAAAGAAGTCGGTACCGCTCCTGGTACTCCAGGCGAAACCCGCGTTCTTCCGCCTTCGTCAGTCGATGAGTTGGCAGGCATGTTGGAACATCTGGCGGGAATTGATGCTGCCTACGACGTGTACAAACTGGAAGATGATCTCGGTGTCAGTATGAACGACTTGGTCGAGACTATCCAGATGGCTGAGATGCTGGGGTTTGCTTCCGTTAGCGCAGGCGATATTCAGATTTCTCCGCTGGGGCGTGCTTTTGCTGAGGCCTCAATCCTCACGCGCAAGGAGCTGTTCGCGCAGCGGGCACGGCGCTTGCCCATGATCGCCTGGATGGTCGATATGCTCAAAGCGACCCCTGATGGCTCGCTGCCACGTAAGGTCTTTTACACCGCTCTCAAGCCAGAGTTTCCAGATGAGTTGGCTGACCGTCAGTTGGACGTTGCGATCAATTGGGGGCGTTACGCCGAATTGATACTTTACGATGATAGCAGCGAAACGCTTAGTCTCGATCCGTCAGATGGCGGGCGAATTGCTGTGCCTGTCACCTGAGGAATGCCGAAATTGGATTGCAGTTCTACAGGAGGGCCGAAATCATGACCGCTCATCTTGGCTTCGCCACCACCACCCGCGGCCTTCGCCGCGATGCTCCGCCCATGAAGCTCTTCGAGAAGGCCAAACGCTATGGCATTTGGAACCCGGCCGACATCGACCTCACCCATGATGCTGCTGACTGGATGCGTCTTCAGCCGCAGGAAAAAGAGGTCATTCTTCATCTGACCTCGCTTTTTCAAGCTGGCGAGGAAGCCGTCACCCTGGATTTACTGCCCCTCATCATGGCCGTTGCCCGCGAGGGCCGCATTGAAGAAGAGATGTACCTGACCACCTTCCTCTGGGAAGAAGCCAAGCATACCGATTTCTTCCGCCGCTTCCTCGATGAAGTCACCGGCCACCCTGGTGACCTCAGCCGCTTCCATACCGCCAACTACCAGTCACTTTTCTATCAAGCCTTGCCCGCCGCCTTAGATCGCCTTCTGGTTGATTCGTCTCCTGCTCCCCAGATTCAAGCCTCCATCACCTATAACATGATCGTCGAAGGCGTCCTCGCTGAGACCGGCTATCATGCCTACTACACCATGCTGCGGAACAACAATCTGATGCCTGGTACGACCCACGGTATCGACTTGCTCAAGCAGGATGAGTCCCGCCATATTGCTTACGGAATCTACTTGATTTCACGCTTGATCGCTGCTGACGATTCGCTCTGGGATGTGGCCGAAACCACGATGAACACACTGTTGGTGCAGGCTGTCGCCATCATCAACGAAATCTTTGAGCGCTACGATCCCGTGCCGTTTGGCCTCAAGCTCGATGATTTTGTTGGTTATGCCATGATGCAGTTCCAGAAGCGAATGGCTCGCCTGGAGAAGTCACGCGGCGCAACTCTCGACCAGATCAACGCCGTCACGCAGGCGGCCATCGATCAAAATGACGCCTGAGAGGTCGGTGAGTTTGCATTCAACCATTGACATGTTGCCAGGGGACTGCTACTATGATCCCCACGATGCGGGGTAGAGCAGTGGAAGCTCGTCGGGCTCATAACCCGGAGGTCGTAGGTTCGAGTCCTACCCCCGCTACTGGTTGGTGATATAGCTCAGCCGGCTAGAGCGCGGGACTCATAATCTCGAGGTCGGTAGTTCGAGTCTACCTATCACCATCGAAGAAACTCCCCAACCGGGGAGTTTCGTGTTTATCCCCTCAACCGATTTCATTTCGGATCAAATCTTCCCAGCTTTCGCGCCGCCGCGCGATGTGCCACCCACGCCCGCTCGCCTCGACGACCACCTCCGGCGGCCTGGGCCGCTGGTTGTAATTGCTCGCCATCACCATCCCATACGCCCCGGCCGTCAGCACCACCAGCAGCTCTCCGGCATCCATCTTCGGCAGCAGCACATTCCGCCCCAGCACATCACTGCTCTCGCACACTGGGCCTGCCACCATGTAATGCAGCATATCGGCCCGAGCCTTCCGCACTGGGACAATCGCGTGGTATGCCTCGTAAAGCGCCGGACGGATGAGTTCGGACATACTCGCATCCACAATCAGCAGATGATCTCCACCCTGCTGCTTGGTATACAGCACCGATGTGACCAATATCCCCGCGTCAGCGATGATCGAGCGGCCCGGTTCTAGGATCACCTTGTATCCTGCCACCAGCGGAGCCACCATCCCCCCGAATTCTTCCCAGGCAGGTATGGCCTCGTCCGCTCGATAAGCCACAGGCAGCCCGCCGCCGATGTTCAGCGTGTCAATCTGCGGATATGGCGCGGCCAGCTCCAGCGCGGTCTCGATGGCCCGCCGCGTGCCCTCTGTATCGTGAAGTTGGCTGCCGATATGCACATGCAGCCCTTCAATCCGCACATGCGGATAGCGCGCTTGATCGGCCAGAATGCTCCGCGCTGTATCCACGGGCAGCCCAAACTTGGCCCCTTTGTGGCCCGTCGCGATGTGCCGGTGTGTGGCGGCTTCCACATCAGGGTTGAGCCGCAGTGCCACCCGCGCCGGTGGCCGTTCTAACTGTTCGCAGATCGAGTTGATCAGCCCCAGCTCTGCTGTGTTCTCGATGTTGATCCACCCCACGCCCTGCCGCAGCGCGTAGGCCAGTTCGTTCGGCGTCTTTCCAACCCCCGCGAATACGATCTGGTCAGCTTGCGCTCCCGCTGCCAGTGCGCGGAAAATCTCCCCCCCGCTGACCACATCCATGCCGGCTCCAGCTTCCAGCAGCCCGCGCAGTACGCTCAGGCACCCATTTGCTTTGACGCTGAAGTGAATTTCTGGCTGGATCGCGTCGAAGGCCTGCCTCACTCGTCCCAGGTTGGCAAGCGCTCTCGGCAGGCTGTACACATAGGCCGGCGTGCCCACCTGCGCGATGATGTCCGTAACCGGAACTGCGTCGATCAGCAGCACATCGTTTTGGTATCGGATTGATTCGTTGAGCATGGTTTCAGATTTTTGGTGTTAGCGGCGCACCGAGACCAGCTCGTATACGGCGCAGGGAGTATTGATCCCTTTGAAGGTGTGCAGACCGAGTGAATTGGCTTGAATCAACCGCTCGGTCATGGTGAACGTGGTTTCGCTCAGCAGGATTTGGTCGGGTTCCGCTGCGCTGCACAATCGGGAGCCTAGATTGACGATCCGGCCCAGCGCCGTGAACTCGCTTCGGATGCGGTGGCCGATTTCACCGGCAATCGCTTCTCCGCTGCTGACCCCGATGCTCAGTGGGGGCAGTTCCCGCCCCTGGTCGCTCAGCTTGGCTTGGAGCTCCAGGTGCGCTGCCCGCATCTGTGCAGCGGCCGCTGTTGCCCGGTACGCATGATCCTCTTGATGCACTGGCGTCCCGAATAGGCCGATCACCTGATCTCCAACAAACTTGTCCAGCGTCCCGCCGTGTTCAAAGATGATGTCGGTCATCCGTCCCAGGAAGATATTTAGCGTTGAGACAAACTCTTCCGGCGTTGTTCGTTCTGCCCATTCGGTCGATCCCCGTAGGTCGGCGAACAGGACCGAGAGATTCACCCGCTCACCGGACAGAATATTCAAGTTCGCTCGGCTGAGCAGATGTTCCACAACTTTCGGATCGACCGAGCGGCTCAGGATTGCTCGCATTCGCCGCTGTTCCAGTCGCTCAAAAATGGCCGTGTCCACCTGGCTTGTGATCGCCTGGAGCATGCTCCGGTCATCACTATCAAAACCCCGAGCAGCTTGGCTGTTGATCAACCCGAATACGCCGATGACCCGGTCATTCAGGATGAGCGGTATCGCCAGATACGAACGGATTGAACCGCTCTGTTCATTTGCGAACACCATCCCGCCGTTTTGCAGCGCCAGTCTTGAAATCCGCTGGATCACATCCAAATAATTCCCTTGATCCATCCCGCTTTCGTTAGTCAGCGCCCGGACATCGAGTTCCTGTTCCTGGCCTTCGTTGTACAGCGCGATGAAGCCGATCTCGCTGGGCACAGCCTGGCCGAGTTCTACCAGCACAGCCTGGAGCATAGCATCCAGGTCCTTCTCCCGGTCGCGGATGCGGTCGATCTTATAGATGATTTCCAGTTCTTTTTTTCGCTGGGAAAGTTGCGCCACGATCCGCGAATGCACTACTGCCGAGTCCATCTGAGTCATCATGGCGTGCATCAGCCGGTGATCGCCCAATGTGAACGGCTTGCGTCGCCCTGCTACCACCGCGCCGAGCCGCGCCCCTGCCACCACAAATGGCGCAGCCAGCAGTACCAAATCGGGCATGTCCGTTGGCGGTGGAATTACTTGCGGGATGCTAATCTGGCGGCAGCGCTTTTTGATTTCGTCCAGCGCCGCGCTGGATATATCCACCTTATCGACCAGCCCGCGCACAATCACATCGCTTGAATCCACCTGTGTCAGTGCGATGGCGCATAGTTCCGCCTGGAAATACGACAGCAGCACGCCGGTGAACCCACTAATCAGTTCACGTTCGCTGGATGTGCGGTCGCGCAGCCTGTCGATGGTGTAGATTGCTTCCAGTTCGCGGTTGCGCTGGCTCAGCTTCCAGATCGCCCGTGCTTGCATCACTGCCGAATCCAGTTGGCTCTCCACCAGCGCCAGCCGTTCGCGCTCCGCGTCGCTGAATGCCTCAGTATGCCGTGCCAGTACGCACACGCCCATCGCATAGTCATGCAGCACAATCGGGATTCCCACGGTATGTGCCCACGGCGAGTTTGGTACACTCTGAATGTCACTGTGTTCCAGCGCCGTTCGGCACAGCATCTCTGCCAGACCTGCCGGCATCCCCCGGCAGGCCAGCACTTCTGTATCCATGCTCGTCTCGGCCAGGATCAGAATTGCACAGGCTTCACTCTGGAACGTGTTAGCCAGCATCTCTAGAAAGCTTTCGAACATTTCCAGAGGGTCGCCATCTTCATTCAGGCGATCCCGAATCTGGTCGAGCTTCTGCACCAGTTCAAGTTCTTGGGTCTTTTGCGCCAGGGCTTGGCGAATGTTCGGAGTCACGCCATTCATCTTTCAGCGGGCTGGACAGGTCGTCCTATTTCTTTCAGAGCGGGTTGTGCTATAGTGTTGTCGGCGTCTCTTGGGCGCGATATGCTCTTGCCGACCACAGTATATCAAATATTCCCGTGGCTGGCTCATGGGGGGTAGGGTGGATTAAGTTGGCATTGGCAAATGTCGAAACCAAACTGGCGACCGAATATGAAAACATTCGCCGCCGCCAATATGAACTCATTAGTAGCCTTCTGGAAGTGCTGCCGAAGGTCGATAACCTCGGCGAAGACCGCATTAACCAAACGCGCGACGCGCTCTTTCATGCCGATCATCCGTTTCTGATCGTCTTGGTCGGCCCGTTCAGCTCCGGCAAATCCAGCATCCTCAACGCCCTACTCGGCGAAACAGACCTGCTGCCCATCGGCCCGGTTCCTACCACCGACCGCATCACCATCCTCCGCTATGGTGATCAGCCCCAACGGATGACTTCCGGCGCTGAAGTGGATACGCTTTTGTATCCTTCGCCGCTGCTTCAAAAGGTCAGCCTCGTTGATACACCTGGCCTGGAATCCATTTTCCAGCGCCATGAAGAAATCACCCGCAAGTTCCTGCACCGCAGCGATGTCGTCTTGTTGGTCATGTTGGCAACCCAAGCCATGACTGCCCGCAATCTGGAATACTTGCAAACGCTCCGCGAGTACGGCAAGAAAGTCATCCTGGTCATCAACCAGACCGATCTGCTCACCGGTGAAGAAGCCGAAACCGTGCGCGAGTACGTCATCGAGCAGAGCCAGACGCATCTCGGTTTCCGTCCAGATGTCTGGCTCGTCTCCGCGCGTGAAGGGCTGGCTGCCCGTCAGCACGGCGAGTTGGACAAACTGGGGTGGAAAGCCAGCGGCCTTAGCCGTATCGAAGAATATGTCGATGACCAGTTGAATGATGTCGAACGCCTCCGCCAAAAGCTCCAAACCCCGCTTCAAATCGCCCGCAACGTGACTCAAGCCGCCTTAGATGCAGTCCGCATCAACCAGGCTGCTCTTGATCAGTATCAGGGCATCTCTGCCAACATCGAGCAGCAGCTTCAAGCCCAAAAGCGCGAGCAGGAGAAAATCGTCCGCGAGATCAACGCTGAAATCAGCGATCATTTTGGCGCGGCGGCCATGCGCGGCAGCGAAGCCATTCGCGATCTGTTCCGCTTCAGCAATGCCCTCCGTTCGTTGTGGGGCGGCCTTCTCGAACTGGTCGGTTTATCCGGTCTCTTCAAACGTGGCGGTCATGGCGCGGTGCAGCGTGCTTTTGAGGCCCGTCAGGCCTTCACCCCGTTGGATGAACTCTCCCGCACCGTCGATAAACTCGCGCCGCGCCTGGAAGGCAAGGACATTCACGATGTCGAAGACCTCGTCAAGTATGCCCGCAAAGAAATCGACAACCTCCCGGAGGCCATCCGCAGCAAAGTGATCGGCAGTGTCCAGCCTCCCCTCAAATATGACCGGTCTCTGCTTCAGCAGGCCAAGCCCGACCTGGAAACCATCGAAACCGAGGCCCGCCAGGTCGAAACCGGCCGCCTCGACCAGGCTCGCCGCAACGCCATGCTCTATCTGGCCGTTTTCGAGCTGCTTCTGGTCATTTTTGGTATCGTGCTGCTTGGTGGCGGATCGAACTTCTTCCCGCCCGACCAGCGCGAGATCGGCCTGCTGCTCCTCATCTTTTTGATCGGTCTCGGCGTTCTGGCACTGTTGTTTATGCCGCTGCGTGGCCGCCTTCTGGAATCGGCCTATACCAACCGTATGTTGAAGCTTCAGAACAAGTACATCGAAACCTTAACCCGGTCTGCCGACAAGCAGATCGACTATGGCCTGCGGCTCCGGCGCGATGCCGTCCTGCCGCTGACCCGACTGATCGATGCGCAGACTCAAATTCAAACCGAGCAGTTAAGCAAACTCCAGTCCGCCATGCAGGAAATCAACAGCATCGAAACTGCGCTGGCTTCGATGGGGGGCAAACGCTGGCTGCCGGGTGTGCGAGGACAATGACCGCTATGTTGAACACGCTCGATGGAACGCTTGCTGCCCTGCGTGAATCTGAAATTCGCTTGTTGGCCGACATCGGTACGACTCTCGCTGGCATGGGGGATAACGCCGCTGCGGATCGTCAGCGGCTTCTCGATGTCGCGCAAGACTTGCGTGATATGTTCTTCCTCGTCGTCGTCATCGGTGAATTCAACGCGGGCAAATCAACCTTCATCAATGCCCTCTTGGGCGATGCCATCCTTCCGATGGGCATCACCCCAACCACCGAGATGATCGAACTCATCCGGTACAGCGATGTCCCCAACCGCACTCCCGTCATCCGTGAGGATGGTATCCGCGAATGGTCGCATCCCAATACTGGTGCTCCGGGTGTTGCCCTCGTTGATACTCCCGGCGCAGGCTCAGTCTTCCAGAAGCACGAAAAAGTGGCTAAGTCCTTCCTTCACCGCAGTGATCTGGTCGTGTTCGTCGTCTCGGCCAAGCGTGCCTTCGCTGAAACCGAACGTCTCTACCTAGAACTCGCCCGTAGCTACGGCAAGAAGATCATCCTTGTTGTCAATCAGATCGACTTGCTTCAGCCCAAAGAACAAACCGAAGTTCGCCGCTTCATCGAGCGTCAGGTTGAAGAACTCCTCGATCTGCGCCCCTTGCTTTTCATGGTCTCCGCCAAAGAAGCCCTCAACGCTCGTGGAACTGGCGTAGGTGATCCCGGTGGTATTGAAGCCGTCCGTGCCCACCTGCGCGGCGTCTTCAACGAAGCGCCGCCGGCCAAGCAGAAGCTCCTCGCCCAATTAGACATGGCCGGCCGTCTCGTAAGCGACTATCTCGTTCAGGCGCAGCGCCGCTCCGATCTCGTGCAGGTCGATACCAACAAAGTCCGTGATGTCCAGCGTGAACTTGAACAACAGTCCCTCGGCTTAGATGCCCAGTTGAAAGCGGCTCGTGCTGAGATCGATGCCGTGTTTGAAGGCATGCGCCAGCGCGGTGTCAGCTTTATCGAGACCAACCTCTCCATTCGCAAGATCGGTCGTACTCCGACTCGCGAATCCCTCCAGTCCGAATTCCAAGAAGTCGTCATTGGTCGCGCCCTGCGGGACATCGGCGAAGCCACCAACAGCTACATCAACGCGGTCGTTGATAACAGTCGCCTCTATTGGCGCGGCGTCATTGACCGCCTCAACCAGCTTCGTGACCTCATGGAGCAGGAAGTCTCTGGCCTCGATGCTGGCATCTATGCCGAGCAGCGTGAAGCCCTGCAAGATGCCATCAAGATCGCCGAGTCCGAGTTGAAGTCTTATTCTACCGGTAAGATCGTCGCCGAAATGCAGGACATCTTTGAAACCAACAGCGCAGGTTTCACCACCAGCGCCCTCGCCGGAATCGGCGGTCTCCTGCTTATCATTCTGGCGATAGCCCCGGCTGGCCCGATCATCGGAGTAGGGGCAGCGCCGCTGGCCCTGCCGGCCTTTCTGCTCGGTGCGCCGATTTTCCTCGGCGGCGGCTATTTTGCCATGCGCTATCTGCGTGGCGTCATCAGTGATACCAAGCGCGACCTTCACCAGCGCATTGACCAGTTGGAACGTTCCTACCACGACTCGCTCGACACTCTCACCCAAAAAGAGCGGAGCCGTCTCACCCAGTATGGCACGCAAATCTTGACCCCCATCTACAGCCGCCTCGAGGTCCTGGCGCAGCGCTATGCTGCGCAGCAGGCTGCTCTCCGTGCCCATACCGTGCAGATCGATACGCTCCGCGAAGGCATCGAAAAGACCCGCTGATCGGTCTCGACCGGCGTCCTTTCTCCTCTTTATCCATATCCATGTTGGGTGATCTGCCGGATCGCCCAGCATTTTCACAGCATTTCCCCTCGGTGTTCTAGTATCGTGGTTTTTACGTTGAACTGATCTTCTTCTAATTCCACCAATGTTAAGAGTATGTTAAAATAAGGGTGCAGCAGCAACCTGCTCGGACAGCGGCTTTCTAGTGGAGGAGGACTCCCATGTCGCTTTATTTGCAGGCCGAAATGGTCATTCAACTGGTTTTTGCGGCTTTCCTGAGTATGGTGATCGGCCTAGATCGCGAAGGACGCCGTGAACCTGCCGGCCTGCGAACCCACATCCTTGTCGGAGTAGGCTCCTGCTTGTTTACTATCCTGTCGATCTATGCCTTCCCTGGTTCAGACACGGGGCGCATCGCTGCGCAGATCGTGACCGGCATCGGTTTCATCGGCGCAGGAACCATCATCCAGTGGCGCGGCCAGCCGCACCACCTCACGACCGCCGCCAGTATTTGGGCGACCGCTGCGGTTGGTATGGCCGTGGGCAGCGGAGCCTGGTTCCTTGCCCTCGGCGCGACGATCATTGTCTGGTTTGTTCTAGTCATCGTGCGCCGTTTCAGCAAGAATGGCAAGCATTCCACGTCCGCTGTCCATCCGCGTTAGGACATCTATCTTGACAATCCAGCTCTGTCTTCTTGCGGTTCTGGTCTGTTTTCGTTGTACTCAATGACCGGTCATTTTTCTAGCCGGTGGATTTCTCGCAGCCGCGCGATCAGCGGTTCAATGTCTGCTTCATGTGGCAGTGGAGTAGGGGGGCCTATCGGGTCATTCACCGTATCATCACCCAGAAGCGCCGCTGCGACATTCGCCATTCCGTAGCTGAGCGCGTCCAGGTCATACCCGCCTTCCAGCACGAACACAATCTTCCCCCCGCAAAACTGGTGTGCCATGCGGATGAGTTCGCGGCTAAGATGGGCGTAACCGCTGAGCGAGAGCCGCATTCCAGCCAAGGGGTCCGACCAGTGTGCGTCGAAGCCGGCCGAGACCAGAATCAGTTCCGGCTCGAACCGCCGAGCTGCCGGCCAGACCACCTGCTCGAACAGCCGCGCGTAGCTGGCATCGCCGTGTCCGGCTGTCAGTGGCATGTTGAGGGTGAAGCCGGTCCCCGCGCCATGCCCAGTTTCGGTGATCGCTCCGGTTCCTGGATAGTACGGGTACTGGTGAGAGGAGACGATCAGCACGCTTGCGTCATCATAGAACATCGCTTGGGTGCCGTTGCCGTGATGCACATCGTAGTCTACGATCATCACCCGGCGCAGACCGTATTGCTGCTGTGCGTATCGCGCACTGATCGCGATGTTACCCAGCAGGCAGAAGCCCATCGCCTGTCCCGGCATAGCGTGGTGGCCCGGTGGCCGAATCGCCGCCAGTCCGTTCGAGGCCCGGCCGCTTAGTACGGCCTCTACTGCCGTGACGACCCCGCCTGCTGCCAGCCGTGCGATGGCATAGCTCGTCGGCATCGCGTATGTGTCTGCGTCGAGGTAGACCCGTTGCTGTGTCTCATCCACCCAGTGCAGAACCTTGAGGTAGTCAGCAGTATGAACGCTTAGGATCAGGTCTTCGTCCACCATCGAAGCGTCCAGCCGCAGCATCCGTCGGCTCAACCCCAGCGAATCCAGCCGTTCCCACACCGCGCGGATACGTCCCGCGTGTTCCGGGTGACCGGTGAGGTCGTGCTCAAGGTAGCGCGGATGAGTCACGTAAGCGGTTGTCATGGGCGCCCTTCCTCGCTTTTCTAGCGAAGGAGAATTGTGACTAAAAATGTCACATCTGGCAAGAAGGCTACCGAAAGCAGTCAAACGTCATTATAATGGCGGTGGGTATTCGGGAGGTTCAGACCAATCTATGCAGTATGAACGCCTCGTCGAGTGGGCGAAAGGGGTGTGGGAAGAGCGTTGGCCTGGCCGCCGCTACATGACTGTCTGGGCATCCGCCGAGTGTAGCAACATGATCGCCCAGAACCAGATCAAGTCCGGCCGCCGCCTGCGGGGTAAAGCCCGTTTCGATGGCCTTGAACGCCTTGATTGCCCTGTCGTCACGCCGATCAGTGATTATGGCACGCGCGGCAAGAAGATGACCCTGACTACCACCGCCGGAGCTTATGCATTCCGCTTCTCCGTCGAGGGTGCTGATCCTTTTGAAGTCATCTACGCTAGCTCCTATTTCGACGACAACGTCCAAGATTTGACGGCCGTCGCCATCGTCCCTGCCGACCGCCTGGAAACCTGGGCTGCTTTTGAGTTCATGTGCGCCCGCGCCGTCCGCCCACGCATTCGCCGCCGTCGCGATGTCTACATCATCGGCGGAACCGATGCCTTCTTTGATCCCACCGTCGAGTGGGATGATGTCATCCTTCCCGAGGACCTCAAGCGTGAATTGGCCGACGATATGGAGGCCTTTTTCTCCAAAGGCGTTGATATTTACCGCCAGTTGAAGCTGGCCCCTTTCCGCAAGCTCCTGCTTGCAGGTGTCCCCGGAACTGGCAAGACCATGCTCTGCGCAGCCATGGCGAAGCTTGCCATCAGTCACGGCCGTATCGTCGTGTATGTCTCTGGCTCGGATCGTGACGGCGCTTCCTTCGAGAAGATTCAGCGTGCACTTCAGGCCGTCACCGCTGCCCGTTACCCCGTCTTGTTGATCGTCGAGGAGATCGATGCCTACCTCCAAGGCGAAGACAAAGCCCGCATCCTTAATGTCCTTGATGGCGTCGAGTCACCCAACAACCCTGAAGGCGCTTTGATGTTGGCGACAACCAATTACCCCGAAGTCATCGACGAACGCATCGCCAAGCGTCCTGGTCGCCTGGATCGCATCTTTGTCATCCCCACCATCCAGGATGACTCCCATGCCGAACAGATGCTTCGTCACTACATGGCCGACCAGTGGCGCGAGGAACACCTCGCTGTGGTTCCCGAACTGATTAACCAGCCCGGAGCTTTCGTCCGCGAAGCCGCCCTTCATGCCCGGATGCTGGCTGCCCATGAACACCGCACCGAGGTTTCCCTGGAATTCCTCCAGCAGTCCATCGACAGCCTCCTGCGCCAAATTCGTGCTGGCAGTGATTTCCTCCGGGATCGCCGTCCCATCGGCTTGACCAACACCCCCAACAAATCCTTGCGGAAGCTGCCGCGCACCAACCCCTTCGGCTTCGGCGGCTGATCGCTCCGACCGCGTATCTCCTGGGCACGGCCTCGCCCTGTCCAGTTGTTTCCCTGTGGATTTCATCACGACTTTGTGCTTTGGATCAGAATCTCAACGCTTCCTTTACTGCTGAAGGTTAGAGGATTCCAACCTTCGATCCGTAAAGGTTGGTATTGTCTAACAATAAGCTATTTTGGTTTGTATTATCTAACTATATCGCTTGAGATTTGGCATTATCATCGAATCAACTCCCATGATCGACAGAGGGGCATTACAGGAGTCTCACCATGCAAATCCGTCATCTCGTCCGCCTGTTCGTCCTCGTGGCCGTTCTGGCTGCCGCTTTTTCCGTCGTTTTACCACAGCAGGCCGCCCGCGCCGAGTGCGGCGTCTATCATCAGGTTCTCGCGGGACAGAATCTCTTCAGGATTTCGCTTCGTTATGGCGTCAGCATGTATGACATCGCTGCCGCCAATGGCATCACCGATGTCCGCCGCATCTATGCCGGCCAGTCACTCTACATCCCCTGCGCCAGCGGCTCGTCAGGAGCAGGTCAGTCCAGTGCCACTGTGGTGACCAATACCACCGTTTCCACCGGCGTGAACACCACAACCACAACCACAACCACGACCGTGATCCCCTCGGCGGGCGTCAACGTGGTGGATTGCACTGGCTTCCGCGCCACTTCCCCGCTGGATGGCTTCAAGGATGGCGCCGAAACCTTCTATTGGGACCCGCCCCGTGGTGGCACGAGCGTGACCATCTATCAGGTCATCATCCTGGACGACCGTGGTCGCCGCATCGCTTCATTTGATACCGCCGGGGGCATTACCTCGGTGACGGGCAACGTTGGCTTCAACCAGATCGGCGGCCGCAGCCGCTTCTCTTGGTATGTGGTCGCTCTAGTGAGCGGTGAGGAAGTCTGTCGTACCCAGCAGACCACCCTCAACCGCCAGTGGAACGAGTTCGCCGGCCTCTCTCCTCAGTAGGGGCGTTGGGCAGTCGTACTCTTTGCTCCGGGGCGCGGCGCTGCTGCGCCCCTTTCTTGACCAATGTGCTCCCTTGAAATAACCGGATTTCATGGGTAGCCGCTCGGAACATTCTGCCCTCTCTGCGTGATCTCTGTGCCCTTTGCGTCTTTGCGATTCGGTTTGTATGTATGGTGTTTGAGAGCGTCCGCTATCTTGCTCGCGCCCGCAGGATCAAATACTCGAACCCGTTCATCGCCACTGTCTCGGTCTGCTCATACTGCTTGCTGATCGCCACCAGCACCGCCGCTGGATAAAACTGCGCCCGCAGGATCACCATCCCAAACGCTTGATCGTCAATCATCTGGATCAGTTGTGACCCGTCGTAAAGCCCCTTCTTTTCCAGGTTCAAGAGCTGGGTCGGATTGGTAATGACCTCTCGCCCGGCCATGAGGCTGAACCCGGCTTCTTCGCTGAGCACCGGTTTGGGCTCTGCTCGGATCATCTCCACGATCCGCCGCCCGGTGTCGATATCCGCCTGCGTCACCAGATGCCCAATGTTTGCGTACCCGCTCGCGTACTGCCCATCTGCCGTCCGTGCCGAATCATAAAACCCATTCAGTGCATTCGGGCGTATGTCGAAGGCGTTTGCCAGTGTGCTGAACACCGCCCCTTCCGTCGGCAGATGCAGCACTGCCCGTCCATACCCCAAATAGAGTAGGGGCACGATAACCAGCCCAGCCCTCATCAGCGTGGGGGCTGCTGGCCGGATTGGATCGACCAGCCACCGGGTCAAGTAATTCTGCGGGAACTGCCAGCTTCCCTTTAGTGTCCTTCCTGCGAAGATGCCGCTCAGGATGCACAACCCCGCAATCGAGGTTGTGAAGTAGCTGTCGCCGCCGCCCCACGTGCCCGAAAATGTCCCGTTGATCGCCGTCGCAGCCACAAACCACACTGTGTAGATCGACAGCCGGTTGAAATACAAATCATGCACGACCACTGCCGCCGCCGGCACAATCAGGAACCCGTGCAGCCCGAACCACTGCTGGAACAGCGCCACCGTCTGGAGGATTTTGATCTCATTGACGTTCGCCAGGATCGCCTGCCGCCACCATTCTCCACCCGTTGCTGCGTTCATCCACACAAACACGCCTACCCCAACCGCCGCGGCCAGCATCCCCCAGACTGCTGCCCGCCGTGGTTGCCGGATGAATAAGAACGCCCCCGCCGCCAGCGCTGTCACGGCTGCCAGTTGTTTCGTATAGCCCGCTGCCAGGATCAGCCCCAGCCCCACCGCAAGCTGCCATCGCCGCCGCCGCCTATCTGCGATCTCATTCACCTGTGCCAGGATCACCACTGCCGCCGTCTCCAGCACAACCATCGCCATATGCTGTCGGAACAGTGGCCCAATGTGGTACACCGTGTTCGATCCGATGAATGCCAGCCCAGCAAGCAGCGCGATCCACCGGTGCCGCGTTTCCCGGTATACCGCGTACCCAATCATCGCGCCTGCTGCCAGTGTGCCCACTGTTCCCAGCAGCCGCCCATACCAATAGGCCGGCCCGAAGACCCACACGAACGGCGCGGCAATCACATGAAACAGCGGCGGATAGTTGCTCGAGTAAAAGGGAAACTGCTCCGTGTCACGGTACGGCCACTCGCCCTGGCTGAACAGTACCGTATCCACCAGTTCGAAGCCTTCTCCCTGGTCGTAATCAAACGGGAAGTTCATCAAGTTGAAGGCATACACCAAGAATACGGCCAGATAAAATGCCAGCAGGATCGTCGCCCCAGCCAGGAGTACTTGGCTGGCCCTTTGCATGTTTGTTCCAAAGAGGCGCGTTGGAGTATCAAATCTCGCTTTAGTCATGGTCGCAGCCCAAATGCGGAGACGTGCCTCAGCGCGTCCCGGTGCGGTCACATCATCTCAATCGAGTGGAGAATCAATATGGAGTTGGGATGCAGGCTTCCACAGTGCTGGGATGCTGTATTCACGCTGGCATCCGTCCCAATGGAATCAGCGTTGCTCCCAACAGGGCTGAGGCTGCGCTGGCGACCAGCGCGATCTGCTGCGCCGGCCCGATCCCGCCTTCGCGCCCCACATCGAACACATCGATGCCCAGCACGACTGCAAACACGCTCACGCCGCCGGCCACCAGCAGCCATCCCAAATGTCGTTTAGTGAAGGTGAAGTTCTCGCTCAACATAGACTGGCAGTATACCATACCCCCTCATTCTGCTCGAAAGAGTAGACAAAATGTCACCCTAAAGCGCCCATTTTGTGCTATCGTAGAGATGTATCGGGTGTTCTCGATACCATCGCCCGCCCAAATGAGAAACATTGAGCCATTCTTATTCTTATCATTCTTATCATTTCTCGCATCAACTCGCATTTCTCTATCAACTATGAGCTTCTGCCATATCCGGCACTGACGGCATTGCCGCCATTGCCGCCAATTCCGCCAGTTCACTAGGATCGTATCAACCAAGAACAATCGATGAACAACTGTTTTTCTCTCTGAACTCATGCTATGCTTGGCGGCTGTTCTGTAAACCAGATTGTCTATACTCGCGACTCATTGGGATGCGGCTGAACCCCCCGCATCGCCTCATTGGATTTCGGTTAGGAGCAGCGATAACCATGTTGAAGACTCATACCTGTGGGGAACTCCGCGCCCAGCACGACGGCCAGTCAGCTACTTTAGCTGGTTGGGTCAACCGCCGTCGTGATCAAGGGGGCCTCATCTTCCTCGACCTCCGTGACCGCTGGGGTATCACCCAGGTGGTCGTAGATAAAGACAGTGCCCCTGCCGCTCACCAGGTCGCCAGCGATGCCCGCAATGAGTATGTTCTGCAGGTCAAAGGTCTGGTACGTCGTCGCCCCGCTGGAACCGAAAATCCCGATCTCGAAACGGGTGAGGTTGAACTCTTTGCCCACGAGATCACGCTGCTCAATGCCTCTCGCACCCCGCCGTTCTACATCAATAAAGAAGACAAGGTCGATGAGATTGTGCGGATGCAGTACCGCTATCTCGACCTCCGTCGTCCACGGATGCAGAAGAACATCGTGACCCGCCACCGGATCATCAAGTTCATCCGCGACTACCTTGATGCCCGCGGTTTCATCGAGATCGAAACACCTATCCTCTTCAAATCGACCCCCGAGGGTGCGCGCGAGTATCTCGTTCCTAGCCGCATTCATGCCGGTAAGTTCTTTGCGCTGCCCCAGAGTCCCCAACAGTTCAAGCAGCTTCTCATGGTCGCTGGCTATGAGCGCTATTTCCAGATTGCTCGCTGCTTCCGTGATGAAGACCAGCGTGGTGACCGCCAGCCGGAATTTACCCAGTTGGATATGGAACTCAGCTTCGTCGAGCGCGAAGATATCCTTCAGCTAATCGAAGGGCTGATGACAGCCATCGTCGAGCAGGTCAGCGACAAACAGTTGCTGTTCAAGCCGTTCCCGCGCATTCCCTTCCGTGAGATTATGGAGAAATACGGCTCCGATAAGCCCGATCTCCGCTATGACCTCTCGGCTGTCGATATCAGCGACCTCGCCGGCAAAAGCGCTTTTCCCATTTTCCAAAATAACGTCGCCGAGGGTAAACCGGTCAAGGTAATCCGCGTCCCTGGTGCGGGTAAGGTCAGCGGCACGCAGCTTCGCAAAGACACCGCCGAACTCGAACAGTTTGCCCGTGCCAACGGTGCCAAAGGCCTTGCTTGGATGGCACTGCCCGAAAATGAAGCTGAGGAAGTCAAGGGGCCCATTGGCAAGTATTTCACCGTCGATCAAAAGCTCGAACTGGTCGAGCGTGTAGGGGCGCTGCCTGGTGATCTGCTGCTTTTTATCTCAGATGCCCGCAAAGTCGTCTATGCCGTGACGGATGCGCTCCGCCGTCATCTTGCTGCCCAGCTCAACCTGGCCGATCCCAACCAGGTTGCTTTTGCCTGGGTCATCGATTTCCCGCTGGTGGAGTGGAATGAAGAAGAAAAACGTTGGGACCCGTCTCATCACCTCTTTACGTCCCCCAATCCGGAAGATCTGCACTTGTTGGATACCGATCCCGGCAAAGTCCGCAGCCTTCAGTACGACCTCATCTGCAACGGCTATGAGTTGGCAGGTGGCAGTATCCGTATCCACGACCGCGCCCTTCAGGAAAAGATCATGCTCCTCATCGGTCAGGATCGAGAGAAGGCGCAGCGCCTCTTCGGCCACATTCTGGAAGCCTTCGAGTACGGTGTTCCGCCGCACGGCGGCATCGCCCCTGGGATCGACCGCCTTGTCATGATCCTCGCCGGTGAGCCTAACATCCGCGAAGTGATTGCCTTTCCCAAGACTCAGCAGGCTACCGATGCAATGGTGCGTGCGCCTTCGCTGGTTACCCCCAAACAGCTTGAAGAATTGCACATCAGCGTCATCGAATACGAAGAGGAAACCGAAGACGACGCAGTGCCAGCTGATTCAGAATAAAACGCTTTTGCCTAGTGACTTTGAGGGGGGCATAGAAGTGCCCCCTCAGGGTGTTCTAGGGGAAATTACTGCTCTGGTTGGAATGCCCTTGTGTGGACCAATCCAGCGATGATCCCGCCCGCGAAGATGCCCACCAGATAGGGTAGGAGGTAGCTCAAGTCGCCCGCGACCACTGCTGGCCCCAATGTCCGCGCCGGATTCAGTGATGCGCCCGTGAACGGCCCACCTGCCAGGATTAATCCCGCCAACGTGAAACCAATCGCCAGCGGGGCCAAGTTTCCGGCTTTGCCGTATACCGCCGCCTGGTACACTGCGCTGACCAGGAGAAACGTCAGAATCGCCTCGAACAGGGCTGCTGTCCATGGGGCGCTCGCTGTCAGGCTGCCCATTGTTTGCCCTGCTGTTGCGGTTCCAGTCACCAGTACGTTCAGCATCACCGCTGCGGCAATGGCTCCCAAAAACTGTGCGATCCAGTAGCCGATAGCCTCGGTCAGCGTGACTTTACCCCCTACGAGAATCCCAGCAGTGACCGCCGGGTTCAAGTGTGCACCGGAGATGTGACCGTACATGAAGATGATACCCACCAAAATCAGCCCATGTCCCAGCGCAGCCACCATCAACTGTCCGGATGCCGCTGCGAATCCGCCCACAAACACCAGGATGAACGTCCCAATGAATTCGGCGAAATTCTTCTTCATCAGTGTATTACCCATCGCTCTTGCTCCTTCAAATGAACCTTCTCTCTGTGGCAAAACAGCCGAATTATACAGCCTCTCCGTGCCCTTTTGTGATCGTTCTGTTAACGATAGTTTAGGTCTTGTTGCAAGGGAAGATCAGCCTTTACTTGACCGGAGCGCTCTGGTATAAATGCGCCAACCTGCTGTGTTCGTGATGGCGCAATGCGTTTGAGCCAACACCCAAACTTAGGGCGTCATCCGTCTGTTGATAAGGTGATAGGCTTCGGCCAAGATCGATTCAACAGTTAGACGACCCACCTGCGAAAGCAGGTTCAAAAACATCGCGGCACACGGCATGGCGGGTCCCCTGGAAAGCAGCAGCGCGCCTAAACAGGCGCGCTGTTTTGATTGACCTCTACTGTTGAAATACTATTGGGAGTAGTTTGGTCCGAATACTTCGACCATAAGTCCACCCAGCTTGGCTCGGTCAGGAACTAGCACCGAAGCCCCGCGAGGGGTCATATAGCCCATGGTATAGCGTTCGTCAATCACACCGGTTTTGATGCTTTCCGCTGGGATATCCTTCAGATAGTAGAGAAGCTGGAGGATTTGCTCGAAACTCAATCCTGTGCTGACTCCGGAGCTAATTGCGTTCCAGATTGTTGGAGCCTGAACGATGAGCTGGGGCAGCATGTCCACACTCAACACACGGTCGCGGATTGCGTACAAAACAGCCTGTTGGCGTTGCGCTCGACCAAAGTCGCTGTCCCCATGCCGGGTGCGGGCATATTTGAGTGCTGTTTTCCCGTCGAGGTGTTGGAACCCGGCCCGAATGTAGAAGGGATCGTAGCCATAATTCATGTCTGGGTAGGCTGGGTCGCTGATGGAGTATGGGATATTCATGTCGATCCCACCGATGGCATCAATGACAGTGATGAAGGTATTGAAATCAACCGCCATGTAGTCATGAACTCGTATGCCCAGATTGTACTGAACCGTCTGCATCATCAGTTCTGGCCCATAGCCGGGACGTTGGAGTTCACCCAGCACCATCGATGAGTTCACACGCTGAAGTTCGCTGTAACCTGGCACTTCCACATAGAGATCGCGCGGGATACTCAAAATGCCGATGCTCTTGGTTGCCGGATCAATGCTGACCAGCATCATCGTGTCTGTGCGGTATGCCAGTCCGCTTTCCCCTGGCCGCCGATCCAGCCCAACGACCAGTACCGTGAACCGTGAATTCCCATCCCAGGGAATCAACGTGATGCTGCGTCCATCGTTTAGTGTAATCTGTTCACCGCCTTGTCCTGCTCCGCCGAACCCATCGCGGGCATCGACTGGTGTGGGCAGTACTACAGCGGCTGTAGGGATTACTTCAGCCTGTGTCTGGCTCGCCTGGAGGATGATGAACAAGCTCAGGCTGCCGACTACAACAATCCCGAAAATTGCTGCGGCCACAATCACCCACGCCCATTCCGAACCCCGGTTGCGAGACTGCACCCGTCGGCGTCGCATCCGTTCGCGAGCTGCTGACTGTCGTTCCGTTCCGGTGGGCATTGCGGTGTTATAATGTGGGGCATACGGTGGCACGGGAGTCTGGTTCAGTGCCGTCGCGGTCGCATTTACCCGCGCATTCTCCCGTGGAGAGCCGAACACCGGTGACTGGTTTGTAACCGTAGGTTGTTCCTCAGATGGGCGCGGATTCTGCATCTGACCTCTGCCATCCTACTTTCCTGGAGCGTCACATCGATGAAAAACAGTATAGGCGGGGCGTATAGATGCGTCAATGGCGCTTGATAAACGATCAGCCTGCTTCCGGCTCGTGGAATATGGCCGTAGATATGGCGATTCTGGAAGCGGTTGCAGCCAGGAAGTCTCTGCCTACGCTGCGTTTGTATGCTTGGAATCCAGCTTGCCTGTCGTTGGGCTATGGACAGCGCGTCGCCGATGTCGATCATGAACGATTGCTGGAACGTGGCTGGGATATCGTCCGGCGGCCCACCGGAGGTCGTGCTGTTCTCCACGTCGATGAATTGACCTACAGCGTAACTCTTCCGGCTGAGGATGACCTCGCTGCCGGGGCAGTAGTCGAAAGCTATCACCGCTTGAGTCTTGCGCTCATGGTTGGACTAGAAAATCTTGGCGCTCGGCTGGAGTCAAGAACAGCTCCTCAATCGAGTAAAGCGCATCTAGCTCCAGTCTGTTTCGAGACACCTTCCCACTATGAAATTACCTGGAGCGGTCGCAAACTCGTTGGTAGCGCTCAGGTGCGTCGCGCAGGGGGAGTACTTCAGCATGGTTCGGTGCCGCTTGCAGGCGATATAGGCCGCATTGTAGACGCACTCGCTTATCCTGACGAACAGGCACGACTATTTGCCCGCACCCAGATTTGCGCTCATGCCACTACCTTGACCGAGGTGCTGGGACAAGAGGTATCCTTCAATCTGGCGAGTTCTGCCCTGGTGATGGGTTTTCAATCGGCTCTTCAGATCACTTTTACCGAGATTGCTGTCCATCCCACTCCTTCGGAAATCGACCGCGCACACCAGCTTCAAGCGGCATTTTATGGTCATCCCTCCTGGACTGCTCGTCGCTGACAGCTAATTTGACGCGCAGGTCGGCTTGCGCTACGCTTTTCGCATTCGTGTAGTCAATCAAGGTGATCCACTGATGTCTGACCTGCGGCAGATGCCTTTATTTGAGAATCAACCAGCCACTATTGCGGATCTAAATATCCATACTCAGCTTCAACACACACTGGCGCTGTTCCAGCACTATCTCCTCAAAGAAGGTAAATCTCAACATACACTAAATGCCTTCACGTCTGACTTGCAGCTTCTCGCTGATTACATTGGTAGTGACCATCCCATCGGCAACTTCACCACGACTCGGCTCAATGAGTTCCTGCACTGGCTTGAGTTTGAGCGAGGTGTGCCGTGCAGTCGCAAGTCCTATGCCCGCCGGGTGACCACACTCAAGGTCTTTTTCAAGTGGTTGCACAGTGTTGGCGCGATTCCAAATGATCCGGCTAAAGCAGTACTCCAGCGTTCAGGGCCTGCTCCGCTGTCCTATGCCCTGAGTCCAGATGAAATCCGGGCAGCGATCTTGGCTGCGCGTGGGATGCGCAAAGGTGAGGAGATTGATACACGCCCTGAACTGCTGCTGCGACTTATCCTGGACACAGGCATCAAGAAGAGCGAGGCTATGACCATCAAACCATCTGATGTAGATCGCTTGAACCCTAATCGCCCGATCTTGACAGTTCGGCACCGAGTCCGCAACATCTTCAAAGAACGTCGCATCGACCTCGATCCCGATTGGGTGCGGTTGATGGATTGCTATTTGGCCCAGTATGCGCCCTCGGATAATCTGTTTAACTGTACAGCACGTAACTTGGAATATGTCCTAGAGGATGTTGGCGAAGCAGCCGGTATCCCACATAAGCTCTCGTTCGAAATGCTGCGCTGGACTTGCGCAGTGCGCGATATGCAGGCAGGGCTGGAGGAGTCTTTCATCCGGGACAAGCTGGGACTCAGTCCGGTGAGTTGGATCGAAACTCGCTCGAAGGTTCGCCGTTTGCTTGAACTTCAGCAGCCGAAGACATCCTAATATACCCGCAGCAGCAGCCCCTTAAGGTAAGCGCCTTCGGGGAAAGTAAGCGCTGTTGGATGGTCATCTCCTGCTCCAAGATGCTGAAGAATCTGAGCCTGACGGCCGCTGTCGGCCAGTGCTCCGAAGACGATTTTTTGGAATAGATCGCTGCTGATTGCACCCGAACACGAGAAAGTGAGTAAGTGACCACCCGGTTTGACACACCGAAAGGCATTCAGGTTGATGTCTTTGTATCCCCGTGAAGCTTTGTTCACTTGTCCAGCGCTGTGGGCAAATTTGGGTGGGTCTAGGATGACTAAATCATACTGTGCTTTCTGGGCAGTTTGACCACGGAGAAACTTGAACACATTTGCCTGAATGAATTCGACTCGACTCATATCAAAACCGCTGTGCTGGTAGTTCTGCTCCGCTAGTTCGAGCACTTCTGAAGAGGCATCCACATTAACTACTCGCCCTGAGGCAGCCAGACCGAATCGGCCTGTGTAGCTGAACAAGTTAAGTATCGAGGTTTGAGGATCATTTCCATAGTTTGAACGTAGTAGTGTCCCCACCAGAGCGTGGTTAGGCTTTTGGTCAAGGTAGAATCCGGTTTTGTGCCCTCTGCGGACATCGACTTGATAGCGAACTTCGTTTCGCCCCATCCAGATGCGTTCTGGCGGCTCTGTGCCCCAGAGCAGCCCGGTGACTTCTTTCAGTCCTTCCTTGTGTCGCACGTCTACATCACTGCGCTCATAAATCCCCTTGACCGGAAGGTCGATTTCGGCGAACAGTTCGCTGAGAATTTGAGCAATCATTTCCTTCCGTTGGTCGATATGCAGTGTAAGCGCCTGCATAACCAACCAATCGCCATAGCGATCTACGATTAACCCGGGCAGAAAATCGTTCTCTGCGTGCACGACTCGCCAGCCTTCATCTAGGGGCGTCTGCCGATGCTGCGTGTTGTAACTCCGTCGCGCTTCTATTGACCTTCGCAGCATCCGCCGCCACCACGCTTCGTCGATGATTTCGTCCTGCCAGGTAAGTAGCCGCACTTGAATCTGTGACCAAGGATTCCAATATCCCCGCGCTAGAAATTGGCCTTCTGAGTCGATCACAGTGACAATTTCACCAGGTGGTGGCGTGTTCTTTACTTCCGCAATTGCTCCAGAGAAAATCCACGGATGCTGCTGGCGGATGGGTTTTTCCCGACCAGCTCTGATCTGGATAGCGTAAGCAGACATGCGACCTCTTGCGGGTAACCGTCTACAACAGGGAGGGCTGTGTGGGATTCGGCTGTGGGTTACTGCGGGTTTCTGCTGGATTCTCGCCAATCATATCCCACAATTCGGCTTCTCCAATGATCGGGATACCAAGCTGTCTTGCTTTGTCTGCTTTGCTTCCCGGAGAGTCGCCCATTAACACGTAACTGGTCTTCTTGCTGACGCTGCCGGATATCTTTCCCCCATGAGATTCGATCAATTCCGAAGCCTGCTCTCGGCTCAGTGTAGGCAGCGTACCAGTCAGTACAAAGGTCAGCCCATCGAGGCGGTTGCCAGCACGAACACGTGCTTCAGCTTGCATCTTAACTCCTGCCTGCTTCATTTTGTCTAGCACCGCTCGATGATGGGCATCAGTAAACCAATCTACTACGTTTTGTGCCAGGATCGGCCCGATGCCTTCAACTGCATCCACTTCCTCGACGGAGGCTTTCATCAAGGCCTCAATGGAACCGAAATGGCTTGCTAAGACTTCGGCGACTACTTCACCAACTCCGTCAATACCTAGTGACGCGAGAAGCTGTGCCAGCGGTCGCTGCTTTGCAGCTTGGATGGACGCCAGTAAGTTGTCAACCTTCTTTTCAGCGAATCCATCTAATTCCAACAGCGCATCACGCTGCAATGTGAAGATGTCAGCTTCATCGCGGATCAATCCTTTTTCAATGAGTGTCTTCACCGTTTGTCCACCCATACCCTCGATGTCCATCGCCCCGCGCGAGACAAAGAACTCGATGCTGCGGTAGACCCGCTCCGGGCACTGTGGATTCGGGCAGTACCAATCCACGAGACCTTCTGGTTGTACCAACTTGTCGCCGGAAAAAGGACACGTTTCCGGTGGTACGATTGGCGTTTCAGAGCCATCTCGTGCCCCAACCACCGGTCCGATTACGTAGGGAATGACTTCCCCAGATCGCTTGACGATGACCCTATCACCCTTCCGGATATCCAATCGAGCGATCTGTTCGTAGTTGTGTAGACTGGCATTCACCACCGTCACGCCGCCAAGAAATACAGGTTCCAACTGCGCTGTAGGGGTAATTTTTCCGGTTCGACCAACATTGACGGTGACCCCGATCAAACGTGTAGTCATCTCTTCGGCTGGGAACTTGTAAGCGATAGCTCCTCGTGGGTCTTTACCTGCGAACCCCAGTTCATCGGCAATCCGCCGCTCATTGATTTTGATAACCACTCCATCGATTTCATATTCGAGTTGGTTTCTGCGGGATTCCCATGTGGGTAACTGCTGGATAATGTCGGATAATGTGGGAAATAATCCCACGTCTGGTGCAATAGGAAATCCCATATCCCGCAGGTAGTTCAGCGCATCCCACTGAGAATCCCACTCATATCCCACAGCCGACACAATATTGTACAAATAGGCTGTTAGCGGACGGGCAGCAGTAATCCGCGAGTCCTTTTGTTTTAAAGTTCCTGATGCCGTATTGCGTGCATTGACGTACAGCGGCAGGCCTTCGTCAGCCTGTTTTTGATTGAGCGCAGCAAAATCTTTCTTACGGAATAGAACCTCACCTCGCACTACTAGCCGCTGTGGAGGATGTGGCCCATCGGGATTCACCGGAATTTTGAGTGGAATATTGCGGATTGTGCGGACATTCGCAGTGACATCATCGCCTTGCTCACCATCACCGCGTGTCGCTGCTTGAACCAGCACACCATTTTCATAGGTAATGACCACACTCAGGCCATCTAGCTTTGGTTCAAGGGTATAACTCAAGCGAATACCATCTGGCAGCAGCTTCAGATTGCGTTCTTCCCAGGCTTGTAGGTCCTCGATGGTGAAAGCGTTGCTCAGGCTGAGGATCGGGGCAGGATGTCGGACTTTGGGGAGGTCTTCCGAGAGGTCGCTTCCAACGCGCTGGGTTGGCGAATCTGGGGTGATGAGTTCTGGGTGTTCTGCTTCCAGCGTCTTGAGTTCATGATAGAGTTTGTCGTATTCGGCATCGCTGATGATTGGGCTGCCCAGCACGTTGTAACGGTAGTTGTGGAAATTGATCTGGTCGCGCAGTTCAGCGGCTCGACGGTCTAGATCGCTAGTCATGGTCGATCCTTACTTCATAGAATGGTCAAGCTTTACTCTGGTATGGAAACAGCTTGCAGCAGATCAGTTGTCCCATCGTTCTCGGCAGCCCAACCGCTGATGCTCCCGTCCAGGCTGCGAATCTGCCACCAGTTCAGGCCATTAGCCGGCTGTGGTCCAGCCAGCACAATGAACTGGTCTCCTGGATCAGCAACATCAACGATTCCCTGGTCCGTTCCTGGCCCTAGCCGCACGTTGATCCCTCGGTTGCCGGTGACAATCACGGTGCTGCCAATCGTGATCCTCGCTGCAGGAGTGGGCGTCGGCGTGAAGACGATTGGGGCAAGTGTGGGGCCGCTGAGAGCCAGCGGCATGGCCGACACCGCCTCAAATGCCGGTGGCAGTGTCGGTGAGGTCAGTAGTGAAGGCAGGGTCACCGCTGGTGTTGCTGAGGGGATAGCAGTCAGCACCAAGATGCGCGGGGGTAAATTAGCTGCGCTGCGTCCTCCCAATGTGAATAAAACCAACACCACGCATGATACTGCTCCGCATACCATCATCAGAGTGAGTAGTACCGACCAAAGCGGTAGTCGCAGCGCCGAATCTTGGTGGCGACGCCCTCCTGAGTCACGTGTCTTTCCCCATTTTGGTTTCTTGACTTCGCTTGGCTGCACCAGACGTACATCTTTGACCGGCCCCATGCCAATAGTATGGTCTAGAGAGGGCTGGAAGCGAGTTTGCTCATCTTCTGGGAGGCTGGGTGGTGGTGATGCGGGACTGATTGGCATGGCTTATCCCCGCTTTTGAGTCCAAGCTGTGAACCGCTCGACAGGCCAGGTATTGATTACGGACGGTGACTCAACCCAGCCTCGCCGGGCGGTTGTTACTCCGAAGTGGAGCAAGTCCATTTGTTCAGCATTGTGTGCATCAGTATTGATCGAGATCAGAATACCTAGCTCTACAGCGCGTCGTGCATACTGCGCTTCCAGGTCAAGCCGGCGCGGATTAGCGTTGATTTCCAGTGCCGTTCCGGATTCAATTGCAGCCGCAAATACAGCATCCATATCGAGATCAGCAGGTTCTCGATCAGGAATATACTGTCCGCGTGGGTGCCCGATGAGATCGACGTGCGGATTACGTAGTGCGTTTAGGACGCGCTGGGTGATCTGTTCGCGAGGCTGTCTCAAACTGACATGTAGTGATGCAATCACGAAATCCAATTTTGCCAGGATTTCATCAGGATAGTCCAGACTGCCATCAGCATTTATGTCCATTTCGGTGCCGTGGAACACCCGGAGGTTCGGTTTCATCTCGGCATCGATTCGCCGCACTTCTTCCTGCTGATCCATCAGTCGTTCAATGCTCAGCCCATTGGCTATCCCCAGACTGCGTGAATGATCAGTGATGACTATGTACTTGTGACCGCGTCGGCGTGCTTCTTCTGCCATTTCTCGCACACTCAACGTCCCGTCGCTCCAGGTTGTGTGCATGTGCAAGTCGGCCTGAATGTCCTGAATGGAAATAAGGCTGGGCAGTCGGTCGGACTGTGCAGCTTCGATCTCACCGCTGTCCTCACGCAGTTCTGGCGGAATCCATGGCAGCCCCAGCATTGCGTAGACTTCTTCTTCAGTTGCACATAGCCGCTTTGGGGCATCTTCGATGATGGTTCCTTTGTCATTCACCGGACTGAAAGCGTGTTCGTTCAGGCTCCAGCCCCGCTGAAGTGCCAGTTCTCGCAGTCGAATGTTGTGTGCTTGGCTGCCTGTGAAGTAACTGAGCGCCGTGCCCCATCGCGCCTTTTCTAGAATTCGTAGATCGACTTGCAGCCCATTCAACAGTTCGACCGAACTTTTGGTCGGCCCGTGACCGAGTACTCGCGCTACTTGTTCCATCTTCACGAAGGCGTCCATGATGGGTACAGCGTCGTCACTGGCAATCAACAGATCGACATCGCCGATGGTCGGTTTCCCACGGCGGATGCTGCCAGCTATCGCTCCTTCTATTGCCCCTGGCAGCGCTAACAGGTAATCCAGTATGGCTTGTGCAGCCGGTTGTGCGATACCAAGCGGTTGTCGACCAGTCTGCCGTGCCAGTGCCTCAATCCCCTCCAGTATTTTTTTCTCGCTCTTTTCGCCCATTCCAGGGAGATCACGCAGTTTTCCAGCCCGCGCCGCTGCTTCAAGTTCTGTCAGTGTCGTAATCCCTAACTGCTCCCAGAACAGTTTTGCCTTTTTTGGCCCAACTCCATTAATATGCACCAGCGCGACCAGTCCTTCAGGGATTTCCTGTTTGAGCCGCTCATAGAATTGAAGCTGACCTGTCTCCAACATCTCGGTGATTTTTGCCGCCAGCGTATCGCCAATGTTGGGAAGCTCGGTCAATGCACCTTCCGCAGCGATAGCTCGTAAATCGCGCGGCAGCTCGCGGATTGTTTCGGCAGCGCGGCGGTAGGACAGCACTCGGTGGATGATTTCGCCTTTGATCTCCAACATGATCGAGACATTCTCAAAGATCGTGGCGATATCGCGGTTCGTCAGGCTCAACTTGCGACTCCGGTGAAGCTAGAACTAATGTTTCTATTATAGTGCAATTATGCGGGATCGTTCGTCATTTCGATGAGATTTCCGTCGAATTCTCCGCTGATGAAACTGCGACCTTCCGAATTGAGGAGGTAGTTCATCTGCCCAGTTTTGTAGCCGCCGACTTGTACACTCAAGATCAAATCGCCGCTTTCATAGTCATAACTGCCGCTTCCGGTGATGGTGAATCCCTCTGAGAACGCACACCTGCTGAAACGGAATTGATCTCTGCTAAACGATGGCGCGAATGACAGGGCACCGCCTTTTGGGCAAGCTGTCATCATTAGTGTTGCTCCATCCCAATAGTAATACTCTGGTAGATACAGCAGGTCGGTTGTCAGTGCATCCAATGCCTCCAGCGGTGATTCAAAGTCGGCTGCATCCGCAGGTGCAACGGGCAAGTAGGGATCACTAACTACTCCCTCGCATTTGATCTGGCGTTCTTTTGGGCGAGTTCCTTCAACTAGAAAATCTCTAATCAGATCATCAGGACAAGCATTGCCTCGACCGAAGACGACATGTGCTCCTCCCTGGGTAACGATCAAATAGCCGTCATGCAGGTGATCGAAAATCCGCTTGGCGTTGGCAACGGGAGTCGCAGGGTCTGATGTAGCTCCCAGGACAAATGTGGGAATTCCCTGTGCTGCAAATGCAGATGGACGTTCTTTCAGAGGTTGCCCCGGCCAGAACACGCAGGGAAGATCTCCATAGATGAGTGAGCCAAAGCGTGGAACACGAGCTTCAATCTCATCTGCTGCTCGTAGAAAGGCTTCTGCGCGTTCTTCAACGGTTCCCTCGAAATAGGCATAATCGCTGCATTCCACTGCATAGAACAGCCCATCCGAATAGTCGTCAGACCCTCCTGGCATCGGCATTCCTGTTTCAGGATCAAGCCCCAGAGCATTGTAAAGTAGGCGCATCATCAGGATATAATCGCCTTTGGACGCTGCTGCGAGGCCACGTTGAAGGATCATACGGGCATCTTCGCTGTAAACGAAACTGGCGGTTGCTGTCTCAAGATCGTTCAACGCAAACTGCCGGGACTCAATTTCCCCGGAAGTTAAAGGAAAATCGACTGTTATCGGAGCTGTCTGAAGTTCATTGGCTAGCTCATCGTAGAAGGTAAGAGCACTGCCATTCTGGAAATCCTCTCGGCAGGCTTTGTCCGAGTCGCAGGCTCGCAGCGTCTCGGAAAGCACATCATCGAATGCCTGAACCTGTTCGGCATAGTATTCGATGCCGGAGAGTGTCAAGTCTACTGGTCCATCCAAGATAACTGCGGCACTGTGCTCAGGATAAGCGGTAGCATATTGCTGGACGAACTGTGTGCCATAGCTCTCACCATACAGCCACAGTTTATCTTCCATCACCGCTTGTCGGAATACTTCCAAGTCTTCAATAGCCTGTCTTGTGCCGTAATATCCAAGCGTTTCTGGGTCTACAGCCATTTCAACGATGCAGTCATTAGCGAACTGCTGCGCCGTTGCGACAAGCTGTTGTTCTTGTTGAGGAGTGATAGCTCGCCAGTCGGATCGATAAAAGCGTTCAGCAGCAGTTGGGCACTGCAAATTGCCAGATTGAAATCCACCCCGCTGGTCGAAAAATACGAGGTCGTAGTGCTCGCTGATTTCCGTCGGAAATGAGGTGGCATATGAGTCCGCGTAAGACAAGCCAGATGTTCCAGGCCCTCCTGTCGCCGTGACGAACATGCCTAGTCGTTTACCCACAGCGGGCAGAACCCCAAACGTCACATTAATAGTGCGCGTATCAGAAGGATCAAAGTGATCCAAGGGCAGAGTCAATTCTATGCATGTGAAATCACTATCAGGGCAGGGGATTCCACCTAATGTTTCCAACACCTCAGTTGTAGATACGGCTTGAACTGCGCCTGTCACAGAGAGTGAAAGTGTCAGCGGTGTTAAGGTAATTATTATCAACAGCAATTTCGTTCTGTTTCGCATGATTCGGTATGCCTAACCGTATTTGTTGAGAACTCATTTCAAAATTCGGTCAACGCACCAAAGAATGATGGCGACGAGACAAAACGCACGGTAGATATGCAAATGACGGTCATAGCGCA
>DAOUCY010000020.1:0-3920 GCA_034431625.1 Anaerolineae bacterium | reverse complement strand
TCCGCTCGCGTCCGCCTAACTTGCGGATGGAGCTGACGCTTGCGTCGGCGCTCCGCGCCTCCGCGGCGCGCAGCTCATCCGCCGCCCCGTTGGGCGCTAACATTGGCCCGGATAAGGAGGTCATCAGTGAGAGCTCGTTTGCTGGCGCAAGGGTTCACTATTGCTCTTATGATAGTGGGCATATGGTCACTTGCCGAAAAGCCACACTCTCAAACAGTGCAGGCCGAATCGGTTATGGTTAATGCTACACCACCACAACCGTATCTAGAGTACCGAGTTTACGGTGGTTCGGTTGTTACAGATACAACTATGCCTCCAGTATTGCCCAATGGACGTGCCGATTACACCGAGATATATACTGAGCATAATCTGTGCTCTCTTATTGCCAGTGGGCAAGTAGACGAAGTATGGATATGGGCGGGTAATGGAGATGGTGTGACCAAGGGACATATGTGGGAGTGGACCACTTCTGGCCCAGACTGGTATGGCGATGCCCCGAATTGCGGCAAAGTGGTCACGACTATGACGTTTAATTACCTCAGGGAAGTGGATGTTGCACTAGAGAGTTTCAACCATCGTCTTGAGGGCTTCTTCGGTCACTACTTTACCTGCGATTTTTCAACTGCGACTTGGCCTTGGGCGGGTAGCACGACATGGCCGTATAGTCAGTGTGGTAGCCTGCTGAGTGATCGCTACGGTTTTGTGGCTCGCCCGTTCTCAGGTAATGGGCAGATCGGCGGATGTGGCGATGCCCATCATCCCCCTAATATCTTGAGTGATCAAGAGTACATTTACAACGACATAACTACTGTTGAGACTATCTGTCCATCTTGGAGCCAAGATGGCTCTGCTCTTCCAACTAGCATTAATTGTCAGGCTTGGGGATGTACACACTGGGGATTTCATCTGTGGTGGATGCAAAACGTTCCCGGCTTAGACAACATCAATAAAGACCGAAATGGCAACCCTCATCAGAATTGGTGGTCATACTTATTTGGTAGACCATCCTATCAGTTCCACGTCTATATCCCAATTCTATTTCAGAACTCCGGTAACGCACGGACAGCGGTGCAACGTCTGCCATCATTCGCAATTGAGCCAAAGTCGGGTTTCGCAACTGAACCTCTCCAGACAGTTTCAGAACATGTAGCCTTACTTTCTCCTACATATCTTGCTGCTCAACCCGCAGTGATAACACGTACTGTGTACGTGCTTTATTACCCCGGCTATGGTGGGGCACCTCGAGCAGATGTCAACGTGCTCACCACAGAATTGATCGGCTTGTTGAAAGAAGCTACTGTCTATCACGGTTACGAGTACTCTGCTCTTCGTGGAACTTTTTTAGGACAAGATGGTCATAGCTATGCGGGCCAAGGATGCACTACAGGCACCGTTCCCGATAACATACACATCCGCCTTGACGGATTAAGAACCGATGTGCAAGCAACAATCTATAAGGTGGAAGACACGGCAGGAGGCGGGGTCTGGGCAACTCCGTGTAATCCGGCATCAAATTGGCTGCTTTATGTGATTTCACCTTCTCCTAGTCAAGCCGACTTGTACTTCAAGCCGTTTCGAGTAGCGCCTGACGGCACAATATACACAGTTACAGTGCAATACAGTGATGGAACAAATCAGAGTGCTGCAGTCATTGGAACATTGGTACAACCATGACTTAGTCGCGCCCAACAACGGCATGCAGGCGACGGCGCTCCGCTTCGCTACGCGCCGCGCCTGATGCCAGCCGTTGGCTGGCAAGTCCAAGCGCTAGGCGGGGTATAATTAGGTTATGGAAAGCTCTATTCTCGAGATCAAAGAACCATCTGCTGAATACGCTCGAAATAAAGAAATACCAACTTTTTTTGGGCAACAAATACTTAAGGGGACTATTTTTGACATTAACGAGTCTCAAATAGACCTCAATACGCCCACGTTGTTCTATTCCCACCCCCACGGAGAAATATGGGTCGGAGATGCCATTGCCTGGCTTCGCACTCTGGAAACTGAATCGGTTGACATGATTTTTGCAGACCCACCCTATAATATCAAGAAAGCTGAGTGGGATACCTTTGAATCTCAGGAAGAGTATGTTGAGTGGTCATTGTTGTGGATACAGGAAGCAGCCAGAGTACTAAAGCCCACTGGCACTCTATATATCTGTGGATTTTCTGAAATCATTGCCGACTTAAAGTTGCCAGCCTCTCGATTTTTCAAGGGATGTCGTTGGCTCATTTGGCATTATAAGAACAAAGCCAATCTCGGCTCGGATTGGGGTCGTTCACATGAGAGCATTCTCCACTTTAGAAAGAGCAAGAATTTTACTTTCAACATTGATGATGTGCGCATTCCCTATGGCAACCATACCCTAAAATATCCAGAGCATCCACAAGCTGAAACCAGCCAATATGGAAGGGGAAATGGGAGAAAGAACACTGTATGGCAACCACACCCACGTGGTGCAAAGCCCAGGGATGTTATTGAAATACCTACAACTTGTAATGGAATGCACGAGAAAACGCCTCACCCGACGCAGAAACCCGAAGAACTTTTACGTAAGTTGGTACTAGCATCATCTAACGTCGGAGATCTAATTGTAGATCCGTTTCTTGGCTCTGGAACCACTGCTGTTGTAGCCGAACAGCTTCGACGGAATTGGAAAGGATGTGATATTTCTTTAGAGTATTGCCGATGGGCTGTTAGGCGTATTGAGTTGGTGGAAGATTGGCCGATAGAGAAGTGGATTCAATATGATTTTGAAAATGCAGAGAGAAGGAAATCTATTCGATGACGGAAATTACATTGATAGATTTGCAAGCTAGTGTTCGAGACACAAGCGCGTTTAATGGACTGGAAGATTATTACGAGCTATGCAAAGCTTTCCTCGAACTTATGCAGAAAATGCAGCCAACCCGCATCATCTCTCCAACGCATAACAATTATGTATTCTATCAGTATGACGAAGATTACGGTTATAGAATCACTCGACCTCTGAATACGAATTTATTTATCGAGTCAGGAAACGAATTCAGTGACGCTTTTCAAAGATTTATGTTATTCCTTGATGACCTCAAACGATATCAGGACAGGATACTTGATCAAGAAAGTGCCAGAAGATATGTCGAAACTTCCGAGATCAATAGAGTCGTTTATACGGTGCAACAATCTATCGGCAGTATTGGGGATTCTTTTGAGAATCCCAATCAGTCAAGAAAGCGCGTAGGACAACTCTTTGAAGTTCTTGTCAAGCTTATCATCCAAAAAGTGGGGTTAGAATGCGAACCTCGCACCATAAGCATTCCGATACCTGACTATCCAGGTTATGAGATGTCTTACGAGCTAGATTTGGTGTTCTCTCGCAACAAGGCTATTGTTGCTGCCGAGACCAGATTCATCCATGAAACAGAAATCGTTGGCTCTGTAAAAACTACAAGCAAAGATCGAATTGACAAGATTTTTCTTGACAAGTATTTGTTGACCAAACTGCTGGGAAGAGAAGTTCCTGTTATTGCTGTCTTTTTGCACGATGTTCAAAGAGCGAAATCTGGCAATAGCATTTTTGGAATCAATTCAACTTTCAAAAGTAACCATTTTCTAGGCTATACGGTGGCGTTGAATAGATTAGACGGCGTGTACTATGTTGATCCACGTCCAGAAATGCTCACCAATGAGAGACTTCGAGAGCAGATCAAAGACTTTCAAACGTTTCTGGTCCAAGATTTGTGGCAATTGTCCGCCGGATAAGAGTTCGTTTATAAGAAATTGCCAGCCAACACGCGCTTGCACCTGACGCCGCTCCGCTACGCTTCGCGGCGCAGGTGAAGCGCGAGCCGTTAGGTGGACGCTTCGCTGCGCTCGCGTCCACCTAACGGGGCGGCGGCTGTACCCATCCGCGAGTTAGGCGTCCTGCTCGCTCCGCTCGC